>DHNQ01000029.1:0-355 GCA_002409595.1 Dysgonomonas sp. UBA5412
CATTTTTAACTGTTTTCTCCACGTTTGTCTGTACCGTCTTTTTTCACCTCTATTTGTAGGAGTCCATCTTCTTTGTATTTAACACCCTTCTTTTTACCCTTGAATCCGGATTCATTTTTGCGGTCAAATACAAATCTTATTGTACAATCTTTCATAGCCGTAATTCGTTGATTATGTAAAGATATAAAATTTGATACCTGATTTGATACTTATTAAAAAAAAGTATCAAACGAATGAGTATTTATGAAGTTTTTTGATTTTCTGTAATGTTAAAGAATGGCTTTAGAAACCGTTTTAAAACAATAAAAGTGGCCATTTAAGCCACTTTCTTAGCGGAGAGGAAGAGATTCGAACT
>DHNQ01000029.1:560-1651 GCA_002409595.1 Dysgonomonas sp. UBA5412
TTCAACCACTCGAGCACCTCTCCTTTTATTTGTGGGACAAAGATACGAGATATTTTTGGATATGCAAGAGGTAAAAGCATTAGTAGTTTTTGATATGATTTTAGATACTTTTTAGGCATTGGTGTATACAAAAATGTATACAAAAAATGAAAGCTAAAATTGATGTAATTGGAGAAAATCACAGACCTTCTGCAAATGGAGAAATCCCTTTATCAATAAGAATTACACAAAATAAAAAGAGAAAATATATTAGAATAGGAATTAACATACAACCTCAATATTGGGATTCAAAAAAGAATAAGTTAAGACCTAATTGTCCAGATAGAGAATACTTAGATAACATTATCACAGAAAAACTATCTAAATACCAAAAACAAATATTAGAATTTCAAACTATAGCAAAGGAGTATTCAATAAACCAACTTATTGAATCTGTAGAAAGACCAACTAAAAATATATCTATAAGTGATTACCTAAATTCAGTCATAGAGAATCTAACAAAAGAAAATAGAATAGGCAATGCAACTCATTACCAAGCATTGTACAACTCTTTAGAAAGATTTACAAAGATTAATCAACTGCAATTTGTAGATATAGATGTACCATTCCTAAATAAATATGAAACTCATTTGAGAAGTATAGGGAATAAGAATAATAGTATCAGTATAAAAATGAGGACTCTTAAAGCAGTATATAATAAGGCTGTAAAGGATAATATTGTAAAGAAAGACTATTACCCATTTAATGAATACAATGTTTCTAAACTAAAAGATTCTACTCCGAAGAGGTCCATTCTAAAAGAAGATATTCAGAAAATTATATCTCTGGATGTAAAGACTATAAGCAAAAGACCTCAATCTTTATTACAATTCAGCAAGGATTTGTTTATTTTCAGTTATTTAGGGTGTGGTATAAATATGGTAGATATAGCACATTTGAAGAGAAGTAATATAATCTCCAATAGGATAGTTTATAAAAGACACAAGACAGGGAAACAGATAAGTTTTTTACTTCAACATTACGCCTTAAAAATTATGCAAAGATATGAGAATTGCAATAATGACTATATATTTCCTATTTTGGATGATTCT
>DHNQ01000029.1:1835-3391 GCA_002409595.1 Dysgonomonas sp. UBA5412
TACTTATGTAGCTAATAAGAATCTAAAGAAGATTGGAGAAAGTATTAATCTTTCTATCCCCCTAACTACATATTGTGCAAGACATTCATTTGCAACCATTTTGAAAAGGTCTGGGATTAATGTGGCTATTATAAGTGAGGCTTTAGGACATTCAGATTTAAAAACTACTCAGATTTATTTAGATAGCTTTGAGAATAGTCAGATAGATGAAGCAATGAAGAATTTGTTGTAGATTTTAAATAAAAGGGCAAGTTTATTTATTGCCCTTTTGTATATTTACATTAAAACTAATCATATGAAAAAGAGTAAAATAGGATCAACTCCTCAGGTTAGAAAACAAATTACTTATTCTTGTCTATTTCCAGATGATAAAGAAATGAATCTTAATATCCTATTGAAGGATATACCTACTTATTCTGCAATAGAATTTATTACATATTGGAATTTTCTAGAGACAACAAGGATGGCTACACATGATTCATTTTCTAATTTTGCACCTATTTTATTCAAATTAGATAAATCTCTTCAATACATCATTGTAAATTATTTACAAAGAATAAATATACAAGAATATGTTTTTGTTGATAAATATGCTTTATTAAAATTAACAGAGGCATTGATTCTTATAAATAATAAGCAAACAAGGGAACTTACAGAAATTGATTATTCCAATTTATTAAAAGCATATTTTATTTGTTGTGAAGAACAAACAACCAATATAAAAAATATTGATTTATTAAATATATTATCATTCCTCAATATATATGTTCCCACTCAAATGAAACAAAATGATTTAGATTATCCTCTGATATATATGGATATGGAGATTATTAAGTTTTATTGCTTTATAGATTTTTGTAAATCTAATAAGGTTTTTGGACAATACTTAAATATATATGTAGAAGAATATGGTCTATCAAATTGGATTGATTACTTATATCCATTATTTAGGTTATTTTTAGATATGGCAATGAATGAAGAGGGAAAAACCAATAAAGTTGTTGTAGATGAAAAATATGATTATCTGAAAAACATTTTAAATTCAATGTGTATAAATGATAAAGCTTACACTGAGTTCTCAAATGATTTTACAAAAATAAGAGAAAAGCCAATCTTTAGAATAGATGAAAACACTTATATTGTAATATTTATAAAGTTCCTTAAAGATAAATTTTTCCAAAGTTTTTTATTTGATTTGGCTAGGGTTTTAGCAAAACATAAGGATGAGAGTGGTGTATCAGGCTATCTTCAATTAAAACAACTATTAGGACAGCAATTTTCTGAGCAAGTGCTATTCTATCAAGTAATAAATAGGTGTTTTACAAAATATTCATTTATCAAATATACAGGAAAGGAACTGAAAGATGCCTTGAATGATGGAGAACCAGATTTTTATATAAGGGATGCTTCTAGGATATTTTTATTTGAATATAAGGATATTAAGTTAAATGCTAATATTAAATGTTCAGATAGTTATAATACAATAGAACAGGAATTGATAGAACAATTTGTAGAATCCTCTTTTGATAAACTTAATAATAAAAAAAGAAAAAAAA
>DHNQ01000029.1:3587-3738 GCA_002409595.1 Dysgonomonas sp. UBA5412
TAATAATAAAAAAAGAAAAAAAAGAAAGCCTAAAGGAATAACTCAATTATTGAATACTATAGAAGAGAAACTTCCTATAATATTTGAAAAGTTAGATATTATATCACAACGTCATTTAAGTATATTTCCTATTATTGTTTATCAAGATTCT
>DHNQ01000029.1:3851-6118 GCA_002409595.1 Dysgonomonas sp. UBA5412
CTATTATTGTTTATCAAGATTCTTGCTTAGATATAGATGGTGTTAATTATATAATTAATGAAAAATTTATTGAGTTGAAAGAACATTATGATCTAACTGGATATACAGTTAAAGATGTTGTTATGGTAAATATTGATACATTGTTAAAATTAGAGAATTTGTTTTCTAGTGGCAAACTAAATTTAGGGACATGTATTAATGATTATATGGCTTATAAACAATCAAAAAAAATTAATTCAATTATCTCTTTCAATAGATATTTAATGCTTAAAGCCTTTGATAAGGGATATAATTTGAAATTTACTAAATGGTTTAAGGATATAATGAATTCATTAGAAGCATCAAACTAGCAATAATAAATCTAGGTAATTGTTTTAAACATGATTCCTACAGAAATATATTTACATAATCAGATAGATGAAATAATGAAAAACTTATTATACGTAGAATATTAGGCTCTGTAGAGAGGAGAAGATGATAAAAATATATTTCATCTTCTATTGCGACTTATTGCGTTGATATGAGACATTTATTAATTTCGATAATGATTAAAATTCTGAGACATAAAGTATCATTTTCAAATATATTTCTCCTCAATATACTTGTAATATCAGAATCAATCTACTAAAACAAGAACAATATTACGTATATATGAAAGCCTATAAAATAAAATTAAAACAACACAATAAAAATATTTTATGTTAATTTATTTACATATGTGATAAAAAATACATGCTTTTGCTTTTCCAATGAAGAAAGGCTGTTGAAGTTTAAATTAAGTCTGGAACTTTTTCTTTCCCAGCCTTCCTTTATAAAAATAAGAATTTATCAAAAAAAATGTTCCGGTAAATAATATTATGATTAAATAGGGAATTAAAGTACCAAGTGGTATTCAGCTTCTAAGTGAATTAGAAGGTTTTGAACTTCCTAATGGAGTATTGAACAAAGAGCTTACAGGTTGTGGAGCAACCACAATAGCCTTAACAGACAAACATCCCACCATCATTTGCAGTCCAAGAAATGAATTAATAAAAAATTGGAACTATTCGCTTTTATTTGTCCTAAAAATAGTTGCAGGTTCAGGTGGAATTATTCACCCTTTTTGTATATTTGATACTCCTGTAAACTTTAAATAGCCTCAATATGAAGAACTACATTTTAATTATACTATTATTTATGCAAGCAACTCTTCTTATAGGTCAAAATAAAGAAGATATTTACGAGCTTCCCATTCCTAAAGCAATAGATAAATGTTTTATTATTTTAGATAAAACCATGGAAGATAATGAGATTCTTCTTATAAAGACCTTGTCTGAAGATAGTATATATTGCCATCCTGAATTTATGTATGGTACAGACTATTTTCATGCATGGAAATTATATGAAGGCTCAAGGTTAACAAAATATTTTAATCTGAAAGGTTTGTATGATTCTCAAGATATTTATGAGACAATATTAATTTCATATCATCGCTACTTAAACAATAAACCTATAAATTTAGAAGAACAGATAAAAAAACATATACTAAAACGAGAAAAAGAGTATAATGAATACATTGCAAAAACAGAAAAGGACTCCATTAATGGGATTTATATACCTAAGAATTTAGAAGAATGTTTTATCGAATTAGAAAAATAAATAAATTATAAACTATCCATTATGATAGGAAATAATAAAATAGTAAGTAGTCTCTAGAAAAGTATTAATAGCTACTTACTATTTTTGTATGGAATATTAATAGAATTATTAACCAAAAGCACCAAATGACTACAAAAGTGTATATATAATATATAAACCTACTATCAAAGCAAGAAGAAACTACACTGTAAAATACTATTTTACAGTCAGATCTATTTTTAATAAAATTTAGATTGTTATTCTTTCCATGCGTACCTCTTCAACCTCTCGAGCACCTCTCCTTTTTTGTGATTGCGAATGCAAAGACAGAATTATTTTTGTAAGGCAAACATTTTTGCTGCATTTTCTGTTGTTATTTCGCCTACAACATTGGCTTCTACATTGTAGATCTCGGCTAATTTCTCAACTATATACGTAGTATAGGAAACCTCATTTCGCTTTCCTCTAAAAGGAGCTGGCGTTAGATAAGGAGCATCTGTTTCAATAACTAAATGAGATAAATCTGTCTCTTTGAGGACTGACGGTAAGGTCGAATTCTTAAATGTTACAACACCATTGATACCCAACAGAAAATTATTTAAGGATAATATTTGTTTTAACTCTTCGCTATTACCTCCAAAACTATGAAA
>DHNQ01000029.1:6264-9304 GCA_002409595.1 Dysgonomonas sp. UBA5412
TCCAAAACTATGAAATACTCCTCGCAAGTGCCCTACTCCAATGTTTTTTATACTTTCGATACATTCCATCGTAGCATTTCGTGTATGAATAGAAACAGGTAAATTGTACTCAATACTCCAACGAAGTTGCTCTTCAAAAGCTCGCGTTTGTTCGTCCTTGAATGTCTGATCCCAATATAGATCAATACCTATTTCACCAACAGCAATGTATGAACGGTTATCAAACTGTTTTCTTATTATCTCGAGTTGATTCTCCCAATCAGTATTCACACTAGTAGGATGTAAGCCCATCATCGGTAAACAATAACCGGAATAGGTATCCGACACTCGATGTAACCGTTCTAATGATTCGACATCAATATTAGGCAATAATATTTTTTCTACTCCCGACTTTTTTGCTCTAGAAATGATTTCAGCCAAGTCTTCGTCAAATTCTTCTGAATAAATATGTGTATGGGTATCAACTATTTTCACTTTTACCTTTTTCTTCTTTTCTTAA
Organism: Dysgonomonas sp. UBA5412; assembly: GCA_002409595.1. Taxonomy (GTDB): domain Bacteria; phylum Bacteroidota; class Bacteroidia; order Bacteroidales; family Dysgonomonadaceae; genus Dysgonomonas. Next base: position 6,764 of record DHNQ01000029.1, read on the forward strand.
ATAATATACAATACCATATTCCTTACACCGGTTCAAACGCTCTTTAGGAGATAAACCGGCAAATGCGTCTTCTATCTGATTCCAAAGTACAGCCAACACCTTATCTACCCCCGTTCTCTGCTCTGTCAACGAGTCCAATTCTCGAATAGTTGTATTCTGATATGTCTTTTGGGCAAAATATGCATCTCTAAATAATGAATAAGCCACATTTACACGTGCAATAGCAGGATTGTAGATTGGCGCACCACCTTGCACAATCCGAGTCTGCTCTCCTTTAATTATGCTGTCGCCCCAATACAATATTGCATCATTGCTCGCTAAATCGGGAACTGCAAAATTGTCGGGATCAATATTATAATACTGTTTTTGCTCTTTTTTTATTTCGTTACGAATAACACAAAGGTTCAGCACTTGTATAAAATGAGAGATGTAAAGCCGAGCATTCTTTACTAACTTTTGAAACTTTCTATTTGCCGCAGCCTGAGTCTGTAAACTATCGCGATAACGAACTTGAGCATTCTCAAAATTTAACAACATAAGCTCCAATTTGCGGATATCAAGCAATACGACATCTTGTCCAAATAAAGAGTTATGTCTTTCGATCGCAGTTTTCAGAGCTTTTATCCGAGCATTGTCTGTATTGGGTAAACGGCGATATGGCATGGCATTTTTGTTATTATGAAATTCTTGTCATTAAGTTTCCTGCTAAATCATATAACTCCTTTTTCTTCTCTCTGTCTACAAACACTTTATCTAAACAAGACAGTGCCTGCCTATAATAATCGTTGATAAGTTGTTCCGATTTTTGCTTCAATTTTAGTTTATTATAGATGGCAGTAACAGCTTCTATTTTTTCACTTTCGTCAAAGTCAGTTTTATTCATCCACCCGATCAGTTCTTCTCTGGTCGTATTATCAGCCAAAGCATTGATCAATAAATAGGTTTTTTTATTGCAAAGAATATCTCCACCGATTCTTTTTCCAAAACTACTGCTATCTCCATATACATCGAGTAAATCGTCTTTTAATTGAAAACCCAATCCCACATTAATCCCGAATTGATAAAGGTTGTCCGCATCCTCTGCCGATGCTCCTGCCACTATTGCTCCCTCCTTTAAGGCACATGCCAATAAAACAGCTGTTTTGAGCCTTATCATCTCCAGATATTCGTCAATAGAAACATCGAGCCTTCGCTCAAATTCCATATCATATTGCTGTCCGCAACAGATTTCAGTAGCTGTCTGTGAGAAAAGATCCAAAACGGGAGGCAAATATTCAGTTTCTATTTTTGCCAATTCCTTATATGCTTCTATCAACATTGCATCTCCTGATAACACAGCCGTATTATCATCCCACTTAATGTGTACGGTAGGCTTTCCTCGTCTCATTGCAGCTCTATCCATCAGATCATCATGGAGAAGCGTAAAGTTATGAAACACTTCTATCGCTAAAGCAATGGGAACAACACGTTTTATATCGTCTTTATACAAGTTGTAGGACATAAGAGCCAATGCCGGACGAACCCGCTTGCCTCCTAATGAGAGAATATAAGTGATGGGTTCGAAAAGAGATTGAGGTTGATTATGATATTTTATTGTACTGATGGAAGAATTTACGTATTCCAAAATATGATCGAAAGTATATACCGATTTCATTAGCGAATGGAAATTATTAATTTATTATATTATAAACAGTCCAAAAAGGATCTTGTTGTCCTCAACAGCATATTTATGCATTCAAACAAAGATAGTTTATTAGCTATAAAAATCAAAATATTCTAAAATAGAACATTTTAATTTAAAATTATTTCTAAATTTATAAGTTATTAATTAAAAGAGATTAAGCAAATGAAAAACTGTTACCTGCTTGCTATTGCAAGTTTTCTAATTCTTCAAGCGTGTGCCCAACGCAAACAAACAGAGTCTGAACCAAAACAAACTGCCGGAAATCCCGTTTTTGAAGGATGGTATGCAGATCCTGAAGGTATTATTTTTGACGACCAATACTGGATCTATCCAACCTATTCGGCTCCGTATGAGGAGCAAGTGTTTATGGATGCTTTCTCATCGCCCGATTTGGTTAACTGGACTAAGCATGAAAGAATCGTAGATACATCGTCCGTAAAATGGGTAAAGAGAGCAATGTGGGCTCCCGCCATTGTAAAGAAAGATAATAAATATTTCTTATTCTTTGGAGGAAATGATATTCAGAACGATAATGAATATGGCGGAATAGGTGTTGCCGTTTCAGACAAACCTGAAGGACCTTTTAAAGATCATATCGGAAAACCGCTTATAGATAAATTCTACAACGGAGCTCAACCAATCGACCAATTCGTATTTCAGGATAAAGATGGCAGTTACTATATTTATTATGGAGGTTGGAAGCATTGTAATGTAGCGAAATTGAATGATGACTTTACTGGAATTGTACCTTTCGAAGATGGAACATTATATAAAGAAGTAACTCCTGAAAACTATGTAGAAGGACCGTTTATGTTTATACACAATGACAAATACTATTTCATGTGGTCGGAAGGCGG
>DHNQ01000029.1:9427-10340 GCA_002409595.1 Dysgonomonas sp. UBA5412
TATTTCATGTGGTCGGAAGGCGGTTGGACCGGTCCTGACTACAGTGTGGCGTACGCTATTGCCGATAGTCCATTCGGTCCATTTAAACGTATAGAGAAAATACTACAACAAGATTCCGAAATAGGCAGAGGAGCAGGACACCATTCTGTGATCCACGAACCAAAATCGGATAAATGGTATATTGTTTATCACCGTAGACCATTGACCGAAACAGACGGCAACCACCGTGTAACATGTATTGATGAAATGGTATTTGATGAAAACGGATATATCAAACCCGTTAAAATGACAAATGAAGGAGTAGAAATTAATTCACTCAAATAAATATAACCTTATGAAAAAGATTTTTTGTGCAGCTATTGCTGCTTCTCTACTACTTGCGGGATGCAAAGACGCGCCCGTTGGAAAACTCACAGAATCGGGATTGGATAAAACTAAATTTGAAACCGAAGTGAATGGAAAGAAAACGGATTTGTACGTCCTTACTAACGAAAAAGGAATGGAAGTGTGTATTACAAATCTAGGTGGACGAATTGTATCTATCATGGTTCCTGACAAAGATGGGAAAAAGAAAGATGTAGTTCTTGGTTTTGATTCTATTCAGGACTATATAAATATCCCATCCAATTATGGGGCAATCATTGGCAGATATGGAAACCGAATCGGGAATGGTACTTTCGAATTGGATGATGTGAAATATGATCTTCCTAAAAACAATTATGGTCATACTTTACATGGTGGAGACAAGGGTTTTCATACTGTAGTTTTTGATGTTAAACAGGCAACTGACAACATGCTTGAATTAAGCTATCTGTCTAAAGATGGTGAAGAGGGCTTTCCCGGAAATCTGAATGTTAAGGTCACTTATATTCTGAGCCAAGATAATGCTCTACAAATAAAATATGAAGCTGAA
>DHNQ01000029.1:10476-11068 GCA_002409595.1 Dysgonomonas sp. UBA5412
AATATGAAGCTGAAACAGATAAACCAACTGTCGTTAATCTGACAAACCATTCTTATTTCAATATGGATGGAGATCCAAATATTACGAACACTGATTGGTTATTAACGTTGCATGCCGACCAATATACACCAATTGATTCTACATTTATGACTACCGGAGAAATACTTACAGTAGAAAATACGCCAATGGATTTCCGTACTCCCACAGCGATTGGCTCAAGAATAGAGGACGCGTCCTTTGTTCAATTAACAAATGGTAAGGGATATGATCATAACTGGGTGCTAAATACAGGTGGCGATATCAACAAAGTAGCTGCTACTGTAGAATCTCCGAAATCAGGCATCGTACTTGATGTATATACTACTGAACCAGGAGTGCAGTTCTATGCAGGAAACTTTATGGACGGAACTGATACCGGAAAGAAAGGAATCGTATACAAACATCGTACAGCCATATGTCTTGAAACTCAAAAATATCCTGATACTCCTAACAAGAAAGACTGGCCGACAACAACTCTTCGTCCGGGAGAAAAATACAAGAGCGAAACTATTTTTAAATTTTCAGTAAAGAAATAAAATAAAAATAAATCATT
>DHNQ01000029.1:11191-162749 GCA_002409595.1 Dysgonomonas sp. UBA5412
AAATAAAATAAAAATAAATCATTAATTTTAAGCGGAGTAAAGAGCCTAGTAGATATTATAATCTACAAAATCTTTATCCCGCTTATTTTTTATCTTAAAACAATCAATAAGTATGTTCGATATACATATAATTGAAAGCGGATATATAATGGCTGATGGCGGTGCTATGTTTGGCGCTATTCCCAAACGTGCATGGCAACGAAAATATCCTTCGGACGAAGAGAATCTTTGCCCTTTATCAATGCGCTGTGTATTGGTTGTATCCAAATCTAAGAAGATACTCATAGATACGGGGATGGGCGACAAACACGTTGAGAAGATGTCTTACTATCGCCCACATAATCTAGTGGATATAAATACGGCTTTAGAAGAATTAGGTTTTACAGCATCTGAGATAACAGACGTAGTATTGACACATCTTCATTTTGATCATTGTGGATATGCCACGCGAAAAAATATAGATAACCAAATAATTCCATCTTTTCCTAATGCAAAGTACTGGCTGAGCAGAAAACAATGGGAAACGGCAATGCACCCCAGCCGCTTGGAGGCGGATTCTATTTTACTTGAAAATATTCTGCCGATAAAAGAATCGGGACAATTGAATCTTTTGGATACGGATAGCTTTCTTTACGATGGCTTTTCTTTACGATTATTTGACGGTCACACGGCCGGACAGTTAGTTGCGTATATAAACACTGAAGATGGGATACAAACATTTCCGGGAGACTTGATCCCAACTGCGGCACATGTTTCTTTAGAGTGGATATCAGCTTATGACATATCTGCGATAACATCGGTTAAGGAAAAACTTAGATTCCTCGCAGAAGCGGAAAAAGAAAACTACACAATCATTTACTGCCACGATGCCACAACTCCGAAAAGCAGGATAAAAAGGCTAAACGATAATTTTAAGGCATCTTTTATTATATAAAAAAATCCGAAGTTTTCTTTACTTCGGATTTCTATTCTATTCAAATCTGTCACAATCAGAACGACATCGGTACATCAATCAATAATATACGAGCTTTTTCTGTATCAGCCACAATCTTTATATTATCTGTGTCTGACAATGCAAAGGCATCTCGATGATATAGTTTCTGTCCATCTATCGTAAATTCGCCATCTATCACCATAGTAAAAATTCCATTACCTGCTTTTTTTATACTATAATCAAAGTCATAGCCTTCGTCGAAAACTCCGATATTAAACCATGCACTTTGATGAATACCTAATCCTAGCCCTTGCTCGTTGATAGGTGCTACAATTTCGACTAAACTATTCATCTTTTCGAAATTGAAGGCTTTCTGATCATAACGCGGAGTTACATCTTTCTTGTCAGGAAAGATCCAAATCTGAAAAAGATTTACAGGTTTATCTTTGTTAGCATTATATTCACTATGAGTTATACCACTTCCTGCACTCATTACCTGCACTTCGCCGGCTTTGATAACTTCAGTATGTCCCATACTATCTTTATGCTCAAGATCGCCATATAATGGAATCGTAACAATTTCCATATTATCATGAGGATGAGTACCAAAACCATTTCTGCCTTTTATGATATCGTCGTTTACGACTCTTAAAGCACCAAAATGAATACGGTTAGGATCATAGTAGTTAGCAAAGCTAAATGTATGATAAGTATCTAACCAACCATGGAAGGCATGTCCTCTCGATGATGCTTTATACAATATTGTTTTCATAAAAATGATCCTTTCTTTTTTGTTCTACAATACAAAAATAAAGCATGAAAATCAATTTACAAAATAATAAAAAATATACATATATATAAATATATTAATACATATAAGATTTAAAAAGCTTAAAAGAATTATATACTTTTATTATCGCTTTTTAGGAATAATTTATTAGCTTTACCTATGAAGCAATAAATTGCAACATATTCGAGTTATATTTATATATTATATTCGATGATATTTTATTCATCAAACGAACCACATCCTTTTTTAGATATAAAAAGACTGCTACAGAACCTTCAACTCCAAAAACAGATAGATATGAAAAAGATATTTTTTATACTACTATTAACAATAACAACAACTCTTTATGGGCAAAACGAAGTCTTTAAAGACTCTTTACCTGCTTTAAAGAAGGGCAGCCTAGAACTAAATGAAAAGCTTGATAATTATCTGAAGCCTAGCTACAATAAAAACATAAAATATAATTCCGAAAACAAAAACGTTTTAGATCTTGAGGCTTTACGAGAACAAGGGATAGAGCGGGTAAAAGATTTTAAATTTCCACCAATAGATGTTTATTTAGGACCTCCTGTAGAAAGTGACACATTCACTCGACACCCGTTTGCAAACGACTATATATTCAATTCCGGATATACTATTACTAATAATATGTGGTTGACATCTTCTTCTGTTCAAAATACATATCCTACTCTTGGAGCTGTAAGAACAATTGATGTGCAATATAATTATCAACCTTTGGATTGGTTAATAATTTCAGCAGGGCCTTATGCTTCAAAATACAATTTAATGGGTAATTTCCATAATGATTTCGGAGTAAATGGTGCTGCAAAATTCATCTTACACGATCGCATACGACTGAATGCCTATGGACAGTATTCTGTGAATGGTGACAGGAATGGAGTGCAAGGTCCAATGATGAATATGTATCCTCAAACATATTATGGAGGTACTGTGGAATTGAAAATCACTCAAAAATTCGGAATAGAGGGAGGTATTATCAGAGAATTGAATCCATTCAATGGGAAATGGGTAAACCGCCCATATTTTGCACCCGTATTCTATACAAAATAGAATATATATAAAGACTTATTTCTTTTTTAATTCGACTCTAAGCTTCTTAATCGTTTTTCTAATCTCATCATGAGATTCTCGATTATTATGCGGATCTAAAATTAACACCTTTTCATAGTCCTCGATAGCTTCCGAATAATTATCCATTAGTTCATAAACAGAAGCCCTTCTGCTGTATGACTCTATATTGGTAGAATCTAAAGCAATTGCTTTTTCACAATCAGCTAATGCTTTTGGCAATTCTTTTTGCAAAACATAGACATTTGCTCTATTGCAGTATGCATTCACATTGGCTGTATCCATATCTATTACTTTCGAATAATCAGACAGAGCTTTGTCATAATTTTCCGATGCAAGGTAAGCATTTCCTCTATTATTGTATACATCAGCAATATAAGGAGGGTTGAGTTTTATGGCTTTGTTGTAATCTTTCAGTGCATTGTCATACTGTCCTAACTCTTCGTATATGATTCCCCGATTATAGTAAGCATCGGCATATTCCGAATCCAACCTTATAGTCTTGCTATAGTCTAGAATAGCTAAACTATCTTTATCCATTATTTGATATATACATCCACGGCTATAAAATCCTTTTGGCGATGTCGAATCTATATTTATTACAAGGTTTGTATAATCAAGGGCTTTATCATAACGCCCCAAAGTCAGATATTCGTTACCAATAAATGTATTTCCTTCTATCAACAAGTTATTCTTCTTACGTGGAGTAATTAAGGCTTGATCAACTTTTATATGCTCTATCACATTTTCAAAAGCTGTAATTCGAGCTTTATGACTATCTAAACTATCTACAATACGGCTCATTTGTCGTCTGTATTCAGCTAAATGTTGATCTTGTTTCAGATCTTTATCGAAAAGGCCGCAAGACGTTGTCAATAAGGGAAGAATAATTAAAGCAAATACGATGCTTAGAGGATAAAACAATCTTTGAATTGTGGTGTATATTTTATATACTATCATACAAACTTTTATATATTAGTAGCAAGTTTCTTTGTGTCACTTTGGAAGCACAAAGATATTAAAAAAATGCATATCATCACTGAGATAAAAATTTCCATAAAAAGAGATATCATCACTTTTGCAATTGTAACATTCTAAAATAAAAAAAGAGAATTATTGAATTAACTCCCCTCTCTATTTCTATGTATTATCTCATATTCGTAAATAATCAATTGGGATGTAACCCTCTTTCATAAATGTCTGTAACCGTAACTTTGATTATCCGATCTTCATTCAGATTCAAAGCTTTACAAACTTCATTTTTCCGATCCGAGATTATATAAATATAATTAGGTTCGCTTATTACAGTTCTGATTCCGCTGTAATCATCCATTTGAAAATAGTTCTTATCCAACGCCTTATATATTCCTTTAATAGGCTCTGCGTAGTTACGATAATAATAATATGTTCTATCATTTTTAAAATCATAACTTCTTATGTAGGACTTACTATTTGTCTCAATATAATTTCGAATGGCCTCTTGCAATTCAGGCTCATCAGCATATACCTCAGCCTTGGTTTGCTGATATATCCAATGACCTTCCAGATCTTTAGTATTTGCACTATCATCCCCTTCGCAAGAGGATAAAACAAATGCAAACAATACAAACAGCACCGATATATAATATAATATTTTTATTCTCATAACCCAATTAGTTTTAGGCTATATTAAATGTGTAATATAATATATAAACGTAAAAAAAATAAAAATGTTGCTTCAGCTCAAGCAAAAAAGTTATTTTTATCTAATATGGAATAAAAGATCTACTCTTTCAATAGTTTTTCAAGAAACTGATCAAATTCACGATCAAATTTCTCCATCAAGTCATTATCTATTTTCACAATAGAATCTTCACTGATAAGCAACAATTCTTCTTTTACAACAAAACTATCGTCTGCATAATTAACCGAAAAAGGCTTAAACAAATCTAAAGAAGAAAATATATCCTCCTCGTCAAGCTCTTCCGTCACTTTACGCAAAACAGATGCAATTGTTTCATCATTCAATTCGGCTACTTTATTAACCCAATCGAAGATAACTATCTCAGCTATCTTATTTTCCTCATCATCATAGAAAGCAACTTCGCCACTTTCTGTATCTACGGTAATAAAAATATCAGTCAGGGAACTGCCTTTATAATCTTTAGCCAGATTATCTATAGCCTCCTTAAAAGTATCTTTGATCAAAGTAGCTGAATTCCTATTTGCCCCTGTTCCCATATTATGGATAGATTTTATTTCTACAAAGTTAAAAAAATATTACAGTATATTTCATTTTGCGTAATCTCTTTTAATACACTTTGCCTTGCAGTATTGGCAAGCTCCATCCATGAATCCAAGACGATTAGCACCTATATATTAAAATCAATGATTCCTTCAACACTATTGAGTGTATTATGAATCCTTATTTCCGAATTTTGCTGTACAAGAGAATACGGAACAACACTCTTTGTAAGCCATGCGTTACCCCCAATGGTAGAATCATGCCCCACAACTGTTTTTCCTCCAAGAATGGTAGCTCCCGCATAAATAACTACATTATCTTCAATCGTAGGATGCCGCTTCTCATTAGCAAGTCCTTTGGTAACAAATAAGGCCCCTAAAGTCACACCCTGATATATTTTCACATTATTTCCTATAAGGGTAGTCTCGCCGATCACAATTCCCGTACCATGATCTATATAGAAACCACTTCCAATCTTAGCACCCGGATTTATATCTACCCCAACCTTCGAATGTGCGTATTCGGAAAAAAGTCTGGGAATAATGGGTGTATTCATCATATAAAACTCATGCGATATGCGATAAACAACTTGTGCAAAAAAACCGGGATAAGTAAGAATAACCTCTTCGACAGATTTGGCTGCCGGATCATTTTTAAAATATACTGAAGCTTCTTCATACAAGCGATCTTGCAACTCGGGCAATCCTGACACAAATTTGTCTAGTATTTTTTCAGCAGACGATCTATCCAACAAAGCTGAAATATTTTCTACCAAAACAGAATAAAAATAATACAATTTCTTCTCTCTCGATTTTTCCTGATCGCAAATAGGGAATAAGACCCTATGAATAAGAGTATTCAGAGCATCTTCCAATTCTATTCTATTAATAGGAAGATGTTTAGATTCAGCACGTAGTTTGCTCGCTATTTTATATATATCCGTCATAATTTTAAGACTTAGCTTTTCTTATATTTTTACACCAAAATATTCGAAATTTACAAATATCAAAAGATAGGGAAATACTTACTATCATTCAATTATCGACAAATGTAAGAATTAAAAATAAAAATAGGAGAAAGAGGATTGTTCTATTTTTTTCTATGTTGTAAATCATATTTTTCATTAAAAAAAACAGAAAAAAAGAGATACAGTTTTTACTCCTTTATATTTACATTTGTATAGTTAGACAACCGAATAATTGTTAAAACAATGAATATAAATAACATTTTATCAGAATTAGAAGCAAAACACCCGGGAGAGAGTGAGTTCTTGCAAGCCGTCAAAGAAGTTCTAGTCTCAATAGAAGATGTATACAATCAACATCCCGAATTTGAGAAAAACCGGATTATAGAACGATTAGTAGAACCTGACCGCATATTCACATTTCGGGTAGCATGGGTAGACGACAGAGGCGACATTCAGGTCAACCTCGGCTATAGAGTTCAGTTCAATAATGTTATCGGACCATATAAAGGAGGGTTAAGGTTTCACGCCTCGGTCAATCTTTCAACACTTAAATTTCTTGGTTTTGAGCAAACCTTCAAGAATGCTCTCACCACACTTCCAATGGGAGGCGCAAAGGGAGGATCCGATTTTAGCCCCAGAGGAAAATCGAATGCTGAAATCATGCGATTTTGTCAAGCCTTTATGCTCGAATTGTGGCGCAATATAGGACCCGACACAGACGTTCCGGCTGGGGATATAGGTGTAGGAACCAGAGAAATAGGATATCTATATGGTATATATAAAAAATTAGCCCATGAAAATACAGGTACATTCACCGGAAAAGGTTTAGAATATGGAGGATCGCTTGTCCGTCCCGAAGCAACCGGCTTTGGAGCATTATACTTTGTGCAGGAAATGTTGAAAGCTAAGAAAATAGACATCAAAGGAAAAACTGTTGCCGTATCAGGTTTTGGCAATGTAGCATGGGGGGCAGTAACAAAAGCAACAGAGCTTGGAGCAAAAGTAGTCACAATTTCCGGCCCGGATGGCTACATATATGACCCTGATGGCATAAGCGGAAATAAAATAGAGTATATGCTTGAGCTTCGCAATTCAGGTGATGATATAGTTGCTCCTTATGCAGAGAAATATCCAAACTCTACATATCATGCAAGTCAAAAACCTTGGCAAGAGAAAGTAGATATAGCTCTTCCCTGCGCTATACAGAACGAATTGGATGTTAAAGATGCCGAAACCCTGATAACCAATGGCACTATCTGTGTAGCTGAAGTATCTAATATGGGATGTACGGCAGAAGCAGTAGACTCATTTATAGAGAAAAAAACTTTGTTTGCACCCGGAAAAGCGGTAAATGCCGGAGGTGTAGCAACATCGGGATTAGAAATGAGTCAAAATGCAATGCATTTACAATGGTCGGCAGAAGAAGTAGACAAACGTCTTCACGAAATAATGAAAAGCATACATGAACAATGTTTGAAATTCGGTAAAGAAAATGAAACATACACCAACTATGTAAAAGGTGCAAATGTTGCTGGATTTATGAAAGTTGCACGAGCAATGATCGCTCAGGGAGTAATATAATATTCTTCAAAAAAAAGTAAAACAGAAGCATCATTCTATTGAGAGACAATGCTTCTGTTTTTATTATATTAGAGCAAATTCAATTTTACATTAATTGATCGAGAAACAGACCTTTAAAACATCTGTCTACAGCAGTCTTTTTCGGCATCACATAGTTATTATACTCTTTTTCTGTAATCGCAGGAGTCTTGTTTTCCGGATCTACAAACACCCGTCCTGCACCATTAGGCATCTTGTCTTCCCAACCATTATTATCTTTCATCAACAGAGCGATCTTAAAATCTCTAATTCCGGTTATTGCTCCATTAGCATCGCGCACTACAGTACCAGAATAAACCTGTAGAGAAATAGTATTGTGTCCATCAACAGGTTTATTTTCACTTTCGTGGAATATAGAGAAATTATCACCTGATCCGGAAATAAAAGTTCCTTCAGAATTGGATATAGATTGAAACGTGTTATTTGATTGATCTATTTGCATCGTTTCAACACTGATAATCAACTCATTCTGATTAGACAAATGAAAACGGGTATCAAGAAAACGGGTTCCTTTATAAACATCGCCGGGCAAAGTGGACTCAATACAAAAAATACCACTGGTATAAAAACCCTCTATCCTCGGAGGATTTATACCTTTATAAATTCTTACACCAAGATTCTTTAGACCAATCTCCATTTCAGGAGTTACAAGCTTGTTGTAAAGTTCATCATGAAGCTCTTCTTTTGTTGTTTGTTTATCATCGCTGCTACATGCTGCAAATGCAAATGCCATTAAGGCAAGGATAAGGATTTTTTTCATACTTGTCTTTATTATTTAAAAGTGTGTAATTTTATTTGTGTTATAGTCAAGTAACAACAAAGATAAACTTTACCCTTTAGTTAGGCAAATTAACTTTTTTCTCTAAAAAACATACAATTATTAACTCAGACTCATTAGCTTTGTTCCCTGAAACAAAAGATCATAAAAAAACCCCTTTATTCAATAAAGCAATATGCTGAAAAAGACACTCAAATGGTTGAAAAGAATAGTTCTCTTTTTCTTTGCTTTCAGTATATTTCAGGTTTTATTATTCAAGTTTGTTCCGATATACTACACACCTTTAATGGTATGGAATAATGTGGCACAACTATTTTCGGGACAAGGCGTTATTTGCAAACACACATGGGTATCTATTGATAATATATCGAAAAGTTTACCTTTAGCTGTAGTAGCCTCCGAAGACAATCTTTTTCTTGATCATTCAGGTTTCGATTTCGATCAAATAGAAAAAGCTTTGAACGAAGCCGAGAAGGGAAAACGACAGAGAGGAGCAAGTACGATCAGCCAACAAACAGCAAAAAATGTATTTCTCTGGTCGGGACGATCTTATGTAAGAAAAGGGCTCGAGGTATATTATACATTTCTGATCGAACAGATATGGGGCAAAGAACGTATAATGGAGGTATATCTCAACTCGATAGAAATGGGTAAATATATATACGGGGCGGAAGCCGTAGCTCAAACCAACTTTAGAAAGCCAGCTAAAAAACTTTCATCTGCCGAATGTGCTCTGATAGCAGCGACACTCCCCAACCCAATCAGATTTAATTCGGCTAAACCTTCCACATATATACTAAAAAGACAAGCCAAAATATTAGATTTAATGAACAAAGTTAACCCCGTTGACTTCAACAAAGAACCAAAGAAGGAAGAAGCAACAAAAACCAAGAAAAAGAAAAGACGATAAGCAAAAGACACTCATTATACTAACGTAACCTCGATATCCCTCTCCCGCAAAAGATCTACGATATGTGCCGGAGCATTAACATCTGTAATAATATGATGAATCTTGTTCATATCGCAGATTTTACAAAAGCCTCGCTTACCAAATTTCGAAGAATCAGTCAATACAATTATCTTTTGTGCTGCATTGATCATATCCTGATTGATACGGGCCTCATTCATGTCACTCGTTGTCAATCCATAATCAAGATCAATACCATCCACTCCCAAAAATAGCTTATTACAAGATAATTCCTCTAAAATATTTTCGGCATAATGTCCTATTACAGATACCGAATTTTTACGCATAGTACCTCCCAACTGTACAATATCAATATTAGGATTATAACAAAGAGTTAGGGAAACTTTGACCGAAGATGTTATGACTGTAATATTCTTATCAGCATTTATTTCGTTGGCAAAAGCAAACAAAGTAGTACCCGAAGCAATGATTATTTTATCATTAGGCTCCAAAAGACTACTTGCAGCCTTTGCAATCCTGAGCTTTTCATCAATCTGCAACTTTTCTTTTACATCAATATGCTTATCTGTGATGATCGAACTTAGACTGCTGGCACTTCCATGATTGCGATATAAGAGCTTCTTACTTTCGAGATATTTCAAATCTTTACGAATCGTAACCTCCGAAACATCCAGCTTTTGGCTCAATTCCTGAACTTTTACATACCCGTCCTTTTTCAACTGCTCTAAAATATATTTATGTCTTTTCGCGATATTCCCCATAGTTTCAATAATATATATGTATTACAATATAGTGCAAAGATATAAAAAGATTTAGTAATAGATATAAATCTATAAACTCTATTATTTGATAATAATAAAGCGTAAAACAAACTATTACAAACATCTTAATAAAAGAATAAGCATAAACATCATTTCGTTTGAAGACTATTTCAATTACAAAAAAGATATAAATAATTTCGAATACCGTCAAAATTGTTTCGAAACTGTTTTTTTTATAAGAAAAGTATTTTATATTTGTAATCAACGCAAAAGTCTATTCTTATGGAAAGAAATAATCATATAAAACAAATTGCCGATCAATCCAAGACTTGGGACATAGTTATAATCGGCGGTGGTGCTACCGGACTTGGAGCAGCAGTAGATGCAGCTTCACGAGGCTTTAGTGTAGCCCTCCTTGAACAGGCCGATTTCACGAAGGCAACGTCTAGCCGCAGCACAAAACTTGTGCATGGTGGGGTGCGCTATTTAGCACAAGGTGATGTAGGACTAGTTATCGAGGCACTTCGTGAAAGAGGTTTTATGCGAAAAAACGCACCTCATTTAGTAAAAGATCAACGATTTATTATAGGTAATTACAAATGGTGGGAAAAACCATTTTACACCATCGGACTTACGGTATATGATGTACTAGCCGGTAAACGAGCATTTGGCAGATCATTGCCGATGAGCAAAAAATCTGTTATAAAAGAAATTCCTCAAATAGCAACAAACGGGCTAAGAGGTGGAGTCGTATATCACGATGGACAATTTGACGACTCCCGAATGGCTATCAACCTTTTACAAACTGCAGTAGAACAAGGTGCGACTATTGCAAACTACATCAAAGTTTCCGGACTCATCAAAAATGAAAACGGAAAAGTTTCAGGAGTCAAAGTCCACGATGAATTAGGAAATAAAGACTATACTTTGAAAGCAAAGGCTGTTATCAACGCCACCGGTATATTCGTAGACCAGATAATGAAAATGGATGCACCGGAAAAAGATGATATTGTTCGCCCAAGCCAAGGAGTACACTTAGTTGTAGACAAATCCTTTTTAGGAGGAGATACAGCCATTATGGTTCCTAAAACAAGCGATGGACGTGTTATGTTTGGAGTACCTTGGCATGACAAAGTTGTATTAGGAACAACAGATACTCCGCTAAAAGAATTTGTATTGGAACCACAAGCTCTGGAACAAGAAATCGAATTTATATTAAAAACAGCCGGACAATATTTAGCGAAAAAACCTAAACGGGAAGATGTACTCTCTGTATTTGCCGGTTTAAGACCATTGGCTGCACCTAAAAAAGGTGCTGACGGAACAAAAACGAAAGAAATATCCCGTAGTCATAAAATAGTTATATCTGACAGCGGCCTCGTTACCATAACCGGAGGAAAATGGACTACATATCGTGACATGGCAGAAGATGTTGTAAACAAAACTATTACCACATGTAACCTTCCTCGCAAGGAATGTAAAACAAGAGAGTTGCGAATACATGGATATAAAGAAAATGTAGATCGTTCAAACTTCAACTATGTATATGGTAGTGATTATGAGAAAATAAAACAACTACAAAATCAACGCCCCGAATTGGCAGAGAAACTCCATCCTCGCTTCGATTATACTGGAGCTGAAATAGTTTGGGCTGTCAAAGAGGAAATGGCAATAACAGTAGAGGATGTATTATCCCGACGACTGCGGGCAACATTTCTAGATGCAAGGGCAGCAATAGACATAGCCCCTAAGGTAGCAGCAATAATGGCTAAGGAAACGGGTAAAGATTCGGAATGGGAAAAACAGCAAATCGAAACATTTACAGATCTGGCACAGCACTATTTGCTTGTACCCTATCGCCCTAAGGCAACGAATGGGAAAGACTAATAAATAACACTTAATACTAAACTTATATACTATTTTATTATACCATGGAAAAGCAATATATATTGGCATTTGATGCAGGGACAACAAGTTCTCGCGCAATAATCTTTGATCACAAAGGAGAAATATGCTCCGTTGCTCAAAAAGAATTCACTCAATTTTTTCCTCAAAGCGGATGGGTTGAACACGATCCACACGAAATTTGGTCATCACAAGCAGCCGTTGCTGCTGAAGCAATTACCAAAATCGGAATAAATGGAAAGAATATAGCAGCCATCGGGATTACCAATCAGCGTGAAACAACCAT
This sequence comes from Dysgonomonas sp. UBA5412, assembly GCA_002409595.1. Taxonomy (GTDB): domain Bacteria; phylum Bacteroidota; class Bacteroidia; order Bacteroidales; family Dysgonomonadaceae; genus Dysgonomonas. Next base: position 23,474 of record DHNQ01000029.1, read on the forward strand.
TGTGTGGGATAAAGCGACCGGAGATCCGGTATATAATGCCATAGTTTGGCAAGACAGACGAACATCTGACTATTGTAATAAATTGAAAAATGAGGGCTTATTACCTTACATAAAAGAAAGAACCGGGCTTATTATAGATGCTTATTTTAGTGCTACAAAAATAAAATGGATACTGGATAATGTAGACGGGGCAAGAGAAAAGGCCGAAAGAGGAGAACTCGCTTTTGGAACTGTAGACTCTTGGATTGTATGGCAACTGACCAGAGGTGAGGTACACACAACAGACGTTACAAATGCCTCACGTACAATGCTATTCAATATCAACACTTTGGAATGGGACAAAGATTTGCTAAAAATGTTTGACATTCCTGAGAATATGCTGCCTAAAGTATGCGGATCGAGTGAAATATATGGACATACTAAAACGACTATATTCGCAACAAAAGTTCCTATTGCAGGGATTGCCGGTGACCAACAAGCAGCCTTATTCGGACAAATGTGCGTTGAGGAAGGAATGGTAAAAAACACATACGGAACAGGTTGTTTTCTCCTTATGAATACTGGTAACAAACCGGTTTTCTCCAAAAACAATCTGATAACTACCATTGCATGGAAAGTGGATGGAAAGGTTTCTTATGCTTTGGAAGGTAGTATATTTATCGGAGGAGCAATTGTTCAATGGTTAAGAGACGGGCTTAATATAATAAACTCATCAGCCGAAATCGAACAATTAGCAATGCAAGTAGAAGATTGCGGCGATGTATACTTTGTACCGGGGCTTACCGGGTTAGGTGCACCATATTGGGATCAATATGCGCGAGGTACGATTGTAGGTATTTCCAGAGGTACTACTGCTGCACATATTGCTCGTGCTGCTCTGGAAGGCATTGCATATCAGAGTATGGACGTAATCAATGCAATGATACTCGATGCCGGTGTAGGGCTTAAAGAATTGAGAGTAGATGGAGGTGCAGCAAAGAATAATTTATTAATGCAATTCCAATCAAATGTTTTAGGACAAACAGTGATTCGTCCACAAACAACAGAGACAACAGCTCTGGGCGCAGCTTATCTTGCCGGCCTAGCCGTTGGATATTGGAAAGATATTGACGAAGTAAGACAGCACTGGCATGTAGAAAAAGAATTTACACCGGACACCGGGATAGATATGCAATTGGCTAAACGAAAATGGGCAGATGCCGTTTATCGTTCACGCTCTTGGGTGAAATAAAACACCTTTGATTATTAACCGATTCTAGACCACTAAAAAATTATTACACCATGGGACAAGATATTCTATTCGAGTTCATAGGCACTGCTATTCTTATACTCTTCGGAGCAGGAGTTTGCGCCAATGTATCTCTCAAAAAGACCTTGGGAAATGGAGCCGGTTGGGGTGTTATATCCTTTGGTTGGGGTTTTGCTGTTTTCGTTGCAGCATTTATCTCCACACCATATTCGGGCGGACACCTAAACCCTGCACTTACCATCGGGTTAGCCATAGCCGGATCATTTAAAGGAAATGTTATCGGATACATTATAGCCCAGATACTGGGTGCTATATTAGGAGCCAGTCTGGTATATCTAATGTACAAGCCTCATTTTGATGAAGAGGAGGATGCAGACAAGAAGAAAGGCGTATTTTGTACAGGACCTGCTATCAGAGCATATTTCTATAACTTTATCAGTGAGGTCATAGGTACATTTATACTTGTATTTGGTGTGCTCTTTGTCGGAGGAGCTGAGATAGCAGGACCATTACCGGTATCCCTAGTCATCGTTGCCATTGGTATGTCACTGGGAGGAACTACAGGATATGCTATAAATCCTGCCAGAGACTTAGGACCTCGTATTGCACACGCAATATTACCAATAAAGGGAAAACGAGACAGCGACTGGGCTTACTCATGGATTCCCGTCTTTGGGCCAATTGTAGGAGCCTCATTGGCTGCTCTATTATACCTCTTAGTTAAATAATACCTCTTAATTATAAACAAAACCTAACAACAACAAGTACTAATCTTATTTTAAATTTACTTATCATGAAAAAAATGAATTTTATGCACAGGGTACTATCCCTTGTTGCTGTGGTCTTATTGACCTCATCGTTCACTCTTTCAGCTCAAACTTATCGCTACATCAAAGGCTGGCCAAAAGAAGTAAACGACCGCCTGGAAAGTTTTTTAAATTCGACTATTTCGATGAAAGATCGAAAAGTTGCAGCTTTCGATTGTGATGGAACCTTATTCGGTCAGGTACCTTACTACTTAGCCGATGAAGCCCTTTATGATTATGCTAAGAAGAATTATGAAGGAAAGAAAGATGCTAAGTCTGTAGAAAAGATGAAAATTGTAGACCAACTATTACATGGTGATAATGTAGGGTTGGAATATGTTCAGAACAGAGCCCGTTTTCTGTCAGGTATGACTGCTGATGAAATCAAGAAACTGGGTAAAGACATGTTTAAAGAAAAATATCAGACCAAGTTCTATCCTGAAATGAAAGAACTTCTTGCAAACTTGAAAGAATATGATTTTGAAGTATGGGTTATTACAGCTTCTCCTGAATTATTGTACGAACAATTTGTAGTTGAAGAACTTGGAATCCCTAACGATCGCGTATTAGGTATCAGAACTGTTACTACTGTTGATGGTGTATCTACCGACCAACTAGTTCATCCTGTATCTCAAGATGGAGGAAAAGCAGAAGTTATCCATACAATGATCAAAGCCAGACCGCTTCTTGTAGGTGGTAATAGCCGTGGTGATATGGAAATGATGAACGAATCGGCAGGCATTAAATTGATGGTTAACCCTGATAACAATAAGGTAGAAGGAAAAAGCGGTGGTTTGATGGCCGGTCATACAGCTAAACAATATTGGGAAAAAGATCCACGTGCTATGATTGTTTATTGCAACGATGTTCCTGAAACAGATTATCGTGACATAAACAAGAAATACACTTATGTTACTCAAGAATATGGTGTGAAATCAAACGCTGTTAACAAAAAACAATAAACACCATGTTGAGCAGCAGACTCAAACTAACCTTTGCGCTGCTTATATCAGGTTTTACTCTTTTGTCTGCCCAAAGCATCGATGTAAAAGTCGGAGACGAAAGTATAAAGATTACTCCTATGGGACGCTTCTATATTGACGGAGCAACTTTCATAGAAGACGAGACTGATATGAGCAACGGGGTTTCGCTTACAGACCTAAGATTGGGTTTGAAAGCCAAGTATCAGAAGTTTGATGTAAAAGTAGACATAGGCTTTGCAGGTGGAAAAGTAGGAGCAAAAGACATCTTCCTGCAATATAATCTAGGACGAAGTTCTTACATCAGAGGGGGACACTTTGCCGAGCCATTCGGTATAGACCATATGGAAAGTTCTGCAAATATAAAATTCATAACAGCGAATGCCTCTTCTTTTGCCTTTTCACCCGGAAGAAAATTGGGAGCAGAGTTTATAGGCTGGAATAAATATATGTGGGTCGGAGCCGGAGTCTTTGGTGATGGAGATGCAATCAATTCCTCGATTGAGGGAGACGATGGGTATTCAGCTACAGGACGTTTGGTATTTAATCCTATCCAGCAGGAAGGAAAAATATTCCATATAGGCTTGGCAGGATCATATCGCAAAGCGGATGCTAATGGTTATGATGCAGACGGAGAACAAAAAGCGAAAGTAATAGGTTATAGCAGTTCTTTGATTTCGAACGTTGATAAACGAAAGTTTCTCAACGCAAGTATATCGAATGCTGACTATCAAGCAAAATATGCTGTGGAGTTAATTGGTGCATATGGACCAATGCACTTTCAAGGTGAATACTTTCATAGTAATGTAAAACGCAAAGACGACTTGCCTTCTTATATGGCTAGTGGTGCTTATGCACAAGTAGGCTTTCTTGCCATAGGTGGAAATTACACCTATTCAGCATCTTGGGCAAGACTGGCTGCACCAAAACCTAAGTCTTTGGAATTTGCTCTGAGGTATAATTATACCGATCTGGACAATGAGCATTCAGGAATTAAAGGCGGGCGAATGAGCGATTGGTCTTTTGCGGCTAACTATTACTTGAACAAGTATGTTATGTTTAGATTGAACTATTCAAATGTTTCTCTGGGAAACAATAATCCTTTGGGAGCAGATGAGAATATAAATTCTATTCAGGCTCGATTGCAAGTAGTATTCTAAATAATAAAAATGGATTAATTCTGATCAAGAAGCAGATTAAGTTTTATCTTAGTCTGCTTCTTTTGCATAAAAAAAGAGACGGTTATCTCAACCATCTCTTTTCAGACCTTAACACTAATATAAAACTAACATATACTATGATAAAAACAGGTAAATAAAAATCAACTAAACAATCTATCTAACACACTATGAAAAAAGTAAACTACCTGTTTTATTATTTAAACGCTATTTATTCTACTTTGTTCATAACGAATAATAAATATTTGAGAGATATGCAGATAAGATATATTTAAACAGATATTCTCTATAAACATTTAACTAATCCATATAATTATATACTTTTGTGATATATATAGGAAGATCAAAAAAATCTATTTTATAATCAGACAAGAAAATGTTAATAGCTCGAAAACTAAAGGAAGAAAATATAAGTGAGTATATGCTATATATGTGGCAGATTGAAGATTTGATCCGTGCCAATGGTCTGGATATAGACAAAATAGATAAACAAATTATAGCTCAATTTGATCAACCTGATAATGTAAAAGAAGAAATAAGAGAGTGGTACGAAAACCTCATCGACACGATGAGAAGGGAAGATATTGTGGAAAAGGGACATCTGATAATAAATAGAAATATAATATCAGATTTGACCGACCTACATATCAAACTCCTCAGATCAGAAAATGAAAATGAATATACATCCGCTTATTACAAGACTTTGCCATTTATAGTAGAGCTAAGAGCAAAATCTCCGGACAAGGATATTCCTGAGTTAGAAACCTGTTTTGCAGCTTTGTACGGATATCTATTGATGAGATTGCAAAAAAAGGAAATATCGGGCGAAACTCAGGCAGCAATATCTCAGATATCATCTTTTCTCCGTCTATTATCACTCAAATATAAAGCATCAAGAGAAGGTACTCTCGATATTTAGATTAATCTTTGTGTCGTTTCCTCTCCCAAAAGCGATGACGAATCAATGTATCGCTCACTAATAAAAGGAAGGAGACGAATGTGATGGATACGACTATGGGATCGAAATCTATTTTACGAAAATTAATATTCGTCATTGATTTTATATCCATATCCAAGGATAATTGAAACCACCAAAAGATACCTCCGACAAAACCAATCATAGTACCCAGCCCTAGAAAGATAAATAGAATAGTCTTAATAGTATTTCTTCTCTCAGCTTTCTCTGCCTCAATGTGTATCTGTTTCATCAACCGATTTTCAAAATCGATAGATGGACTGTCTAATTTCATATTATGAAATAAACCCTGCAATTTATCATCTTCATTTATCTTCATTGTTGTATGAGTTTATTTATTTCAAAGTTCATAAATTTTCTTATTCTATGCAACTTTACTTTTACGTTAGCTACACTATTACCCGTTATTTCGCTTATCTGCGATATACTGCTATTATTCAGATAAAACATGGTTATAAGTAAAGCGTCTTCGGATGGTAATTTATTCAATACTATATCCAAATATCTCAATCTGTCTTCTAAAGTCAATTCATCCACTTGTGACGAGATACTTTCGTCCGGCAGATTATCAAAATGATCTTCTATGGCTGTAAACACATGTTTTCTTTTTCGAAGTTCCGATATTGTAGTATTATACGCGACTCTGTATAGCCATGTGGCAAACTCCGATTCTTCTTTGAACTTGTCTAAAGACTGAAAGACTTTTATAAATACCTCTTGCGTAATATCTTCAGCATCCACCGGGCGGGAAATGATTTTGTTGACAACAGTAAATACCATTCTCTGATAACGGCGGACAATATGCACAAAGGCATTGACATTGCCGTTCCTTACCTGACGTATATAATAGATATCATCAAAATCAGCCATACCCATATGACGCAGGATTAAATGAGAGGTTACAAAGGTAGATTAAAAAAGATAAAAATATTTTTTCTCCTTATTTTTGTAACCTTATAAAAACCTCTGCGTCAAAATAGGCAAAGAAACGAAATGGAAATAAATATTTAATTAATAAAAACAATACAATTATGACAGCTTTAGTACCAATGGTAATCTGTGGATTATTTTTTTATTTCACATATAGAATATTTGAGTTATATGCCAGACGTAAAGAAAGAATGGCTATTATAGAAAAACTTTCGAACGGAATAGACCCTGAATTATTGAGAAATCAATTTAATATATCCACATTTAAAGACAGTAGTTATGGGTCGTGGGCTATCCGCATCGGATTGTTGTTAATAGGAGTCGGACTTGGTGTTGCAATCGCAGCAATAATCGACATGTTAGCCGTTGCACCATCTGAAGAGAATAACGAAGTCTTTTATGGTTTTCGGAATGCCATTTCTGTTTTATATCCCTCTCTAGCTGCAATATTTGGCGGACTAGGGCTTGTGATAGCTTATTTTATAGAGAAGAAAGGCGAAGATAAAGAGAGTATTCAATAAAGTGTGAATCAGTATATATAATACTTTTCATTCAAAGGCATCCTTATTTTTAACAGAAGGATGCATTTATTGTTAAAAATAAAAAAAATACTACTAGGTATAGTGATAAAAATATAATTATTACGACAAATTCGTAGAGTACAGTTTATTTAATTAAATCTATTTTTAACTTAGCTGTATGGAAATCACCTAAAAAAATATCTAAAAATGCCCCTATGAAAAGTCACATTCTATTAATTACCTTATTCTTTTCTTTCATTTTTTCATCCGTTTCAGCCCAAACCAGTAGTAATGCAACCAATGTTGTAATCAAAGGACAAGTCCTTGATTCGGTTACACACGAGACAATACCGTATGTAACTATCAAAATAACAGACAAGGAAACTCCGCCAAAGTTGCTGAAAGCAGTTGCTACCGATGAAAACGGGAAATTTCAGTTTACAATAGACCAACAAGGAGATCTTATATTTGTATCCGAATATATTGGTAAAAAAACTGTATCCAAACCAATAGAAGCGGGAAGTACAAAAAGAATCGACTTAGGGACTGTACTAATGTCTGACGATGCCCATGCCCTATCGGAGGTAGTCGTATCTGTGCAGAAACCTTTAGTAAAAGTAGACCTTGATAAGATTACATATAGTTTGGAAGACGACCCCGAATCACAGACAAACAATGTGTTAGATATGTTGAAAAAGGTTCCGATGGTTACTGTAGACGGAGAAGAAAAAATCCAATTGAAAGGATCTTCAAACTTCAAGATATATCTGAATGGAAAACCGTCTAATATGATTACAAACAATCCTAAAGATGTACTACGGAGTATGCCGGCCAATTCAATCAAAAATATAGAGGTAATAACAGACCCCGGAGCAAAATATGATGCAGAAGGCGTTGCCGGTATTATCAATATTATTACCCAAAAGAATACCAATATGGGTGGTTATACTGCTACTCTGAATGGGCGTGTGGATGACCGTGGAGCATTTGGTGGCGGAGTTTATCTGCAACTGAAATATGGGAAAGTGGGTTTTACCGGAGGGTACAATTATTATGAATATAAGTCTCCAAGAGGAGCTTCGTCTTTCTATCAGGAAGACCTTAATAATAATAACCTTAAATATATGACACAATCCGGTTTTTCGAAAGACAATGGAAACGGGCAATATGGGAACGGAGAATTAAGTTTTGAGTTAGACACGCTTAATCTTATAAATGTTGGCTTCAATCGTTATCTTGGTGATAATAAATCAAGAAACGAACAGTTTGTAGAAATGCTGAATAGTGACCGCATCGCCCAATATAGATATGATTTGGATAGCCGATCCAAGGGAAATTATGGAGGCACAGATGTAAATGTCGATTATCAGCGAACTTTCAGTAAGAAAGATCAATTATTGACAGCCTCATACAGATTCAGTCTTAGCCCTAATGATCGAAAATCGAATAATATAATAAACCCAATAGAAAATACACCTCCAGAGACAGCAGAAACAAACAATCAGTTTACAGATGCTGAAATGAAAGAGCATACTTTTCAGACTGATTTTGTAACTCCATTTGGAAAAACACATAGTATAGAAGCGGGAGTGAAGTATATAATACGCCTCAATGAGAGCAATAGTGGCTATGATAGGCTCAACCGTAATACTAATGAATGGGAAAATAAGCCTCAGTTATATGATAAATTCAAACATGAACAAGATATTCTTGCTGCTTACGGAGGGTATAGTGCTAAGTTTCAAAAATGGGGTATAAAAACAGGATTGCGCTACGAAGCAACATGGCTCGATGCAAAATTTCCGAAGGATGAATCAATGAATTTCAAGAAAGATTATTCGAATCTTGTACCATCTGCCACACTTACATATCAGTTGAAACCTACTCAAAATTTCCGCTTGGGTTACAACATGAGAATACAACGCCCCGGTATTTATCAACTCAACCCATACGAAGATTCATCTAACCCGAACAGTATACGAAAAGGAAATTCGGAATTAGATGCAGTAAAAAGCCACAGTATAAATTTAAATTTCGGATCTTTTGGCAAAAGTCTAAATCTTAATTTAAATATGGCTTACAACTTTGAGAATAATGGAATTGAGGATATAACAACTATTGAGAATGGAATATCAACTACCACATATAGAAATATTGGAAAAAAGAAATCGATTGGGTTATATGGTTATATAAACTGGAATCCTACGGATAAAATACGTATATATAGCAACATGGAAGGCGGATATGTGGATATTAAAGGAAACATAAATGAGTGGACAAATAAAAGATTATCAAATAACGGATTTACAGGAAGCATATACGGTGGTGGACAATATTCATTTCCATATAATTTTAAAGCTTACCTCAATAGTGGATATTTTGGAGGATGGGTGGATCTACAAGGCAAAAGTTCTTCTTTTTTCTTCCACAATCTATCATTCTCCAAAGGGTTCTTAAATGACAGATTACAATTACGAGCTTATGCTCAAAATCCATTCAAGAAAGATAACCATTTCAAAAACACAATAAACAATAATATTTTTTATTCACAAAGGCAGTCTACATATAGAATCCGTCAATTTGGCATTTCAGTTTCGTTCCGTTTCGGAGAAATGAAAGCTCAGATCAAAAAAGCTCAACGAGGAATCAGTAATGACGACAATATGGGCGGAGGAGGACAGTCCGGAAATCAGGGTGGACAAGGTGGACAGAATTAAGTTTAATAATAAATGATATATGATAGAAGGATTTTTCCATATATGGAAGAACCCTTTTATTGTAAAATATGACAAAGTAATTTATCCTAATGAGGTATTATATATAAATATAGTATTTATTTAATCAAACAAGCGAATACATGTTTCCCGGCAGATTCTTTATCAATCCCCTCATTTCCATTTCGAGTAAAGTAGAGAATAACTGAAAAGCAGGAGAATTGACATCTCTGGCTAATTGATCAATATGCAGAGAGTCGACAGTAGATAATCGATCAACAATACATTGCTGTTCGTCCGTCAGATTAAAAAATAATTCTTGCTGCTTGGGACTTTTCTTTTTGTCGCTTACTGTATCCCACCCCATTTGTTGTAAAAAATATTCAGTAGATTGGAATAAATCCGCTTTGTGAGAAGCGATCAACTTATTGCAGCCTTGCGAATATTTATCGGTTATCTTACCCGGCACGGCAAATATATCTTTGCAATAAGAATTAGCTATTTCGGCAGTAATGAGCGAACCTCCTTTTATATCTGATTCTACAACAATAACTGCATCGGCAAGACCGGCAACAATCCTATTTCGGCGTACAAAATTAAATCGGTCGGGGCTTGTTTTACTTCTAAACTCGGACAATACTCCTCCACTTTTCACCATTTCTGCTGCGGTCTGCCTATGCACAGACGGATATATAGTATCAAGTCCATGTGCCAGAATCCCTACCGTAGGCAAGTTGTATTTTAATGCCGCTCTATGAGCACTTATATCTATACCATAGGCAAGTCCACTCACTATTAATGTGTTTGGCAGCACAGAAGAAATGTCTTTAAGAAAAGAGTCACAGAAAACATTGCCATAAGTAGACGAATTACGTGTTCCTACAATACTGATAATATGTTCTGCATTAAAATCTACTGATCCTTTAAAATAAAATAGAATAGGAGCATCGGCACACTCTCTTAGTCTGGCAGGATATTCTTTATCGGATATAAAATAGGCAGAGATGTTATTTTTTTCTACGAAAGTTAACTCTTCTTCGGCCATCAAAAGAACTTTTGGATTAAGAATCTCATCAACGATTCTTGTAGAAATTCCAGCTATTGCAAGTAATGATTTACGAGAAGATTTGAAGATGGCTTCCTCATCACCTACTATTTTCAAGATATTGCGAGCCGTAATATCTCCCACACCTGATATTTGAGTCAAGGCTATCTGATAAAGTCTCTTATCCTTCACATCACTCATTCTTCAAATTGTGGCATATTTTCAATTATCAGCCCATCTTGCATATGAATAGTGCGATCGGTAATAGAAGCCAAATGTTCGTCGTGAGTTACAATAACAAATGTTTGACCTAAGGTATCGCGAAGCTTAAAAAACAATTGATGCAATTCTTCTTTATTTTCGGTATCTAAACTTCCAGAGGGTTCGTCGGCTAATATTACAGCAGGGTTATTTACCAGTGCTCTGGCAACAGCAACCCGTTGTTTCTCACCACCGGATAATTCATTTGGTTTATGATCCATGCGCGAAGATAACCCCAAAAGATCCAACAGTTCTTTTGCCCTATTTTTAGCCTGAGATTCTTTTGCTTTTCCGATGAGGGCGGGAATCATTACATTTTCTAAAGCTGTAAATTCGGGTAAAAGTTGATGGAATTGAAACACAAAGCCAATATTCTTATTGCGAAAATCAGAGAGTTTAGCATCGTTGAGCTTACTTACATTCTGATCATTTATATACACAACTCCACTATCAGCCTTATCCAACGTCCCCATGATTTGCAGAAGGGTTGTCTTACCGGCTCCACTTGCTCCCACAATAGAAATTATTTCACCTTTTTCTACACGGAGATCAATGCCTTTCAATACATTTAATGTACCAAAGCTTTTGGTAATACCTTCTACAACAATCATTGTTTTTTTATTTTATAGAAAAAGCTACAAAAATTAAATCTTTCATGTAGCTTTTCCAGTAAATATATCATAAAGAAATGTTAGATCCCAATTCCGAAATAGTCGAAACCTGCATCATTCATTTCTTGCTTATTATAAATATTACGCCCGTCAAAAACAACAGGCTTAGTCATAGTTCTCTTAATAACGTCCCATGTAGGCAAACGAAATTCATTCCATTCTGTCACCATCAATATAGCATCTGCATCCAAAGTTGCATCATATATATCCTTTGCATACACAATAGTATCTCGAAGCTTATGCAATCTGGCTTCTTCCATCGCAACCGGGTCATAAGCTCTCACTTTTCCTCCGGCTTTTAATATTTTATCTATCAATACTAAAGACGGGGCTTCTCGCATATCGTCAGTCTTAGGCTTAAAAGCCAATCCCCAAACGGCAATTGTTTTACCGTTTATGTCTCCGTTGTAATATTTCATCAACTTGTCAAACAAAATATTTTTCTGACGCTCGTTCACATTCTCAACGGCTTCCAATATTTCCATTTGTTTGCCAAGCTTTCTAGCCGTATTTATTAGAGCTTTCACATCCTTCGGAAAACAACTTCCTCCATATCCACAGCCCGAATATAAAAATTTAGAACCGATACGTGCATCCGACCCGATTCCCTTACGTACCATATTAACATCTGCACCGACAATCTCACACAGATTAGCAATATCGTTCATAAAACTGATGCGTGTGGCTAGCATAGCATTTGCTGCATACTTGATCATCTCTGCCGAAGGAATATCTGTATATATAATACGATAATTGTTTAGAGTGAATGGTTTGTATAAACGCTCCATCAATCGGCGTGCATCCTCCGATTCTATACCAACTACAACTCGATCCGGTTGCATAAAATCTGTAATAGCAGCACCTTCTTTCAAAAACTCAGGATTGGAAGCTACATCAAACTTAACATCCGATTTACCTCTTTTATCCAACTCTTCCTGTATAGCTTGCTTTACCAACTTTGCAGTTCCTACGGGAACAGTACTTTTGGTAACAACAACCATATATTTATTCAAATTGCGGCCTACCGTACGAGCTACTTCTAATACGTATTTCAAGTCGGCACTGCCATCCTCATCGGGAGGTGTACCTACTGCCGAAAAGACTATATCTACATCGTTAAGAATAGAGCTAAGATCTGTGGTAAAATGCAGACGTCCCGCTTTATGGTTACGTTCCACCATCTCATCAAGTCCGGGTTCAAAAATAGGAATAATACCATTTCTCAGGTTATCTATTTTTTTTTGATCTATATCCACACAGTAAACTTCCGTTCCCATTTCGGAGAAACATGTTCCTGTGACCAGACCAACATAACCTGTACCCACAATAGCTATTTTCATTTAATTACAATGTTTATTTTTCGTTTCATAAATACTTGTGTTCGCACATTAGAATCAACTAATCTAATTTCACACGGCACAAAGATAATACATTTTTGGAAACCTACATATCTGACAAACAAGAGCCTTAAATAAAAGATTATTTCTTCTTTTTCCAATCGTATATAGGATCTTTATACTTAGTGTAAGGAACAACCATTACCTCACCCATCAATATCGAAGAATCTTCTTTCATATATATATCTTTCAGCTTTGGTATATTTGTCGTTTTATATATTAATGTTTGGCTCTCACATCCGATAAAACTAAAAACGATTGACACCTCATCTTTCGACATCAAAGACTCAGGTATTGTTAATTTGTAATTGCCATCGATATCACTCATCACACCTATATTCGTATTTTTTATCATTACAGACGCTCCAACAAGAGGATCTTCGTCTTGCTCATAGAATATTGTCCCCTGCAATACATTATTCTTTATATTTATTTTCTGTTCTGCTTTTTGCACCGTCAAACTATCCACCACAACCTCACTTTTCTGATTAGTGGGATCCATATTATTATTCTCCTGAGCCAAAACATTTGTCGATGAATAAAGTAAAGCAACAGCCATTAACATTTTTGAAAAGCGGGGACTATTAGCTCTGCCTTCCTTATTATTCAATACAAGTGGTCTGTTTAACTGAGACTGCCGAAATCTGCCACAAACCGAACCTTCTGTCTGTTTCAATATTTCGAGTATTTCATTATCGTTCAAATCTGTAAAATCGAGAACATTTGTCTTGCAAACAGGACAAAATTTCCCTGAATCGTTGTCGGTCATCGAAGACCAACATTCCGTACATGGTTTATCTATTTTAATCGAGATTGTGTTTTTCTTGTTCATAGTAAAATTATATTAAGAGTATTCAATTTGTTAAACAAATACAGAAAACAACGATTTATTTCGTTCTGAAATACAAAACAAACATAATGAAAAATATTAAGATATATCTATTGAGTATTTTATATTTTGACTTCAATATATTATCCCTTTTCACTATCTTTGTGTACCTATTAAATAGTCAATTACTAACTTGAATTAAAAATATGGTTTCTTTCTTTCAAACCCTATCCAAGAACATCATTGCTGTTCAAACCAAGTCTCCTCTCAATAGTGAATTTATCCAGCGCCTGACATGGGCTTTCAGTGATGCAACCATGCTCGAAGCAGATAATGTTCCGGGCTTTTTTATTGGTCCGCGTCGCGAAATGATCACCCCATGGAGTACTAATGCAGTCGAAATCACACAAAATATGGGTATCGACGGTATTATTCGCATCGAGGAATTTTTTCCGGTTGATTCGAACGAAGCTGAACATGACCCGATGCTCCAACGCATCTATGATGGACTGAATCAAGAAATATTCAACATTTATAAGCAACCCGAACCGATCATTGAGATCGAAAACATAGAAGCTTATAACCTACAAGAAGGACTAGCATTGAGTCAAGATGAAATTGATTATCTAAATAGCGTTAGTCAACGACTTGGAAGAAAGTTAACCGACAGTGAAGTGTTCGGCTTCTCGCAAGTAAATTCCGAACATTGCCGTCACAAAATCTTTAATGGAACTTTCATTATCGACGGAGAAGAAAAAGAAAGTTCATTATTCAAACTGATAAAGAAAACATCTCAAGTAAATCCAAATAAATTAGTTTCTGCCTACAAAGACAACGTAGCCTTCAATCAAGGACCTGTTATCGAGCAATTTGCTCCCGAGAATGGAGAAAAACCCAGCTATTTCAAAACAGAATCCATAAAGTCCGTTATCTCTATCAAAGCTGAGACACACAATTTCCCAACCACAGTAGAGCCATTTAATGGTGCTGCAACCGGATCGGGAGGAGAAATACGAGATAGGCTCGGTGGAGGAAAAGCATCGTTACCCATTGCCGGCACTGCCGTTTATATGACATCGTATCCACGAACTAAAGCAGGAAAAGCATGGGAAGAAACAATGCCCGAAAGACCTTGGCTATACCAGACTCCGGAAGAAATACTGATAAAGGCTTCGAACGGAGCATCAGACTTTGGAAATAAATTCGGACAACCTCTGATCTGTGGCTCACTACTAACATTCGAACACCTCGAAAACCAGAAAAAATTTGCATTCGACAAGGTTATTATGCTTGCCGGAGGTGTAGGATATGCCAATAAGCGCGACGCACTGAAAGGAGAACCTAAACCCGGAGAAAAAGTTGTTATCCTGGGAGGAGACAACTACCGTATAGGAATGGGCGGAGGTGCAGTATCGTCTGTCGACACCGGTCAATATTCGAGCGGTATAGAACTAAATGCCGTACAAAGAGCTAACCCAGAAATGCAAAAACGTACGGCAAATGTAATACGAGCTTTAGCAGAATCAGAAAACAACCCGATCGTATCCATTCACGATCATGGTGCGGGAGGACACCTAAATTGCCTATCGGAACTAGTAGAAGCTACCGGAGGAAAGATAGACATTTCAAAACTTCCCGTAGGAGATCCTACCCTATCATCGAAAGAGATAGTAGGAAATGAAAGTCAGGAACGTATGGGACTATTAATACCTCAAGACGCGACAGACAGAATCAAACGTATTGCCGAACGCGAACGCTCACCGATGTATGTAGTAGGTGAAACTACAAACGACATGAAATTTGTTTTTGAGCAAGCAGATGGAAAACGTCCGATAGATCTGAAATTAGAAGATTTCTTCGGAAAAGCTCCGAAAACAATCATGCGAGACGAAACCATAGAAGAAATTTATTCAAATCCGGAATACGATCTTTCTAAATTAGAAGACTATATAAAAAATGTATTACAACTGGAAGCCGTAGCTTGTAAAGACTGGTTAACTAATAAAGTAGACCGTTCTGTTACCGGAAAAGTAGCACGCCAACAAACTCAAGGCGAAATTCAGTTACCTCTCAGCGATTTGGGAGCAGTAGCTCTCGATTATAAAGGAAAAACAGGTATTGCAACCTCAATAGGCCATGCTCCGCAAGCTGCTATGGTAGATCCGGCAGCAGGATCGGTGCTCGCAATAGCAGAATCTTTGACAAATCTTATCTTTGCCCCTATCGAAGATGGTCTGAAAGGCATTTCGCTAAGTGCAAACTGGATGTGGCCATGCAAAAATCCGGGAGAAGATGCCCGTTTGTATAAAGCAGTAGAAGCTTGCTCCGAATTTGCCTGCGAACTGGGAGTGAATATACCAACAGGAAAAGACTCCTTGTCAATGACTCAAAAATACGGAGACGAAAAAGTTTATTCTCCCGGTACTGTCATTATATCGGCAGCAGGAGAAGTGAAAAATATCCGTAAAATAGTATCGCCGGTCTTAGCTTACATAAAAGGAACATATCTATATTATATAGACTTCTCGTTTGATACATTTAAACTAGGAGGATCGGCATTTGCTCAAACAATGAGCAAATTAGGCGAAGAAGTGCCGACAATAAAAGATGCCGAATATTTCAAGAATGCCTTCACTGCGGTACAAGAACTGATAGACAGAGGTCTGGTTCTTGCCGGACATGATATTTCGGCAGGAGGACTCGTTACAACAATGCTCGAAATGTGCTTCTCAAATCCTCAAGGAGGGCTTGAAGCTCGTTTAGACAAATTGCATCATACGGATCTTATAAAAGTATTATTCTCTGAAAATCCGGGCATATTGATTCAAGTAAAACATCATCATCTGGTAGAAAAAATACTTGACGACTATGGAATCGGATTTGCCATAATAGCACGCCCGATCGAAGAACGGAAATTAGTGATACAAAAAGAAGCTTTTGTACAGGAATTTAATATCGACGAACTTCGTGATGTCTGGTTCGAACCATCATACCTACTAGACAAAAAACAAAGTGGTGATACGCAAGCTACCGCCCGTTTCGAGAATTACAAGAAGCAACCTCTTTTATATAAGTTTGCTCCATCCTTTACCGGAAAGTTTTCACAATTCAATATTGATCCCAACAGGACTAAACCGACCGGAATCAAAGCTGCCATTATCAGAGAAAAAGGAACAAATGGCGAACGCGAAATGGCTTACTCTCTATATCTAGCAGGCTTTGATGTAAAAGATGTACACATGACCGACTTGGCTTCAGGGCGTGAGACTCTGGAAGACATCAATCTGATTGTATTCTGTGGCGGATTCTCAAACTCCGATGTACTGGGATCGGCAAAAGGTTGGGCAGGTAGCTTTATGTTTAATGAAAAAGCGAAAGAAACACTTCGCAAATATTATGAACGTAAGGACACCCTAAGCCTTGGAGTTTGCAATGGTTGCCAATTGATGATGGAGCTGGGACTTGTATATCCTGAACACGATGCGAAACCAAAGATGGAGCATAACGTTTCGCATAAGTTCGAGTCTACCTATCTGAGTGTAGATATACCTCAAAACAATTCTGTAATGTTCGGTTCACTTTCCGGCAGCAAATTGGGAATATGGGTAGCTCATGGCGAAGGACGATTTGCAATGCCTAAGGCGGAATCGGAATATAATATCGTAGCAAAATATTCTTACAGCGAATATCCGGGAAATCCTAACGGCTCAGATTATGATACTGCCGGGGTAGTATCTAAAGATGGGCGCCATCTGGCTATAATGCCTCACTTAGAGCGATCTCTATTCCCTTGGCAAAATGCCTTTTATCCTTTCGAAAACAGAAAAGACGATTTCACCCCTTGGATGGAAGCTTTTGTGAATGCAAGAGAGTGGATAAAGCAAGTTAAAAATTAAAAGAAATATTTTTTAATATTATTCTCAAACGGAGTAAAGGGTCTGAAATATAACAAATAAGAATCTTTACTCCGTTCGGAATAAATAAGATTAAGGATATTTAAATCATACACAGTAGAAAATGGAGACAAAAATTCCTTTATTTGAGCATATATTAAAAGTACGCGACTATGAATGTGATGCACAGGGCATTGTCAACAATGCTAATTATCAGCATTATTATGAAGTAGTACGTCACGAATTTCTGGAGCAGCACGGACTTAATTTCTACGAATTGCACGAACAAGGGATAGATGCAGTAGTAGTCAGTGTATATATAAGATACAAACATTCTTTAAGAGGAGGAAACGACTTTATATGCACGGTGGACTCTATCGAAAAAGAAGGCATCAGATATATTTTCAATCAGAAAATAATTCGACTGAAAGATAATAAGGTCTGTTCGACAGCCAAGATAGAGGTAGCCTGCATGGTAAACGGAAAAGTTGGTAAACCCGATCTTTTCGACAAAATATTCATAAAATACATAAATTAAATATGGCTCTTATATTCGAAAATAAGATGAAAGTACGTGACTACGAATGCGATTCGCAAGGCGTAGTCAACAATGCCATCTATTTACATTACTTTGAAGCAACACGCCACGAGTTGATGGAAAAATGCGGATTGAGATTAAGAGATCTGACCGAAGCCAATATCATTCCGGTAGTGAGAAATGCGAATATAAGCTATAAAAATTCTCTAAGGGGTTCTGAAGAATTTATTTGCAACGTAAAGATAGAAAGAAAAGGGCTCAGATACTATTTTCATCAACAGATAGTGCGCGTACCCGACAACACTTTATGCGCTACGGCTGTTATAGAGGTAGTTTGCCTGATAGATGGAAAAGTGGCAAAGCCTGATATGTTTGACAAAGCTTTTGCTGAGTATATTAACTGGGAAAAATAAAATGAAACAATGAATACAAAAATAACATTCTACATAGCCCGACATGGCAAGACAATGATGAATACTCTCGACAAAGTGCAGGGCTGGTGCGACTCGCCTCTGACTAAAGAGGGTATAGATGTGGCTCGCTATTTGGGTTATGGTCTGAGCGATATTGAATTTAGATCTGCATATTGCAGCGATTTACGCAGAACACGACAAACAATTCAAATAATTTTAGGAGCAAAAGGACAAGATGACATACCGATCACAGAATTATCCGGATTGAGAGAAGCTTGCTTTGGTAGTTTCGAAGCTGACTTTAACCATTTTATGTGGAACAGCGCAGCTCTTTACTTGCATCACACATCAACCGAGAGCATGATAAAAGCCATTATGGAGAAAGAGATCAGCTACCGAGAGGTATTGGATGCAATAAAGACTCTTGACAAAATGGGAATGGCTGAAAGTTTCTCACAAGTGGAAGCACGTACACAAGAAAGCTTACTGGAAATCGCAAAAAAAGAAGAACAGAATGGCGATGTTAACATATTGGTAGTATCGCACGGAATGAGTATTCTGGCGATGCTGCTTGGCATTGGGGGAGACAGACTTTTTACCAAGACTCTCGATAATGCAGCAGTATGTAAAGTTATTTATCAAAATGGTCAATTCTCTGTCGAATCGATGGGAGATATGAGTTATGTAGAAAAAGGGAAAAAAGAAGGAACTAAATGATGAGAAAGACATTTGTAATACTATTCTTTATTTTATATCCGATACTTGTACTCACAGCACAGTCCGAAAAAGGTAAAAAGCAGGCTATACCAGCTATCCAATATGACAGTACAGCTAATTTCTTGGGTAAAAAAGCGATGGCATATACCGGACAAGAGCTTTATCTTAAAGGATTGGACAAGGCTTCGCAGTCTTTCGGATACAGTGGATTTATCCTCCAATACAAAAAAGACGATGAGCTGCTTAATGATGATAAAAACATTTACAAACCAAATGAGAATTACAATTCCCGCTATGAAGATTTAGCCGGAAAATATTTCAACGTATTGGAAGTTATTGAGCATCCTAAAGCAAAAGGAGATAAGGAATACAGCAACGATTTTTATTTGAAATTACAAGAACTCTCCAGCGGAGATATAGTATATTATAAATATGATTCGAATGCTGAATATACATTTCCGTTCATAGTCAGAGGTTTTTTAGAGAAACAACGACAATTACTCGCTGGAAAAGAATATGTAATATCGGACAATCTGCTCAAGATATCGCGCGATTTGGTTACTGGGAAGGCAGTGAACTTCAAGACCGGACAAACATGGAGGTGCACCGATCTGACTATTGATAATACAAATAATGAAATATCGCTAGTGCTGCAAAGTTCTAATGGCTCAAAGACAGCCATCCCCTACTCTAATCTGGATGCGGGAGAAGCTATAAAACAAATCTATACGGCTGAGGAGGCTGCAAAATTGCAAAAGCAGTTTAATGTAAATAATTTCCGCAGAATACTACAAAATAAAGTAAGAGTAGGCATGACTAAAGAAATGCTTGAACTGGCATGGGGAAAGCCAACTGAAGTAGTAGAAAAAGGGAATACCGAAATATGGTCGTATCCTGCCGGAAAGCTGACTATAAGAGGAAATAAGATTATAAGCACTAAGTAAGAAATATATTTCAGTTATTCTTTCAGACTGTATAAAGAAGAGAAACAATGAACAAAAGTCAAACAGCTCAGAAAGCTTCTATATTTAGTATTATAGGTAATATACTTCTTGCTGTGAGCAAATGGCTTGCCGGATATTTCGGAAATTCATACGCACTAATTGCTGATGCTATTGAATCTACCGCCGATATCTTTTCTTCTATTCTTGTATTACTGGGTATTCGCTATGCCAGCAAGCCGGCAGACAAGGATCATCCATACGGACATGGACGAATAGAACCATTAGTCACATTTGCCGTCGTAGGATTTCTTATTGTATCGGCTACTATAATTGCAATAGAGAGTATACATAATATACGAACTCCACATGAAGGGCCTAAAACATTTACCCTCTATGTGTTAGGGGCAATCATTATATGGAAAGAGATATCATATCGTTTGGTAGCCCGCAAAGCGAATCAAATCGGAAGTACCTCTCTAAAGGCTGACGCATGGCATCACCGCAGTGACGCCATCACTTCAGTTGCTGCCTTTATCGGAATCTCTATTGCCATCTATATGGGAGAGGGTTACGAGTCTGCCGACGATTGGGCTGCTTTGTTGGCATCGTTTATTATTCTATATAATAGTTACAGAATTCTTAAACCGGCTTGGGGTGAGATAATGGACAAAGATATGTACACGGATATGGCAAATGAGATCTGTTCTTTTTCCAAAAATACGGAAGGTGTATTAGATACCGAAAAATGCCACATTCGCAAATCGGGGATGGACTACTATATAGAGTTACATATTATCGTAAACAAGAATATAACCGTAAGAGAGGGGCATGATATTGCTCATAGACTCAAAAGGGCATTGATGGAACACAAACCTGAAATTGCTGATATACTGATACATGTAGAGCCATCGCGATGAGCAGAAAATCTATTCATCTGCAATAAGATGTCTTATATAAATAAAAAACAAAAACGGGATTGACTAATATTAGTCAATCCCGTTTTCATGCTTAATCTTTGCTTCTTATATGATTACTCTGCTACCGGAGCAGGCTTCGCTACAATTGTTATCTGTAATTCAATATTATCATTTACAATATTTTCTTTCAGATCAGCAAATAAAGTTTTAGAACCATACTTTACATTCCACTGCGTACGGTCTATTGTAAATGGAACTGTAACAGCCTTATATGTATCACCATCTTTGGTAACCTTAGCTCCGAAAGTAATATTTTTTTCAACATCCTTTAGTTTAAGATTTCCACTTACCAAATAATTCACACTATCGTTAGGCGTAGCAGCTGCTTCAACCTTAGTGATGGTAAATGTACTTTCAGGATATTTGGCTACATCAAAGAAGTCTTCACTTTTGAGATGATTTACCAACATTTCATTCATTTTGCCCTCAGTCAGATCTTCGTCTACTATTGCATTCATATCTATAACAAAAGAGCCGGAAGCTACAGATTCGCTATTTATAGCCAATTCTCCGCTTTTGAGACCAACTGTACCGTGGTGAGATCCGCCCACTTTAGACCCAACCCAATGCACAGAAGAAGATTGTGCATCTATCACTAATTTTTCGCCTGCACCCGAAGCTGCTGCCTGAGCATCTGTTCCATCTACTTTATTTTTAGTAGCCGTATTACATGAAGCTACAAATAACAATGCTGCAATAGCTAAAAAGTATGTTTTCATTTTATTCATTTTTTTTAATTCTCAATTCTTCCCTTCTTAAATATGTTGCAAAGATAAAAGCCTTATTACTATTAACAAAATACCATTTTTAATAGATTATCATAAATAAATTTATAGATTTGTCTTTTGATTATAAAGTGTATATTTTTTTATATTCATTTTAATCAAACAATTAAGGGCTGCGAATAGTTTATAGCAAAGCAAAAGAAACACCTCATTATTTATCAGAAAATAAGAAAGATTATGGTCAACCTCGAATGGTATCGTACATTCAAAGCAATATATCAATATGGAACACTTACTAAAGCGGCTCAAGAATTAATGATTTCTCAGCCGAATATGAGTATCCAATTGGCTTCGCTCGAAAATTATATCGGACAACAATTGTTTGTACGCTTACCCCGCAAAATGATGCCGACCGAATATGGCAAACAGCTATATACCCAAATAGTAGAGTCTATTGACAATCTGGAAAGGGTGGAAACCGAATTTAAACGAACAGTCCTTAACAAAGCACCAAGTATCCGTCTGGGTAGCCCTGCCGAACTTTTTAACAACTATCTGGCTGAACATATCGGAAATGAGAAGGATTTGCACCTGACGGTAGAGTATGGACTGGCTGATGACCTGACAGAAAAACTGGTTAATAACAGTTTAGATATAAGCATTATTACCCGACAGAGCAAGGCTGCAGACAATCTCACTTACGAGCAATTGTTTACCGAGTCGTTTATGATAGTCTGCAACCCCAACACCGAAACAAAGGAATTCGATAACTTGATTGCAGAAGGTAATTATACGGAAGCAGAAAAATGGCTCAAGCGTCAGAAGTGGTTTGCATACGCCAGCGATCTGGCTTTAATTAGACGATTCTGGAGAGAGAATTTTAAGAAAAGACCTATTCTAAAATTACAGGCTACAATACCGGATAATGATGCCATATTGAAAGCTGTGAGCAATAGCGATGGCTTTGCTGTATCATCCGATCTCATTGCAAAAAAGGCATTGGATATGGGAATGGTTAAAATATTGTGGGAAGGATCGGTCAGAGCAACCAACACATTGCTACTTGCATACAATAAAGACAAAATACAGCCTCAATATATAGAAAAGGTCAGAAACTTTATTAAAGCGCACGTCGATTCTTCCAAATAAGAGAAACCATAGCCATCAGTACCTTATTTTTCTGTAAATTTGTCTTATATACATCTAATTATTTAAATCTGTATGAAATATATTCCGGTAGCTGTAATACCCTTTCTCGCCACTTCGTGTAAAACCGAATCTATCTTAGGTATAGGTATTGTAGGAATAATAGGTCTGTTTGCCTTGATGCTTATCCTTTTCGCTGTCATGTTTTTCATGATAGCCAAAAGAAAGAAACAAGGAGAGAAAAGTCTCGTCAAGTTCAATAATGACATATATATTGCATTAAATAAACTGGAGACTCCTCAACAAAAGATAAACATGCTAAATACACTGATTGACCGTATCAACAGTGACGAGAAATATAAAAAGGATACTGAATGGCGCGATAAGGTATTGTTAAAAGCTTATATGCATTTGTCAATAGTCTATTTTCAGAAAGGAGACGAAATGCAAACCTTAAATACTTGTTCTAAAATATTAGAATTAGACCCGAAGGACGGTATGGCTTATTACAACCGAGGATCAATATACAGCAACATGGGGCTATATGATAAGGCGTTGCAAGATCTTAATCAGACAATCGCTCTTTTGCCGGACTATGCCAGCGCATACAATAACAGAGGTCTTGTACACGAAAAAATGGAACATTACACCGAAGCCCTTCAAGACTTTGATGAGTCGATACGGATAGAAGATTCGCCCATAGCAATTTATAACAGAGGAAATACATACTACGAGCTAGGCAATTACTCTAA
Organism: Dysgonomonas sp. UBA5412; assembly: GCA_002409595.1. Taxonomy (GTDB): domain Bacteria; phylum Bacteroidota; class Bacteroidia; order Bacteroidales; family Dysgonomonadaceae; genus Dysgonomonas. Next base: position 47,136 of record DHNQ01000029.1, read on the forward strand.
AGCCTTGACTGACTATCAGGCTGCTCTCGAAAAATTGGATTTGAAGACGGACAGCGCTTTGAAAACAGACTTAGAAATAAGCATAAAAACGACTAAGGAAAAACTTTAATTTATACTTATCCTATTTAATTATCTATATTGGGCAGAGGCAAACCTTATAAATAAGAGGTATATAAGAAATTAAAAAAATAGGCAAAAAGTGTACAAGTTTGTCACCTTTTAGTTAAAATCTAAGGGTGAGGATCGACTTTGCAGACTGTTAACTTTAGAAGTTTGCCCTTATCAGTAAAAAGTAATAATTTTGCAATCCGAAAAAATTACACTAATAGAGAGTTTTTTTAAGTATATAACAACACTAAAAATGAAACATAATATATCAGATTTTGAGATAATGGCTCCGGTAGGGTCATACGATTCGCTAACCGCTGCAATACAAGGCGGAGCTAATTCTATATACTTCGGTATAGAAGGATTGAATATGCGAGCAAAATCTTCGAACAATTTTACATTAGACGACCTAAAGCAAATAGCTATTATCTGTAAAGAAAATGGATTGAAAAGCTATCTGACCGTAAATACAATCATCTACGACAATGATATCTCGCTTATGCACAAAATCGTCGATGCAGCTAAGGAAGCAAATCTTTCGGCCATTATTGCATCCGATGTATCGGTAATGATGTATGCGCGAAGCATTGGAGTAGAAGTACATCTATCCACACAATTGAATATTACAAATACTGACGCATTGAAGTTTTACGGACAATTTGCCGATGTAGTAGTTCTTGCCAGAGAGTTAAATCTTGATCAGGTGGCAGCGATATATAAAGATATTGTAGAGCAAAATATAATAGGTCCGAGCGGAGAGCTTATACGTATAGAAATGTTTTCGCACGGAGCTTTATGTATGGCTGTATCAGGTAAATGCTATCTGAGCCTTCACGAAAAAGACCTTTCAGCCAACCGTGGTGCATGCAATCAGATATGCCGCAGAAGCTACATAGTAAAAGACAAGGAAACTAATATAGAACTGGAGGTGGATAATGAATATATCATGTCTCCTAAGGATTTGAAAACAATCCATTTTATGAATAAGATGATGGATGCAGGTGTACGCGTCTTTAAGATAGAAGGCAGAGCTCGCGGTCCGGAATATGTACGCACAGTAGTAGAATGTTACAAAGAAGCCATACATGCGTATTGTGATGGTACATTTACCGAAGAAAAGATTGCACTTTGGGACGAACGTTTGGCAACAGTCTTCAATCGTGGTTTTTGGGATGGATACTATCTGGGACAACGTCTCGGAGAATGGTCTAGCAACTATGGTTCGGGCTCAACTAAACGTAAAGTATATATAGCTAAAGGAATAAAATACTTCTCAAACCTCGGTGTCGCTGAATTCCTGATGGAAACTCAATCTTTAAAAGTAGGTGATGAGATTTTGATCACCGGCCCGACTACAGGTGCAGTCTTTCAGACAATTGAAGAAATCCGTGTCGATCTAAAATCGGTAGAAGAAACAGTGAAGGGAGAGAAATTCTCAATAAAGGTTAATGAGAAGATCCGCCCTTCGGACAAACTCTTTAAACTGGTAAAGGTGGAGCAGAAGAAAAGATTTGTAGAAAAGGTATAGTATAAAAGAAGAAGGGAAAAGCCGATATCGTCTTTTCCCTTCTTTTCTCTTTATATAATCTTTTAACTATCGTCTGTCTCTTGCCGAATATGTAGGAGAGGAAGAGCCTTTAGGAGCTTTTGTCTTCGATGCTTTCTTTATCTTTTTAGGATTCTGATCTCCGGCTGCTTTAATAGAGTCATTTATCACCCACAATTCTTTATTAAACTGTTTAAGTTGAGATTCGATACTATCCTGAGCATACTTCAATCCCTCCGGAGTTTTAAACTTCTCCTGAAGAAATTTATCCTCCATATTCGTAGTCTTGTATATCTCACCTTCATATAGTCTTAATCTGAAATAATCATCAATCGTCTTACTCTTTACATTATTCAGATCTGAAGCCATAATCGGCATGCGGGCAGCATAAGGTCTTATATATTCGTAAGGAATCCAGAATTGTGGTTCTCTTGAACCGGCATTATTCATTGCCGTATCTTGCTCCTCATCACCCAGATATCTTTGGCGGAATAAAACCGGACAGATAGCCACAGTCTTTACTCCCAAGACAGAGTTAGACTGGTCGAAATACCAAGCCTCTTTCACATAATATCCGCGTGCCTCATTGCTGGGAATGCTAAATTCATCGAACGTGAAGACATCACCATTCTTCTTATAAGGAATCTCTAAACGGTCTAGCACATCGCCAAAGTTAACAATCAGATTATCGGCAAACAAATCATGCCCCTGATTCCAATCATAAGCGACAAGACTACCTTCTGCCATCAACTTGAATATCATGGTGTATAGATTCATCTGATCTCCGATAGGTTGTACCGGATAATACAATGCAGCGTTCTTACCCTTACTCAAGTCTAAAAAGCGATATACCTCACGTATCCATGTAGCAGTAGATAAATCTCTACTCTGAGACTCATTCATCATCTCTGCTCTGACAGAAAGCTTTGGTACTTTGACACTATTATCTTCCGGAGCCTGATTTTGCAGTTGCTTTTTAGCCAACCGTTCTCTTAACGAACCTTGTTGCTCCTGAGAATAGGAAGCAAGACTAAGACTCAGAAAACAGATGCTTATTATTATATATATAAAATTTCTCATTGTCTATTTCTTTGATTTTGCAAAGCCGATTTGTGTTCTTACGCATCTGAATCCAATATAAGAGCGCGGTTGATTCTGAAATTCACCTTCTCTCATATCACCTCGTATATTGCGACCGATATCTTTCCATGAACCTCCTTTTACAACCTTCTTTTTGATTGCATAGGGATCTTCTTTTGCTGCATCATATTTATATTGAGGATTCATATCGTTCATCATAGCAGTGCCTGACTCGGTATAAGAAGTAGATGTCCATTCGGATACATTACCAGCCAGATCATATACTCCAAAACGGTTTGGTATATAAGATGCCACACGCGAAGGTATGAGGTTTCCGTCTTTTGTATAATTCCCTTCTCCGGGTTTAAAGTTAGCCATAAAACAAGACTTCTCGTCCATCGTTCCATCCTTATCCCACGGATATTTATTCTCCGACCGTCCGTTACGTGCTGCAAATTCCCACTCACCTTCTGTCGGCAAACGGAAAACTTCGATTGGACGTGCATTCTTAGGTTGCCCCATACGATAAAACTTAGTTCGCCATTCGGCAAAAGCCGTGGCTTGCTCCCAAGTCACTCCTACTACGGGATAATCATTATATCCGGGATGCGAGAAATACATCTTCATATAGGGTTCGTTAAAGGCATTATTAAAGTCATTTATCCATACCGTAGTATCAGGATAAACATTTACAATCTTAGTATGTACAAAGTCAAACAAAGAGCTTAAAGGTCTTACAATGGTTTCGTTCACCGGTTTCCCGTCTTCATCAATATACGCCGTATCTTTCGATATCATTACCACCTGCGAAGGGTCTACAACAATATCAGTATTAAGAACACGATCCTGAGGGTTAAGACGATTGCGACGCTTTGCCGCTTCGGTATGGTCAAACCACTCATATATAAAGTTCAATTGAGAAGGGTCAAGACCTCTCTCTCCAGTTATAGGATGAATATATGTAACACTATTTATCGCTCTTTCTTCTTCTTCCAACGGTCTTTTAGGAATAGGTTTTTTCCAATCTAAATATGGTTTTACGGGATCTCCATATCTATCTTCGGTAATCTTGAATGTCTCGTCTCCTCCGAAAGCAGGATCGGCTAAACGTTCGCGAATAATCGAATCTCTTACCCAATAAACAAATTGACGATATTTGGAATTAGTCACTTCGGTTTCATCCATCCAAAAATTATCGACTGATACTCCTTTTGGGTTTGCCTTTATATCCCATAATGAGTCGCTTTCGGCTGGTCCCATTTCTATTGATCCTCTCGATATCAATACCATGCCATATGGAGCAGGCTCTGCCCATGACGATCCTTTTTCACCCGTTACTTCACCACCAATACCGGTTCCGGAAGACTTTCCGCAAGAGGTGAAGATTGCAAGTAAAAGTATCATTGTAAAAAACAGCTGTTTCATATTTATCTTTTTCGCTTCAAGCTCAGATTTTACTCGTTATTGTAATTTTGTATCTATTTGTATCTTATATACCCTATTATAATATTCTTATACTCTTAGTTCCTCTTACTTCTTTTTTCTTTTGTAAAGGTATGCTATAACGTATAAATAGTTCGTGACTTCCACTACTAACAGCCGATGCAGCCGACGAGGAAAGGTCGTATGAATAACCTGCGTCTATGTTTCTAATCTTTACGCCCAACAAAAATACAAAACCTTCGTCTTTTCTCCAAGATATTCCTCCACTGAACATCTTATTATATTCAGCTTTTGCAGTAATATCAACCTGATAGCTAATAGCATCGGTTTTGAAAAAGGCGGAAGGCTGCAATTCTATCAACGGATTATCAAGCATAATATTGTATCCTCCCATCAAATAATAGGTACGGGCAATATACGCATCTGAATTGTCGTTCAGACTAAAAGATGGTTCCCATAAGTGAGAGACCGAGAATCCCAGATAATAGCGAGGTGCAATCCACGCTACTCCCAATCCGGCATCTATTATCTTATCTCCTCCGGCAGTAGGAATTGCAGGATCGGTACGATCGTGATATTCACTATCGGGTATATGTATTTTAGCTGCATCAAAATCTATATTGAATAAACCTCCTTGCAAACCAACATGGAGGAAACGATTGCCCTTAAACTTAAACTTATAGGTATATTGTCCCATCATAGATGTATTGGAATAAAGTCCAACTTTCTCATTTGTAACAATTGCCCCTACTCCGTGTTCTTTTCCTAAAAAATTAATCGGCATATTGAGAGATACGATTGATGTTACCGGAGCATTGGTTATTCCAACCCATTGACGGCGATGCAGCATGGAACTTTCAATATTCGAAGTTTCTCCTATAAAAGCGGGATTGTAAAACTGTTTCATTCTCCAATATTGACTTATCTGGGTATCCCATTGTGAATATGCTGAGCCAATACCAAAGACAAAGAATAAAAGAAACAGTAATATATGTTTAAATCTCATTAACAAGTTTATGCAGATTACAAGGTACAAAGTAACAATTATTTATTCATTAACAACGGGTAAACTACTGATAAATTGCATATTTCTCAAAGAAGAATATCAACCATGTATATTCCTGCTCATTTTCAGTCATCCCATAGGCTTAATTGCGTTCCTTCTCCTTTAGGCTTTTTGGCATCTCCAAAAACAGTCTTTCCTCCATATTTGTAGGACTGATTGCGTTCGTGCTGAACAAGATCGTCGAAATAATTATTCGGAGTATAGCTTTTCTCCATATCTATGGATATTTTAGAGAGATTTCTTAAAGCTTCTGATTTATCCTTATCTCCGAGCTTAGATTGATGAATCGCTTTATCAAATATTTCGATTGTCTCATCATACACTCGTGTCGGCACAGGGAATGGATGACCATCTTTGCCTCCATGTGCAAAAGAAAAGCGTGCAGGATCGGAAAAACGTGACGGCGTGCCATGTATTACTTCACTCACAAGAGTCAAAGATTGCAAAGTACGAGGTCCGACACCTTCCAGCAACAACAATGACTCTATGTCTGAGACATTAGTTTCATGTGCCAAAATGAGGGCTGCTCCAAGCCGTTTAAGATTTACATCTTTTGCTTGTACTTCGTGATGTTTCGGTAGAATTAAAGATACTTCAGTCATTAGCTTACCCGGTGTTTCTTTGGTCAATTCCAATATTCCATTTTTTGTAGGAGCAGCCAATTTATCAGTCAGGTTTAGGATCAAGCCCTGATTCTTACCACAAACTGAGGTATGTGGTTCTTCCATAAAAGATTTGAGGGAGGCTGACAACCAATGATATCTTCGAGCCATCCGATTATCGCCATTCATACCCTGCTGAACAACAGCCCACTCACCATCAACAGTTACAATAAAGGAATGAAGATAGAGTTGATACCCATCTTGAATAGCTGTATTGTCTACTTTTGCAGAAAGCCTACTACTACGCACAAGGGCATCGCCATCTAACCCTGTTCGATTGGCTATTTCAATCAATTCGGCAGGAGTCTGCCGAGAAGATTTCCCCCTTCCTCCACAAACATAAACCCCCAATTCGGAGGATCGTTTATTTATCGCTTTCTTCAAAGCGTTCATTACTGATGTAGTAATACCGGATGAATGCCAATCCATTCCTAAAACACAACCCAGAGACTGAAACCAAAATGGATTGCTAAGTCTTTGCAACAAAGCTGCTCGACCATACTCCATAACAATAGATTCAACAATAGCTCCACCCAAAAGGCTCATTCGTTGAGCTAACCAAGGGGGAACTGTCCCGTAATGAAGTGGTAAATCGGCATATCCTCTTTTCATAATAGTGAAATGAACAAAAGCAGATATTTGTTATATCTGCTTTATTTTTTTAATATCCTTATTCCGAGAAAATTAATCCCAAAAAATAGATATTTTATATTGATAATTTGATAAAACAGCAGGATCTCCCTCTAGGTCTGAGGCTTGAACATAAAGCCAAATTCCACCTCTAACAAAGGTACAAGAAAGCGTCTCTGTATAACGATATGGTTCTCCTTCTAATAACATCTCGTAAGTATTCACATAAGGAAGCATCTCCTGCCTTTCATCAGTTTCTCCGGGATTGATAAAGATAGAAGCAACCATAGCTCCATTATCATAGATATCTTTCTCTTTTAGCTTCTCAATAGGGACATAGTATTCAAAGCTTCCAATATCTGGATTCCATGTCCACTGTGTCGGAGCCATCTTCACAAATTCTCTATGAACAAAAGCACCCTCATAATATTCATTTACAATTGGCTGTTCAGTTATATATTCTTTCTTACATGAAGAAAAGCTTATTAAGCTCAGAGAAACAACAATTGCCAGCAAAGATACTTTGTAAAGTTTTTTAATCATCTATTATATATTTTAAAGTTTTTTCAAAAATACAAAATATCTTATACCATCACAAATAAAACGAAATCATTATCTTAGACTAAATACTTTATCTGATCTATTGCTTCTTGCTCAGACATTAGCGACAAATTTATCCAATGAATCTCTTTATTTCTCTTAAACCATGTCATTTGTTTGCGCGAATAGATACGTGTACTTTGCTTGATTTTTTCTATTGCAAAGTCCAGCGTCCATTCTCCATCCAGATATTTAAATAGTTCCTTATAACCAACTGTGTTCAGCGAATTCAGATTCTTCTTTGAATAAAATCGCTTAGCTTCTTCCAGCAATCCCATTTCCATCATAACATCTACACGATGATTTATACGGTTGTAGAGATCTTCTCTGTCACGAGTCAAGCCAATCTTTATAATATTGAACGGACGAGTTTTTTTTGTGTTGGTACGAAAAGAAGAATAAGGTTTCCCGGTCATCAGACAGACCTCCAATGCGTGAATAACCCGTTTATAGTTCTTGAGATCAACCTGATTATAAAATTCAGGATCTAACAATTTCAACTGAGACTTTATTGGCTCCAAGCCTTCTTTCTGATATAAATCATAGACTTCGCTGCGAAGCTTATCATCTATTGTCGGCACATCATCAATACCATTACATAAAGCATCTATATAAAGCATAGAGCCACCGGAAGCTATCACAACATCATTCCTCTTATGTTCTTCGGCTATAATAGCAAGAGCATCATGTTCGAACTCGCTGGCACTATAATAATTCTCAGGGTCGAGCATACCGACAAGAAAATGCTGCACTCTCGACAGTTGAGTTGTCGAAGGTGCAGCTGTTCCGATCTCTAATCCTTTGAATACTTGACGTGAGTCGGCTGAGATGATAGACGAATGATAATATTCTGCAAGGCTAAGACTTAAATCAGTCTTACCAACTCCGGTAGGACCAAGCAGTACAATCAGTTGTTTCATCAAAACTCCTCATCACTAGGGAGTGGAGGATTGTCCAGACCGTCGAAACCTTCTGCATCAAGTTCGTCAAGATCATAACCTTCATCTCCATAAAAATTCTCGCCAACATCTAATGCTGATGTAGTAGCTAGGGTCGTATCAAAATCAATAAATTGTTCGGGCGGATTACCTGTCGATTTTGTACAAACTGCCTCTGCCAAATTCTTTCCTGTTATAATTTCACGTAGCTCCATAAAGAAAGCTCGCTCTGTTATATAATCATAGATGTACATAAGCTTTTGATGCTCGTCTTCAAGAAAGTCGTTCAAAACTGAAGCTTCCATCGTATATGAGTCTTCTTCAGAGCTTGTATCCATTTCGACAAGAGTAATTTCTTTTTCTTTTTCCCAATCGTCGCTACAAAGAAAGAAAGAAGTCATCTCTCCATCTTTATACTCTACCGATTTTAGTATAGCTTTATGAAGATCGAAAAAAGTAGCATCAGCATCTATCTGAATTTCACGTTTGAAATCCTCTACTTCATCTGATAAAAGTAAAAAACGAAATACCATTTTAAATTGTTATTATTATTGCTAATTCAAAAGTAATAATTTTTTAGAGAATGGACATATATTGAAAAAAAAAGTAGACAGAATCTATTATTCTGCCTACTCTATGAAAGGACTGAGCCCCTCTTGATTTTTTTTACAATTTCTATTATTTCAGAGCTATTGTTTCTACCTGATCACCAGCTTTAAATACCACTGTGTCTGCATCTGTCTGACTGCTAAAAGTAAATATCTTAACAGGTTTCGTTGTGAAGGTTCTCTTTTCAGTACCTTGGTTATAAGAATAAACAATATTCAAAGTTTTGCCTTCCTGATAAACCTTATCTATTGAAATAGTTGTTTCAAATTCTGTTTCAGGCAATACGATAGCAGCAACTTTTTGTGCAGCAAAATCAATACTGGTAGGAGGATTACCCATAACCGGAGCCGGATGGAAGTTTTCTTTGAAGCCTGCCTCGTCTAAAACATAAACTTTAGGAGACTCAACTTTATTAACTGCAAAATAACCATTAACATCTGATATTTCGACTTCACTTGTTGCCGGAGTTTCTACTGCAGCTGTTTCAACAGAAGATGATTTATTTTCACTTTTGTTCGATGAACATCCTGACAATGCAACAGCAGCTACAATTGCCAAACTAAATACAATTTTCATAATTAAATAATTTTTAATGTTTTAATATAGTAAACAAAATATAATACCTCAAAGTTTAAATTTTAATTATATATGAGTTTTTATATTTTTCTACAATCATAATATGTTTGTCTAATTATTCTTAATTAAGACTAAGCGTTTATCAACAATATCCGGTATTTCTTCTTCATAATGAGTTACATAAATTAAGGATTTATCGGAATCGCAATAATCTTCTATTATTTCTTTTACCATTTTCTTATTTTGTCCATCTAGCCCATGCAAAGGTTCATCAAGAATTAGCAGATCCGGATTTTTAACAAATAGTCGAGCTAATAAAACAAGCCGTTGTTCTCCTGATGAGATATACAGAAATGGTATATCTTTAAGATGTTCAACACCGAATATCTGCATCCATTCTAAAGCGACTTTCTCTTGACTGGAATCACATTTACGATACAGTCCGATTGTGTCAAAGAACCCTGAGCCGACAACATCCAAGCTTTTCACATTCTTGAGATAGTAAAGATGCATTTCGGGCGACACATAGCCAATGCGTTTTTTTATATCCCAAATACTTTCTCCCGTACCTCGTTTTTTATCAAACAAAGTTATATTATTCGCATAAGCTTGCGGATTATCTCCACAAATTAGGCTAAGCAGGGTAGATTTGCCTGCACCATTTGCTCCCAACAATGCCCATTTTTCGCCTCGACTAATAGTCCAGTTGAGATCTTTTAGAATTGTGCGTTGCCCATAGACAACTTGTATATTGTTCAATACAGCTGCATACTGAAAAGAGGGTGTTGATATTTTACCATTTTCTTTTATAAAACTAATATCGGGTTTCCTCCTTATAGGGAATAGTGATGCTTTCAGATCATTATCTAGCATAAAATCGACCCTAGACATTTCAGGATATATTCTTTTATTATGTATTGGTAATACATCTGTTATCATATCCGGAATATCTTTAATATTCGACAAAACCAACACCACTTGTAATCTTTCAAGCAAAGATAAACGTGTCAATAGATCATTCAAAACAATGCGAGACGGAGCATCTAAACCGATAAAAGGATTGTCGAGAATCAGTACCCTTGGTTTGGATAACAATGAACGAACAATCAGAAACTTTCGGAGTTCTCCACTCGATAAAGTATTGACTTCTTTTTCCATCAGTTCCGATATTTGAAACCAGTCTAGTAAGGTATTAAGCCAAGCCTGATCTTCGGTTTCCATCAAGTCTCTAACAACAGGTACATCCTGCTCGTCTCCTTTGTTCCAACGTTGTTGATAATAGCTATTCTGAGCATCTATTATACTATATATATCACTAAAAGCCACGCTCTTTATTATAGCCGAAGATCGCAGATTATTACCATCAGTATCTTTACAAATAATATCGCCCGATTTTAATGCATATTTGCCCATAAGCAAATCAACAAGCAAAGTCTTACCACTACCGTTTTCACCGATTAAAGCCCAATGTTGATCCGATTTGAGAGTCCAGTTTACAGGATTTTCAAATTGTAGATGACCTTGCCGTGGAATGGCATTCGAAATTTTAACAATTACTTTTTCCATTTTCGAAGCTTGTAAAGTAAAGAGATTGCAAAAGTAATTAATTTTAAATAGAATTGACTTTCACCAGAAAAAACTTTATTCTTCGTCGTAATCCCTCCTTGATATAAAGATAAAAGACTGTTAAATAGATAGACGTAAATAGGTAAAAACAATCTTTTTTAGTAAAATCAAAAATAATATCAGAATATTATGTAAATTTGCATTCTTAATAGAAACTGTGGCTTACTCAAAACGAAAGAATTAGGTAGTTACCTTAACACCGAACATTGTAATTATGAAGATGAAATTTTTACTTTTACCAATCTTAGCCGGAGCATTCGCTCTATCGCTAAATGCACAAGAGAGAACGATAAAAGATAATACAGACCCTTGTGATTGTGGTTCGATAAAAGATTCTGTACTACTGCAACTAAATAGAGGAAAAGATGTTGTCACTGTAAAAAGAAATACAGAACAATTTAATGTAAGTATGTCGAACAGTGCCCGATATAGAAAAAGCTATGATTGCCCCGATATATTTGCTGTTGCACCAAAACCGGAAACTCCGGCGATAATAATTGCACCTCCGGTATTAAATCCGCCACCAAGAATCGAAGCTCCGGTAAAAGCAAAACCATTCTTCTTGCCAGACCCGATATTCTTCCGTATCAACAAATCAGAAATAGATGCATCGGAGTGGAATAAAATAGAGTTGGCTGTAGAGTACTTAGTTAATAATCCGGGATCAACTGTTGTAGTTACAGGATATGCGGATAAAAAAACAGGTAGCTCAAAAATCAACTTACGCCTATCAGAACAACGTTCAAATGCTGTAGCTAAAGCTTTGGAGGAAAGATATAACATCAATAAGAACAGAATATCTGTAAACTGGAAAGGTGATGGTTTGCAACCATTCGAGTTTGATAATGAGAAAAACCGTGCTGTATTATTCCTTATCAACCCTTGATAAAAGAAGTAAACAACTATAAGGAAAGAGAGTCCTGTGAGACTCTCTTTTTGTTTATAAGAGACGTCTAGTCTTCTTAAAGATACTGAGCCTGAATGAATCTCAATTGCTTCTCAAGAACAGAAATACGAGTCAACGAATATCCATATTTCGCAGCCTCTTCTATCGGACGCGTATAAATATATTCAATTTCTAACGGACGATGAAAATCATAATCCAATTTCATACTAGGAGCATAAGGAGTCATATGCCTTGTCATTTCTAAAATATCATCAGCATAACTTTCAGGGATATTATAACGCCCCTCTCCCGCTTCATTTCCACCTCTAATAACCTCTAACATAATCTCACGCAATAATTCTTGCATTGCAGCATTATTCATCAGTTTATCGGTTGTAGTGTTCATTATCACACTCATACCATTGAAGGGAATATTCCAAACAAGCTTCATCCACCGTGCCTTCTCCAAATCTAATATTTGAGTCTCCACTCCGGCATTATCCAGATCCATCTTAACCGTTTCCAGAATATGCACCTCTGAGCAAGAATAAGAACCGATATTGATTCGCCCTTCATCAAAGTGACCAATATGCCCTGCACCGATTTTACTGGAGCAAATAAATGCTAATCCTCCGGCAATATTTAGATCAGGAAAATCTTTCTGTAAATCAGCCTCCAACCCCAGACCATTTTGAATTAGAATTACGACTGTATCCTTATGAAGAATTGGCGGCAATAAATCTTTTAACAAATGATTATTAGTACTCTTGAGAGCTACTAACACGACATCACATTTAGGCATATCAGATGTCGAATTATAGGCATTAATAGGCTTTAGGAGAAAATCTCCATTCACAGAATCAACTTTCAATCCATGTTCTTTTACATATTCATAATCGGAATGAAAAAGAAAATGCACCTCTTGACCCGATTCGGCTAGTTTTCCTCCATAATAGCCTCCTATTGCCCCTGTTCCTACTACTGCATACTTTAAAGACATAGTTTTGTTAATTTATAATTATAAAAGGTGACAAAAGTGACAGATTTAAGCCTCTTTTTTAATGTCACATATTCTTTGCTCAATAACCTTTATTACTATCAATATAGATAAATAGAGGTCAAATATATAAAAGAAAAGCGACCATCTTCAGACAGTCGCTTTTTAAATATAGAATTAGATATTATATCTATTAGTCTTTTAGCTTAGCCTTTAAGAATTCGCGATTCATGCGGGCAATATTAGCGATAGATACATTCTTAGGACACTGCACCTCACAAGCTTGTGTATTTGTACAGTTACCAAAGCCTAGTTCATCCATTTTCGACACCATAGCCTTTGCACGACGAGAAGCTTCAACTCTACCTTGAGGTAAAAGTGCTAACTGGCTAACTTTTGCCGAAACGAACAACATGGCTGAACCATTTTTACAAGCAGCTACACATGCCCCGCAACCAATACAAGAAGCAGCATCCATTGCTTCGTCTGCATCTTTCTTCGAGATTGGAATTGCATTTGCATCAGGAATGCCACCTGTGTTTACACTGACATATCCTCCGGCTTGCATAATCTTATCAAAGGCAGTACGATCTACCATCAAGTCGCGGATAACAGGAAATCCTGCTGAACGCCAAGGTTCGATAGTAATAGTTTCGCCATCTTTAAATTTACGCATATGCAACTGACAAGTAGTAATATCTTCGTCCGGTCCATGAGGATGACCATTGATATAAAGACTACACATACCGCAAATACCTTCGCGACAGTCGTGGTCAAATACAATTGGTTCTTTTCCCTCATTTATTAAATTTTCATTCAAAATATCCAGCATTTCAAGAAATGAACTTTCTGTAGAAATACCATTAAGCGGATATGTTTCATAAGCTCCTTTTACTTTAGGACCTCTCTGACGCCAAACTTTTAATGTTATATTGATTAATTTTTCCATCGTTTTTCTAAGTTACAAGTTATGCCTTATAGTTTCTTTGTTGTCTAACTACAAATTCATAGTCAAGAGGTTCTTTGACAAGCTCAGGGGCTGTATCTTCTCCTTCATATTTCCAGCATGCAACATAAGAATAATGTTCATCGTCGCGCAAAGCCTCTCCTTCAGGAGTTTGATATTCTTCGCGGAAGTGTCCTCCACAAGACTCATTACGATTCAAACCATCATATGCCATTAATAAGCCTATTTCGATGAAATCAGCTAAACGTAAAGCTTTTTCTAATTCAGTATTCAAATCACTGGCTTCACCCGGAATACGAACATTTGACCAGAATTCTTTTTTAACGGCTTTCAATTTCTCAATTGCAGTTTCCAAAGATTCTTTAGTACGTCCCATTCCCACAAAATCCCACATGATAAGACCAAGTTCTTTATGTATCGAGTCTACAGAACGTTTACCTTTAATATTCATCAATTTAGCTACCTTCTCTTTCACTTCATTCTCAGCCTGAACAAACTCAGGAAGATCTGTACTAAAGCGAGGTATAGAAATCTGATCAGCCAAATAATTTTGAATTGTATATGGTAGAACGAAGTATCCGTCAGCTAAACCTTGCATCAAAGCGGATGCTCCAAGACGGTTAGCACCGTGATCAGAGAAGTTAGCTTCACCCAAAGCAAACAATCCTTTTATTGAAGTCATTAATTCATAATCAACCCAAATACCACCCATAGTATAGTGAATGGCCGGATAGATCATCATCGGAGTTTCGTATGGATTATCATCTACAATCTTATCATACATTTGGAATAAGTTACCATATTTAGCTTCTACCACATCCTTTCCTAGACGATTGATAGCATCAGCAAAATCAAGATAAACTGCAAGACCGGTAGAACCAACGCCAAAACCGGCATCGCATCTTTCCTTAGCTGCACGGGAAGCCACGTCGCGAGGAACAAGGTTACCGAATGCAGGATAACGTCTTTCCAAGTAATAATCTCTGTCTTCTTCTTTTATTTGAGTAGGTTTTAATTTTCCTGCACGAATTGCTTCTGCATCTTCTTTCTTCTTAGGAACCCAAATACGTCCATCGTTACGAAGCGACTCTGACATCAATGTTAGTTTTGATTGGAATTCGCCGTGTACAGGAATACAAGTCGGGTGAATCTGAGCGAAACAAGGGTTAGCAAAATAAGCTCCTTTTTTATATATTTGAACAAGTGCCGAACCATTTGATCCCATTGCATTAGTAGAAAGGAAGAATGTATTTCCATATCCACCTGTTGCAACAACAACTGCATGTGCAGCAAAGCGTTCCAACTGACCTGTTACAAGATTGCGAGCAATGATACCACGAGCACGTTCTACACCGTCTTGATCTTTAACAAGAACAACTTCAACCATTTCATAACGGGTATAAAGCTTAACGCTGCCTTTGTTTACTTGGCGGCTCAAAGCTGAATAAGCTCCTAATAATAGCTGTTGACCGGTTTGTCCTTTGGCATAGAATGTACGAGAAACCTGCGCTCCACCAAATGAACGGTTGTCTAACAGACCACCATATTCACGGGCAAAAGGTACTCCCTGTGCAACACATTGGTCGATGATACTATTTGCTACTTCAGCCAAACGATATACGTTAGACTCACGAGCACGATAGTCTCCTCCTTTTATAGTGTCATAAAATAGACGGTAGACAGAGTCTCCATCATTTTGATAATTTTTTGCGGCATTGATACCTCCTTGTGCAGCAATTGAGTGCGCACGGCGAGGTGAGTCCTGAATACAGAAATTCAAAACATTAAAACCCATTTCGCCAAGTGATGCAGCAGCCGAAGCTCCGGCTAACCCTGTTCCTACAACGATAATGTCAAGACGACGTTTATTTGCAGGATTCACCAATTTCTGATGAGCTTTATAGTTGGTCCATTTTTCAGCTAATGGTCCTTCAGGTATTTTCGAATCTTTTTTTGGATCTAGTATATTACTCATATCTGTTTTTCTTTTAATCTTTAACAAAAATAATCAGCATCTACCTTTAGAATGGGCAAAGCATATGTCTTGCATAAAAGTAGATGGTTACGAAAGCAAATGCTAAACAAATAACAGTTGCAACAACCTGGCTAATCACTTTCCAACGATTCATCCAAACATGATTATTCCAACCGATAGTTTGAATTGCACTCCAGAAACCGTGAGATAAGTGGAACCACAATGCTACATACCAAACAAGATATGCTACCACAACCCAAGTCTGACTAAAATAATACTTGATAAAGGCTGCTCCGTCCTGAGGCGATACCATAGCACCTCCTAGCTCTACTTCGTGATGTCCCATCAATTCGACAAACATCATTTTGTACCAGAACTGGCTAAAGTGTAATACCATAAATCCAATTACAATTATACCTAAAACAAGCATGTTTTGTGAAGCCCACTCTACATTTTTAGGTCTAACGTTAATAGCATAAGCATCGTGTCCACGAGCTTTGCGATTTTGTAGTGTAAGGATCAAGGCATAGATAAAGTGGATCGCCACTAAAGCTCCTAAAGCAATAGTACCGGCAACTGCATACCAATTAGCCCCTAGTAGAGAGCAAATGGTATTATAGGCATCCTCCGAAAACACTGCCGTTACATTCATTGCAGCATGAAACAGCAAAAAAAAGATAAGAGCGATACCTGTGATACTCATTATCAACTTCTTACCAATAGAAGAATTAAGTAACCAACTCATAAATTAAATTTGTTTTTTAGTTATTTAGAATAGTTAATTTTTCTTAGCTGATCTTTATAGAAAATAACCATATGTAATTGCTTTTTTCTATTGTATTGCAAAAGTAGATTAAATAAAGGGATTTTCAAAGGGAAAATATGTCTTTTTAAACCAAAAAGAAGCTTTAACTCTTTCTTGTATTTTCGAAATTCAGAATTTCTTAAAAATGTAGTCCACAGTTTTTTGAATTATGAATAAACAATAAAAACAGAGCAACGGATCATATATATTTTCGAGCTAACTCCAGTACTTGTTCTGCTGATTTATCCCAAGAATATTTCTGAATCTGACTTAAACCTTTTACACGCAGTTCTTGACGCAACGCAGCATCTTTCAACAAAATATTAAGCTTATTTGTTATATCGCCAACACTGTATGGATCAACATATAAGGCAGCATCTTCGCTGACTTCGCGCAAAGCGGCAATATCGGAGTTTATAACGGGGCATCCGAAAGTCATCGACTCAAGGGGAGGAAGCCCAAACCCCTCATATAATGAAGGATATACCGACAATAGTGCATTCTGATACATGCCTTGCAATTCTTCGTCAGGAATATATCCCGGAAGATAAACATTATCGCCAATCAATTTTTGTAAGTCCGGTGTATTAAAGGCTTTAAAGGACATTCCGATAATATATAACTTCACCGATTTATCATCAATCTTATCAAATGCCTCAACTAAACGCACAAAATTTTTGCGAGGATCCATCGACGAAACGGCTATAATATACCGTTCTTTTTGTTCATCGGGAGTGTAATTCAATATTTCTTCGGCTGAAGGTTTTTGATGAAATGGAACATTGCTATGTACTACATAAATCTTGTCCGCATCAATACCTAAAGTATCAACTATCTCTTTTTTTGAAAATTCACTCACAGTCAATACAGCATGGGCTTTTCGTCCGATTCGGGGCATCATAAAATGATAGAAGCGATAATAGTTTTTAGAAAACCATTCGGGGTAGCGTTCATGTGATACATCGTGAATAGTCATTATCTGATTGGCATAATTCAATGGTCCACAACCTGTAAAACTAATCAACAACGGGCTACCTATACTTTTAAGATAATGTGGCAATGAGATCTGTTCCCACAAATGAGTTTTCAACGCTCCACATTGCACTGTCTTGAAGCTAAACTTATAGTCGGGGTGTATGTCTTTAGGTATTGCCACATGAAAATCGACACCTATTTCATGCAATTTATTGCATATCTCAAAAGCATAGCGATGAACACCTGTCGCTTTTTGGGTTAAATACCTTCCGTTTATTACAAACATTATATTTTATTTAGGTAACCAATCTTTATTTTTCTCTATATAGGCATCGACCAGACTATCTACTCTATGCCTCATATGCTGAATATTGGAAGAATTGATTTCGTATTTAGGGTTAAACATATTTGTCATTATAGTATCTGCTAACGCCGGCCCGAAGTGGGTTATATCTCCGTAATAATTAAGATCTGTAATTTCATTTCTATCCAAAAAAGAGATTACGCGAACATTGTTATATCCTTCTACTGCTTTGGTAAAGTCTGCGACAAAGTCGAGAAACTGATTATAATAATTATTTTCGCGGGTATGATACCAATAGAGTGCGGAATAGGATGGAAATAAGAATGTATAAGAAACGTCTGTATGTTTATCTATTTCCAATTGGGGAACAAAAGCACTCAAGCTTGCCTGCATACGTTCTTCCATTCCATCCACGTGCTGATACAATACGGTACTACCTCTCAGATAGTTATTTTTCACAAAGTCAGCATCATAAGTTCTCAAATAGCTCTCACTTCCCAGTTCGTCAATGCTTGTCTTGATCACATATTCTTGAGGGATATTATCCTTATGCCATTTAAAATATAGATTCATCCCTATATCCGCAGGTAGATATTGAATAACCGCTTCATAGCTAAATATATATTGGAGTTTATTAAGAAATCCATCTTCATAAAGATAATCGGGATAACGGGATACAACTCCTGCCTGATTGAAAAAAGGCATATCAATATTAAGTATTACATTCTTCGTCGTTTTCCGATTCAGCAGAGAATATGTCAACTCCATTTCAGCCAGATTCATACCTCCGGTAGATAGTTTCACAGGCTTTATATCCTTATGAGTATTGCGAAGTGTAGCGATATCGAAGCTCTGAATCATCGAAGAACCGATTAAGGCTGTATTATAATTATAATTTTTAGCTAATCCTCCATTTACAAAACGAGGGTTCAGTATATATCTGTTTTTTTCATTAACTCTGAATTGCAAGAATGGATCGACAATATAAACAGCTAAAGCAACAAGTGACATGCAAACAACAGTTGCTAAAGCAAATATTATCACAAATTTTTGAATACTATATTTTTTTATTGATGACATAATTCTTTAAAAATTGAAGTATATAAAAGCTCCTACTTTTGAAAAGTGAACTGTTGCCAGCGTAAACAATATTGCCATCGTCACTGCTACAATCGGTTTTGGTTTAAATTCATTATATAAGTCAATACTATTTTTTGACGGAATAAATACCAAGATTGCCGATATAAGAACACATCCGACAACAAATACTATATTCATCAACGAAGGGTATGATAGATTTGTATTGAATGCCAAATGCGAGATACCTTCGAAAGAGATATGTTCGGGCAAATACATCGTCTTTAACATAATAAGGGCTTCGGTCATATCGTGAGCCCTAAATAAAACCCACGCCGAATTTACAAACAAAAAGGTAAAGAAAATCCTGATCAAAGATGGGATTTTATCTAATTTCTTATCACATAGCTTTTCGAATACGCGCACAATACCGTGCATAACACCCCAGATGATAAAAGTCCATGCTGCTCCATGCCAAAGCCCACTGACAAAAAATACGGCAAACAGATTGAAGCATGTTCGTGCCAATCCTTTTCGGTTTCCTCCTAAAGGTATGTATATCAAAACAAATAACGACCGTCCTAGTGTAATATGCCAACGTTTCCAGAATTCTGTAATACTTTTCGATTTGTAAGGAGAATAGAAGTTGACTGGAAGATTAATATTCATCATTTTAGCTAACCCGATTGCCATATCAGAGTATCCGCTGAAGTCGAAAAATATCTGGAATGTATAGGCTAAAGAGCCTAGCCACGCTCCGCCAAAAGATAGGCTGGCCGGATCGAAAAAAGAATTTGAAACAAGAATATTTAATGTGTCTGCAATTACAGCTTTCTTGAATAGCCCTATTATAAATATAAAAAGACCTTGCGAAAAATTATTTATATCGAAAAAGCGATTTTTATCATTTTGATATTGGTACATTACATCTTGTGAAAAGACAATCGGACCTGCAACTAACTGAGGAAAAAAGGTTATGAATAAGAGATAGTCTACAATTCCGGGAACAGTTTGCTCTTTTTTATTGACACTTATCAGGAATGCAATCTGCTGAAATGTAAAGAAACTAATACCTAATGGAAGGATTATATGCTTGAGTACAAAGTGTGTATCAAATACTATATTTATATTTTCTATAAAAAAATTATAGTATTTATAATACCCTAACAAACAGACATTAAAAAGAATACCTATTATAAAAACAATTTTCTTTCGCTTGGGATCGGTTGCTTGCTGCACCCCCATAGCCGAAATATAGTTAGCTGCGATAGAGACTAATATAAGACCGAGGTACGAAATATTATTATATCCGTAAAAAACAAGTGAAGCTAAAATAAGAAATAAATGCTGGGTCTTGCGTGATACATAGCGAGACATACCGAAATACAAGATCAGCACAATGGGTAAAAAAACAAATGTAAAGATGTATGTAGAAAAAATCATAAACTGATAAGCCTGCCTTATTCTATTGTTTTATATGTTTTCTTGCTATACCAACTTCTTTTTATAAAGCATTTGGTAATGCCTATCCAAAATTTTATTTTGAAACGATTCCAACGCTTATTCCTCGTCTTAACATCATCAAAGTAGTCAGAATCAGACAATATATTAAAATATTGCTTTTTCTTATTCATGCCGCCTTTCAGAAATTCAATATGATGGGTAACCATTTTCGATTTTGGGAAGACATAAAATCGCCCTTCCTTAATATTGGGTACATAAGGATATTTATACCGAACATAGCTAGGCACATGTACCGGCATATTCTCTGTTATCCATATATATCCGGCATTACTGTCTCGCAGGACGTTTGAGATGTGACATTCCGGAAAAAGCTCAAAATCAAATATTTTAGGATGAGCGTTTATATAGCTTGTTTTCACAATTGCAAAATCTGTTGCCAACGCATAATATTTATCATACCAGTCGGCACTAGCCCAAACAGCATCTGCATTTTGTGATAATAGTTTTGTATATTTAGAAATAATACTGTCGCCATAAAGCCATGTATCGGCTTCAAGAATTAGGGTATATTCGCAATCATTGGGAATATATTTTATACCCTCTTCTAACAATTGAGAATTACCCTTACGATGTCCGGCATTCTCTTCGAGAACAATCAGCTTATCTACCAAAGACCGAGATTCGTGAGTTATTTCATACCCATTTTTCTTACCATTGCTTACGACAATAATAAAATATTCATTTTCTTTCCATGTATCTCTAATTATCTGAAGATTATATTTTAAGTCTTCCACTCTATCATAGACACGTATAAGAATAGCTAGTTTCATTCAATCTATTTTGTATGCCAGGTTTCTAAACCTTTCTTTGTAAATGAATATGGCTGAACTCGTCCACCTAGTTCTTCTAAAGCTTTGGATACTTCAAATTGAGTATTAGCAGGACAATAAAAAAACACGTATCCTCCACCACCTGCACCGGATATTTTACCACCCGAAGCACCGGCATCAATAGCGGTTTTATAGATCTCTTCAAATAAAGGTGTTGAGATACCGTCTGCCATGTCTCTCTTAAACTCCCAGCCTCGATGAAGAATATGACCTATTTCGTCCAGATTGCCTTTGAGTATAGCTTCTTTTATTTCATAAGCCTGCTTCTTGATCTGATGCATAGCCTCTATCGACTTTGATTTCTGAGACTTAACATTGTGTTGTTGTTGTTCTATAATATCTCCCGAATTACGCCCTGTATTTGTATAATAGAGAAGCATATTGTTAGATAATTCGTTAATAGTCTCGTTGCGAACACGCAACGGATTCACTATTACTTTGTCATCTGCATAAAACTCCATAAAATTGAAACCTCCAAAAGCGGCTGCATATTGATCTTGCTTACCTCCTGCTTGTCCCAGATCGGAACGCTCGATCAGATATGCCAAATATGCCAGATCATATTCGCCCAAAGGCAGAGTCAACCATTCGGTGTACGCTCCCAGAATAGCAACAGCCAATGTGGAGGATGTACCCAATCCTGAACCAAACGGAACTTCGAGCGCACAAGTGAGAGTGAACGACAAGGGTTTATCAGCGAAATCTTTTACGACCCGATTGTAAATTCCTTTCATCAGATCGGCATTATCTCCAAGTATGGGCAACTCTTTTACTGAGTCGAATATATATTCTTCATTCGTTTGAGGTATGCGAAAGACTATTTTATTGTCATTTCGCGGCTCAATATTAGCATAGGCATATAGACTAATTGTTGCATTAAGGATGCAGCCTCCATATATATCTGAATAAGGTGAAACATCTGTTCCACCTCCCGCTAGTCCTAATCTAAATGGAGCCTTGCTTCTTATAATCATGTTTGTATATTGTTTAGCCTGCAAAATCTTTTGCAAACTTATATAGATTTTCGTAATAAGCACCTATACCATAATATATTTTATGATCTTTTTTATACTTATCACCTACAAGAACCGAGTACATTCCGAGTTTGTTTGCAAAGTCAATATCAGATTGGCTATTACCTACAAAAACAGATTTACTGAAATCGACAGACGGATAATCACGCAAAACTTGAAATCCCATACCAATATTGGGTTTTCTATTCACAGAGGTATTATCTGTATCTGTACAACAATATATTTTAGATATCTCTCCTCCCGATTTTGTTATTTGGGATAACATATAGGTATGTACTTCCTGCAAATCAAAAGTAGTCATAAGTCCACGTCCGACTCCCCGTTGATTGGTTATGATAAATATATAATCAAAATATTTTGACAATATGCCAATGGCATCTATCGCTCCATCAACAAATACAAATTCGGAACTATTCTTTACATAATCATTCGGTCTTTCGATATTGATTACACCATCTCTATCTAAAAACAGATATTTATAATCCTCCTTATTTTCCATGCTTAAAATCATTATTAGCTTTTTCGAAATCGGAAGGAATTCCTATATCTATAAAGTAATTATCTTGTATAGATCCATAGATATATAAGTCTTTAAGATGAGCTTCCATTATATCTTTTTCGAATGAAAAATTATCAGGTAAAGATAATTTGGAAAAGATATTTCCGGATATTAAATAAACGCCTCCGTTAATCAACCCCTCCTTAATATATTTTTTCTCTTCAAATTGAACTATCCGCATAAAGTCGTCCAACTGAACAGAACCATAGCGATCGAAATCAGACAGTGGCTTCAAGGCAATTAATATATCAGCTTGTGATTGTTCAAAAACTTCTGTCAGAGAAGCCATATTTACATCAAAGAAAGTATCTCCATTTATAACAAAAGCATTTTGAGCAGACACTTTCTCAAAAGCTAATTTTATTGCACCACCTGTACCCAACGGTTTCTTTTCTATAACATACGATATTTTAAAGTTATATGATGCTCTCACATTCTCTAACCAGTCGACAACCAAGTCTGCCATATATCCTAAAGAAAGGATAACATGATCAACTTTTTGATTTTCAAGATAACGGAATAAATATTCTAAAAATGGTTTGCCTGCAACCTTAGCCATACATTTAGGTACATCACTCACAACTGATTGTAAACGTGTACCAAACCCGCCGGCTAATATTATACATTCTCTCATGTTTTATTTGTCTGGGATTATTTTCTCATCAAGGTCATTGATTTTACTACGATCTTCGTTCTAAACTCAAAGCCCTGTACAGCTTAGGGTAATAAATGTAATATTTATAAAATAAGAAGTAAAAAAAGAAGATATACAGTATAAAATTCAGATCAATCCAACCCTTTATATTTAAAGCTAAGGTATATACAAATATTGCAATGGGCATTATATTAACAGCCCAATCTTTAGTATAACTCAATTTTATAATAAACATCTGATAGACGAAAAAAGCCAACGTTCCGGGAACTCCAACCCAGAACAGCAGACGTGAATACCCGACATCTGTGCCAAAGAAAACCATACGTCCTGTTCCAAAGAAAAGAGTATGCAAATCTTTTGGGATAAGGAACATCTCGTCGAGTCCATCAGATGATCTGGTTTGAAATTTACCTGTTTTTGTGAAATTGATGAATAATTCGAAAGCCCAATCTGAGAAACTGGGAAAGTAGAACATGGCTAATGTGTATCCTCCTGCCATCAGAAAAATAGACGATATGAAGAAAGCGCGTGCTTGTTTTTTTTCAGACCTATTATCCCAAATATAGAGTATTCCGATAATGGCAAAGCCTATTGCTGCACCAATTACAGTAGTACGAGCCATAAATAACCCGATATAAAACGTGAAAGCATAGAGTGCAGCTAAACCCAGAAATGACTTATTAGTAAGTTTCATCCTCATCAGCAGATAAGATATTACAATAAGCCCTATTCCACTAATAGCCCCGGCTCCAAAGAAAGCAATACCATACCCCATGAGTCGTTGCCGTCCTCCCTCTTCCATAATCTCTTCGGTATATTCCGCTTGCATCTGTAAAGAGAAAAAGAAATCATGTATGCTCTCATTTATATTCATCCCAAAAGTAATAACAGCCTGAAGACCAATAGCAAGCGCAATATAGACTAAAATAAGATTAAAAGATGGAGTTTTATGTACCCAAAAAATAAGGAAAATAACCAGATATGCAGAGAAAAACCAGGCTATCTGACTTCTTATATATCCGAATGTGTAAGGGTCGTCCATACTATTTACCCAACCTGAGGTATAGAATATAAATAGCAACCCCAATAAGGCAGCTACAGCTAAAATAACCTCTTTGAAAGGAAATTTATGATACATATATAAAGCCAATCCCAAAATACCAGAAAAAAGGATAAAGGATGAACCTGCTACCTGAAGAGCCTGCGGATATACAAAATAGAACATGAATATCATCGGCACAGCCATTGGTATGATTTGCTTTATCTTTAACATTCTATTTATCTGAATACCAATTTATAAATAAAGGATTTTTTATATTTGAGCTTAAATGTACACTTTGTGTAAAGAATAGCAAAATCTCTCGAACTATAATTTTTCTCCTTATATAGAGGAGATGCCTTCAATCGTTTCAAGACCTTGAGCCCTAGACGAGAATTGGCACAAAGACGAAGCCAATGAAAGGATAACATACGGTCTAAATACGCAGCATTGCAAAAAGGATGTTCATTATTTTTACGAATTAATGAACACATGAATTCTTCGCACTTATCCAGATATTCAAAAGATGAGTATAGTGGCACACTCTCAGCCACAGAAGAATAGAGATCAATAAATTCACGATCTTGAGGAAGTCCCAAATGCCGGCAATGTATCTTAAATACCTTTTTTTTATTTTCAGCCTGAAGATCTTCATTTAATGAAGACACTTGCGATTCGTGAACTCTGTATAGTAAAAGAGGCTCTTTAACATTTGCTATTTTCGTTTTATAGATAGCCTCAGACCACAGGGCATAATCTTCTACATGAAGATATTCTTCTTCAAATTTAAGCCCAAGCTCTTTAAACACCCGTTTTCGTATCATCACCGCCGGATGACATATACCCGACTTAAACAGCATATACCCTCTAAGCTCATCATCATGTAAAGGACTATGGTGACGATAGTATTTATTAGGCTTATCGGATCTGAAAGCATAAAACTGTGTACTTACAATATCATGGTCTGTATTTTGAGTCAAGAACTCCACTTCCTTTTCGATGCGCGAGGGTAGAGAAATATCATCTGCATCCATTCGGGCTACAAACTCGCCATTGCAAAGAGAAATACCTTTGTTAAGAGTTTTAATAAGTTTTAAATTCCGGTCATTTCTCACAACCAATATTCTGGAATCCTGCTTTGCTAAACGATCTAATATATCCGCTGTATTATCTGTCGAACAATCATCAATGGCTATTATCTGTAACTTTGTATAAGTTTGCGAAAGAATCGAATTCATCGACTCTTCAACATACTTCTCTACATTATAACAAGGCATTAATACCGAAACCAATGGATTGTTCATTCTTTCTTATTTGCATAGATGGCATTAAAGATGTTTCTGTAACCACCAACCATCTTTTCTATTGTAAAGTTTGCAAGATATGACTCTCTTGCAGCTATTGACATATTTTTTTGTGTAACCTCATCGGAAAGTATAAAATCTATCTTTTCCTTAAACACGTCTACTGTATTGGTTACAGCAAAACCGTTTTTACCATCCAGTACTTCTGTTATTCCTCCTACTGCCGAAGCAACAACCGGAACGCCAAAGGCTAAAGCCTCAAGCAAAGACATTGGCAGACCTTCGTAATTAGACGGTAGGGCAAAGACGTCTGCATATTTGAGATAGGAACAAGCATCGTGCGACTCACCTAAACAATAGACATTCTGAGGCAGCCCGCTTATTTCTTCTTTATTGCCGATCCAAACAAAAGCATACTGAGGCATTTGTCGGGCTATATCGAGAAACAAATCGAACTTCTTTTGTTTCGAAATCCGAGAGATACACATGACTACTCGCGAATAATTTTGCTTTAAATCATCGAGTTGGTTGGCTATAGAATCATTCTTTTCTTTACCGGACACCCAATGATCAATAACGCCATTATATATGCGTTCTACATTTTTGTAAATTCCGACTTCTTTCATAGATTCAACATCGTACTGGCTTACGCCTACGATTTTGTATGCTCTGTTTTTAAGCATCTTTTCGACAACAAGAAATCGGTGAAATGCTTTTCGGATCGAATCAAATCCATGTACTGTATATACTATTTTTGAAGAATTGAATGCTATGCGTCCTAATGCTCCCATCTTCGATGAATGGAGATGAACCACGTCCGGACGATATTTCAATCTATAATAAAAGAGCTTAAAAAACAGCATCAAATCACGCCACGAAACCTCTTTACGATGATTATTCAGTTTTATTTTTGTAAAGTTACCATCCAGTGCATTCCAAGCCTCACCATCACCTCCGTACAAGACGAAGAGCTGATGCTCTGAACCTAAAGTTTTGATCAGATTGGCAACGATAGTCTGCGCTCCGCCATATTCAGAAACTGTGATAACTTGAAAAATCCTCATTTGTAGTTGTAAAAACTCATCTCTTATTTTGGACTGTAAAGGTAATAGTTTTTAGCTATATATCTAAAAAATAACCTTTTTTATAGAGATACTCCAAATGACAAGAAGACTTAATACTCAGGCAACCATCCTTTTCCAATTAGCATATCCCAAAATGGAGACAATAAAGAAGATAATGAATAAGCAACCAGATAGTATATCTTGCTGAACGAAAAGAAGAATACCCGATATGAGATTGGCGGGAATAACAAGCAGCCATTGCTCTGCCCATTTGCGAGAGATCATCCATAGAGCTACAATATTAAGAGATGTGGTAAGGGAATCTCCAATAGTAACATATACTATATTGTCACTAAAGTGGGTTAATATAAAAAAGATTAGCACAGATATTACTGCTACTCCTATAATAATAGGAATCCAGAGTTTTTGATTCACTCTTGTTATTATCTCTTCTCCCGACTCTTTATTCCTATTGCGGAATATCCAAACAATCCAACCATAAACAGATGCAATAAAGAAGTAGATATAAATGCCCATACTAGCGTACAGTTGGGTATGGTAAAATATATAGATGTAAAAAAGAGCCATTATGATACTGGCTGCCCACATCCAAACATTTGCCTTATACTCTAAGTACAAAAAAATCAGACCTATAATTGCCCCAATCAAACTGATCCAATTATCTGACAAAAACGATAATATTATACTATATATATCCATAAAAATATAAATTTTGCAGAACTCCCCTTAATGGTATGGCTAGAAAAAAAGGGGAGTACTCTGCAAATATCTTATATACATATATCAAAAGCGATATCTGATCTTACCCATCAGGTTGGCTCCTGCCTGAGGATACAACCCCTTATAAACAATTTGTGTACCATCGTTAAACTTGTAGGTATCGACCCAAGCGTTGGCACTGTACTTTATACTGGCTAAATTGTTTATAAAGAATTGAAAATCTAAATTACCTATTTTTCCCGTATTTAATGTATATGAAGCGACCATATCCGAAACAAAATAGTCCTGCAAGCGATTCTCTGGATTGGAAGTATTATCATAATACATCTTACCTACATACTTATTGATAAAAGACAGTGTAAAATCTTCTTTTTCGAAAGGTTTGAATGTTAAAGAGAAAGATCCAACGGTAGAAGGAGAAAAAGATATATCTGTCGATTTATAAAACTCGGAAGTTTGCCCCATTGGAGTCCAATTAGTTTGATTATCATACAATTGATAATAGACCGTATGATTCTTTATTTTGTTACGGCTCAGAGTCAGATTTCCATCCAGACGCAACCATTCAGTCGGATTATAGGATAGAGCTAATTCGATTCCGGTGCGATAACTATCGGGTACATTCTCTTGCAATTTATAGCCTACATCATTCAATTTGCCGGTAGCCACAAGTTGGTCTTTATAGTCCATATAATAGAAATTGGCACTAAACGAAATGATTGGATTTGCATATCTGTATCCAAATTCATAATCATACAATCGCTCGGATGTTATATTCCTTTCTGCACCTTTTTTCAAAGATTCTTTCAGGTCGGCACGCAACGGTTCTCTATTCGAGATACCGAAAGAGCCATATATTTCATTGTATTTAGCAAAACGAAAAGAGGCTCCGCCTTTCGGATTTATAAAATTATAATAATTCTTATTGGTCAGGTCAACCAAATCATCATCCAAGCCATGCATCCGATAATCAATATATCGTTCCTGTACTTCGGCAAACAACGACAAATTATCTATCGGGCGATATTCAGCTTTGAAGAAAGCATTCATGTCTTGCTTTACAGCAGTATTTCTATTCCATTGGTAACCATTCCGGATATCTTGATTGTGTTTTACCCAAAGCAAACGTCCATAATGAGAACCATCATAATAGCTATACATAGCTCCGGCTGTAAGACCTAGCTTTCCTTTTTTGAGATCAAAATTAAATCCTCCTACATAAAAGTCGTTTTGCATCAATTTTCGAAGAGTCAGGTCAGAACTGGAATAAGTAACTCCATTCACTGTCTGGTTTTTCAATCCATATTCGGAAAAATCTTCATTGGTCTTATAATTTTCATAGTAACCATAACCATTATTATAGCTGAGATTTACATTCAGAGTCAAATCATTCGTAAGGTAACGGGTGTAAATAAGCTGACCAATATTAGAATAATAATTGTCCGTCTCATTGTCATAATACTGCTCCCTATTATTATCATCAGTATATTTTCCTGCCCCATTATAACGCCTGTCAATTTTCAACATTGCAGGATCAATTCCCAACCATGTAATACCAGTATGCTGGATTCCATTTATATAAATCAATCGTATCAATTGTTTGTCGGAATAGTGAGACAAGGCTGCATAAATATTCTTATGATCTACTTTACCATTGCGGATATATCCATCACTTTTTACATAAGAATAGCGGGCATCTAAGGACAACCCATTTTTCAGGATACCCGTTCCTGCTGCACCGGTAAGTAAGAGAGTATTATACTGTCCGTATGCCGAAGACAAATCAGCATAAGGTTTATAACCTTTACCTCCCGCAGTCTGCATCGAAATACTTGCACCGAAAGAAGCCGTTCCGTTAGTAGACGTCCCAACCCCTCGCTGTACCTGAAGGCTTTGCAGTGAGTTCGAAATATCAGGTAAGTTAACCCAATATACTTCCTGACTTTCAGGATTATTCAAAGGCATGCCATTAAGTGTAACATTGATGCGGCTTGCATCAGTACCTCTGATACGAAGCGCTGTATTGCCAACCGGAGTTCCACCCTCGGTATATGATACCACAGACGGTAAACTTTTCAAGATAAAAGGAATATTATTGGCTGCACTTTCCTTTTTTATTTCCACTTCGTTTAGGTCGGAATAGGCTATCGGTGCATTCCCCGTAGCACGTGTGGCAGATACGACGACCTCTTCTAACTTAACGACTTTAAGACTATCAGCACCTTGCTGCGAATACAATGTTCCCAGCCCACTAAATAAAGCTGTGAATGCTAAAAATACCTTTTTCATTTAAATACATTAATTTTCAAAAGTACAGAGCAATAGCTTTTGCTTTGTTATACTTTGATGTTAAACAAAAAAGGGGTTTTAATAAGATGATTTCCCTATATTAAAGAAGATGCGTGCGCGCAGAATGCATTTTTCTTTTTCCCTCCGCCGGCATTATCCGGATCAGGTTTAATGGGTGTGATCTCAGCCCGTTATATTAAGGCACCCCTAAGATTTAGTGACAAAGATAATCAAACCTTTTTAATAAATAAGTGTTTATACTTTATAAAAAGATTCTATAAGTAGATTTTCTAATGTTACAAAAAGCCTTTTGATGTGTCTTATATAATATAAAAATAAATTAGTGTACCTTTGAAACCAAAATACATAGATATATGAAACGTTATAAATTATTTATCGCCCTTTTTTCAATCATTACATTAGTGTCATTCACATCGTGTGAGAATGATGACTATTGGAAAAAAGGAACCTTAGATTTAAATTTTAATCTTAATACAAACAATAAGGGTTATGCCAGAGTAGTAACTAACGTCTATATAGACGAAATCCCTGAATTTAATCCAAACAGGGAAGACCTCATAGGAATGTCTACAAAAGATTCGTGGATCGAAATATCTAATTTCAAATATGGGGACTACATTGATAGAATTGACATTGAGGTAGCAGGCGTAGGGATATACAGTATCGGGTCAATAAGCATTCGCGACAATGTAGGCTATATCACTATTGATGAAAACAATTCAAGAGGATATTTCAACTTTATGAATGATGTATTTTACAGACTTTATATGGATGGAAGTATCACTATGTCTATAACAATGTATTCTAATGTATATGATGGAGGTCCGATATTATTTGATGTAAGAAATATCTTCGATTTACAAATGAGGGATTAATATGTCTGACTTCATCAAGTCAAATTATATTTTAGAAATACAGCAAACAGACCAAGCAAACTTACCCTTAGAGGATAAGTACATACATTTAAAACAGTTGCTTGAAAGAAGCTGCAAAGAAATCACTACAAGTGAGTCTTTGCAGTTTCCTTCTTTATTTTCGCGTCTGGTATTCATTTCACAGAAGTACGAATTACCGAAAGCCTTAGAGTGGCAATTGCAGAACATACGTACAACCTCAACTAGAATACAAACCCATCCTGAACTATCAATCTCGTCCCTTCAATACAACAAAGCTAAAGAAGCAATAGAAAGCTTTTTATCATACATAGAAGGCGGTCAAGTGAATTTCAGTTTTGTAGAAGACACGTTCCTATATGAGGAAGAACCTAAGAATATACAATCAGACCGCATACGAGTGCAGGTGCTTAGTATAGACAAGGAACGGGAATTGATAACCGGGCAATCCGAAACAAATAGCCAACATCTACTAATACGATATAATACTCCTATCAATAATACCTTCAACGATACTATCAATCGGTTATGGATTGGTGCGCAGTTGAACATCATAGAAGCCAAGATAGATGACAACGGGAATTACATTCCCAAATATTTTGTCCTTGAGCCGGATTATCTGATTGACGCTTCATCCATAGCTGAATGCTTTCAGCAATATGGAAACTCGCATCTACACTACTTCTTACGCAAGATAGAGCCAAATGCAAATTCACATTATATTCTATTAGGAAATCTGGCAAACTTCTTTCTCGATGAACTCATATATGCCACAGATGTAGAAAGCCTTACTTTTAAAGAAGCATTTCTTAAATCGTTCCGTTTACTTCCATTCGAATATGCTGCGTGCAAGGAGATAAAGAACAATGTGGACTTTAAAGACTTTATGACCAGAGCCGAAACTCAGTTTAATAACATCAAACGAGTTGTGGTAAACGATATGCCGCATAACGGTTTCGATCCGTCAGCATGCACCTTAGAGCCATCTTTCTTTTGTGAAAAATACGGTTTTCAAGGTAGGCTCGATCTGCTTCAATTATCCGATGACGAAAAGGGAGTAGATCGCATAATAGAATTAAAATCGGGAAAGCCGCCCTACCCCAGAGAAGATGCAACTAAGATTGCCCCTAATCACGAGACGCAGACCGTAGTTTACAGACTAATGACGCAGAGTGTATTTGGCAAAGATGCCCGAAATATATATTCCTCCATACTGTATTCGTCGGTAGAAAACAGTGGAGAGAACCTGCGATTTTCGGCTATGTATCAGCAATTAGAGAAGGATATATTAAATATCCGAAATCTGATTGTAGCCACAGAACACGATCTGTATTGCGGAAATATAGAATCCATAGAAGCGATATTCAAAGAGCTTTTCGATATAGATAATTATGGTCGCGTACCACAATTCTTTGTCAATAAGCTTTCCGAATTGGAGAAAGTCTTAGCATCTTCTTCTCAACTCGAAAGAGCCTACTTCTTCCGTTACATGGCATTCGTAGCAAGAGAACTATACTTGCAGAAAGCGGGCGACGAGGGATATAATTCAGCCATGAGTATATCAGCCTTGTGGAACACCACTGTGGCAGAACGTAAAGAATCTCTTGACGTTATATCTGATCTTGAAATAGAGAATATAGACGATAGCGGACGGGATATGCTTATAAGCTTTCACAGAACAGACTCTTCGGATTGTGTCAATTTTAGAGAGGGAGAGATATGTATTCTTTATCCCCGTCAGAACAATGAACAGACTGTTCTCACCAATCAAATATTAAAAGGAACTATTATCCACTTGTCGTCTACAAGCCTTCTCCTACGCTTCAGATACAAACAGAGAAATCAAAGTTTCTTCTCACGTTACAAATATTGGGCAGTAGAGCATGACAAGCTCGATCATAGCTACAATGCTATGTACAAAGGATTGTATGCTTTTCTAGCAGCTCCTACCTACAAAAAAGAACTATTGCTGGGTTTACGTCCTCCGCAATCTTCCTACGAGAGTGAGGCCAATGAAGCATGCAGCAAGGAACAGAAACAAGACATCGTAATAAACAAGGCTTTAGCCGCTCAGGATTACTTCCTCATCGTCGGCCCTCCCGGTACGGGCAAAACATCCAGATTTGCTCGGCGGCTGATAGAACATCTGTTCGATAACACCGATTCGAATATGCTGGTCATAGCCTATACCAATCGTGCGGTAGATGAACTTTGTTCTGCTATATGTGAGGCTCTAAAGCAAGACGAACAGGTATGCAATGCCTATATCCGAATAGGATCGGAACTATCCTGCGGAGAATCTTATCGCCATCGGCTATTGCAACATATATCGCATCAGGCTAATAGCAGAAAGGAACTGCTGCAACAGATAGACAATACTCGTATATTTGTGGGCACACTTGCCTCCATTACCGGAAAGCCGGAGCTATTTGACATTAAGAAGTTTCAAACGGCAATAATAGACGAGGCATCGCAGATATTAGAACCTCAAATAATAGGACTTCTACCCCGTTTCGAAAAGTTTATTATGATAGGCGATCACAAGCAACTATCTACAATAACTTTGCAAGACAACCACCATTCGGAGGTAAAAGATGAATTGCTAAACAACATAGAGC
Organism: Dysgonomonas sp. UBA5412; assembly: GCA_002409595.1. Taxonomy (GTDB): domain Bacteria; phylum Bacteroidota; class Bacteroidia; order Bacteroidales; family Dysgonomonadaceae; genus Dysgonomonas. The sequence continues at coordinate 80,577 of DHNQ01000029.1, forward strand.
TTCAAGATTGCAGAGAGTCACTATTTGAACGCTTATTCCGTATCTGCCAGAAAAGTGGATGGGACACAGCCTACGACATGCTCACCTATCATGGACGTATGCACCGCGACATAGCCGCATTAGTCAACAAACCATTCTACAACAATATGCTATTGCCTGCTACCCAAAGGCAGCAGCAGCCCTTACCTCAACGGACATTCGATCACAATGATAAGCATCAGGCACTCATTGCCAACAAACGAATAGCCTTTGTATCGTGTCGGCAAACAGACATATCCGGCACTTCGGACAAGACCAATATCCACGAAGCCAATACAATTGCAGCAATGGCAAAGGCACTGATAGAGGTATATGCAAAAAACGGAATAACGTTTGATCCGCAAAAGACTCTCGGCATTATTACACCCTATCGTAACCAAATTGCTCTGATAAAACAGAAACTGGAGGAAACAAAAATACCTGAACTTTCTGCCATAATGATAGATACAGTAGAGCGATTTCAAGGAAGTCAGCGAGATGTAATATTTGTTTCGTTTTGTTTCAATAAACATTATCAACTCAGATTCTTTAGCAATATGGATCGGGAAGGAATCGTAGACCGTAAATTGAACGTAGCATTGACGCGCGCCCGCGAACAACTGTTTCTCGTTGGTAATGATCTTCTGTTGAATCAAAATCCTATATATCGGAAAATACTAAGTTCGGTTGAAATAATATTTTAACTAAAAACTGACAAACTTGTACACTTTTCCGCTTGTTTTTCAAAATATACATTCCCCATTCCTCATAATTTTTATGACTGTTTTCTTTGTATAGATAAAGAATTAAAAGAATATTCAATATAGAAATAAGATTATAAAAAAATAATTAGTTGAACATTCAACTAATTATTTTTTTGTTGTATCTTTGCAGGCAAATTAGAAAAGACATGATGCAAACATTTATCCAAACAATATTGCAAACACAGTCTTCTTACCGTCAGATAATCCATCGAAAAATACGAGAACATAATATAGATGTAACATTTGAAATGTTGCATATTATGAGATGTCTTAGTGATGCAGGTCAAGTAAACCAGCAGGAATTGGCAAATCTGACGTATAAAGATAAATCGAGCCTTTCGTATTTGATAAAGAATATGGAAAAGCGAGATTTGGTGAAACGAATAGAAGATAGTAACGACAAACGAAGCAAACTCGTGATCTTAACAACAAGAGGAAAAAAAATACAGAATGAAATAAAAATAATCATCGAAAGCGTATATCAGCAAATAGAGGAGAAAATTAATATAGAACATATCCAATTATGTGTTGATTATATGAAAGAATTTGGTGAAACGATAAAAGAAAACTAACTACGTGAAATCATATATTTATTACATACTGGCAGGATTCTTAGCCTTTACCGTGTCTCTGAATGGACAGAATACATATCGGCTGACGGTGGATGAATTGTTTGAACGCGGTCTTCAAAACAGTATTACCATACAATCATCTGTTGTGAAAACACAAATAGCCGAAGATAAAATAAGCCTTGCCAAAAACAAACAACTGCCCGATATATCCGCCTCCGGACTGTTCGGATATGTAGGAACACCGATTATATTAGACAAAGATTTTTCATTTCTTAAACATTCGAATACTCCCGATTGGAAGCAAAATTACCAACTGGCAGCTACGCAACCAATCTATCAGGGAGGAAGAATAAAGAACAGCATAGAAAAAGCAAAACTCGAAGATGTTGTAGCCCGTCTATCATTGCAGAAAGATAAATCGGATCTCAAACTGTGGTTGATGGGTAAATACTTAGACTTATTTAATCTTTACAAAAGTAAAGATGTATATGCTCAAAATATAGAGGAAGCCAAAGTTAGGCTGCACGACATTGAGAAGATGAAGGAACAGGGTATGATCACCACAAACGATGTTTTGAGAAGCAAGCTTGTTTTGACAAACTATGAGTTAGTCTATAAGGAAACTGAGAACAATATAACAATCATATCTCAACAATTGGATATAGTAATAGGTATGGACGAAAATACCATATTGCAGCCCGATCAGGCAATACTTACATCCAAATTGAATATAGGCTACGAAACTGATTATGTCTATCAGGCATATACTCAATATCCCGAACTAAGAATCGCAGAAACAAACATTGCATTGGCTCAGAATAATCTGAAATTAACCAAAGCCGATTATTTACCTACATTATCGTTGCAGGCAAGCAATACATTAGCACGTCCGATACCCAACGTATCTCCGGCTCAGGATTTATACCTGAATGCATGGGGAGTAACATTAAACCTGACTTATCATATATCGGCATTATTCGACAAAAAACGCAATACCAGCACAGCCAAACATCAGGTTTATTTGCAAGAGTTGGCTAAAGAACAGCAAAAACAAAATATACGAACCGAAGTCAAATCAGCTTTCGTAAAGCATCAGGAAGCTTTAGATAGAATAAAAGCTTTGGACGAATCTCTTACACAGGCAAAAGAAAATTACAGAATTGTAAAGAACAAATATTTTAATCAATTGGCAATACTCACCGATTTGTTAGATGCCAATACTGTACAATTAGAAGCTGAATTGCAACTTACCTCGGCAAAGACAAATGCGATATATACATATTACCAACTACAAAAAGTGAGTGGAAATTTATAGTTATGGACACAAACAATCTGAATATTCAGAAACAAGAAGAAAAAATCGCTTATCTTAAGCTTAAACGTAAACGCAGAAGAAACGTTGTATTGAATATCGTCAGTATTCTATTAGCGTTAGGAGGGTTGGCATGGGGAATAAATTTCTTTTATCGCTATTACAGATATGAAATAACCAACGATGCTACGATAGAACAATATATAACACCAATCAATGCACGTATATCGGGTTATATCAAAGAAGTACGCTTCACCGAACATCAGTGGGTAAATGCCGGTGATACTCTTGTGGTTATAGATGACCGCGAATTCAGAATAAAGCTGATGGATGCAGAAGCAGCCTTGCTGGATGCCAAGAGTACGGCATCGGTACTATCATCCAACATAACTACCACATCGACCAATATCGGAGTATCCGAAGCCAATATAGAGGAAGCTAAAGCTCGCTTGTGGAAGGCTGAACAAGATCTGAAACGATATAAGAATTTGCTCGATGCCGAGTCTGTTTCGCAACAACAATACGATCAGGTGAAAAGTGAATACGATGCACAATACGCTCGATACAATGCCTTGATAAGACAAAGGGATGCTGTAAAATCGACATCGACCGAGGCTTCTAAAAAGCAGGGAAATGCAGAAGCAACAATATTAAGACGTGAGGCTGATCTGAAAATGGCGGAACTAAATTTGTCTTATACCGTCATCACAGCCCCGTTTAGTGGTTATGTAGGTCGGCGTACATTGGAAACGGGTCAGCTAGTACAAAGTGGACAAACAATTACAAATCTGATAAAGGACGACAAAAAATGGATAATAGCCAATTATCGGGAAATGCAGATAGAAAACATCTACATAGGGCAGGAAATGACGATTCGTGTGGATGCCATCAAAGGAAAAACATTCAAGGGTAAGGTCACAGCCATATCGGAGGCTACGGGTGCAAAATACTCTATGTTGCCGACTGATAATTCGGCAGGTAACTTTGTAAAGATACAGCAACGTATCCCCGTCCGTATAGACTTTGTAGATATGTCGCCCGAAGATATGAAAAATCTGCGTGCAGGAATGATGGTAGTGACAGAAGCTATAAAAGAATAAGAAGATGATAATACCCGTTGTACGAGTCACAACGATCAAAAGTTCATTTCGCAGCTGGGTTCCCAACTGGTTGAAGATTGTAGTGGCACTAATAATACTTATTCCCATAATGCTTGCTAATGGAGCATATACGGGAAGTAATATAGACATATCGAGCTATCTGGGAGTTATTTCGGAAGACATTAATATGGCATATTATGCTGCATCCGTCGGCATGGCTATCTCATATCTGGTTATTCCGAAGGTAAAACCTTTGGCTACGACAAAAACAATTATCCTCATCGTACTCTTATTTCAGGTAGTACTGAGCCTTATATGCGCCGAAACGAGCTATATAGAAGTGATCACAATATGCAGTTTCTTCATTGGTTACTTCAAGGGCTTCTCACTGGTAGAAACTATCAATATATTGATGCCGACACTGAGCCCAAGTGATACACGTAATGAGTTTTATGCAAAATTTTACCCAATAACTCTGACTTGCGGACAGCTATCTTTAGTCCTCACGGCAGAGCTTGCTTATATATACAATTGGCAATATATGTACTATTTCATGGTACTTCTATTGTTATTTGCCATTATAGCAGTAGTTTCCTGCATGTCGTTTGCACGCAGGCTCGTACGTTTGCCGATCAAAGACATAGACTGGATTGGGCTATTCATGTTATCTATCTGCTACATGTCGATAATCTATGTGGCTACATACGGAAAAACATCCGATTGGTTTTCGTCAAACCATATTATTATAGCAACATTACTGATACCATTGACAGGATGGTTGTTCATCAGACGCCAATTCTCAGATAAACCACTGGTCGATATGAGTGTATTAAAAAATCGCCCTTCGGTGACAGTGATTCTACTCTCCTTTTTGTTGATGTTTTATGCTTCATTCAGCATTTTAGTATCTTCATACACCACGAATGTTTTGAGACTGGATAGCAGGTACGTAAACGAATTATATCTGTATCTGATTCCGGGATTCGTAGTGGGTGGAATTATTTCTTATTATTGGTTCGTATATGAAATACGGATAGCATGGCTCATATTTCTAGGATTCTTTTGCTTTACAGTATCCATCGGGTTACTATATTTTGAGGTCATGCCAAACGGATTGTACGAAGATCTTTACCTCATTATGTTTCTAAGAGGCGTCGGTATGTTGGTTTTATTCGTAGCATTTTCTATCTACGGTATATACCGACTGTCTCCAAAACAAATTATATACAACGCATTTTTTCTTATTTCCGCACGTTCGGCTATTGCTCCGGCAATAGGTGCATCCATCTTGAGTAATTGGCTGTACCGCCTACAACAAAAGAATATAACTGTATTATCGGAAGGGGTGGATATGCAAAATGCACTTGCCTCCAGTCAATTCAGCTCATCAATAAAAACAGCCTTATCGCAAGGATGGAGCATAGAGGAGGCTCAGCAGATAGCAACAAATGCTATATATCAAAAAATGCAGATACAAGCCATTACGGTGAGCATAAAAACGATAGCAGGCTGGATGCTGATCGGAGGAATCATTCTTTTAATAGGAATTATTCTTTACTTCTTGCAATTTAAACCGGTAAGATTGATGAAGATGGGTAGTGATATGTCTGGTGGATAAACCGCTTTGGGCAACTATACTATATACAAAAAGCTCCGATAAATATTATCGGAGCTTTTTAGTTTTAATAAAGAATATAATTATTTCTTATTTACTCTGAATTTTTCGTTTCCATTCTTAATGAAATCTACGATCTGATTGGCGGCGGCAATACCCGCATTTGTATTTGCTTCCGCTGTCTGAGCTCCCATCTTTTTAGGTGTGGAGAAATAGCGTCCGGCAAATTTTTCATTCATCTCAGCATGGTTGGCTGGCATAATGTCTGTAACATACTTAAAGTCTTTGCGCTCATCCATCAGTTTTACTAATTCGGCTTCATTTATTACCTCCTTGCGTGCGGTATTTATTAACAAAGCATTTTTAGGCATTTTGTACAACAAGTCATAATTGATCGAGTTCTTAGTTTCGGCAGTAGCCGGAATATGTAGAGATACATATTGACATGTAGCATACAACTCGTCGGCAGATTTCACTGCTTTTACTCCTTCTTTTTCTATTGCTTCGGCTGATAAGAACGGATCGTATGCGTAAACCTCCATACCAAAGCCTTTAGCTATACGGGCAACATTGCGTCCTACATTCCCATAAGCATGAATACCCAGCTTCTTACCTAAAAGCTCTGTACCCGAAGTTCCATTATAGAAATTACGGACAGCATATACAGCCAAACCTAAGGCCAATTCGGCAACAGCGTTAGCATTCTGTCCCGGTGTATTCATTACACAAATATTGTTAGCGGTAGCTGCATCCAAATCAATATTGTCATATCCTGCTCCTGCACGTACAACTATTTTAAGATTCTTAGCTGCTTCCAATACTTCTTTATCAAAGATATCGCTACGGATAATAGCTGCATCTACTACCGATACGGCATCCAGCAATTGTTTCTTATCTGTATATTTTTCGAGTAGGATCAGTTCAAATCCGGCTTTTTCGATCACATCTCTTATTCCTTTTACAGCCTCTGCGGCAAAGGGTTTATCTGTGGCAATTAATACTTTCATATCTTATTTTGCTATTTTCTTTTCAAATTCCTGCATAGTATCTACCAATGCCTGTACGCCTTCTTTTGGCATGGCATTGTATATAGAAGCACGGAAACCACCAACGGAGCGGTGACCTTTAAGGTCATACAAACCTCTTTCTTTGGCAAATTCGAGGAAGGCTGCTTCATTTCCTTCATAATCAGATGAAAGAACAAAACATACATTCATCAACGAACGATCTTCGACAGCACAAGTACCTTTAAATACAGGATTGCGATCTATTTCATTGTATAGAAGTTCTGCTTTTTCCTTGTTGCGCTTATACATAGCGGAAACTCCTCCATTTGCTTTCAACCATCTAAGGGTTTGCATTGCTGCATAGATAGGCACTACAGGTGGAGTATTAAACATTGATCCGTTTTCGATATGAGTACGGTAATCGAGCATTGTAGGTATCTGACGATTTACTTTTCCAAGGATTTCATCTTTCACAACTACGAAAGTAACTCCGGCAGGAGCCAGATTTTTTTGAGCACCACCATATATCAGTGCGTATTTGGAAACATCGACCGGACGAGAGAATATATCGGAAGACATATCTGCGACTAATGGAACCGGAGAATCAATATCCGTATGAAGTTCTGTTCCGAAGATTGTATTATTTGTAGTAATGTGGAAATAATCGGCATCAGTAGGTATCACATAATCTTTAGGGATGTATGTAAAGTTAGCAGGCTTAGATGTAGCCACTTCTACCACTTCGCCAAAAAGCTTAGCCTCTTTTTGAGCCTTACTAGCCCATGTACCGGTATTTAAATAAGCGGCTTTCTTTTCGAGTAGGTTGAACGGTATCATACAGAATTGAAGACTGGCTCCTCCTCCCAAAAAAAGAACAGAGTAACCGGCAGGTATGTCTAACAATTCTTTAAATAGCTCCACAGCTTCGTCCATTACAGACTGAAAATCCTTGCCTCTGTGGCTAACTTCCATTAATGAGAATGATGACCCGTTAAAGTTTTGGATTGCCTTAGCTGTTTCCTCTATCGTTTGTTGGGGAAGAATAGATGGCCCCGCACTGAAATTGTATTTCTTCATTATTATATAAAATTTAGGAAATTAGTATATTCTTATAAAGTAAAGAATTCAAAATTACGAATTATATCCTAAATACTGACATACAAAAAAAATATATTCATCGAAAATATTAAGCCATGTCAAAATGTTTCTTATTATCTATCTTCAAACAAAATTCCACTAAAAGTGTTTCTAATTTCGCCATTTTTATATATTTGTAAGTAATAAAAAGAAAGCTGGAGATTGATAAAAAATTATCACTGAATCCAGACATAAACCTTAAAAAATACTTAGAATCATGGCCATTATTAAACCTTTCAGAGGAGTACGTCCTCCCAAAAGCATTGTAAAAGAGGTGGTTTCACGTCCATACGATGTACTCAGTTCCTTAGAAGCCCGCCTCGAAGCCGAAGGAAATGAAAAATCGTTGTACAGAATTATAAAGCCTGAGATTGATTTTGATGAAATGTTAGACGAGCATCATCCCGAAGTATATGAACGCGCTGTACAAAATTTCAATAAATTCCAAGAAAGAGGATGGCTTGTACAAGATCCTGAAGAGTATTACTATGTATACGCCCAAACGATGAATGGAAAAACACAATATGGCTTAGTAGTATGCTCTCATGTGGAAGACTATATGGATAACAAAATCAAAAAGCATGAATTGACTCGCAGAGACAAAGAAGAGGATAGAATGAAGCATGTACGAGTTAATAATGCAAATATAGAGCCTGTGTTTTTTGCATATCCGGAAAATGAAGAGCTTGATAAAATTGTAAAATCAGTAATTTCTCTCCCTGCCGAATATGATTTTACGGCAGCAGATGGTATAGGACATCAATTTTGGATCATAAAGGATAAGGATAAAATAGCTGATATTACACACATATTTGAATTCATACCGAATCTATATATAGCAGACGGACATCATCGCTCAGCAGCGGCAGCTCTGGTTGGTGCTGAAAAAGCTAAACAAAATCCAAATCACGGGGGAGACGAAGAGTACAATTATTTTATGGCGGTCTGCTTTCCTGACAATCAATTGAATATTATAGATTACAACCGTTTGGTTAAGGATTTAAACGGACTTTCTCATGCTCAATTTATAGAACATCTGAAAGAATACTTTATCGTAGAAGAAAAAAGTAGCGAGATAGAAGCACCTTCGGAGCTGCATAATTTTTCAATCTATCTGGATGGAAAATGTTATAAATTAACAGCTAAGAAAGAAACTTATAACGATAATGACCCGATAGATGTCTTAGATGTAACAATCTCTTCAAAGTATATATTGGACAGAATATTGAATATTAAAGATTTGCGATCTGACAAACGGATTGACTTTGTAGGAGGAATAAGAGGGCTTGGAGAATTAAAAAAACGTGTAGACAGTGGAGAAATGAAACTGGCTATTGCCTTGTATCCTGTAACGATGAAACAGCTTATGGATATAGCAGACTCCGGAAATATTATGCCTCCTAAAACAACGTGGTTTGAGCCGAAACTTCGTTCAGGTCTGGTTATACACAAGCTTGAAAATTAATCTGAATAAATATATCGTGAGGTCTTAACTTTGTAAGTATAAGACCTCCGCTTTTATACAATATAATTTAAAATTAAGGCTGGCAACTGACTTATCCTCGATTATAATTTTCAGAAATTAAAAAAACTGTATATTTGTTTTTTCTTAACTGTCAAAATTATGATTATAAAACATTTTACAGACAACGATCTTTACAAATTTTCGGTAATGCTAGCCATTCAGAAACTTTATCCATGGTCGTATGTCAAATATGCTTTTACCAATAGAGGAAAGACTCAATTTCCAGAAGGGTTTGCAGAAAGAATGCGAGAAGAGGTTGCTGCTATGGCTAACCTGAAACTGACGAAAGAAGAAAAAAAGTTTGTAAAAACAAAATGCTATTTCTTCGACCCCGTATTTGTCGACTTTCTGGAAGGATTCAGATATAAACCCGAAGAGGTTACTATTACTCAAGAAGGCGGGGAGTTAAGCGTCATTATAGAGGGATATTGGTACAGAACAGTACTCTGGGAAGTGCCATTATTAGCTATCATATCTGAACTATATTTTCAGATGACGGACAATGAGCCTCAACAAGTGGAAGAAAAAGCTATTGCAAAAGCAAAAGCCTTAAAGGAACTTAAAGCTGACTACTCTGAATTCGGAACACGCCGCCGTTTTTCGTTCGAAGTTCAAGATAAAGTTGTAGGAGCTTTGCAAGCGCATTCCGGCGAATACTTCAAAGGAACGAGCAATATCTATCTGGCAATGAAGTACAATACTACTCCGATAGGCACAATGCCTCACGAGTGGTTTATGTATCACGGTGCAGTATTCGGTTACCGATCAGCCAATATAAAAGGCTTGGATGCCTGGGTTAGAGCTTATGACGGAAGTCTGGGTATAGCATTGACAGACACTTACACTACAGAATCATTTTTCAAATCATTCAGCCTGAAAGAAGCCAAGTTATTTGACGGCGTAAGACACGACAGTGGCGACCCGTTAGACTTTACTGATAAGGCTATTGAGTTTTATGAACGAAACAGAATAGACCCTACGTCTAAGACATTAGTATTCAGTGATTCTCTAAACACAGAATTGATACAAAAAATAAAGAAACATGTAAACGGACGAATACACGACACATACGGAATTGGTACTTTCTTTTCGAATGATGTCGGAGTGAAGCCTCTTAATATTGTTATCAAATTGACAGATGTAAAAGCTTACAAGAAAGATGAACAATACCTGAAAGCGGTTAAATTATCCGACGTTCTCGGCAAACATACCGGTGATGAAAAAGAAATAGCTTTGAGTAAAATGACTCTGGGATTAGATTAAACAGATAAAATATTGCTACAACAAAAAAAGAAGGGTTATATGTTAACCCTTCTTTTTTTATTAATTATCGATATTTCTATTATCCTTATCCTTCCATGAGCTTCAATACACGATCATAGCCCCATTTCTCGTCTATGTCTTCATGTGAAACAAACACATTTTGCCATTGAAAATCAGGAATTGAAATTCTTTTCTGAGCAGAACCATTCCATTCTATATCAAATCCAACTTCTTTGAGTGCTTTAGCAACTTTATTGCCAACAATGATTGCTTCTTTATCATTATTTTCGGTTGCTCCATAAAAGCCGATCATCAATATGTTATCTTCAATAGCCCTTTCCAAATCCTGACCGTGGTAATAGCAATAGCCAAGAGGAGTTATCCCCATATCTTCGGCATCTTTCCAAACCGATCCGGCATCATATATAGCATCCGCAGTTTCATATCCGGCATTATGCAATGCAATAATCTTATCGCGGCACAAATTATCGAATGCCTGACGAAGGCGGTCTGTATCCGTTGGCTTCGACCAAGTCTTAGCCGCTTCTTCATGTTTCGCATATTCCTGACTAAAGGTATTACGAATCCATTCTTCCGAAATCTCACTCTCCCACCCCTCTTCTTCAACGGCTTCCAGAGCATCGTTAATAATATCTTCCAGAGATTCAAATCCTGATTTTATACCAATAAGGAAATGATTATAAAGATATTCTTCATTTTCTGTCATAGTCTAAAAATTGAGAAAATTAGTTTGTCATAGTGTTTATTTAATCCAGTCGCAATATATTTGCCCCCAACTGGTTAAGGCGTATATCTATATTTTGATACCCTCGGTCTATCTGTTCTATATTGTGAATTGTACTTTTACCATCGGCACACATCGCAGCAATAAGCAAAGCGATACCGGCACGAATATCCGGCGAAGTCATTGTAGTTGCCCGCATAGGACGTTTGCCCGTACCAATCACTGTTGCACGATGCGGGTCGCATAGAATGATTTGAGCACCCATATCAATCAGCTTGTCAACAAAGAACAAACGGCTCTCAAACATTTTTTGATGAATAAGGACACTACCTTTTGCTTGTGTAGCAACAACTAACAACACACTGATAAGGTCAGGTGTAAGTCCCGGCCATGGTGCATCGGCTATGGTAAGGATAGAGCCATCTATAAAAGTATCTATGGTATATTCTTTCTGCGCCGGAACATAAATATCTTCTCCCTGTCTTTCCAATTGGATGCCTAATCGGCGGAAAGTATCGGGAATAATACCTAAATCATCGTACGCTACATTCTTGATGGTGATCTCTGATGCTGTCATTGCTGCCATTCCGATAAAACTGCCGATCTCTATCATATCCGGCAATATACGATGTTTCGCTCCACTCAATGAAGAAACTCCTTCGATACGAAGCAGGTTCGACCCTACTCCCGATATCTTGGATCCCATTTGAATAAGTAAGCGGCATAACTGCTGTATATACGGTTCACAAGCGGCATTATATATTGTAGTTTCGCCTTCTGCCAATACAGCAGCCATTATTATATTAGCTGTACCTGTTACAGAGGCTTCGTCCAGCAACATATACGCACCGACTAGCTTATCGGCTGTTATATTATATATCTGAAGGGCATCATCGTATGCAAATTCAGCTCCTAGCTTTTGTATTCCAACGAAGTGAGTATCAAGACGACGACGCCCGATCTTATCTCCTCCCGGTTTTGGCAACATAGCCTTTCCAAATCGGGCAACTAATGGTCCTATAATCATTACCGAACCTCGAAGGGAAGCGCTCTTCTTAAGAAACTCCGGTGTCTGCAAATATTCGGTATCTACACTTTCAGCCTTAAAAGACCATGTATCTTCTCCTATACGACGGGTTTGTACTCCCATTTCGCCCAATAGGGCTATCAGATTATTAACATCCAATATGTCGGGTACATTTTCTATAATTACTTCTTGTGGAGTAAGTAACACTGCACATATAACTTGTAATGCTTCGTTTTTTGCTCCTTGCGGAGTAATGTCTCCACTGAGGCGACAGCCTCCCTCTATAATAAAAGATGCCATAATTATTTTTAAGGTATTAGTTTCGAATACTCATTTATATGCAAGATATAAAAGTTACTGCAAAACTTATACTATTTTTTTAATATATTCTTACTTCAGGTTCTAATTCAATATTAAATGTGTCTTTCACTGCAGCTTGTATTTCGCGCATGAAACGTACAATATCATTTCCATCAGAAGAACCATAATTCACAATTATCAACGGTTGATTGGGATATGTACCTATATCTCCTACCCGAATTCCTTTATATCCCGACTTGTCGATAAGAAAGGCAGCGGAAGTTTTCATCATGCCGTCTTTCTGGAGATAAGCAGGCAGATCAGGATAATCTTTTAAGATTTCTTCGGTTTGTTCTTTTGTTATATACGGATTCTTAAAAAAGCTTCCGGCATTGGGTAATATCTTTTCGTCTGGCAGTTTACGTTCACGTACCCGTATTACAGCATCTCTTACATCTTGTATTGTAGGATCTTCAATATCTTCCAATTCTTTATTCAGATCAAAATATTTAGGGCTATATGAGAATGTACGTTTCAAATGAAAGACTACGGATATTACAATGTATTTATTTGTCCGTTTGAATATACTATCACGATAAGCAAATTCACATTCGACATTAGAAAAAGAGATCACTTCGTTTGTCTCCATATCTAACGCAACTACTTCCCTTATAACGTCTTTGACCTCTACCCCATAAGCTCCGATATTCTGAATGGGGGCAGCTCCGACTGTACCGGGAATTAAAGATAAGTTTTCCAAACCGGCAAAGCCTTGTTCGACACAATATGCAACCAGTTCATCCCAGTTTTCCGAAGCATTTACTTCAATAAATATATCTTCATCGTCTTCGTCCCAAGTTTCACGAAGCCCCTTTATGCAGGGATGAATTACCAGACCATCAAAGTCACGGGTAAAAAAGAGATTACATCCTCCTCCGATAATTAGTTTCTGCTCTGCGGAATGCTCTGAAAGACATTCACGCAATTCTTTTACATTCTTAGGTTGGCAAAATATCTTTGCCAAAGCTTCTGTTTTAAATGAATTATAATCTTTTAATGAGGTTTGCCTATAATAGTCCATTTCAGGGATAATTGGTTCAACATATACTTAGATTTCAACGCTTTCGTTTAAACCAAGCAAATAATATGGCTAAAACAGCCAATATTGCAACTATTATTAATATTGTTTGCCAATGATGCATTACAAACTTAATAATAAAAATAAGAGCTACAACAGCGATAATAACACCTATGATTTGAATTGTGCGTCGAATACGGAGTTTTCTTTTCGCACGTAATTCTTCTTTTTCATAATCAATATTATCTACAAGAGGAGACACAAATGAAGGTTTTTCATTCCCACCCTCTGTATTTAATTCCTGCTCTATGATTTCGTCAGGATCGTTTTCTTGTATTTCTTCTGCTGCCAATGAAATTCCAGCTTCCGGATATGTCGAATTTTCAGTCAAGCCTGTCTCCGAGTTATCTACTGAATAAGAGTCTTGTATAGGCTCTACGATCTCCATTGGAATACTATCTGCATTTGGCGTAGGCTCCGGCTCTGAAAGTGACAAAATATCAGAATCAGCAACATCGGTATGTTCAGCTATTGGTAAAAGATCATTGTTAATTTCAATAGATGGCATTTGCTCTGTCGGACTATTGTATTGCAATCTTTTATTATTATCTGTATCAGAAAGTCTTATAATCGTATCCACTCTGGAAGAGGCAACTTTTGTATCAAAATCATTGCTTTGAACCATTTCGATCAGCTCATCCTCTATTGCCGGATATTTCTTCATTAAGGTCTGACATGCGTTTGCAAAATCTCTGAACCGTTGAATCTTTTCTAATGTAGCTTTAACTTCATCTCCATTATTGGCAGATAAGTCCAGTATTTTGTCAGCTAGAATTGCCTTTAAGCGTTCCATAATCTATCGGTCGCCATACATTTGTTCATAATACTTCATATAATCTCCCGAAGTAACTTCTTCTACCCACGATTGATTATCAAGATACCAATATATTGTTTTCACAATGCCTTTATCGAATGAAGTTTCGGGCAACCAGCCCAAATCTTTCGATATTTTAGATGGATCTATTGCATATCGTTGATCGTGCCCCTGACGGTCTTTAACAAACGAAATAAGGTCGTCATTGATCCAACTTATATCAATAGTTCCGTCTTTGGCAGTCTCTTTTTTTTGTAAAACAGCCCTATATTCAGGTTGTTTTTCCATTATATCGTATATAGTTTTGATTACCAATCTGACAATATCTATATTTTTCTTTTCATTGTGTCCACCCACATTATATACTTCATCAACGCGCCCTTTGTGAAGAACGGCATCAATAGCCTTACAGTGATCGGTCACATACAACCAATCGCGCACATTGCTCCCATCTCCATATACGGGCAATTGCTTACCTGCAAGAATGTTGCGAATGATAAGAGGAATTAATTTTTCAGGAAAATGATAAGGTCCATAGTTATTTGAGCAGCGAGTTATGTTTATTGGCATTTTGTATGTCTCACCATAAGCTCTAACAATCAAATCACCGCCGGCTTTTCCGGCACTATACGGCGAACGGGGATCGAGAGGAGTCTCTTCTGTAAAGAATCCTTCTTCACCTAAAGATCCATAAACCTCATCGGTAGATACTTGTAAGAATTTAACTCCTTCACGCCATATCGGATAATTGTTTTCATCTTTACCAACTGTCCAATACTTTTTAGCTGTATCCAGAAGATTTTGAGTACCTAATACATTTACTTGCAAAAAAAGTTGTGGATTTTCGATACTTCTGTCCACATGACTTTCTGCTGCAAAATTGATAACATAGTCTATTTGATAATCAGAGAATACTTTTTCAGTTATATTGCGATCACAAATATCTCCTTTCACAAAAGTGACTCTGGGGTCTTTTAGTTCTTCAACCAAAGTACCTAAATTACCTGCGTACGTTAGTGCATCAAAAACGATAAGCTTTGCTTCCGGGTATGTAGTAAGCATGTGCTTTACAAAATTAGAACCGATAAAACCAGCTCCCCCTGTGATTAAACAAGTCATTTATTTACTAAATATTTTTCAATTATATTATTCGCAAAAATAAGAAAAAAACAAGACTAAAAAACATCCGCTACCCAATATATAATTTAAATCTTTATAATGATCGTTATTTGAGCTTAGATTAGGAATCTCTTTTTTGAGTATCTTTGCATAAAACTAACATTCTGTATATATTACAGATTATTTCACACAACACATCTAAAAGAACAGAACAACTATTTAAATTATGCCTAAGAAAAGAAAAATATTATCGTCTATCATAAAAAATAATCAAAAGGTACTTTCGGATTTTTACTACAAATATATTTTTCTAATTATAATCTTTGGATGTATACTTATCGGGCTTGTATTTTATAAACTCGATGCTCATATCATACTATTTGGAGACACTCCTTCTGCACTTGGAGAATACGTAAAAACTGTTGCCACCGGACTTGGAGGAGCACTAGTAATATTGGGCTTATGGATCAATAACAGACGTGTTGCTGAACAAACACGACAAAATAACATTGCTGAAAAAGGACAGATAAACACCAGATTTAAAGATGCTGCAACACTACTCGGCAGTGGCAATGTAAGCTCCATCATTTCGGGAGTATATGCCTTACATCAGATTGCGCTCGAATCTTCTGAAGAGAAAGGAATGCAAAGAGGTTATGTCAGCATTATACATGATATATTGTGTACATATATAAGGGAGAATACCGAAATTATTGTAAATAAAGACACAGGTAAAGAATGGCTCGAAAATAGTAAACCCACGATCGTAATACAAACAATCATAAAAGTATTATTCAAAAATAATGAGTTTATATACAGCGACCTAATGACAGACCTTTCTAATTGTGTATTCGAAAATATTGATTTCGATAATGCTTATATAACTAATGTAGACTTCACAAAGTCTAAATTTATCAAATCAAGCGCACAGAATTGCAGCTTCAATTCTTGCTACATGGAAAATAGCTTTATTGATGAAATGGATTTCGCCGACAGTAGTTTTGAGAAAGTTATTTTCGATTCATCTCACATTAAAAATTCGAATTTCTCTAAAACAGAACTTCGAAATTGCGATTATTGGGAATCAATAATCTACAATACAAAATTTGACGATGTAATATTTGAGAATGCAGACTTTAAAAATGCAGTATTTGAAGGACAAGTCACATTTAAAAATACGATTTTAGCACGGCACACTTTGGAAGAAATAAAGACAAATTCTAATATTTTGACTAGAATAAAAGAAAATACACAGACTAAAAGTTAGGTAAACACTTTTTACATTATAAAAAAGACAATATGAAAATATTTTTTCTACATTTGCACTATCCATAAATCAAAATCTATATTAGAATATGAAAGTAGAACAAGTATTAGAAGATTTGAAGCGTAGATTTCCAAACGAACCGGAGTATCATCAGGCCGTACATGAAGTATTGGAGTCGATAGAAGAAGAGTACAACAAACATCCCGAATTTGAAAAAGCAAACCTCATAGAAAGACTTTGTATTCCTGATCGAATTTTCTCATTCCGTGTAACATGGACAGACGATAAAGGAAACACTCACACCAATATGGGATATAGAGTGCAACATTGCAATGCAATCGGTCCATACAAAGGAGGTATCCGTCTTCACGCTTCAGTAAACCCGTCTATACTTAAGTTTTTAGCTTTCGAACAAACTTTCAAAAACTCATTAACAACCTTACCCATGGGAGGTGCAAAAGGAGGCTCAGATTTTAGCCCAAAAGGAAAATCCAGTGCTGAAATAATGCGCTTCTGTCAGGCATTCACCACAGAACTTTGGCGTCACATAGGACCGGATACAGATGTTCCCGCAGGAGATATAGGAGTTGGAGGACGTGAGATTGGATACATGTTTGGAATGTACAAAAAACTTGCCCGCGAATTTACTGGAACATTTACCGGTAAAGGATTGGCTTTTGGCGGATCGCTCATTCGTCCCGAAGCTACAGGTTATGGCAATGTATATTTCCTACTGGAAATGCTTAAAACAAAAAATATAGATATTAAAGGTAAAAAATGCCTTATATCTGGATCGGGTAATGTGGCACAATACACTTGCGAAAAGTTAATCGAGCTGGGAGCAATACCGGTAACCTTATCAGATTCGAGTGGTTACATCTATGATCCGGAAGGAATAACTACTGAAAAGCTAGAATATGTAAAAGAACTCAAAGAGCTTTACAGAGGTCGTATCAGTGAGTATGCAGAAACATACGGATGCAAATATGTACCTAATGCTCGTCCGTGGGGCGAAAAAGGTGATATTGCTTTGCCTTCTGCAACACAAAACGAACTGAATGGTGAAGATGCTCAAAAGTTGGTAGACAACGGGGTAATAGCCATTTCGGAAGGAGCTAACATGCCATCTACCCCTGAAGCAATTGCAATATTCCAAAAAGCTAAAATATTTTATGCACCGGGAAAAGCTGCAAATGCCGGAGGTGTATCAGTTTCAGGTCTTGAAATGACTCAAAACTCAGAGCGTTTAAACTGGGCTGCTGAGGAAGTAGACAATAAGCTGAAATGGATAATGCAAAACATCCATGAAAACTGTGTAAAATATGGTACGGAAGCTGATGGCTATGTAAACTACGTGAAAGGAGCCAACATTGCCGGATTTATGAAAGTTGCTAAAGCTGTTATGGCACAAGGAATTATTTAATATCTATAAAGACTATAAAAAGAAAGAGAGACTATTTTTTTCACATGATAGGTTAATTTCTGAATAACTTAGAACAAGTGTTTTCAATCAAGGAAACACTTGTTTTTTTATAGGCTATTGATTATCCAACAAACAGAATTACGCACTAGAACATTGTGTAATGCCTTGTTGATTCTCAAAATAAAACCAAATGACATCAAAGCGACATTCTTCTAATATTTTATTACTTTCGCAATTCACTTATTACAACTTATTATGAAACTAATTATTACATTTATTTTATTCTGTCTTTTTTCCACCAACTCTTCTTTTGCAAAAGACAAAGATATCTACCTGCCATCCGTTATAATGATGGAGGATCAAATGACAATCAGAATATCCTATGATGAACAAAAACGAATCGTATCCATATCCAATCTCAATGCGATGGGTCATACATATATCGACAGCTCCAGTATTAGTATACAATATGACAAAGAAGGACGTATTAAACAAAAGCTTCAATACTCGATGCTATGTGAAAAAGAAGATATTAACAATATATTAAACACAACGAATTACACTTACGACTACGATTACACTAAAAAAGATACGATAACCCTTCGCAAATCAAAGCAGATAATATCAGATGAATTAAACACTTATCCGATGGACACAAGTTATATAAAAATATACAGAGACTCGAATAATACTATAATTGAAAGGCCTTTTGTCGAAAAAAAAGATGAAGTATCTATCACAAAAACCAAATTTGACAAAGATGGAAATATTTCAGATTATTATCAATCTATAAAAACAGCAATGAATCATATTACTACGCACTTTTTCGTTGACGAATATATAAATAACAAATCAATATTTGAGAATGTAAATTTTGTAAGCAATTACAATAGAACACAGCTGAACATCATCCAAATATTTCTCATTATTGACCATGCTTCAAAAATACATGTAATGACAGAACTTATCCTTGATGAAAAGCAAAATTTAGAAGAAGAAAGAGGAACTATACAATACGAATATAACGAATTTGGCTACCCAATACGCTTAGAGATGAAGGATGAACAAAATAGCTCCAAAAATACTCTCATCACTATTGAATATATTAAATTATAAAGATTGTGATTCCATTATCAGACAGATAAATAATAAAAGAAAGGGTTGCTAAATTAAGCAACCCTTTTTATTTCTCCTCTATAAAAAAGTGAATACTTTCTACCTTTTCCAATCTATTTTTTAATTCATCAAATTTCGATTTTCTTATTTCGAGCGTCATCATACAATCCATATCGTAACTTTGATCTACAATATTAGGCTCAAGATCCTTGACTATACGCATCACGTCATTCATAAAAGGATACTCAAACCCAAAAGACAGTCTGCAATCCACAGTCTTTTCTACGATGTTAGATTCATCAATAGCAGCTGCAGCAGCCTCACGATATGCTACAATAAGACCACTAGTACCTAATTTTATCCCGCCGAAGTATCGCACAACAGCAACAAGAATATCCGTCAATTCATTTGAATTTATCTGACCCAATATAGGCTTGCCCGCAGTACCCGAAGGCTCTCCATCATCATTGGCTCTAAATTCAGACCTATCCGAACCTAACATATAAGCCCAGCACACATGCCGAGCATCATAATATTCTTTACGAAGCTTATCCAACTCATTCTTAACCTCGTCAACAGATTGAACAGGAATAGCATAAGCAATAAATTTACTTCTCTTTTCAGAATAAACAGCCTTATATGTTTCTGTTATTGTTTTATAAACATCGTCCATACAATGCAAAGATAACATTTTTAGAGAAAGGGATAGTTTAGATAGGCTGACACTATAGTCTCATCATATTTAACCATTGGCATTTCAATCATTTACAGATCACATCAGGTCTAAAAATAGGAATGGTTGTCTCACGACAACCAATCTTCACTCCTAACCATAAATCTAATACCATGAAAAATACTTTACAAAGGTAAAGAGTATTTACCACACACACAAACAAAAAGTATATTAAAATAATAATTTAACATTATTATAATACATATACATCATATTGAATATCTTTTTTAATAACAACTAAACATTGTAACTACAATATGAATATTTAAATATTTTTTCACTTCACACCGAAAAACATTATGGCATCATTTTTGTTTCAATATAATAGATAAAGAAAATTAAGGTTTTTATCTAAAACAGTTCTTAGAATAAACCTTATATTTGTAGTATTCGCATAAAACATCAAATAAGACGGTTATGGAAAATAATTTTTCACCTAGAGTCCGCAAAATCATGGCTTATAGCCGCGAGGAGGCCGGACGTCTGCAAACCAGTTATCTTGCACCCGAACATTTGATGCTTGGACTTCTTCGTAATGGAGAGGGATTAGCCATACAGGCATTGAAGGATTTTGGTATTGATTTGGTAGAGTTAAAAGATAGTATAGACAATAACATATTAAAGCAACAGGAGGATGCATATCCAAACAGCGAAATAGTATTGAATAAAAGCACTGAAAAGATTCTAAAAATGAGTATTCTGGAAGCACGCTTAACTAAAAGTCAAGAAACTGACTCCGAGCATCTGCTTCTTGCCATACTTAAAGATCATGACAATAGTGCAGCTACGCTGTTAGAAGAATATCATATGGATTATAACGGAGCTTTCACCTATATTAAAAGTATGGGTGACATATTGCACAATTCGAACGAAACTCCTCGCATGGGAGCAGACTTCACCGATGACGAGGAAGAAGAGGATGAAGCTATGAACAGCAACTCTAATGTAGGAACTCAACAACCCCGTCAGGCAACAGATACGCCGGTGCTGGATAATTTTGGCACGGACATGACTAAGGCTGCAATGGAGAACAGATTGGATCCTATTGTAGGTCGTGAGAAAGAAATAGAACGTCTGGCTCAAATACTTAGCCGACGCAAAAAGAACAATCCTATATTGATTGGCGAACCGGGAGTCGGTAAGTCAGCAATAGTAGAAGGATTGGCCCTTCGCATTACCCAGAAAAAGGTATCACGCGTATTGTTCGACAAACGAGTTATTGCCTTGGATATGGCATCAGTAGTAGCAGGAACAAAGTATAGAGGACAATTTGAAGAACGTATAAAAGCAATATTAAACGAATTATCAAAAAATCCGAATATTATATTGTTTATCGACGAAATTCATACAATTGTCGGAGCCGGTGGTGCAACAGGATCACTCGATGCCGCTAATATGCTGAAACCAGCTTTGGCTCGGGGAGAAATACAATGTATCGGTGCTACCACCTTAGACGAATATCGCAAGAATATTGAAAAGGACGGAGCATTGGAACGTCGTTTCCAAAAAGTATTGGTAGATCCTACAACGGCAGACGAAACATTGCAGATATTGAATAATATCAAAGAACGCTACGAAGAGCATCATAATGTAAAATATACAGATGAAGCCCTACTAGCGTGTGTCAAATTGACTGACAGATATATTACAGATCGCAACTTCCCTGACAAGGCAATAGATGCACTGGATGAAGCCGGATCGCGTATGCATATAGCAAACATACAAGTTCCGAAAGAGATTGAAGAAATCGAAGCTGAGCTAAAAAGTGTAATCGAACAAAAAGGTGAAGCAGTAAAAGCTCAAAAGTACGAGTTAGCTGCCAGCTTCAGAGACACACAGCGTCAGTTGATGTCAAAATTGGAAGAAGCAGAAGCTGCATGGAAAGCTTCTCTAAAAGAGAAACCTGAAACAGTAGATGCCGAAATGGTTTCGGAAGTAGTATCCATGATGTCCGGTGTACCTGTACAACGTATAGGAGAGTCGGAAGGAGCTAAGCTAATAGGCATGAAAGATAGCCTCAAGGCTGCAGTTATAGGTCAGGACGAAGCTGTTAATAAAATAGTAAAAGCAATACAACGAAACAGAATCGGGCTTAAAGACCCTAATCGTCCGATAGGTTCATTTATGTTTCTTGGACCAACAGGGGTAGGTAAAACCCATCTGGCAAAAAAGATTGCAGAGCAGTTATTTGATTCGGCAGATGCCCTTATCCGTATAGACATGAGCGAATATATGGAGAAATTCAATGTATCGCGTTTGGTTGGAGCACCTCCGGGATATGTAGGATATGAAGAAGGAGGTTTGCTTAGTGAGAAAGTTCGCCGTAAACCATATTCAGTAATATTACTCGATGAAATAGAGAAAGCTCATCCTGATGTATTCAACATATTGCTTCAAGTAATGGATGAAGGACACTTGACCGACAGCATGGGGCGCAAAGTAGACTTTAAGAATACGATTCTGATTATGACATCCAATGTGGGTACACGTCAACTAAAAGATTTTGGTGGAGGTATTGGTTTTAATAAACAATCGGCAGCTAATAGAGAATACTCAAGAAGTGTTTTACAAAAAGCTCTGAACAAAACATTCTCGCCGGAGTTTTTAAATCGTGTTGACGATATTATTACATTTGATCAGTTAGATAAAACATCTATTGAAAAGATCATAGATATCGAACTAAACGGATTCTACAAGCGTATGACTGAGCTAGGATATAACATAGACCTGAGTCAGGAAGCAAAAGACTTTCTTGCAGAAAAAGGATATGATGTACAATTTGGCGCTCGTCCGCTAAAGAGAGCTATTCAAAACTATGTAGAAGATGAGATAGCAGAGTTGGTATTATCCGGAGCTGTAAAAGAAGGTGGTACAATATCTTTTGAAGTAGATAAAGAAAATGATAAACTAAAGGCTTTGGCTAAATAATTTATCTATAAATATGCAAAGAGGGACAAATTTGATTTGTCCCTCTTTTTTTATTGCAAGTTCCGAAGATGTCTTAACAATTCTTCTTTCATAACAGTAACTTTCAAACCAACTGAATCATTAGCCTTCTGAAAGTCAGAATCATCATCCAACTTTCTATGTCGACGAACAAATTCATCTATACTGTCAGTTTCTTTATATCCTTCAAATATCCGTTCCTTAGCAATCCGTGCTTTATCCACAATCAGAGCTATATCCGCTAATACAGGAATGAGAGTCAGAGCCTGTAAAACATCTTTTAGCAATTGAAAATCGAGAGAAACACAAAAATCATCCGACTCTACAATATGTAACCATTGCAATACACATCTGATTCCTTCTTTTGAAACACCTTGTATAGGATTATAATGCTTATCATACAAATCTTCACGAATAGCCGATACAGTCCTATTAAAATCATTTTTCTCAGCTTCATAATACTGGGTAGCCATCTGCTCATCACATCCGGTCATCTGTACAATTTCTTTTATAGATTTGGCTTTGAACAAGTAAATACACTTTTCTATATCTCCATCATTCTCCCGCAACAGTTGCAAAGCTTCTGTGATAGGTATAGGTAGAACTTTTCGTAATTCTTTTATTTTATCTGTCATTTTATATTTTTTGAACAAAGATAGTAAAAGCAATAAATACTATCTTTATAGATATTTAAAACCAAACTTAATGATGAATTCTCAATTTGACATATTAACTGCAATATATAACGATACTAAAGATCAGCAATATAAATATGCCGTTCTTCCCTGGGGAGCAACAGAGCCTCACAATTATCATTTGCCTTATCTCACCGATTGCTACTTATCGCATGGCATATCGGTAGATGCTGTGGTTAAGACATACCGCAAAGCCGGAATAAAAGGAATGGTGTTACCTCCAATACCTTTCGGATCTCAGAATCCGGGTCAAAGAGAACTTCCATTTTGCCTCCACACAAGATATGAAACTCAAAGAGCCATTTTAGGCGACATAGTTTCTTCGCTAAACTATCAAGGTATAACAACATTAATAATTGTGAACGGGCACGGAGGTAATAACTTTAAGAATATGATACGGGACTTAGCCGTAGACTATCCCGATTTTCTTATTGCCACAAGTGACTGGTTTGCCTTAACTCCTCAGAAAGAGTTTTTTGACGAAATAGATGACCATGCCGGAGAAATGGAAACATCGGCAATGATGCATTATCACCCAGAACTAGTTGATCTCAACCTTGCCGGAAGCGGAAAATATACTCCTTTCAGTTCGCAATCTCTTGTAGACAAGACAGGTTGGATACCTCGCAACTGGGCAAAGGTATCGGAAGATACAGGTATCGGAAATCCCCAAAAGTCTACTGCTGAAAAGGGTGCAAGATGTGCCGATTTTGCCAGCGAAAAATTGTCTGATCTATTTATCGACTTGGCAAATAGGGATATTTATTAACCGAAGCAACTATCTTGTATTATTTGCCTAACAGCGATCTGTATTTTTCTAAAGATTCATACTGTTCATATCCGCCTAAGTCCATTACAACAGTAGCTTCGATAGGTTTCCACTCACTATTCTCTAATTTATACAAATACATTTCGTATGGCATAGATACAACATATTCGCCCTTTGTAGATGCAGTATTCACAGTGAGATATTGCGCCGGAATAAAACGTCCTATTATATCAAAATCAGACAGATCTAAACCGGTTCTTATTTTCCAATTTATTTTTTTGACTGCATCATCATCATAATATAAGTTGCCTAATGAATCTTCTGACAGTTTGACATTATTCTTCTTATCAAAGTCTTTATATATCTCGTGTACTTCTTTCGTCTTAGGAATATACAATATCGAATATTGCCCCTCCCCTTCTCTCATATAGACAGAAGAAGGAATATCCATCATCAGATCGACCAACAAATCCTGACTTAAATCAAAACGCTGAGCTATCTCCTCGCTTGTAAGCTCTTTAGCAGTGTTTGCTTGTGTTGTTTTGCTTTGATCTGCATTGTCTTGCTTTTTACTATTTCCACACGAGGATACCCCCACAATGAAGATACTCGCTAATACGATTCCTTTAAATTTCATATAGTTCAAATTTCTATTACTTTACCTAATTTTATATAACAAATATAGCCTTTTACATTATCATAACCCATCTTACGTACCTGATCCGTATAATATTTAACTTGTCGGATATATTTACGATCTTCTTTTTCTCCAAATTTATAATCTATGACTACCACTTCATCTTCCTTGATCATAACCCTATCAGGGCGGCTAAATGTACCTTTGGGTTGTAATATCTGTACTTCATTCAATATGCGGTATTCACCCGAATACCATGAAGCCACTAACGGCTCTGACAGATAATCGGACAACAGCCTTTTTATCTCTGATTTTTCATCCTGAGTTATATCGCCCGATATATGATAAGTCTCAATGGCATCCTCAATATCAGCCGTAGTCTGTATCTTGCTAACTATCTCATGCATAAGAGTTCCATAGTCACGCTGCCCTGAATTAGTGAAATAATACTTATTCTTCAATAACAGCCTCACCCTATCTTCGTACGGAACACTCGACAATCCATCTACATTAATTTCTTCGGTCACAGACGGTTTAATCTTCTTTACAGGCAGATACCCGGCTCCAAGATCAAAAAGCCCCGTCTCTTCATCCAAATATTGCGTCAGATCAATAAGCTCCCTATCGGATGTGGATAGATCAGTCGTAGAATTGACACAAGCCCAAAGAAGAGAGGATATATTTGTCACATCGTTTTTCTTTGGCTTGGGAGCAAAGGCTATTAATTCATTTTTAGCACGGGTAAAGGCTACATAAAGCACATTTATATTATCAATAAAAGCATGCAATCGCTCATCAAAATATTCATAGTCAAAAATCGTATTCTTCAATTTCTGCGAATACTTTACAGGTACAAGATGCAATTTATCGAACGGCTCTACTTGTGGATGACACCAAAGAATGGTTGTCAATTTATGATCTATTTCCCAATTGCAAAAAGGAAGCAGCACAACATCAAACCCCAACCCTTTCGATTTATGTATTGTCATTATCCGAATGGCATCTTGTCCATCGGGGGTGAAAATAGTTTTATTCGAACCGATTTCGTCCCACCATTTTAAGAAGGCATCGAGATCGGAAGAGTTACGAACAGTGAAATCGAGTACCATATCTAAAAACGACTGTATATATATCTGTTCGTTGTCTTCCATTGCATTGCGGAAGAGTTCAAATATCTCTTCCGTCATTTCATATAGAGGCAATTCTCGGATACGGTTCAACACGACTACTACTTCATCAGGCAGATCTTCTTTGGCAGAGAAGTATTTCAACAGTGCATCCTCAGCATTCAGCTGATTGCTATACTTAAAATATTCATATACGGCTAGAGCCTTCAAAGAAGTATCGAGAGGGTTATGCAGATATTTGAGCAAAGCTACAATCAGCTTAATACTTTTAGAGTTACTAACAAATAAAGCTTCGTCTGATATTATATCATAACGGTAACGCGAGTCAGGATGCTGATTCTTATACTCCAGCAGACAGTTAGCCACATCTGCCCCCTCCTTCTTGGTACGCACTAATATGGCTATATCCTTCAGGCTGTAACCTCTATCCTGCAACTCTTCAATTTGCAGCGGAAGCTGCTCCAAGACGTAGTCTTGCCATGTATATTCGTCTGTATCCACAAACTCTACTTTCACATGCCCCAAATTGCCTTTACGACTATCAGGCATATATTGATAAAGGTCGCCGTACGCTTTTTTTATACGAGTAGTAAATGGCGTCAGGCGCTTATCGTCAGTATCGGATAAGGCACTATTGTAAGTATCTTGGAGCAGATTTGCTCCGAGAGTAAAGACAGCATTATTGAAAGCAATAACGTTGTACGCACTTCGCCAATTGGCATCCAACGTTTCATGGTCAATGCCTTCTGTCAAGAAATCCTGATCAAGTTGCTCATCTAATAATTTCCAATCAGAGTTTCGCCACCGATAGATACTTTGCTTCACATCGCCTACTATAAAGTTCTGGTTTCCACTGCCGAGACTATCACGCACCAAGGGCAGAAAATTTTGCCATTGCATACCCGATGTATCCTGAAACTCGTCTATCATATAGTTATTGATACGCAAACCAACTTTCTCGTATATAAAAGGAGATTCATTACCCTCTATTATACGATTCAACAGTTCGGTAGTATCGGATATGAGCATCATATTATTTTCTGCTGCATATTCGCGTATCTTCTTATCCACGTCACCGAGAATACCTAATGTAAAGAAATATCGGTTTATTTCATACGCAGTCTGATATGTGCGCGAATTGTCGTAATGATAAATTATATCACACACACAACTATTAAGCTCGGGATAGGCATCTTCGATTTTAGCCTTTACAGCAGTTCCCGTTTTTGCAGTGTACCAATTTGGCACCTCATCTGCCAACGAGCGGAAGGTATTTGTAGGTTCATCAATAGCACCATTCGCCCACTTGAGAAAGCTGAAAAAGGGAGAACGTGTACCACCCTTAAAATCTTCCGGTCTCAAGTCGTAACGAGTCATTATATTGAGAGCCTTTTCCCCTATTTGCTGAGAGGTAGTTTCAAAAACCTGAATGATCGCAAACAGCATATCTTTGTAATCGGTCATCAAGCCTTTATCAGTAATATCAGCCTGTACCTGATTGCTATATGCCTTATAGCTTTCCTTAAATATTTCTTTTGACAAAGACTGTATGTCTGCTCGTATATTCCATGTTTCGCCGTTTTCAACCTTTTCTTCCGAAAAGCGAATCAGCCAATCCAGCAAGAGTTTATTATCGGTACGTTCCAGATCATAAAGCATGGAGTCGATAGCTTCTCCCAGAACCTTGTCCGTATCCAATTCGACATTATAACCTCCGCCTAAACCGATTTCACGAGTGAAGGCTCGCATTGTCTGCTGAAAGAATTTATCAATCGTACTGACCGAAAATGCAGAATAGTCATGTAGTATGCTGATGAGAACATCGCGAGATTGCTTGCGCACCTGCTCCTCATTAAGATTGTATTTTTGGCAGAGTAAGACTGTATAGTCAGACTCCCTATTCATAGCTAGGTTTGCTAATTCGGCTATGATACGGGTCTTCATCTCGTCAGTAGCCTTGTTAGTAAAAGTTACAGCCAGAATATGCCTATATGCAGATGGTGCAGAAAAAAGAAGACACAAATATTCGGCTGTCAGCCGATGTGTCTTACCCGAACCTGCCGAAGCTTTAAATACATGCAGATTTACATTATCTTCAAATAATGCGTGCTTTTGCATAGCCCTCCTTTTGCAAGAGTTCCAGTATCTTGTTTCTAAAATCTCCCTGAATAATTATTTCTCCGTCCTTTGCCGATCCACCTACTCCACACTTTACTTTCAGCAACTTACCCAACGTCTCTAAATCTTCGGTAGTACCTGTAAATCCGGTAATCAGCGACACAGCTTTTCCCTTACGATTACGCTTATCAAGCGAAATGCGAAGCTGTTGCTTTTCTTTGGGCAAAGTATCTTGTTCCTCTTCGCCGTCTGTTTCATATTTAAAGTCCGGATTGGTAGAATAAACCACATTCAGACGATCTTTCCAGTCGCTCATATTTTCTTTTTACTAAAGGGGTGACAAAGATAATTGATTTTTCAATACAAAATCAATCTTGCATTTTTTTGAACATTTCATCAAAAGCAGCTCTATCAAAAGCTTTGTATTGGGGCTTGGTTGGCACATAGTCATCGTCATCCCACAAGGTACTTGTAATCATCAGATCGGCGCTGTATCGGTTGCACGCAATAGGCACATTGTGTACACGGCACTGACGAAGGAGCATCATTATATCTGCCTCGTGTGGTTGCGGGTTAAGGTCGTCTATCAAGAAGATAGCCAAATCGACTTCCTGACGAACCACCATAGCTGCAATTTCGGCATCTCCACCCAAAGGCCCTGAATTCATACGAGTGATATCGGCATGGATACCTTTTTCTTCAAAAGCTTCTTTTACCAATGCTCCGGTAGTTCCGGTACAAACAAGATGATGTCGAGCCAAAAAGTCTGAGTTATAATAACACCATTCTACCATGTCTGCTTTGCGGTGGTCGTGTGCCACAAGGGCTATTGTTAATCTTTTTTTCATTTCCGTTCTTTTTTAATGATAGTTCTTAATCTAAAAATAAAGAGTAAGACGGTATCGGATTGTACCCGAAAAGGATATAAGATGCTGCCTTACTATTTCCAAAGATAAGACTTTTATGTTTCTTTTTAATGAAGAAGCGGTTAAAATAGTTAATTGAACCAGCCCATAAATACAACTTGAAAAGACACTAGAATTTTACATTTTAACTAAAAGGTGACAAACTTGTACACTTTTTGCCTGATTTTTCATTTTCGCATTATGCTTTATTCAAAAATCTAAAGAACGAGGTTTTCTTCTTATAGATAAAAACAAAGGAGATATATCTTGATGATACATCTCCTTTTTATATTTTTCTTCCGTTTTTTTGTCTACCAAGTACGACCACCCTTGCGCCAAGTACGGCTATAATAACCCTCTGATAAGGAACTCACGATAACACCATGTTTGATAGAGGCATGAACAAACTTTCCGTCACCCAAATATACTCCAACATGATTGACATATCTTTTTCCTAATGTAGCGAAGAAAACCAAATCGCCGGGCATAAGATTTTCTTTATCTACGACCTCTTTCACATTCTTTGCTATGGCTGTACTTACCCTGTCTAGTTTTACTCCAAAAACATTTTTATAAAGTATGTTCGTAAATCCTGAACAATCAACAGCAGCACGACTCATACCTCCTCTTCTGTATCGAGTACCTAACCAATCGGCAGCTTCGCGATAAAGATCGAGAAAAGAAGGATTAACGCCTACTCCCAATATTGATGAAAGTTCTTGTATTTCTTTTTGTTCTATAAGTTTCTTTTGGAGGGCATCTAATGATCGGGTGAAGTCTGCATCAGCAACAAGATTGTCTGTCTGAGCTAATAGAGAGGATTGTTCTTCTAAAGTCTGTTTTACTTTTGGTAATGTAACTATATTACCATCTGTTGTTTCTATATTTATATTTTTAGAAGATTGTTCGACTTTCACCTTCTTAGTTGTGGCAGCACTTACTTTAGATTCCTTTTTTACAGGTTTCCTATGTTTTGACGAAGCAATAGCCGCAGGCATGAAGCCAATAGAGAAGGCTAGTAATAAGGCAGATAACCTCAATATTTTCTTTTGTTCAGACATCTGTTATTTTTTAAACCGGATAAAAATAAAGAATTCGATTTAATAAAAGACAAAGCATCTGCGTTTTTTATAATATTTTAAGAAGAATATTTATTTATTCAATCTATTGTATTACTATAAGATACGTGATTCATTGAAACTGAAAAGAGGTTAAATACGCCCACCTTTTCGCCATGTAGAACGGTAGTAATCTTCGCCCAAATGGCTAACAATAACACCTTGCGAGGTAGAGGCATGAATAAAAAAGCCGTCTTTGAGGTAGATACCGACATGACTTATATTTTTACGATTTTTGGTTGTTGCAAAAAAAACAAAATCGCCAGTTCGTAAATTCCGTTTTGAAACATGTTTCATTTTCATTCTGGATAGATCAGAGGTTGACCTTGGAATTTTCTTATTATATACTTTCTGATATATCAAATAGGTAAAACCGGAACAGTCGAGTCCTCGCCGCGATAGTCCGGCATAACGATAAGGAACTCCTAACCATTGCGAAACTTCAGCATATAGGGGCATATGATAATCATCTTCCTTATTCATATTACTCAATTCGATACCCAGCTTACCCGACAACTCGGCAACTTCTTTAGGGTCGTAAAGCAACCCGCTCCCGCCCCCCTTGTGTGTACCGCATGAGGTCGCGAATAAAACGAAGAATACACAATACAAAAAATATTTTATCTGTCTTTCAGGCATAGGCAATATCTGTTCGGAATGTAAAGATAATGAATCTATAAAAGAAAAGCGACTCCTGCTAACAGGAATCGCTTTTGTAGACAAGAATATTATAAATTATTATAGCTTTAAGAAATCATCTATATGTTGCGCTGTTTTTCGTCCCGAAGCTATACTTGTTACAACCAACGACTGTCCACTGACACAGTCGCCCGCCCCAAATACTTTAGCCACATTGGTAGCCCGACTAGAATCGGTTGCTACATTATGACGGATATCATCAGTCTTGATACCCAATTCTTTCAACAGACCTTCTTGGATAGGATGCACAAAACCGAGTGCAAGGAATACGAGGTCAACTTTGTGAATTTCGGGCTTCCCTATCTCTTTCATTATATGTTTTCCACTCTCATCTTGCTCCCAAGCCACCTCTACAAGTTCGACAGCAGTCAGCTTTCCATCCTCTCCTATAAATCGTTTTGTGTTTAATGACCAACGGCGCTCACATCCTTCGAGATGTGATGATGATGTTTTCAAAACAACGGGAAACGGCGTAGGCCACGGATTTTCTATATCTTCCAGCTTTGCAGGTTTAGGCAATATTTCTATCTGCATTACACTGGCTGCACCTTGTCGGTTAGCTGTACCAATACAGTCTGAACCGGTATCTCCACCACCAATCACTAACACACGTTTGCCTTTTGCATCAATTTTTTGATCTGCGGGAACATCTTCGTTGGCTATCAATTTGTTTTGTGCTGTAAGAAATTCCATCGCATAATGAACTCCTTTTAGCTCACGACCTTCAATAGGTAAATTTCGGGGCACTTGTGATCCGATGGCAACACAAACGGCATCATATTCTTTAAGAATATCTTTTCCTTTTATGTCTTTACCGATTTCGGTATTAACAACGAATTTCACACCCTCAGCCTTCATCAAATCTAAACGGCGGTCGATGATATTCTTATTCAATTTAAAATCAGGAATACCGAAACGAAGTAAGCCTCCGATATGTGAGTTCTTTTCATATACAGTCACATCATGTCCTTTTCTATTCAATTGATTGGCTACGGCTAAACCTGACGGTCCGGAACCAATTACAGCAACCTTTTTTCCGGTTCTGTGTTGCGGTATTTGTGGCTGGATGAATCCTTCGTTAAAGGCATGTTCCAACGCCGAAGCTTCATTTTCGCGAATGGTTACAGGAGCTCGATGGATAGATAGTACACACGATTTTTCGCAAGGAGCAGGACAGATACGCCCCGTAAATTCAGGAAAGTCGTTTGTTTGCATCAATACTTCTGCTGCAAGCTTCCAATTTCCTTTATAAATATACTCCTGCCATTCGGGCATCTTATTGCCAAGAGGACACCCCCAGTGGCAAAACGGAATGCCGCAATCCATACAACGTGAAGCTTGTTCGCGTCTATCTTCTGTATTTAGAGTTTGTTCTACTTCACCAAAATCGAGAATGCGTTCCTGCACCGGACGATATCCTGCCTCTTTTCTCTTTACTGTTAAAAATGCTTTTGGATTTCCCATTTTGTTTAATTTGAAAATTCGGGAATCAGCAAATCAGTCAATACATTTCACCAATCTGCTAATTTGCTAATTAATAATCGAATTCTACTTGTGCTATTTTCTTTTTAATAGCTTCCAGCTTTTCGTCCTGCAAAACTTTCTTGTATTCGATAGGCGTAACCTTCATAAACTTCTCTACTTCGGTATTCCAGTTATCAAGAATATATTTAGCCAAAGGACTAGCTGTATAATTATAATGATTGGTTATCAATTGACGAAGCTCTTTACTGTCGTAAGTATCTTCTATCAAAGATATTTCTACCATCTGCATATTACAATAGTAATCAAAATCGCCATCTACACTATACACATAAGCAACTCCGCCACTCATACCGGCAGCAAAATTACGTCCTGTCTTGCCCAACACCACTGTCCGACCTCCGGTCATATATTCGCAGCAGTGATCGCCGGCTCCTTCCACAACAGCAGTAGCACCGCTATTACGCACACAGAATCGTTCTCCTACCCTACCATTAATATATATCTCGCCCGATGTAGCACCATATAGCAAGGTATTGCCCGCGATAATATTTTCTTCCGGCTTGAAGGTCGAAACTGCCGGAGGTACAATTATGATCTTACCTCCTGACAAACCTTTTCCTACATAATCATTGGCATCGCCCTCGAGCCTGAAAGTTACTCCATGACTCAAAAATGCTCCAAAGCTTTGTCCGGCTGCTCCTTGAAATGTACAGCGAATGGTATCGGCAGGAAGCCCTTCGTTGCCATATTTCTTAGCAATCTGCCCCGACAACATAGCTCCCACTGTACGATCGGTATTTTTTATTGTACGGGATATTTCGATAGGCATAGCCTTGTCGATCGCCAAACGCGATGTAGTGATCAGTTTCAGATCCAATACGTCATCAAGCTTGTGATCTTGATTCTTTATATGACGTATTGCATTTTCTTTTGCCTCCACAGGGAAATAGATCAGGCGGGATAGGTCCATCTTACGAACCTTTTCGTTCTGCTCACTTTTCATATATTTCAATAAATCGGCACGCCCTACAACTTCATCCAACGATCTGAATCCGAGTGAAGCCAAATGTTCGCGAACCTCTTCGGCTAAGAAGCTGAAATAGTTGATCAGATATTCGCTGCGTCCGATAAATTTCTTTCTCAATTCTTCATTTTGGGTAGCAACTCCTACGGGGCATGTATTCAGGTGGCATTTGCGCATCATTATACATCCCAATACAATCAATGCGCTTGTAGCAAAACCAAATTCCTCTGCCCCCATCATTGCTGCCACAATGATATCGTGTCCGGTCTTTAGCTGTCCATCTGTTTGCAGATACACTTGTCCACGAAGATTGTTCAGCACCAGAGTTTGTTGCACTTCTGCCAAACCAATTTCGAGAGGAAGTCCGGCATGTTTTATCGAACTAGCAGGACTAGCTCCTGTACCGCCTTCGCAACCACTGATCACAATACGATCGGCTTTAGCTTTAGCCACACCGGCGGCAACTGTACCTACTCCGCTTTCTGATACTAGCTTTACACTGATCTGAGCTACAGGATTGACGCTTTTAAGATCAAAAATCAACTGAGCCAAATCCTCAATAGAATAAATATCGTGATGGGGAGGCGGAGATATAAGGGAAATACCCGGAATAGAATGACGAGTCTTAGCTATTATTTTATCCACCTTAAAGCCGGGTAACTGACCTCCTTCTCCCGGTTTTGCTCCTTGAGCTATTTTGATTTGAAGTTCATCTGCATTTACAAGATATTCGGTAGTAACACCAAAGCGTCCGGATGCAACTTGTTTTATAGCCGAACGGGCATTTGTCGCAAAGCGTTCGGGCAATTCACCTCCCTCTCCGGTATTGCTTTTTCCGCCTATCGCATTCATTGCAACAGCCATAGCTTCGTGGGCTTCACGACTTATGGAACCGAACGACATCGCTCCGGTTACAAATCGCTTTGTGATAGCAGACACGGGTTCTACTTCTGCAATATCTATCGGCTTTTTGGAAGGCTCAAAATCCAAGAAGTCTCTCAAAAATATTTTTTCAGGTTTCTTATCTATCGAATCTGTATATTCTTTAAACTTCTTATAGCTTCCCAAACGGGTAGACATCTGAAGTTTCATTATTGTTTCAGGATTCCAAGCATGATACTCACCGTTTCGTCTCCATGCGTATATGCCTTGACTTATTAATGAAGGATCGACAAATTCGTCTTCAAAAGCCTCATAATATGCTTCTATAGTATCGCTGGCAATATCATTCAGATCAATACCTTCTATTTTGGATGTTGTACCACTAAAATATTTACTTACTAGTGCTGAACTTAATCCTATTGCCTCAAATATCTGGGCTCCAATATAACTCTTAAGAGTTGAGATACCCATTTTTGACATCGTTTTCAACAATCCTTTATTAATTGCTTTCACATAGTTCTTCATTGCTGTATGAAAATCGAGATGTATGTCTCCCTTTTTCACCATCTCTTCTATGACTGCCAAAGCCAAATAAGGATTTACGGCATTAGCTCCATATCCAAACAGTAAAGCAAAATGCATCACTTCGCGCGGTTCGGCAGATTCTACCACAATATCAATTTGCATGCGTTTACGGCGTTCTATCAAATAGTGATGAACGGCTGAAACGGCAAGAAGTGAAGGTATTGCTACATTCTCGGCATCTACTCCTCTATCGCTAAGTATGATATAATTATTGCCATTATCAACGGCCTTTTCTGCCTTCTTGCAAAGTTCATCAAGCGCCTTCTCTAAACCGCCACCTCCTTGTTTCGGATCGAATAGCATGGGAAGAACTTCACATTTGAATCCCTTGTATTGAAGATGTATCAACAAATCCAGTTCTCTATTGGAAAGGAAAGGATTTGACAAACCTACCATTTTGGTATGTTCGGGTATCGGCTCTAAAATATTTTTATGTAATGAGCCTATATATCCGGCTAAAGACATAACTAATTCTTCGCGAATAGGGTCGATAGGCGGGTTAGTAACCTGAGCAAATAGTTGACGGAAATATGTAAACAATCGTTGTGGCTTATGCGACAATAAGGCGATAGGCGTATCATTTCCCATAGATGCAGTAGGTTCTTTGCCTTCGGCAGCCATTGGGATCAGAATCTTCTCTATATCTTCTTTATAGTAACCAAAGGTTTTCAGAAGCTTTGTATAATTGTCTACATTATATTTAGGTGTACGTCCGGACGAAACATCGTCTAATGAAATACGATTTTTAGCCAACCATTCCCGATAAGGATATGCTTTAGCCAGATTTTCTTTCAATTCGGCATCATATTGTATAGTTCCCGTTTCGGTATCTACCATCAACATTTTACCGGGACGAAGACGTCCTTTTTCCTTTATCTCAGATGGTTCGAAAGGTAGTACTCCCATTTCGGATGCAACTACCATAATGTCGTTATGAGTCATCAGATAACGTGCCGGACGCAATCCATTACGGTCTAACAATCCTCCGGCATATCGTCCATCTGAAAACAACAAGGTAGCGGGTCCATCCCAAGGCTCCATAAACAAACTATGATATTCATAGAAGGCTTTCAGATCATTGGAGATAGGGTTTTTGTCGTTCCACGATTCGGGAACCATCATTGCCATAGCATGCGGAAGAGATTTACCTGACATAACAAGAAACTCAAGCACATTATCGAAAGATGCACTATCGCTCATATATGGCTGAACAATAGGCCATAAGTCACTTATATTTCCTAACAAATCGGATTTCAGCACACTTTCGCGGGCTTCCATCCAAAGGCGATTACCCTTGATAGTATTAATCTCTCCATTGTGAGCAACCATACGAAAAGGGTGTGCCAAATCCCAAGTAGGGAAGGTATTGGTACTGAAACGTGAGTGAACTAAAGCAATTGCACTGGTAAGATGTGGATTGAGTAAGTCGGGAAAATAGTGTCTCAACTGCTCGGAAGACAACATTCCTTTATATATAATACGTTTTGTAGAAAGACTTACAATATAGAATGCCCGTTTTGTTTCCAAAGTAAATGATTTGGAATCAAATATCTCTTTTTCAATTTTTTTACGCAATAAATACAATTTGTGCTCAAGAGCATCCTGAGACAGACCTTCTTCGCCTACGATAAAAATCTGTTTTATCTGAGGTTCGTTAGACAACGCCATTTCGCCCAGAATATCACTATTGACCGGTACATCACGTACTGTAAGGAGCTTTAAGCCTTCTTTATCTATATACTGGGTAAGGGTTATCATACATGCTTCGGCTTCTGCATCTCCTTTGGGTAAGAATACAAGTCCTGTACCATAATGCCCTTTTTCGGGAACGGGAATGCCTTGCAAAAGGATAAACTCGTGCGGTATTTGTAACATAATACCGGCTCCGTCACCGGTTTTGTTGTCTGCGTTTTCGGCTCCACGATGAGTCATATTCTCTAACACGCGAAGTCCATTCTCAACGATAGCATGAGATTTTGCGCCCTTTATATGAAGTACCATACCTACACCACATGCGTCGTGTTCGTAGGCCGAATCATATAGTCCGTGCTGGGTTGCTGTTTTTAAATCCTGCATAGTTATTAGTTGATATAAAAATTGAAAGATAATAGAGGCTTATCCAAAAAGCCAGTTGACAAATATACGAATTTACAGCAAACAAAATATCCTTTTGATAAAAAAAATAGATTTAAAAGTAAAAAAAATACTTTTAGTCATTTTTACTTAACAAAAGAACACAAATAGTTAAATGTAATTATCATGCGGATAATCGGGAAATAAGTCATTAATCAAAAAGCCCCCGAATATATTATCCGAGGGCTTTTTTCATGTATTTTAGTAACCGATTTATTCTAAAACCGATTTTTGAACTTCTTGTATAATCTCCATCCCTTTGAGAATGGCTTGCTCATTCATCGGAAGAAGTTTATGATGGCGTTCGGGAAGAGATTTTTTCAATCCCAACATTACATTATCCAGTTTAACCATTGGGGATACTTTCAACAAGCCTCCTAATACAATCATGTTGAATGCTTTGTTATTCTGCATCAATGCTGCTGTATCTAATGCCTCTATCTTGTAGATGCTAATATCCTTTCTTTGAGGCGGATGCTGAAATCCATTAGGATCATAGATAAGTATTCCTCCGGGTTTTACATGTGGCTCGAATTTTTCGAGCGACGGTTGATTCAATACTATTGCTATATCGTATTCGTTTACAATAGGTGAACTGATTGGGCTATCGCTCAATATTACGGTTACATTTGCAGTACCTCCTCTTTGTTCAGGACCATAGGAAGGAAACCAAGATACTTCTTTATTTTCCATCAAGCCCGAATAGGCTAATATTTTACCCATAGATAAAACTCCTTGTCCTCCAAAGCCGGCTATTACTATTTCTTGTGTCATGCGTTTCTCTCCTTTTAGATATTTTTCAAATCGCCCATCGGATAGACCGGAAACATATGTTCTACCATCCAGTCGTTTGCCGCAGCCGGAGTCATTTTCCAACCGGCATTACATGTAGAAACAATTTCAACAATGGAAGTTCCTTTATTTTCCATAGAGTTTTCGAAAGCTTTTCTAATCATGCGTTTTGCTTTCTTTACGGAGGCGGCTGTATGTACACTTTGACGTGTAGCCAGACAAACACCTTCGAGCTGAGCCAACAGATCCAGAATCTTTAATGGATAGCCATTTTCATGCACATCGCGCCCATTAGGCGTTGTAGATGTTTTCATATGATTGAGGGTAGTCGGAGCCATTTGTCCTCCGGTCATACCATATATACCATTATTTATAAAGATAACAGCTATATTTTCGCCTCTATTAGCGGCATGAATGGTTTCGGCTGTGCCAATGGCTGCCAAGTCTCCGTCGCCCTGATATGTAAAAACCATTTTCTCCGGATTCAGTCGTTTTACTGCGGTGGCTACTGCCGGTGCGCGTCCGTGTGCCGCTTCTTGCCAATCGACATCAAGGTAATTGTATGCAAATACAGCGCATCCAACGGGAGCTATGGCAATTGTTTTATCGGTTATACCCATCTCATCAACTACTTCTCCGATTATCTTATGGACAACTCCATGAGAACAGCCCGGACAATAGTGCATATCTGTTTCATTCATCAATACCGGCTTGGCATATACCAAATTGGCAGGATCTATTATGTTTGCAGGGTCTATAATATTTGTACTCATAACTTTTGAACTTTGAATTTCACTTAGTCAACTGCTTATTCCTTAGCAGTCAAATTTATTTTGCAATGCATCTACAACTTCAGCCGGAGTAGGTACAATACCTCCCAAACGGCCATAGTGTTCAACTTTTACCTTTCCATTCACAGCCAAACGTACGTCTTCGACCATTTGTCCGGCATTCATTTCTACGGTAAGGATACCTTTTATCTTAGATGAATATTTATCTATTGCTTTGGAAGGGAACGGCCATAGTGTAATAGGACGAATAAGACCTACTTTTATGCCTTGAGCCCGTGCAAGATCCATTGCTTTTTGACAGATACGTGCTGCTGAACCGAATGCAACTAGAATATAATCTGCATCTTCGCAATTTATCTCTTCTGATAAACAAACTTCTTTTTCTATTTTCTTATATTTAGCTTGCAACCTAAGATTGTTTATTTCCATCTTATGCGAATCCAGTTCTAATGTAGTGATCACATTAGGTTTGCGATCGGCTGGTTTGCCTAATGTAGCCCAAGGGCATTGCTCTCTGATTTCGGTATCTGTTCTTCTGCGCTTAAAAGCAGGCAGTTTCACTTTTTCCATCATCTGACCGATAACGCCATCTGTCAGAATCATTACAGGGGTCTGATATTTGAAGGCAAGATCAAAGCCCATCACCACAAAATCGGACATTTCCTGCACAGAGTTGGGTGCCAATGTAAGGAGTTTGTAATCTCCATGCCCGCCTCCTTTTACTGCCTGAAAATAGTCTGCTTGCGAGGGTTGTATAGTTCCCAATCCGGGACCTCCACGCATTACGTTGACAAGCAAGCAGGGTAATTCTCCTGCAGCTATATATGATACTCCTTCCATCATCAGGCTCATACCGGGGCTCGACGATGATGTCATCACTGCTTTACCACAGCCTGCACCACCATACACCATATTGATAGAGGCGGTTTCGCTTTCGGCTTGAAGGACTACCATTCCGGTTGTTCTCCAAGGAGCCTCAGCCATTAATGTTTCCAGTATTTCCGATTGGGGAGTTATGGGATATCCGAAGTAACCATCTGCACCATATCGTATAGCAGCATGAGCTATGGCTTCGTTACCTTTCAATAAAAATATTTCTTCTGACATAAGCTTTTGATTGATAAAAAAACGAATTACTGATATTCTACATTTTTGCGTAGATTAGTAATTCGTCATATTATTCGAACTTTTTCTTGTACACAGTAAGACATCCGTCGGGGCATACATACCCACAATTAGCACATCCTATACAAGCATCGGGGTTTTTCATATAAACATAGTGGTAGCCTTTTTGATTGACATTTCTAGGCTGAAGTTCCAAGACATCGCACGGACAAGAGACGACACAAAGGTCGCATCCTTTGCAACGCTCTTCGTTTACCACAACTATTCCTTTTATTTTGGCCATTTCCTTATAATAATTTTTTTAGCACTCTATTCGGTTGAAGTGACTATTGTCTGATCTTACTACAAAGGTATATGTATTTATTTTGAAAACCCGTATTTTGATGAACAAAGATGTTAAAATCATAATGTCTTTAAACATATTCATTGCCATTAGGTGTTCAGCTTAATATCTGATTACAAAACAATTGCATATACAACTTTTACTTAAACCAGCTTTTCTAACTTAATATTAGCAACTTGTATCAGCTTCTCCGGATTTATTTGGATTTGCAGACCTCTACGTCCTGCACTTATATATATAAAATTGAAATCCAATGCTGATTCATCTATATAAGACGGATATACCTTTTTCATACCGATAGGTGAACATGCTCCTCGTATATATCCTGTAACATTCAACAAATCTTTCATTGGTATCATATCACATTTTTTATTTCCTGATATTTTGGCTGCATTTTTCAAATCCAATTCCTCATCTCCGGGTATGATGCAAACAAAGTAACCGGACTTATCTCCTTTAAGAACGAGCGTCTTAAACAATTGATCCACCGGTTCGTTGAGCTGTCGAGCAACGTGAACCGCGCTAAGATCAGATTCATCTACCTCATAAGGTATGAGTTTATATTCTACTTCTTCTTTGTCTAACAATCTTGCAGCATTTGTCTTATCTACTTTCATAGAAATTCGGCTTTACTTCTTTATATAGAACAATTAAATAAACCCTTAGTTTATTTAATTATTGCCTTATGATTTACAATTAGTTGAAATATGAACTAAATAATTTAAATTCTGGAATAAATAAACGGTATATAAACAACAAGAATATACTCTTGTTCAGATACTTATTCACATTATCAGTTATTAAAAACACAGAATAATAGAAACTGTTCATATTTCTTATTTTTCACAATATTTATGGAGCTAGACGTTCTATTTTCCAGCCATCATTCATCATTCTATATCGAATTCGATCATGCAGTCGGTTTTTACGTCCTTGCCAAAATTCAATCAAATGAGGTTTTACGATGTACCCTCCCCAATTATCAGGACGGGTTATTTCTTTCCCTGCAAAACGTGTTTCGAAATCAAGGATCAGATGTTCCAGATATTCTCTATCGGGTATTACTTTACTTTGTGGTGAAGCCCATGCTCCAAGTTTACTTTTTGCAGGACGTACTTCAAAATAAGTATCGGACTCTTGTGGGGATATTTTTTCTGCTCGACCTTCTATTCTCACCTGTCTTTCTAATTCATGCCATGCAAAATTAAGCGCGCAGTAATTATTCACGTTCAATTGCTCTGCTTTTAAACTTTCGTAATTCGTAAAAAAAACAAATCCATCGGGCTTAATTTGCTTCAACAACACAATACGTGAAGATGGCTTTCCATCGGGAGTGGCAGTAGCCAAATTCATTGCATTCGGTTCTAAAGCTTCGGCAGCAAGAGCTTCATGAAACCATAATTCAAACATCTGCATAGGGTCTGCAACAGCATCGGCTTCATCTAGCGTTTTCAAAGAAAAATCTCTCCGTATATTAAATAAATCAGTCATACTTTTGGTCGTATTAAAGGATCAAATATATAAATATTTATGTTTCATAGCGAGTGAAATATCATAAAAAAATCCCCATTGACATCACGTCTACGGGGATCCTAAGATCAACTAAAAAAACTATCAATAGAAAAGTTATGCTAAACAAAGTATGTTCTTGTCCTTTTCTTTCTGTTTCTTGCAATACCGAGTACATTGTTCACTTATACTATAACCTAACAATATACCGAGTATAAAATCTTCTTCAGGTGTCAGTAGGTTGAGAGGTTTATCATTACATATCCGATTTACCACAACCAAACATTCTTCTTTCCCAAAGAATATATTTAAATTTCCATTTTTCAATCGTTGAAGTTTATAACTGATTGCATTTTTTTCCAATTTCCAAATCGCCTTCTTTTCGGCATCCGCCGGCAATGTATAAAGAACCAAATCTCGGACTCCTTTCTTATATTCATAAATCAAGTGATGGAAAACACGCATATCTGTCATATCACTTTAAATTTCTTTCTTCAGTTCCTGTACCCAATTAGAAATACGTTGACTAGTTTGATCCGATTCATTATCGTTATCGATAGCCAATCCTACAAACTGCCCATCGACTACTGCTTCCGAATCATCATAAGTATATCCTTCTGTACTTACTTTGCCGATAAGGGTGCATCCTTTAGATTTAACTACTTCGTAGACCTTACCCATAGCATCGCAAAAAGTATCGCTATATGATGAAGAATCTCCACATCCGAATAGTGCAACTTTCTTTCCACTAAGATCAGCCTTCTTTACTTTATCAATGTAATCTTCCCAATCGTCTTGCAGATCACCTAATCCTAAAGTTGACGTACCAAACAAAATAACATCATAGTCCGAGTAACTAGTATCTGCTTTTGACACATCGTGTAAGTCTGAGTTGGCAACACCTAATTCTTTAGCAATTTCTTCTGCTACCTCTTGAGTATTTCCTGTAGTAGAACCGTAATATATTCCTATTTTCGACATTTGTAAATAAATTTAGAATTATCTAATATATTTTGTACAGTGCAAAGAAACACTATAATACGAGAAGGGGCAATACCAAAAAATAATGATATTTATTGCTGTTTCTCATTATTAATAAGTATTCGCAATAGATAAATAGAACAATGGCAACCTTTTAGAAAAAAAAGAAGCAACCTGAATTATCAGATTGCTTCTTATATGCTTGTTTGGTAATCTATTAAGCTTCTGCTACTGGTAGTACAGAAACGTAAGATCTGTCATTTCTTTTCTTACGAAATACTACTGTACCATCTACAAGTGCAAATAATGTATGATCTTTACCGATACCTACATTTTCGCCCGGATGATGAGTTGTACCTCTTTGACGAACTATAATATTTCCGGCTTTAACGATTTCTCCACCGAATGCCTTAACGCCTAATCGTTTACTTTCCGATTCACGGCCGTTTTTGGAACTACCTACACCTTTCTTGTGTGCCATTTTCTTCTATTTTTACTGATTAAGCAATAATTTCTTTAACTACAACTTCTGAAAATTGTTGACGATGACCGTTCAATTTGCGGTATCCTTTTCTTCTTTT
Organism: Dysgonomonas sp. UBA5412; assembly: GCA_002409595.1. Lineage (GTDB taxonomy): Bacteria > Bacteroidota > Bacteroidia > Bacteroidales > Dysgonomonadaceae > Dysgonomonas. Next base: position 123,817 of record DHNQ01000029.1, read on the forward strand.
CTTATGAAAAACAAGAACTTTATCTCCTTTTGCTTGAGAGATAACTTCTACAACAACTTTTGCGCCTTCTACTGTAGGAGCACCTACGGTAACAGCACCATCTTTGTCTACCAACAATACTTTTTCGAACTCTACTTGAGAGCCATTTTCAGCATTAATTCTATGAACAAACAACTTTTGGTCTTTTTCTACCTTCATTTGTTGTCCTTGAATATCTACAATTACGTACATCTGTTTTTTTATTTACAGGTTATGTGCCTGAGGCGAACCCATTTAGAAGGTTTCTTGTTAGCCTATTAGCAATCGGGTGGCAAAGATAAAAAATGTTATGCAATATTTCAAACTTTTCTCAAACAGATTATCGCATTTCACGCATTTTTAAGATTCCAACAGTACCGTCACGCACTGTATTAGGATCTCCTCCCATTTCTGAAACAAGGACATCCAACTCTTTTTTTGTTACCTTCGTATAGGTTATCAGAGACTTATGCCCCAACAAGTAACCCTGACGCATGTCTGCAATATTTTCATCTTCAATAAAAATAGAATCGGGAGTAATACTATATACACCAATTCTTTTACGTTTCGAGATTCCTGTTTCGTCATCCACCGCAATAGTCTGTATACTCCCTAAACTAGGATCGTTGGCATTGACTTCAAAAATTCGTTTTACTATATAATCTTTAGAATCTTCTAAAAACAAATCATTTACATTTTTATCCAACGAAGAATCGTTCGTTGACAAAAGGCGCTCTACTGTGATCCATTCTCCACCAACAGTAACAGGCTTATCCTCATTACTATCACAAGACGTATTTAGACCAATGAGTATAAAAAGGGCAGATAAAAAAATGATATTTTTATTCATGATAAGTATTCAAATCTTTGTTTTGCAATGTTTCTGCAAAGATACATATATATTTTTTATATGAATACAATAATTCTTAAATAGAAAAAAGAGCAGATAAAACACACAACACAGAAAAACATCAATAAAACAACACAAAAAGACAACACAAACAATATAAAGCAATCAAAAAAACATATAAAACACATTTTATACATAAAAATGTCATATATTTGCACATTACATAACAATCAAGATTAATGAATAAAAAATAATAAATATGTGTGGATTCGTTGGAGTATTCGATTTGACTCAAAACCTCGACATATTACGAGGACAGATATTACGCATGGCAAAGAAAATACGCCACAGAGGACCGGACTGGTCGGGCTTATACTGTGGAAACAAGGCAATCCTTGCCCATGAAAGGCTTTCCATCGTAGGTATAGATTCAGGCAAACAACCATTATATAGTAAAGACAAGAAATTGGTATTGGCTGTAAATGGTGAAATATACAACCATAAAGAGATAAGAAACAGATATCCCGATTACGAGTTTCTCACAAACTCAGACTGCGAAGTGATATTAGCTTTATATAAAGACAAGGGAGAAAATTTATTTGAAGACCTAAATGGAATATTTGCTTTCGCATTATATGATATAGAAAACGATGTTATACTCATAGGACGTGACCACATGGGTATCATACCATTATATATGGGTTATGACGACCACAACCAATTTTATGTAGCCAGCGAACTAAAAGCCCTTGAAGGAATATGCCCTAACATTCAGGAATTTCTGCCCGGACATTACATTTTCAGCAAAGACGGCTTTGAAATAAAAAAATGGTACAAACGAGATTGGACGGATTATGAAAATGTAAAAGATAATACATCAAACATTGAGGATTTAAAAACTGCACTCGAAAACGCTGTGCACCGCCAATTAATGTCAGACGTCCCCTATGGGGTATTACTATCCGGAGGCTTAGATTCCTCCATCATATCAGCCATAGCAAAGCATTATGCCGCACGTCGCATAGAAGACGACAATAAAACTGAAGCTTGGTGGCCGCAACTTCACTCATTTGCCGTAGGGCTAAAAGATTCACCCGATTTAATAGCTGCCCGTAAGGTTGCTGATTATATAGGTACAATTCATCACGAAATACATTTCACCGTAGAGGAAGCACTAGATGCTCTCAGCGATGTGATCTATCATATAGAAACATACGATGTGACAACCGTAAGAGCATCAACCCCCATGTATCTACTAGCTCGCTACATTAAATCAATGGGTGTAAAAATGGTATTATCGGGAGAAGGATCAGACGAATTGTTCGGAGGTTATCTCTATTTCCACAAAGCACCCGATGCCAAGGCTCTGCATGAAGAAACCGTAAGAAAACTAGACAGACTCCACCTATACGACTGTTTACGGGCAAATAAATCTCTGGCAGCTTGGGGCGTTGAAGGGCGAGTTCCTTTTCTCGACAAAGAATTTATAGATGTTGCCATGACTCTAAACCCTCAAGATAAGATGTGTGGAAATGGCAAAATAGAAAAACACATATTACGGCAGGCTTTCGAAAACTACTTACCCAAAGAAGTGGTGTGGCGACAAAAAGAGCAATTTTCGGACGGAGTTGGTTATAACTGGATAGACAGTCTACGAGAAGAAGCTCAGAAAAGAGTAACGGACAGACAAATGCAGCACGCAGCAGAACGATTTCCGATCAACCCTCCGATGTCGAAAGAAGAATATTGGTATCGTACTATGTTTGAAGAACATTTTCCTTCGGCATCAGCAGCACACACTGTACCATCTGTGCCCTCAATAGCATGTAGCACAGCAACAGCATTAGAATGGGATGCTTCATTCAAAAACAGAGTCGACCCATCAGGACGGGCAATAAAAACTGTGCATGCAGAAGCTTATGAAAAATAATATAATGATATAGGGGGATTTCTTATCTCCCTATTATTTTTTTAACAAAAAACAAAAGAGACAGAATTATTTGATAAAATATTGCATAAAAAAAGATTGTTTTATTAACCTTTTGCTTGACAAATAACCTTTTGAGGTATAATATTGTAGAATATATCTCTTAAAACGAATCACTATATACCTCAATGATTACTTTTACAGAACTAAACAATCAAAATGATTATTTAATTAAACTAAAAAGAAAATATGTTAGTTTTTTCTTGGAAAACAGAATAATTTGTACGAAATTTGCAATATCTAATCAGATAGAAGTAGAAATAACAAAAAAGAAGATTTTCAAATGAAAAATCTGAAATTCACTAAAATGCAAGGTGCAGGAAATGATTACATTTACATCAATGCGCTTTCTCAGCATATAGAAAACCCCTCTCAATTAGCAGTAAAACTCAGCAATCGCAACTTTGGCATAGGCTCAGATGGTTTAGTATTAATACTACCATCTCAAACTTGTGACTTCAGAATGCAGATGTTCAACTCCGACGGCTCAGAAGCTGAAATGTGTGGCAACGCATCCAGATGTGTAGGAAAATATGTTTATGACAATGAACTTACATCTAGCACCGAAATCACATTAGAGACTAAAGCCGGCACAAAGTACATATCTTTATTGGAAGGCGACAAAACGGCTCGTAAAATAACAGTAGATATGGGCGAACCTATACTCGAACCAACATTGATTCCTGTAGAAGTGGCTGAAGAACCTGTGCTTGAGTATCCCATCAATATAGATGGCAAAGAATGGAAAATATCTTGTGTTTCGATGGGCAACCCACATGCGGTTATTTTTACTAAAAACATTAAAGATTTAGACTTGCCTTCTATCGGTCCGAAGTTTGAAAAATATCCGCTTTTCCCAAGAAAGACCAATACTGAGTTTATAGAAATCATTGACCGGAATACTCTCAACATGCGTGTTTGGGAACGTGGTGCAGGCGAAACTCTTGCTTGTGGAACGGGAGCTTGTGCGGCAGCAGTAGCCGCAGTATTAAACAATTATTGCGACCGAGATATAACAATTCATTTGCTGGGTGGAGATCTAAATATAAAGTGGAATAAAGAGAACAATCATGTGTATATGACCGGAGAAGCTGTAACAGTATTTGAAGGAGAACTAGCGGTCTGAATTTTATAATCTAAGAAGAAGAATTAATACATATCAAATTTAGTTGACAAAATATTATATGATCTTAATAAACGAAAATTATAATAAACTTCCCGGAAGTTATCTCTTTTCAGATATAGCACGAAAAGTAAACGAATTCAAAACAGCACACCCCGAAGCCAACATTATACGTCTAGGGATAGGAGATGTAACCAAACCTCTTCCGGCAGCAGCAATAGAGGCTATGCATAAGGCTGTTGATGAGATGGCTGATAGCGCAACATTCAGAGGATATGGGCCGGAGCAAGGATATGATTTCTTAGTAAATGCAATAGCAGAGAACGATTATAGGAGTCGAGGACTAGATATCGCAACAGACGAGGTATTTGTCAGCGATGGATCAAAAAGTGATACGGGAAATATTGGAGACATTTTAGGATTGGATAATATTGTGGCAATTACAGACCCTGTATATCCCGTTTATGTAGACACAAATGTGATGGCTGGGCGCGCAGGCGAATTACAGACAAATGGCAAATGGAACAAGATAGTTTATCTGCCATGCACTGCCGAAAATGGCTTTATACCTTCCTTTCCAACAGAGAAAGTTGATATTATCTATCTGTGTTATCCAAACAATCCAACAGGTACGACTCTGACAAAAGATCAGCTTGCTGTTTGGGTAGAATATGCCAGACAAAACAAAGCTTTGATTTTGTTTGACAGCGCATACGAAGCTTTTATTACCGAAAGCGACGTTCCGCATAGTATATACGAAATAGAGGGAGCCAAGGAAGTAGCAATAGAGTTTCGCAGCTTTTCCAAGACTGCCGGTTTTACAGGAACACGTTGTGCTTATACAGTGATACCAAAGGAATTGATGGGATATACCAAGTCCGGAGAAAAAGCTTCATTAAATAAATTATGGAACAGACGCCATACTACGAAGTTTAATGGTGTACCATACATCATACAACGGGCTGCAGAGGCTTGCTATTCTCCCGAGGGAAAAAAACAAGTACAGGCAACAATCAATTATTATCTGAACAATGCTAAGATTATCAGAGAAGGACTTACAGCTAAAGGTCTTGATGTATTTGGAGGCGTAAACTCTCCTTATATCTGGGTAAAGACTCCGAAAGGCATGACTTCTTGGGCATTTTTCGATTATCTGTTGAACGAATTAAATATAGTAGGTACACCCGGTGTTGGGTTTGGACCTAGTGGTGAAGGGTATTTACGTCTAACAGCATTTGGAACATTAGAAAATACAAAAGAAGCTATCGGACGTATCAACGAAATTTCTTTATAAATACAATAATAACTCAATTAAAATATATTATGACTAAGTTACGTTTTAAAGCAGTAGCGATAGCCTCGGAAAGAAAGCCGGTCGAGGTTAAGAAGCCGAAAGGTAAAACATCTGAATACTATGGAGAGAAAGTATTCAACAGAAAGGCTATGAGTAAGTATCTGTCTAAAGAAACATTTAAAGCTCTGAATGACGCTATCGAAAAAGGCGAATCTGTAAATCGTAATCTTGCAGAACATGTAGCAGCCGGACTACGTATGTGGGCACTCGAAAACGGAGTAACGCATTATACTCACTGGTTTCATCCTCTGACAGATGGTACTGCCGAAAAACATGACGCTTTTGTTGAACATGACGGCCAAGGCGGATTAATCGAAGAATTTGAAGGTAAACTTTTGGCTCAACAAGAACCGGATGCATCCAGCTTTCCTTCGGGCGGTTTGAGAAACACATTCGAGGCTCGCGGATACTCAGCTTGGGATCCTTCATCTCCGGCATTCATCGTAGGAAATACTCTATGTATTCCAACAATCTTTATTTCGTACACAGGAGAATCTCTCGACTATAAAACTCCATTATTGAAAGCTCTTTCGGCTGTAGATAAAGCAGCAACAGAGGTTACTCATTATTTCAATGGTGATGTTACAAAGGTTATCTCAAACCTTGGATGGGAACAAGAATATTTTTTGGTAGATGAAGACCTTTTTATGGCTCGTCCCGACCTTGCTCTCACAGGAAGAACACTTATGAGTCACGAGAGTGCAAAGAATCAACAATTGGAAGACCACTATTTTGGTTCTATTCCGGAACGTGTACAACGCTTTATGGAAGAGTTAGAATATGAAGCATATGCTTTGGGTATTCCGGTAAAAACCCGTCATAATGAGGTTGCTCCAAACCAGTTTGAGTTAGCTCCAATATATGAAGAATGTAATCTGGCAGTAGACCACAATCTATTAGTGATGTCTGTTATGGACAAAGTAGCGCGTAAACATTCATTCAAAATATTATTTCACGAAAAACCATTCAAAGGGATAAACGGTTCAGGCAAGCATAACAACTGGTCACTTTGTACAAATACAGGAATAAATCTTTTATCTCCCGGTAAAGACAAAGTAGAGAATCTTCGCTTTATCACTTTTGTTGTAAATATATTAGCAGCCGTATATAAAAATAACGGGCTACTGAAAGCATCTATTTCATCGGCAACAAATGCTCATCGTCTTGGAGCAAATGAAGCTCCTCCGGCTATCATATCCGTATTCTTAGGAACTCAGGTTAGTGATATACTCGATAAATTTGAAAAGAGTAATGTAAAAGATGCAATCGTAGTAGATAGCAAAAAACAAATCAGCCTTGGAGTAGGACAAATACCTGAGATTTTGCTAGATAATACTGACAGAAACAGAACCTCTCCTTTTGCCTTTACCGGAAACCGTTTCGAATTTAGAGCTGTAGGATCTTCGGCAAACTGTGCATCTGCAATGACAGCCTTAAATGCAGCCGTAGCTGAACAATTAAGAACATTCAAACAAGAGGTAGACGGTTTGATAAACAAAGGAAAATCGAAAGAGGAAGCTTTGTATGAAATATTGAAAAAATATATCAAAGAGTCTCGTCCTATCCGCTTCAATGGGAATGGATACAGTGATGATTGGAAAGAAGAAGCTAAAAAACGTAAACTTGATTGTGAAACAAGTGTTCCTATTATTTACGACAGCTATACTTCTAAACAAAGCATAAAAACATTCTCCGGCATCTTATCGGAAGTGGAATTACATGCCAGAAATGAAGTGAAATGGGAAACATATACAAAAAAGATACAGATCGAATCCCGTGTTTTAGGAGACTTAGCTCTAAATCACATTATACCGGTAGCCATCTCTTATCAGTCTATACTTTTGACAAATGTATCTAAACTAAAAGACATTTCAGATGATTTTAAATCACTAGGTGCAGAACAAATAAGACTGATAGAAAAAGTATCACATCATGTAAATGCTATTAATGCTAAAGTACATGAGATGATTGACGCTCGTAAATTGGCAAACAATATTGAAAGTGAAAGAGAAAAAGCAATAGCTTATCACGACAACGTTGCCCCTTATCTGGATGAGGTTCGTTATCATATAGATAAATTAGAATTAATCGTAGACAACGAAATGTGGCCTTTGGCCAAATACAGAGAGTTGTTATTTATACGATAATCAATCTATATAAATAAGAAAATCCCGGTATTACAAATTGTAATACCGGGATTTTTATTTATCAGTTAAAGCCTAACGCTTTCTTTCTGCTGCATAAAATTTAGATTGGATATAATCCAGTTCATTTTCTAAGCGCAAACGTTCTGCTATCATATCTTTCATATCAGGGAAATAATCAGTAAGATGTCTTAAACCCACTTGATAAATACATCCTCTGTAATATCTATTTCTAAAAATATCAAACAAAGATACATTTGTCAATTTATTATTATTCATACTAATAGGAGAAACTGCTCTCGCAAGATAAGAACTAATATCATCGAAATGTATCCAGAACATTGGATAATGCTTCCCGTTCTCTGATAATACAGGACAAATATCTGTCACACGCACATCGCCTTTACCCGTTTTAGCATCAAAGTACCATTTTTCTTTTACCAGATAATGTGATATTTTGTCAGCAGGAATATCATCTAAGTTTACAGTAACGGTATTGTCTGTATTCTCTGTGAAAGAAATTGTATTCTCTTGCAATAGATCCTTCACTTTAAGAATATTTTCATCGTTCAATTCAGGCTGCTCTTCATATTTATATGCCACAATTGCTTTATTGCTCAAAAGATTAATCAATAAAGAAAATAGATTAACCCTAGTATTAGAAGATTGCTCAGGAAGAAAAAAAGATTCATTTCCTTCCGTATTACTTATTTGACGATATATATCACGCGACCAAATAGTCGAAGAATAGTCATTAGAAGAACTCTCCATTATTAAAAACTCTCTAGATGAAACTTCCATTGCCTTCTTTTCAGCAGCAGAAGAAACAACAGGCAATTCATCTAATACATATTCTTGAGTAAAAGAGTTTTGTGCAGCTAGCGTACTTACAAAAAGTAGCCCGCTAAACATTAATGAAACCCAATATTTCATAATATTCTAATTTGTGTTAATTAATTAATCGTTACTTGCATAGGATATACATCCTGCTCTATTCCATCCGGACCTTTGACTCTGATATCTGTTATAAAAAAGCGTGTACCTCTATTCATTCTACGAATTTGATCCAATTGACGAGTCGAAAAGTTTGCTCCATTAGATACTTCAGGTGTAATATTTCCCATAGCATCTTGCGAAAATGTTTTAAAGCCTAATACCGTAAACGGAATGTCTAAAATACCATCATCAATAGATGCTTTCAATCCGACAGCACCCAACAAAACAGATCGGTTCAAAGCTCCTTTTCTAAAAGCTTTAGGATTACCATTTTGATCCTTATAGCCTATATAAGCCAATGGCTGAGGCAAGGCTCTTATTCGAAATTCCTTTTTAGCAATAGATTGAGTAACACCATTCATCTTTGCAGATACCGATATAACAAACTTTTGCCCTATCTTATCTCTCGAAGGTTTTGCAACCCATATTCCACTTCGAGAAAGTGTTAAAGTACCGCCTTCTGTCGAAATCGCTACAACATCTTTTGTAGCTACACCCGGCACAGAGATACTAACCTCGTTGTCAATTCCGGAATACAAAACATCCATCAATAAAGGAGCAATAGTAGCCATTGGCTCCATTACAGTATATTCTTGAGAAAAACTTCTTTTCAGAGGCAATCCACTTCTGTCTATTAATTCAATAAAACCATCGAATTTATATGTACCGGGAGCACCAACTCCAAATTCATATAAGCCATTCTTTTCCATTGGCAATTCTTTGTCTCCGATCACAATACGAGGACGTTGCGTTGTATCTACTGCAGCCAAAACAATACGAGCCGAATAATTTACACCTCTCATCACCATATTGGATTGAGGCAGAACTAAAGCTTCTAATTGATTTACACGAATATCTTTCAGATCAATATTTTGAATAATATTATTCAGCACCTCTCCTTCAGCTTGACGAACATTACCTTGTAATTCTGACAAAAACGTTATAGCTGCTATACTAGGCATTCTGTCAAAAGCAGATTGAATCCATGTTTTATTATCCTTTTTAGCTCTTGATGATGGTTCTGTCGATAAAGTTTGTCTGACAATATCTTTCTTCGAATTGTCAGAAATATATCCTAAAATATCTTCTCTATATAAGTCTAACAATTTTTTAAGATTGTTTCCTTGTCCTCCAACAGGCGAAATCATAACCTCAGAAGCAGCATCCAGATTATCTTTAGACTTCAAATTATCAATATCCGCATCTTTACCATCGCTCTTTTTTGCAATCTCAGATTTTAAATATTGAATATAATTATAAATAGAGTCCGATTTCTGTTTTACATCTTGAGATATGTCGTACCAAACTTTTGTCTTTTCAGGATTTCCGGTATAAGACACTTCTATATCTGAATATATTTGATGATTACGATCCGTCGTAACTTTAATATTCTCCTGAATATTGTCATTCACCAATACAAAACCATCCAAAACCTCAGTCGACACATTTAAAGCAAGCATGGCAATAAAAACCAAATACATCAGATTTATCATCTTCTGTCGTGTCGTTTGCCCTTTACTTAATGCCATTGATTTGCTTATTCTTTTTAATTTCTAAAAATATATTTATTCTTAGAAATTATTTTGGTTCATATTGTTATTATTTGTGGTCATCGCCTGCAATAGACGTGCATAAACATTATTTAATGCTTCTATATGCTTTGTCATTTTTGCAGATTCTTCTTTAAACATATAACTATCACCAATAGCACCATCATACAAATTTTTCATACGATTAAGGCTATCATTGATATATCTAATAGCAGACATTTGTTCTGTTATAGTTTGAAGTTGTGATCCAAATACATCGTTCAACCCACTCACATTCTGGTTTAATGTTGTTAGATTTTCCACAAAACCCTGATTCTCTGTAACATTTTTATAGGCACTCAAGAGTCTTTGAGAAGCCTCGTTTAAAGATTGAATTGTAGTCGAAAAATCCTCCAGATTTTGAGCTGTAGATGATAAACTTTCAGCATATCCCGGAGGAATAGCCTGTCTATTAGTTTTTACAGCCTCAGTATTCTTATTCAAACTTTCTATATTTTGAGAACCAGAAGAAACAATTCCACTTCCAGATGTGCCACCTCCTGCTATTACAACAACAGGTCCAGAACCTGACACTTGTCCTTTAATAGGAGTTTGCTTTGCTGAAGTTAGGGATCCAGTATCAGAGTCTGTGCTAGACACTCTTCCTTGTTGAGAATAATCTGTTCCTTGAAATATCCCGCCAACGACACCCGTTTCATTTGCTGAACCAGAAGAAATATGGTCGAAGGCAGAGAAGAAGAAGACTAAAGCCTCTGTTATCATCCCTGCCATCAATATATAATCGGCAAAAGGAAGATGTATAATTTTAAACATTGCTCCAATAATAACAATTGCAGCGCCCCAACTGTATAAATAGTTAAAAACTATTTGACCTTTTCTGCTGGCTATAAAATGTTTTATACCACCTGCCTTTTCCATTTTACAATCTTAATTCAATTTATAAGTATATAATATAACTTATATTTTACACTTTTATTTTATCTCAATCGACCTTTTTCATCAACGCCCCATGTTCTCACACAACGGAACCCAATAAAAGAACGTCCTTTATCTTGATATTCGACCGATCTTTCGCCAGATTTCACAGATGCATCTTTCCAAGATCCTCCTTTAATAATCTTGCGTTTCAATATTATCGGATCAGCCAATACAGCTCTGTAACTGAAATCGGGATTGGCTTCATCAGCCATACGATCTACAGACTCAGTAAATGTTGTTGATGTCCATTCTGCTACATTTCCTGCCATATCATACAAACCAAAGCGGTTTGGCAAGAAAGTTGCTACCGGAGATACTAAATCTTTCAAATCTTTAGATCCTCTATAATTAGCTTGAGATAATCCGTCTGAAGTATGTGTTTGATTTGAATACCAAGGATAATCCAATTCAGAACGTCCATTTCTAGCAGCAAATTCCCATTCTGCCTCAGTCGGCAATCTATAACCTTCGAAGCCTACCAACGAATTACCTGCTGCAATATAGCGATCCGTGCGCCAAGCACAATAAGCATCTGCAGCTTCCCAAGAAACTCCTACTACAGGAAAGTTATCATAAGCTTTTGCAGTAAAATAACTTTTTACATATTGTTCACTCTTAGCATTAGCAAAATCAGCAACCCAAGAGGTCATATCCGGATATACATTTACAATATATGTATTCGTAAAATCAACAGGATCTCCGGAAGATGTACGAGATAAAGTTTCGCGAACAATATCTCCCTTTCTATTTACATAAGCTGTATCTTTAGTAATTTCAATAGAAGAAGTTTCTCCTGATCTCTTCTTACCTAAAAACATATAGTAGCTTTTGGCATCAAACCAATCATATTTATAATTAATAGCTGATGTAACAACTCCTGCTGCATTTGCACCAACTGATCCACCTCCAATAACACTTGCAATAGCATAAGCTTCACGTTTTGTCGGATTTTTCCAAGGAATAGGCTTTTGCCAGTTTATACGTTGAGAAACTTGTCCTCCAAATTCATTTGGTCTAGTCAATACTTTATATGTAGGATCTCCTCCATAAGCAGGATCGGATAAACGCTCTCTGATAACAGAATCTCGAACCCATGATACAAACTCACGATATTGTTTATTTGTAACCTCTGTTTCATCCATCCAGAATGGACTAACTGCAACTAGTTTACGTGGTACTGTATCTCCCCAAAAAGGATCAATCCCTGTACCCATTTCAATATTACCCCCTAATACTAAAACCATTTTATCACTTCCTTTAGCAATATTATAAGGCATATTCAAACGTGTTTCGATAGAAGGGTCAATATATTTAGGCTCACCAAATTTATAAGTGACACCGACTGTCGCTTGAGCCATACCATTACTATTCATATCGCCTTTTTGACCGTCAAAACCATCTCCGATTACAATAAAACGACCTTCAGTATATAGTTGCCAGTTTTTAGTAAAATTATATCCTAAGTTCAAACCTCCAGTTCCCCCAAAGAATGTACCTGTAAGATTTCCTCTATGAGCAAAGCGTTGATATAGACCAACACCGGCAAAAGGATTAACTTCAAATTTGCGATTTGGCTGATATCCACTTATCAGATTAAGAAGATTTAATGTCACGTCTCCAGATACACTGAAGTAACGCATATGCTGAAAGTAGAATTTTTCATTCGGACCATAACCTTTAGGATGCCATACTTTAGCGCCTGACATATCTACTTCGCTATATTCGTAATCGACCCCTTCTTCCCAGCCCATATAGCCCCAAGATGGATCTTTTGTTAAATTCATTAAATCATTACCATCTGACCCTTGCTTCCACCATTTGGTATAAGTTCCACTCCAACCATCGTTGAAGCCATGTAAACTACCTCCAGAAAATTGCAATCTTAATGAGATAATATTACTCATGCGACGTCCAATGGACAATGTCGGTGCAAATGTCACCCGGCTTGAAAGTGATGTCCGATTACCAGACACACCATTATCATCCTCACCAAAATATATTTGACCTCCGGCACCTAAGGATATAAACCAAAGTGGATCTTTAAGGAGGTATTCATTTCGGGATGGAGCCGAATACTGCACAGGTCCTCCATCCTGAGCAAAGGATACTACTGATATACACATCAATAGCAGTGAAGTTAGTAAAGTCTTTTTGTTCATATGTTTTGTATCAGTTATATATAACTATTCAGGTTGTGCAAAGATAAGACATATTTTTCAAATAATTATAGTTTTACAGATTTAATTGTGTTTTAGAAGGGCTGAACAACACATTGAAATTAAATACATTTAGCAAAAAGGAGGGGCAGATTAATGTAATCTGCCCCTCCTAGAAATTATTTTATATTGCTTATCTAACGACTAATTATTTAGGAAATTCTGATGTTTCGTCAAACTTCTCAAAAACCTCTGCTGCCAATCGTTGATAGCCTTTATAACGCCACATTGCATTATTTTGGGCAGCTTGATAAAGTTCTGTCGCTTCCGAAGGATTAGACTTCTGAAGTGAAGTATAACGCACTTCATTACCTAAGAAATCTTGGAATTTAGACCAATCAGGTTCTTTGCTATCCATTACAAATGGGTTCTTGCCTTCTTCTTCCAACATTGGGTTGTAACGCCATAAATGCCAGTATCCGCAAGCAACTGCAGCTTTTTCTTCATCCTGAGCATGTCCCATACCTTTACGCAATCCATGACTGATACATGGAGAGTATGCGATCACTAAAGATGGTCCTTTATATTCTTCGGCTTCTTTTATAGCTTTCAAGCATTGACCTTGATTAGCACCCATAGCCACTTGAGCTACATATACATAGCCATAAGTAGTTGCAATCATACCTAAGTCTTTCTTTCGTACTTTTTTACCTGCAGCAGCAAATTTAGCAACAGCTGCAACCGGAGTTGATTTTGAAGATTGACCTCCTGTATTAGAATACACCTCTGTATCGAGAACCAAAATGTTCACATCTTCTCCTGAAGCTATTACGTGATCCAAACCACCAAAACCTATATCATAAGCCCAGCCATCACCACCAAATATCCAGATAGAACGTTTGATTATATATTGTTTTAGAGAATAGATCTCTTTGCAATATTCACATTTATCTTTTTCAACCTCTAATAAAGGCATGATTTGAGCATGAAGTTCTTTTGTCTTTTCAGATTCATCTTTATTCTCAATCCATTCTTTATATAAAGCCTTAATTTCTGGAGAACATTTATCACAATCCTGCGCTTGAGTCATAAGTTTAACTAATCTGTTACGCATCGTAATGTTAGCCAAAGCATATCCTAAACCAAACTCAGCATTATCTTCGAACAACGAGTTAGCCCAAGCCGGACCTTTACCCTCTTCATTCTTACGATATGGTGTTGATGGTGCAGATCCTCCATAGATTGAAGTACAACCTGTTGCGTTAGCAATCAACATACGATCTCCAAACAACTGTGTTACAAGTTTGATATACGGAGTTTCTCCACAACCTGAACATGCTCCTGAGAATTCAAACAATGGTGTTGCAAACTGAGAGTTCTTTACATTCAATTTAGTATCTACAAGATGAGCCTTGCTAGACACGTTCTTGATCATAAAATCCCAATTATCTTGTTCCGGAAATTGAGTTCCGATTTCAACCATTTTAAGGGCTGAGTTACCTTTTTTACCGGGACATATATCAGCACAGTTACCGCAACCAAGACAGTCTAATACGTCTACTTGAATACGGAATGCCATTCCGTCAAATTGCTTACCTTGAGCTTTCAACAAGTCTACACCTTGTGGTGTTTTAGCTTGCTCATCCCCATCCAATACAAATGGACGAATTGTTGCGTGAGGACAAACATAAGCACATTGATTACATTGAATACAATTTTCGGCTTCCCAAACTGGAACGAAAGCTGCTACTCCACGTTTTTCATATTCGGTAGTACCATGATCCCATGTACCATCTTCGCGACCAACAAATACAGAAACAGGAAGATCGTATCCACGTTGTGCATTGACAGGGCGAACTACTTTTTTGATAAATTCAGGAGCATCATCTTCTTCCGGTTTTACAGGAACTAAGTTAGCCCATTCAGCAGGAACATCCACTTTTTCAACTTCGATACCTCTGTCTACTGCTGCATAGTTTTTCTTAACAACATCTTCTCCCTTACGTCCGTATGATTTAACAATGAATTTCTTCATTTGCTCTACGGCTAAATCGTAAGGTATTACATTTGATATTTTGAAGAATGCAGATTGAAGAATTGTATTTGTACGACCTCCAAGACCAATTTCTGTTGCAATCTTAGTTGCATTGATAATATAGAAATTGATATTATTTACAGCCAGATATTTTTTCACATTATCCGGTAGATAATTACCAACTTCTTCTTTGCTCCAAACAGAGTTTAACAAGAATGTTCCGTTTTTCTTAAGTCCTTTAGTCACATCATATAGATGAAGATAAGCCGGAACGTGACAAGCTACAAAATTTGGTGTATTTACCAAATATGTAGAGCGGATAGGATTGTCACCAAAACGAAGATGGGACGCTGTAAAACCTCCTGATTTCTTAGAGTCGTAAGCAAAATATGCTTGACAATATTTATCGGTATTATCACCAATAATTTTTACTGTATTTTTATTTGCTCCTACTGTTCCGTCCGAACCTAAACCATAGAATTTAGCTTCGTATGTAGTGTCGTCTACCGAAACTTCTTCTTTCTGAGGAAGAGATTTAAATGTAACATCATCTACGATACCGATTGTAAAATCGTTCTTAGGTAATGCCATTGACAAGTTTTCGTAAACAGACATTATTTGAGCAGGTGTTGTATCTTTTGAGGAAAGACCATAAATACCTCCAACAACTGTCGGTGCATCTTCTTTACCGAAGAAACAGTCTCTAACATCCATATACAATGGCTGTCCTAGAGAACCCGGTTCTTTAGTACGGTCTAGTACTGCTATTCTTTTTGCAGTTTTAGGTATGGCAGCAAGGAATGCTTCTGCTTTGAACGGACGATATAAGTGAACTGCAACAAGACCTACTTTTTCGCCTTTTGCATTCAGATAATCTACTGTTTCTTTGATAGCTTCTGTTACTGATCCCATAGCAATAATTACACGATCAGCATCTTCTGCTCCATAATAATCAAACAAGCTATATTTACGGCCTGTGATTTTAGATATTTCAGCTAAATATTTTTCTACAATTGCAGGAACTGCATCGTAGAATTTATTAGCTGCTTCACGAGATTGGAAATAGATATCATCATTTTGAGCAGTACCACGAGTAACCGGATTTTCAGGATTCAAAGCTCTTTCTCTGAATTCCTTCAAAGCCTTTTGATCGATCAACGGAATAAGATCCTCTTGTTGCATCTCCTCTACTTTCTGAATTTCGTGAGATGTACGGAATCCATCAAATATATTCATAAATGGTATACGGGCTTCAAGTGTTGCCAAATGAGATATTGCCGACAAATCCATTGTTTCTTGCACCGAACCGGAAAAGAACATTGCAAATCCAGTCTGACGTGCAGCCATAACATCCTGATGGTCTCCAAATATTGACAAAGCTTGTGCTGCTAATGCACGAGCCGAAACATGAAACACACTCGGAAGCAATTCTCCTGCAATCTTATACATATTAGGAATCATCAACAATAGACCTTGTGATGCTGTATATGTAGTAGTTAATGCACCAGCCTGCAACGATCCGTGTAGAGCACCTGCTGCTCCGGCTTCGGATTGCATTTCCTGCACTTTTAATGTTTCGCCGAAGATATTCTTACGTCCGGCTGCAGCCCATTCATCAACATATTCTGCCATAGTTGATGATGGTGTGATAGGATAAATTGAGGCTACCTCACTAAACATATACGAGATATGTGCAGCGGCCTGATTTCCATCACAAGTAATGAATTTTTTTTGTTTAGCCATACCTTTTAGTACTAGTTGATTATCTTTTTTTAGTTTGAATTACAATTTGCCAATTTGATTTATATAAACTTATATTTGATCAAATCGTGTTGGTTGTTCTTAATACAAGAAACCAAAAAGCCAAAGAGGAATAACATTATTCTCTCCTGTTTCCAGATTGCCGACAGCATATATTAATTCTGTCTTATTCTTTCCACGACTTTTTTGTCCTTCTATCTTGAATTTATATCTATTATTGTTATGTTCTACAATAAACATACCGTTTTTACCACCTCTTTTCAGCTTACTATCATAATGATGAAGCTGATTATAAAAAAACGTTTCTCTTAAAGCCTGATCTTCTATCGGAGTCATTTTAAGAGGGAACATCAGATTGGTATTATGCATATAAACCAAATCCGGTTTTTTAGGAAACTCTTCTCCTTCTTTATACAGCATATTTATAAGACGGGCACTGCGTAAATATTCCATATAATTGGTAACGGTAGCCCTCGATATTTCACAATCAATGCTTAGTTGACTTATATTTGGTTTCCCCGGAGCTGAAAGTGAAAGTAAGTAAAGTAGCTTTCTTAGCTTGGGCAGATAAGTCAGTTCAATTTGTCTGATATATAAAACATCCACTTCGAGCATCATATTTACCGTTTTGAGAAGATTTTCGGAAAAATTTCTCTTCTCTAAAAAAAACGGATAATAGCCATGGTGCATATAAGCCCATAAATGCTCCAGTGGTTTAATTTGAGCTAATATATCCTCAGATATTTTTCGATGGTTTGCAATTATATCTTCCAGAGTATAAGCCGGAAAATCTTTATGAAACAAAATATTCAAAAATTCTCTGAAGGAAAAACCTCTCAAGTTATATACGTCTACAATGGGTGCTAAGACTTCATCTTCTTCCAACTTCATCATTGTAGAGCCGGCAAACACTATTTTTAATTGAGGAAACTGTTCGTAACATTCCTGCAATTCTTTAGACCATTCGGGGTATTTATAAACCTGATCTAATAATAATGTTTTCCCTCCATTTTCTACAAACTCTTTTGCAAAACTGGTTATTGTTCTTACTGTAAAGTAGAACTGATTCAAATTTATATAAAGACAATCTTTCTTTTCGACATCAAAAAACTCCTTTGCATACTGAAGCAAGAAAGTTGTTTTGCCTACACCCCTGGTTCCTTTTATACCTATTAAACGCTGAGTCCAGTCAATCTGCGTCATCAATAATCGAGGAATAACATCGTCCAGATGCTCCACCAAGTATTTATGCGTTCGAAAGAAAGATTCCACTTTTGTTATTTAAATTAAACCTCACGAAGGTACTTTTTTTTTATATCATTGCAAAGTCAAGATAGCAATTTTAATCATTTTTTTATCAAATAACAAGTATTAATATAGGAACCGAAATACACAACTTGCTAAGGATAAAGAGACGATTTATCTATTTCGAAACTTTATTTGTTTTTTCTATTACAAAAAGTCATTTTTGATAAAAAGAATCTATTCGTAATACTTTTTATATATAACAATATATTGAGGGCTATTTTTTACTTTTTTAATCCATGAGTTGATAGAGTCCAAAAGTAAGGGTGATTCTTCACTCACAGCCCATGCTTCTATATGGGTAAAGCCTATCAGTGTTGAATAATCTATTTCGGGCAACGATTTGGCTACAGACGCTGCTATCTTTGCATCGCAGACAGCATAATCAATATTCTTAGTTGCAACCAGCATCGCCAACTGTTCCGAATTATAGTTTTCATCCTCCTTGATAAATATTGTATCTCCAATTTCGTGTGACAAGTTTCGTATACGCAGAATTGCCGGAGAATTTAACGGAACATACAATTCCTTTTTTGCCAGATTGAGATGGCTTCTTATAGGCTCGACGCCATTATTATAGTCTTTTTTTCTCTGTACTAGGACTTGACGATTCTGGGCTATTGGTTCGGTGAAACTAAGCGTATCTCTCAATTCTGATGTAACCGGAATATTACGTGCCAAAACATCATATTTACCACTTTTCAAACCTTCTATACATTTATCAAGATTAGATTCTAAATATACTTCGACATTCAGAGGTATATAAGATTTAAGCAATTGAATCAGTTCATAATTAAAGCCGGCAATAGTATCATCGGAAACATAGTAGCCGATAGAGTTATAATCTGTCACAAAATTTATGACACCACTTTTTTCTATCTGAGGATAGTCTCGCGGTGAACTTTCCAAGCTTTTTACAGTAAAAAAAACGATCCCTGATACAATTAAAATAACTGCAATAATGAAAACTAACGTTTTTTTATTAGCCATGACTGATTAATTATTAAAACGCCAAGAGATTCCAAGCTTCAGAATACGAGGATTTACAGGGTATCTATATAATGAAAATGATTCCTTATTACCCATTCCATCAGCAACATTATACATCATCAGGAAGAATCGGGTAAATTTTAGATGTAAATTAATATAAGCTGTAACAACAGGAAAGTTACCCAACTCAACATCTCTTTGATTATAAAACTGCATAGTAAGGGGTTCGTAGCCGGGCATATAATAACGACTATGATAATGAACATCTGCTCCCAATTGCAAAGTAAGTACTTTAGCTATCTTGGAAGTAAGATACAAGTTAGAATACAAACTCAACTCAGGCAAAGGAATAACGTTCTGATTACTGGATTTCTGGTAAACGACCTGATTATCCCAATGAAAAATACCAGCAGTCAGGTTTTGGTCTAGTCTTAATGCATAAATCTGCACATCTCCCGATTCTTGTTTTTGATCGCGATTAGAATCAAAATATAAATAATCCTTTACCGTCTCCAAACCTCCACTTATCCGAGTTTTGGAAAAAGAGGTTTCAGGAAGATTTAATTCGCCTCCTATATAGACCCGCCTAGTATTACTATAATTAGTTCCTTCATCTGTCCAATTCCAATATTTTGTAGAAAAATTGCGCTGAAAAAAACTTGGTCTTATATTCTTCACATATGCATTTGCCTTGACGGAAACATCTTTACCAAACACTTTAAGCATTGTAGTTACTTCACCTTCGAGTTTAGAATCATTTCCCTCCAACAGATTAAGCTCTGCTGACGCTTTATATCTCAGATATTTCCCTTTCTCTTTCGACAAAACACCTCCTACTGTAAGAGCATCGTCGCTGTATCTACTATGTAGACCGGGGATCTCTCCGGGCATGGAATATTTACGCATGTCATACTCGATAAATGCAGTCAAACCAAATTTAGTCCAATCCCTAAAACCTTCATTCATAGCTAAAGCTAATGTATTCTTAAAAGAATAATATGACATAAAGTCATTCACATCAGTCTTATATTTAGGATTATTTTTATCTCTTGCCAAGCTATCTCCCAATGGTTTATAAAGATCATCCAAATAAAGATCGGTAGACTTAAAACGCCTGCGCTGATCGGTATAATTAGTAGTGAGAATAGCACTTGCTAAAGGAATATAATTTTGCTTCTTTCGCCAAGCCTTAGTCGAATCATTAACCATATACTCTTCCTCGTCATTCCCAAGGTCATAGCGATTGGTAACATATAAGGTACGCCCCCTTAGCTTATTCCAAGTATCCTGTATTCTGACCGGAATATCCAGCGATTTTCCACTAAAACCGGCACGCTTTATATTTTCAGCATCAGGATTTAAAATATAATCAAGATCAGAGATACCTCCATTTTCAACATTAGTAAAATTATTATTATGAAAGAAAGCATGCATTTTATACTTATCACCAATATAGCTGGCATAAAAATCATAGCTTACCTGCTTATTTGACAATGAATTATAGAATCCGCGAGAGTAGACATAATCAAAATCAAACCCTACATTTAACTTCTTTCCCATATTCATAGTCAATTCTGTTTGCAGACGATTTTCCGCACTTTGACCTCCACCGCCACTCTGATAGCGGACATTTGAATATGGTACTTTTGTATTCATAAAATATTGGTTTTCGGGATTTTTACGCCACAGATACATGGCATCAAGAAATACAAAACGTGAAGGCTCAGGTCTATCAAAGAATATTTTCGACTGTGCCGGCGATCCCACATTTCCCAAATAGCCCATTGCTACACTTTGCCCTTCGACAAGCATACTTTGATGAAAATCAAAAACGGCTGTATCCATAGGAACAAAGATACGTTCCCCCAGTCGTGGAGTTATTTTCCATGCGTACATAGAAGGCTCCTTTACTTTGACAGTATCTATTATTTTATCTCCTTTGAAGGGAAGACCGTTATGATTATGGTTAAGATGAAGCGAATCGCTTGTTTGCTCCTTCAAATCGGATAGCGTCTTACGATTATCCTGTGCGCTCATTGGCAAGAATATCATAAGAAATAGGAGTATTGTCAATATATATTTTTTCATCGGTGCAAACTTACACAAAAAATGAAAAATGGGTAGTTAATCTATCTATAAAAACAAAGACTGGCTCTATTTATTGTATTAGGATATTGATTAAATTAAATAACTCCTTTGGTCGAAGGTAGTTCATAATTAAAAATATCTCTTCTCTTTGCCATCTTTACAGCACGTGCAAAAGCTTTAAAAATTCCTTCTATTTTATGATGCTCATTTGCACCTTCAGCTTTAATATTTAGATTCATCTTTGCCGAATCGCTCAGCGACTTAAAGAAATGGAGGAACATTTCGGTAGGCATATCTCCTACTTTTTCCCGATGAAACTCGGCATCCCACACTAGCCAAGGGCGTCCGCCAAAGTCGAGGGCAACCGAACATAAACAATCGTCCATAGGTAAGCAGTAGCCATATCGCTCTATCCCCCTCTTATTGCCTAAAGCTTTATATAATGCCTCGCCTAAGGCGATAGCCGTATCTTCGATGGTATGATGCTCGTCTACATTGAGATCTCCGTCTACTTTTATTGTAAGGTCGACTCCGGCATGCTTGCCAATCTGATCAAGCATATGATCAAAAAAGCCAAGTCCGGTGGAGATGTCGCAAACACCTTTACCATCAAGATTAATGGATACAAAGATATTTGTTTCCTTTGTTTCTCTTTTTATTGTTGCTTTTCGTTCTCCAGCAAATAAGAATTCACTGATAACATCCCAATCTGTAGTTTGCAGCACACAAATATCTTTCAATTCGGAAGGGACTTCAATATCGTCTCGGAGTAAAATTGCTTTTGCTCCCAGATTTTTGGCCAACTCCACATCAGTCATCCGATCTCCGATCACATAAGATTGAGCCAAGTCGTACTCTTCGGTCTGATAATGTGTAAGCATACCCGTACGTGGTTTGCGAGTGGGCGCATCATCTTCGGGAAAACTTCGGTCGATAAGTATATCGTCAAATGTAACACCTTCTCCTTGTAGTGTTTTCAGCATCAGATTATGCACGGGCCAAAAGGTATTTTCGGGAAAAGATGCTGTCCCCAATCCATCCTGATTAGTTACCATAACAAATTTAAAGTCGAGATTTTTACGAATAAAGTAAAGGTTACGAATAACCTTTGGATAAAATTCTAATTTCTCAAAACTATCTAATTGATAATCAACAGGTGGTTCAATCACAATAGTTCCATCCCGATCAATAAACAATGCCTTCTTTTTCATATTTTGTATTTTTCCTTTTTTAGAGGGAAGTTAAGACTTTTATTAGTGTTTTATTTTCCTCATCCGTTCCAACAGTAATACGCAGGCAACCTGCACATAGCGACACAGCGTTGCGATTGCGAACAATTACGCCTCTCTCGGCTAACTGCTGATATAACCCGTTGGCATTATCAACCTTTACTAATATAAAATTAGAGTCGGTTGGGTATATCTTCTGTACAAAGGTGAGTTTGGGCAACTCTGACATTAAGTAGTCTCGCCCTTTCAGCAAAGTCTGTATCCAATCCTTTCTCAAATCGGAACTTTCCAACTCTTCACTCACATAATTCTGAGTAAGGATATTAATATTATAAGGATATTTTACTTTGTTAAAAAGTTTTATAATATCAGGCGAAGAAAAAGCCATACCTAAACGTACCGCAGCTAAGCCCCATGCTTTAGAAAATGTTTGCAATACAATCAGATTTGGATACTTAGCTAATTCTTTAAGCCACGATAGTTCGGAAGCAAAATCGACATAGGCTTCATCTATTATAACAATACCTTTAAATTGATTTAATATTTTTTCAATCTCTACTCTATTCAACAAATTTCCGGTAGGATTATTGGGTGAACAAAGAAATATAAGTTTGGTGTTAGAATCGGCAGTATCTAAAAGCTTTTGTGCATTTAACTGAAAATTGTCGTCCAACAATACTTTTCGGTACTCTATATCATTTATCTCGGCACATACCTGATACATTCCATAAGTAGGGTCTATGGCCACAATATTATCAACCCGAGGTTCGCAAAAAATACGTATCACCAGATCAATCGGTTCATCGCTACCATTGCCAAGAAAAATCTTATCTGCTCCGATTTCCTTCACCTGCGATATTTTCTCTTTAAGTTTCCACTGCAAGGGATCGGGATAACGATTATATTTATCGTTCAGAGGGTTTTCATTAGCATCGAGGTAAACAGAAGCTTCTCCCTTAAATTCATCACGAGCAGATGAATAAGGCTTCATCTCCCAGATATTTTTGCGAACTAACAATTGTAAATCCATTATATTTTGCGATTGTTCATATCAATGTCCCTTGTATATAGATTGTGTCTATTTATAATTCTTATATACAAAGGACATTATTATCATAAGTAATTACTATACATTATTGAGAGCTGTAACAGTACAGACCTAGATCTCTATCTTAACTCCCAAAAGTTTATAAAATTCTCTCAAGATGGCAGGATGCCCCGGCCATGCAGGAGATGTGGTCAGATTACCATCGGTGATAGCTTCGGTTGCAGGTATATCTTTGTATATACCTCCGGCAAGAGTAACCTCCGGTCCTACGGCGACATAACAGGTAAGGGTACGACCTTTGACCACATTGGCTGCCGTTAGAATTTGTATCCCATGACAAATAGCCGCTACAGGCAGATTTTTCTCAAAAAAGTATTGAGTGTACTGAATCACTCTGGGATCAAGACGAATATACTCAGGAGCGCGTCCGCCGGTAATATATAAGCCGGCATAATCTTCAAGTTTAACTTTATCAAAACTCTTATTCAAGGCAAAGTTATGCCCTCTTAATTCAACGTATGTCTGAAAGCCAACAAAATCGTGAATAGCTGTAGCTACTGTATCTCCGGCTTTCTTTCCGGGACATACGACATCGACATGAAATCCTATAGCAGAAAGTGCCTGATAGGGAACCATCAATTCATAATCTTCTACAAAATCGCCTGCGAGCATCAATATTCTTTTACTCATAACATAACAGATTTAGATATTCAACAAATAGTTAGTTGCTTAAATGTAAGCATAATTGTTAAAAATGAATCTATTTTATTTGTAAAAATATTTAACATCAAGCTTTTTCGTATGTGGTGACTACAAATATAATAAGAGGTTCGTCACCTGAATTTATAATAGAATGATAATTATTATCGCCCTGAATAGAGGTTACATTTCCTTTTTTTAGTTCGAATCTTCGGGTAATATTCTCTGCTCCTATACGTTCGATATATTCGCCTTTACCATGAACAATGACATATAGTTCTTGCTCTTTTTTGCTTCCGTGTTCATGGAATCCTGCCTGATCTCCTTTGTTTAACAAGACCATATATGTACCGATACGATTGTTGACCAATTCTCCTTTTTCAAATACGGAAAGCATATAAACAATACCGTTGCCATCATACATCGGATCTCTTTTTTCAACATCTATCACACCTCTTTGAGGTTTACCGAAAGGAGTAAGTGAAATATCTATATATTTCGACACCTCATCTATCACTTGTTGTTTTTCTTTTTCCATTCTGATTTGTTTATTCATCTCAAAGTGAGGAATGCCTACTTCCGTAAACTCCTCTCCTATTATTTTATAGTTATATTTTAGATAAAAACCTAAAGCTACTTTTCTTGCATGTAATGTTATTCTTTCAAACCCCTCCTGCTCTGCAACATATTCGGCAAAGGACAGCATACTGGTACCTAATCCTCTATTTTGAGAATCCTCTGCCACAGCCATCTGCCGAAGTTTCACCTCAACCTTATCAATCGGACTCAGAATACAACAGGCTACCATCTGGTTTGTATCGGCAGAAATGAGACCGAGAAGAATATCATCTTCATCCGCCTGCAAATCTTTATCTGAAAAGTTTAAACCTAAAGGTTCGCGAAGCACCTTTGTGCGAAGGGTAAGCATCTGATCGTATTCCCGACTCTTGTATTTTATTATGTGCGGCTGTATCATTTTTTGAGTCGTAATGTTACTGCATTTTTATGGGCAAACAGTTCTTCATTTTCAGCCATTATTTCTATTGCTTTTCCTATATTCTGAATTCCATCTTTAGTAATTTTCTGGAAAGTTATTTTTTTTACAAAACTATCCAGATTGACTCCGCTATAAGCTTTAGCATATCCATTTGTAGGCAAAGTATGATTTGTTCCCGAAGCATAGTCTCCCGCACTCTCCGGCGTATAATGCCCCAAAAATACTGATCCGGCATTAATAATCCGATCTGCAATATCCATATAATCTGATGTTTCTATTATAAGATGTTCAGGAGCATAGAGATTGGTCATTTTCACGACTTCATTATCGGTCTTTAATAAGATCAGCTTACTGTTTTCTAAAGCTTTCTCAACAATTTCGCGTCGAGGAAGTTCAAATAGTTGTAATTCTATCTCTTGCAAAACATCGGATATAAGAGGTTCACTTGTTGTAGTGAGTATGACCTGACTGTCTCTTCCATGTTCAGCCTGAGAAAGCAGATCGGCTGCTACAAATGCCGGATTCGCCGTTTCGTCTGCTATAACTTGCACTTCCGACGGTCCTGCCGGCATATCAATGGCTACATCCCGAAGGCTTACCAATTGCTTGGCAGCCATCACATATTGATTACCGGGACCAAATATTTTATAAACCTTAGGTATAGATTGAGTCCCATACGCCATAGCTCCAACAGCCTGAATACCTCCAGCTTTGAATATTTTATTTACGCCTGCTTCTTTTGCTGCAAAAAGGATTGCGGGGTGAATCTGCCCTTCTTTATTTGGCGGAGAACATAATACGATTTCTTTGCATCCTGCAATTTTTGCCGGAATGGCTAACATAAGAACGGTAGAGAACAATGGTGCTGTTCCTCCCGGAATATATAAGCCGACCTTCTCAATGGCAACAGATTTTTGCCAACATGTCACACCTTCGGCAGTCTCTACTTTTTTACTTTCGAATATTTGACTGCGATGAAATGTATCTATATTTTTCTTTGCTAAACGGATTGCATCTTTCAATTCGTCTGAAATATATTTGTCTGCCGCTTTTATCTCGTCATCTGTTACTGCAAGAGATGATAGTTTGACTTTATCAAATCTTTCTTCATATTCAAAGACAGCAGCATCACCTCTTTGCCTTATATCCGAAAGCACAGTTTCGACTGTTTCGTTCAACTGTGAAGTATCGAACGTGGGGCGGGTCAAAATATTTGCCCAATCTGAGGGGGCAGGGTATTTTATTATCTGCATTTGTTTATCCTTTAAATTCTCTTTTCAATAAACTGTAGATTGCAATATCAGTATAAACATTATCGACAAGTAGCAATCCATCACGTTCTATTCCTTCCAACTGAAAGCCCAATTTGATAGGTATTTTTTTACTTCTATGATTATCTACTGCCACAGTTATCTGTATTCTGTTCATATCCAATTCTGTGAAGGCATATTTTATCAGCCGAAGTACGGACTGCGTCATTATACCCAAACCTTGAACATATTGTGACAACCAATATCCGATCTCAGTTTTCTTATTATCCTGATCCGTATCTTTAAACCCGACAAGCCCAACAAATTTATCCTGATAATAGATAGTGAATTGCTTTTCCTCTGCAAGCAGAACGTGATTCACAAAATTTGCCGTATCCTGAACCTCTTTTGTCGTATCTACAAATGGTAGCCATTCTCGCAAATACTCTCGCTCGCTATCCAATGTATTGAAAATCTTAAATATATCATCTACCGAAAGGGGTTTAAGCAAAATATCCCTTGTGACTTCTATCATAAAATCATTTTTTCGATTGGTAAAACAATTATTCCTTCTGCTCCCAATGCTTTCAGGTTACTGATTACTTCCCAGAAGCGTTTATCGTCAACTACCGATTGTACCGAACACCAACCTTTAGTTGCTAACGGAGTAATGGTAGGACTTCTCATACCCGGCAGAATAGCTGTAATCTGATCCAGCTTGTCTTCAGGAGCATTCAAAAGTACATATTTTTTATCAGTTGCGGTCTGTACAGCTTCTATTCTAAAGATAAGTTCATCCAAGATATCTTTCTTTTCGGAAGATAAGTTCTTTGTCGCTATCATCAAAGCTTCTGATTTCATTAGAACTTCTACTTCTTTCAATCTATTACTGACCAATGTTCCTCCTGAGCTTACAATATCAAAGATAGCATCGGAAAGACCAATACTGGGAGATATTTCGACCGAACCACTGATTACATGTATTTCGGATTGAATGTTCTTATCTTTCAGATACTGATTTAGGATATGAGGATAAGATGTTGCAATTTTCTTTCCCTGAAACCAATTAATTCCGGTATATTCTTCATCCTTCGGTATTGCTAATGACAAACGGCATTTACTAAATCCCAAACGTTTTATAACAACAGCCTCTTCATTCTTTTCTACATATTCATTTTCGCCGACCACTCCTATATCCGCAACTCCGGTTGCTACTGCCTGAGGAATATCATCGTCTCTGAGAAATAGGATTTCGACCGGAAAATCTTTTGCCGGAACAAGTAATGTTCGCTTTATATTATTCAGTTTTACTCCGGCTTCTTGCAGAAGTTCCATTGTTTCTTCAAATAAACGCCCTTTCGATTGTACTGCAATTCTTAATACCATAATATATTTAGTTTTTATGTTTTTATTTCGACAAAAAAAGAGCTTACCCTACTAAGGTAAGCTCTTTCTATATTTTTGTTAGCATCACATCAATATATGTTACTCACCTTATGGCAGTAATATAAAATGATGATGATGTATTGTATTGTACATGTCTAATTCTTTTATAAAAACAAATGTATGTATTTTTTAGAATAAAACAAACTTTATGTCAATTTTTATAAACAATTTCTTCTCTTAGCGGTTTTGTCCTCTTGCGTTTTCTCTTTTACGATGACGCTCAAGCATTAATTCCTTAAAGCGAAGATCAGCACTTCTGTATTTTTCAATTTTTTCAGCAGACAACACATTTCCAAATTTCTTATAATATTCCATCTGAATCTGAGCTTCTTTTTGCTCCGATTCCAGATTCAATTGAGTTATTCGTTTATAGTCTGCATCAGTCTTATTCTCTTTTCTCTTCAAAGCTCTGGTTTCTCTGCGTGCATCTCTGTTGACTTCATATTTTTTTGACATGAATTCTGCTTCCAATGGCAGAAAAGCATCGGCTTCTGCATCGGTCAGATTCATTTCTTTCTTCAAAAATTCTCCTTTTTCCTTTTTTATAGCATCGAAGTCAAATTTGCCTTTTCTGTTTTGAGCATTTACCGAAAGAGTCAAACATAGTAATAATATAAATGTCAGAATACTCTTAAATTTCATATAATATATTTATTATTTTAATTATTGTACATCATATCTCTATATCTGGATTTTACCACTTCATCTTCCAAGAATAAGTAGTAATCTTCCTCTTCAGAAGAAGCCAATGCCGTAGACACCGATGGCGCAGGTTCGGACGAAGTATTATTTTTTAAGATTCCTGTCGAGAAAATAACACCACAGAATACTGCGGCCACAGCAGTCCAAGGCAATACCTTTTTCCACAATGGTACAATCTTCGCCTTTTCAACTTGTTTTTCGGGAAGTTTGCTCATTATTTCAGTATTAAAATTCTCGAAATAATTTTCGGGAACTTTAAACGGATTCTTTTTTTTGTCAAAACTATCCAACATAATATGTATTATTAAATATCCTTTATACCTTATAATAATAGACTAGACAGAGATAAAAAGGTTTAATCTTTTGTTGATAAAAATTCTTCTATTTTTTTCACGGCATGATGATATGACGCTTTCAACGCTCCTACTGACGTTTCCAGAATCTCAGAAATATCTTCATATTTCATTTCATCGAAATATTTCATATTGAACACAATCCGTTGTTTTTCAGGAAGTCTCAGCACCGCTTTTTGTAATTTTAACTGAGCTTCATCTCCATCAAAATACTCATCTCCTTCGAGACGAGAAATAAGATAAGTATCTGCATCATCTAAAGATACATTATTTTGGGCACGTTGCTTGTTCAAAAAGGTAATAGATTCATTGATCGCTATTCGGTAAAGCCATGTAGATAATTTCGAATCTCCTCTGAAATTTTCAATACTTGTCCATACTTTAATAAAAGTATTTTGCAATACATCGTTAGCATCATCGTGACCTATTACTATTTTGCGTATCTGCCAATATAAAGACTCGCTAAACTCTTTTACCAGTTCAGAAAAAGCCACCTGCTGAGTCTCAGGATCGTTAAGCCTCTTTATTAAATTGTTCTCTACCTCCGGTAACATCTACTTTTCTTCTTTATTCATCCAAGTCTGAATCATCCCCATCCTCAGCATCTGAATCGGCACTACCTTGTCCATTTTCGAACCATTCAATAAAGTTGTCCACCTGAAGCTTGTTATTATCCCACCACTTAAGCGATTCCGGAAAATAAGCCACACTGACGTAACGACAATATGTATCGAAATGCCCAGACTCCAATATTTCATCGTATGTGGGGACAAAGAAAAACCAAAGAAGTCCGTTTTGTGAATCATCTTGTATTTGAGCCAATGTAAAGAATATTTGTTTCGAAGCCTCTACAAAAAATTCATATTGAGAAACTTCGTCCGTAGCACCTGTCTTTTTACTTTGTATTGCCTCATAAAGCCTCTTTCGGTCAACTTTATCTTCCGGACCAAGCTTGTCTGATCCCGGCTCTAACTTAGCATTGATAATATCAAGCATCTCACTAAAGGCATCTTTCGACCGAGCCGTATTAGGTTCGAGCAATAGAAAGAAATGAAATGCGTAGAAACTTTGTACCCATTGCCCCAGATCATTCAATGCATAAGCATACAAAAGAAAAGCACTGGCATGAGTAGCATCTATCTCAATTGCTTTTCGCAAATGCTGTGCCGCCATGCCATTATTTTTATTATTGAAATAGCAAAGTCCAAGATTAAAATGAATCAAATATTCGTCGCCACATTTAGCCAATGCCTCATTCAATAGCTTGAGAGCATCGCCCGTCTTGCCCTGATTAGCCAATGCCGTACCTTTTACAATATAGGCATCCATCAATAATGGCTGAAAATTGGCAGCAATCACTTTTGTGCTATTCCTTATCGCTTTGTCATAGTCCTTCAACAATAAATAAGATAGCGACATCTCATAAACAGCTGACATGGAAGTAGGATTCACCTTCAAGGCTTCTTCATAACAGGAAATAGCCTCCTTATACCGCCCTTTATCGTGCAAAACAACACCTTGCTTTATTAATTTCTCAGATGATGGTTGTGCATAAATGGTTAATGTACTGAATAATAAAAATAATATAATTAAGCTGCTTCTCATGCAATACAATTTTTTTAGAATTACAAAAGTAAGAAAATACTATTGAATAGCATTCCCCGATTTTTAAACTTTGACATATTTAATGATTGAAAGTTTAATCATAAACTCTTTTTGTATTAGATTATGCCATATAAAAGATGAAACATTATCTTATTTTTTTATTAACGATAAATAGTTTCTTATATTCTATTTTGGAACTACAAATAAGATAAATGCCTAAAACAAAGCAATACAAATAGTTTTAGGTCTCACGACAAGACTTGATATACTAAAGCCATCATTCTAAAAAACTATTATTTTCTGAAAATGTATGTAAAAAAAATTACATGAATAAAATCATAAGATATTTTTATTAACTTTGTTTTTATCAAAATTAAGTTCAACCACTCCAAAAAACATCAATCTGTAATGAAAAGTTCTACTTTCGACATAAATATGATTCGCAACTTTTATGAAAACTATCCAACTAAAGTTGAAAATGCTAAAAAAGCATTAAAAAGACCACTAACGCTCTGTGAAAAAATACTTTATGCACATCTTTCGAAAGAAGAAACAATAAAAGACTTTGTAAGAGTACAAGATTATGTAAATTTTGCACCCGACAGAGTTGCCATGCAGGATGCAACAGCCCAAATGGCATTATTACAATTGATGAATTCGGGACGCACCACAGTTGCAGTACCATCGACAGTGCATTGCGACCACCTCATACAGGCATATAAATCGGCAAAAGAAGACTTGAATACTGCTGAAATCACAAACAAAGAAGTTTATGATTTTTTGGGTGCTGTATCCGACAAATTTGGCATAGGGTTTTGGAAGCCCGGTGCAGGTATTATCCATCAGGTGGTATTGGAGAATTATGCATTTCCCGGAGGTATGATGATAGGTACAGACTCACATACTCCTAATGCAGGAGGACTTGGCATGATAGCTATCGGTGTGGGCGGAGCAGATGCTGTGGATGTGATGGCAGGAATGCCTTGGGAACTAAAAATGCCTAAAATAATAGGAGTAAAACTTACCGGAAAATTATCGGGATGGGCGTCGCCTAAAGATGTTATATTAAAAGTGGCAGGAATCCTGACCGTAAAAGGAGGTACAAATGCCATAATCGAATATTTTGGAGAGGGAACAGCTTCACTTTCGGCCACAGGAAAAGCAACAATATGCAATATGGGAGCGGAAGTGGGTGCAACCACCTCAATATTTCCATACGACGAACGTTCGTCAGAATACCTGAAAGCAACCAACAGAAAAGATGTTGCTGAGGCTGCTGACAAGATTGCCGAATACTTGAAACCCGACAGTGATATAGAAACAGCTCCTCATAAATATTTCGATGAAGTAATCGAAATAAATTTATCTACTCTCGAACCGTATGTAAACGGACCTTTTACGCCTGATGCAGCTCATCCTATTTCAGAGTTTGCCAAGGTAGTAAAAGAAAAGGGTTATCCTCAACAAATGGAAGTTGGCTTAATAGGCTCATGTACAAACTCCTCATACGAAGATATGACAAGAGCCGCCTCGATAGTAGCCGATGCTAAAAATAAAGGGATAGAGGTAAAAGCCCAGTTTATAATAAATCCCGGATCGGAGCAAGTACGATACACCGCCGAAAGAGACGGAGTGTTATCAATCTTCGAAGAAGCCGGAGCAACCATCATGGCAAATGCCTGCGGTCCTTGTATCGGACAATGGAAACGAGAGTCGGATAATCCGGAACGCCCTAATTCAATTGTGACATCATTCAATCGAAATTTTGCAAAAAGAAATGATGGAAATCCCAACACGCATGCTTTTGTAACATCGCCCGAAATAGTAGCGGCACTCAGCATAGCTGGAGACTTGTGCTTCAATCCAATGACAGATACATTAATCAATAAAAATGGAGAACAAGTAAAACTGCAAGAACCAAAAGGTTATGAATTACCACCAAAAGGTTACGACATGGAAGACTCCGGCTTTGTAGCTCCGGCAGCAAACGGACAAGATATAGAAATAAGCATTTCTCCCGATTCGCAACGTTTGCAATTACTTAAGCCATTTCCGGCTTGGGACGGAAAAGACATAATAGATCAACCTTTATTGATCAAAGTAGAAGGAAAATGTACTACCGATCATATATCTATGGCAGGTCCTTGGTTGCGATTCAGAGGACATTTGGACAACATTTCAGACAATATGCTCATAGGTGCGGTTAATGCCTTTAACGGAAAGACCAATTCGGTATTGGACATTCAAACGGGTGAATATATTGCTGTGCCAAAACTTGCCCGCAAATTTAAGTCAGAAGGGCTTGGCTCGATAGTTGTTGCCGAAGAGAACTATGGAGAAGGATCTTCGCGTGAACATGCAGCAATGGAACCTCGATTCTTGAATGTAAAAGCAATACTTGTGAAATCATTTGCCCGTATACACGAAACCAATCTGAAGAAACAAGGAATGTTGGCTCTTACTTTTGTCAACAAAGATGATTACGACAAGATATTGGAAAATGACAAGTTAAGCATTCTGGGGCTAAATAATTTTGCTCCGGGCAAGAATCTGATTATTGAACTTACCCATGCCGATGGAAGCAAAGAATCATTTGAAGTAGCTCACACCTACAATAGGATCCAAATAGAATGGTTCAAAGCAGGTAGTGCTCTGAATTACATGAAACAATAAAAGTTAGAGCCTACTGTAATGAATATAAAAATTGAAGCGATAAAAGAATCAGACTTCGAGGAGTTGCTGTCTCTTTTTTCAGAATTTGCCACATTTGAAAAACTGGAAGATAGTATGACCAATAGTGTGGAACAAATGAGAGAAGAAAAAGAATATCTCAAAGGTTTTGTTGCCCGCACGGATGAAAACAAGATTGTAGGTTATGCGACATATTTCTACACTTACTATACATGGTCAGGCAAAGCAATGTATATGGATGATCTTTATATCTGTAAAGAGCATCGGGGCATAGGTATTGGAACAAGGCTCATCAATGAAATAATAACGTACGCTAAGCAAACAAAATGCAACCGTCTCCGATGGCAAGTTTCAGACTGGAATGAACCTGCCATAAAATTTTATAAAAATCTTGGGGCTGCCATAAATCCGACAGAGAGGAATTGTGATTTAATATTTTAAAACATAAATATAAACCTCCCCACACCCAAAGGTGTTTCAATAAAAGACAAAAACACCTTAAATTTATCTATATCTAGCCGGCTTTTGGATACAACAGCCGTTCTCAGAAAAGAAACAAAAAGAAAATCTCATTGAAATACTGTCACCTTTGTCACTTTTTTTTAAGGCAGAAAACAAAGACGACAATATCTCTTTCAATAATATAATTTAGAGTGAAAACCATATAAGAGCTATGCTATGGATAGATTAAAAGATAAAGAAATAGTAGATAAAATGTCGGAAACCATTAAGGTTACGAGCTTTTTTGACCCAGATCTATTTACCAAACTAAATGTAAAACGTGGTTTACGTAACGAAGACCATACGGGAGTAGTAGTCGGGCTCACCAAAGTGGGTGATGTAGTAGGCTACGATCGTGATGAAAGCGGAAAACTGATCCCTATCCCGGGAAAACTGATATACAGAGGCATAAGCCTGGAAGATATAGTAAGAGGAGCCCAGAAAGAAGACAGGCTCGGATTTGAAGAAGTAGTCTATCTTATATTGTCGGGAAATCTACCGAACAAACCGGAATTGGCAGAGTTTTCAGAACTGTTGAGTTGTATGATGGATTTAAAACCTAAAATCATTATGCATATACTCGATCTTGCAGGAAATGATATAATGAATTATCTGGCAAGGTGCGTCTTGGAATTATATACTTTTGATGAAAAGCCGGACGATACCAGTCCCGACAATCTAATTATGCAGTCGCTAAACCTCATTGCTACATTTCCGACCATTATAGCATACGCCCACAATGCACTAAGGCATAGCAATGGAAAATCATTACACATAAGGCATCCGCAACCAAACTTATCGTTGGCTGAAAACTTTCTCTATATGATGAAAGGTCGCCATTACACGCCTCTGGATGTAAAGATATTAGACTTAGCCTTGATGGTTCATGCCGATCATGGGGGAGGAAACAACTCTACATTTACCGTACGTGTTACAAGTTCCGCCGGAACTGACACATATTCTGCCATTGCAGCGGGTATAGGCTCTCTCAAAGGACCTTTGCATGGAGGAGCTAATCTGAAAGTCATAGACATGTTGAAAAACATAAAGACACATGTAAAAGATTGGACCAGTGTAGAAGAAATAGACAGTTATCTTTTAAAGATATTAAATAAAGAGGCATACGACAAAAGTGGTCTTATATATGGTATCGGACACGCTATATACACAATATCCGATCCTCGTACCATGTTGCTGAAAGAAATGGCTAAAGATTTGGCAAAGGAAAAAGGACGAGAAGCCGAATACAATTTTTATACCCTTCTTGAAGAAAGAGCGATATTCAACTTTATGGAAAGAAAGGGAAAGAATGTAAACAAACAAGTTTGTGCAAACGTCGATTTCTATTCAGGATTTGTATATGATATGATTGGTTTGCCTCAGGAAATATATACCCCTCTGTTTGCAATGGCGCGTATAGTGGGTTGGAGCGCACATCGGATAGAGGAATTGAATTTCAAACAAAAACGGATCATACGCCCTGCATATAAGAATGCAGCAGAAATAAGATCTTATACACCTATAACAGACCGAAAATGAAACAATTTGTATTAATTACAGCAGGTGTTTACGGCATGCTCTCTGTTATACTGGGAGCATTTGGCGCTCACGCCTTCAAATCAATATTATCGGCAGAAAAGCTTGTCAGTTTCGAGACGGGCGTACGGTATCAGATGTATCATGCCATTGTATTATTAATAATAGGATTAGCACTGTCGTTTACAACATCTGTCGAGAAATGGGCAGCAATTTGTTTAATAGCAGGAGTTTTCTTTTTCTCCTTCAGCATCTACTTCCTATCTTTTGCCGAACATTGGAATATTAATCTTCGTTTTTTAGGACCTATTACGCCCGTAGGAGGTTGTTTCCTTATTGCGGGATGGTTGTTACTGATAATATTTTTCATCAAGAATAAAGTTATTTTATAAAAACATCACTTTTTATGTAACCTAATTACAAGATATGTCGTCATATCTATAAAATACAATTAAAACAATAAAAAATCATTATGAAAACAATCTTGTATATTATCAGCTTTGTTCTTTTAACTATCGTAACTCAGAGCTGTTCTTTCAATGCGGTTAAAGGAAATGGGAACATTGCAAAGAATGAAATCAACATTTCAGATTATAGCCAAATAAAATTTAGTGGGGGAGCAACTCTCCACTACGAACAAAAGAACGACACAACTCCTTATTTGCGAATAGAAGTAGATGAAAATATTTTCCCTCTATTGACCATTGAGAATAGTGACAATGTTTTACGCATCTATAACAAAGAAAATATCAGACCTACTAAATATAACATTTATACTAATTCAGCAACTCTCAAAAGTCTGGAGGCCAGTGGTTCTATAACTGCATTAATAAAAGGAAAATTAGAAACGCAAGATCTGAACATCGCTTTATCTGGCAGTGGAGATATAACCATAGACAGTCTGGTATGCCAAAACCTGGAAACTAAAATATCAGGTTCTGCCGATATGACGATAAAGGGTGGAAAGGCATCTTTTATAAAAAGCATAATATCAGGAAGTGGTAAAATAAATGCACTTGCAATGCAAGCCGACTCTACATCGTGTATAACATCTGGAAGCGGCGATTTTAAAGTCTGGTCTGATAAGTATTTAAAGATAGAGGTATCCGGAAGCGGAAACGTTGAATATAAAGGTAATCCTCAAATAGACAAGGCAATATCAGGATCGGGAAAAGTAACACAAGTACATTAATTCCCGCAACTATTTTCAAGAGAAAAGAAGGCTATATTTTTACTTGGAGTAAAAATATAGCCTTCTTCTTTTTAGAGCAGAATATTACATTCCTATTTGAGTTTTAAGATAATCAATAGCTTCATCTTCATTTAAGAAGTACAATGAACCATTAAACTCGAATGGGAATTTTTCAATTCTCATCTGAATGAATCGTTTTCGGTTTTTCCTCTCCAGATCAAAATTTTCGTAATCTGTAACTGTGTCCTTCTTTTCTTCGGAAGAAAGAATTTCAAGAGTTTTTACAGACAACCTCTTGGGATCTACTTTATATAGAATATCCCCGACTTTTAAAGCTTCTCCTATTTTCATACTAAACATACTTTAAAAGGTAAAACAAAGTAGTGTATTAGATTAAATGAAAAAGAAGTATAATTTGTTTAATCAAATAAGTTCTTTTAACCAAAAGTTCCCTTTTTTCTAAAAGAACCTTTTAACCGACAAACTCTGTTTTAAGTATTAGAATGTCCTCATCGAAGCTGATAAAAAGAAAGGATATAACACTAAAAAACTCTCATTTAGAAAGGCTAAACGCAACATGCACACTCAAGCCAATTGTGTGCAAAAGCAAAGTTTTTTTGTTATATAAATTTCGTTGTCTTATAATTTAATAGTACCTTTGACAGAAACTAATAATAACTTTTATTCGATTAAAATCATGGATATTTCACGCATTGAACATCTGGGTATTGCTGTAAAAAGCATTGAAGAACAATTGCCTTATTATGAAGGAGTGTTAGGTCTAAAATGTTACAACATCGAAGTTGTAGAAGACCAAAAAGTAAAAACTGCATTCTTCAAAGTAGGACAAACTAAGATTGAGCTTCTTGAACCAACTAGTCCTGAGAGCACAATCGCTAAATTTATTGAGAAAAAAGGAGAAGGAATCCACCACATAGCATGGTGCATCGAGGACGGAGTAGCAAACGCACTAGCTGAAGTAGAAGCAAAAGGTGTAAAACTAATCGACAAAGCACCACGTGCCGGAGCAGAAGGATTAGACATTGCTTTCCTTCATCCAAAATCAACAGGTAGTGTTCTTACAGAGTTTTGTGAAACTCCAAAAAAATAAAAAAGGAATGGCTTTACACCTTTAAAATAGTGTTGTAGAGTCATTTTTTTGCATTAAACAGACTAAAACTTTTATTAGAATTAAAAATATTAAAACATGAGCCAACTTGAAAAAGTAAAAGAGCTAATGGAACTTCGTGCAAAAGCTCGTCTTGGTGGAGGTCAGAAAAGAATTGATTCTCAACATGCAAAAGGCAAATACACAGCACGTGAACGTATAGCTATCCTGCTCGACGAAGGTAGCTTCGAAGAATTTGATATGTTTGTTGAACACCGTAGTACAAACTTCGGAATGGACAAACAAAAGTTTTTGGGAGATGGAGTAGTTACCGGATGTGGAACCATAGACGGTCGTCTGGTTTACGTCTTCGCACAAGATTTTACTGTAATAGGAGGATCTCTTTCCGAAACTATGGCATTGAAAATATGCAAAGTAATGGATATGGCAATGAAAGTAGGTGCTCCGGTTATCGGTATCAACGATTCGGGAGGCGCACGTATCCAAGAAGGAGTTAATGCATTAGCAGGTTATGCCGAAATATTCCAACGCAACATTCTTGCATCGGGTGTAATACCTCAAATATCCGGTATCTTCGGACCTTGCGCCGGTGGTGCTGTATATTCTCCGGCTCTTACCGACTTCACTTTAATGACAGAAGGTACTTCTTATATGTTCCTTACAGGACCAAAAGTAGTAAAAACTGTTACCGGTGAAGACGTTACTCAAGAAGACCTTGGTGGTGCGAGTGTACATACCTCTAAATCGGGTGTTGCTCACTTCTCGGTAGCAAACGAAGACGACGGACTTGCTCTTATTCGTCAATTATATGGTTTCCTTCCACAAAACAATATGGAAGAAGCTCCACGCAAAGAATGTACTGATCCTATTGCCAGAATGGAAGATTCATTGAATGAAATCATCCCTGACAATCCGAACAAACCTTATGACATGTTCAATGTTATCGGAGCAGTAGTAGATAATGGCGAATTCCTTGAAGTACACGGTAATTATGCTAAAAACATCATCGTAGGTTTTGCTCGTATGAACGGACAATCTGTTGGTGTGGTAGCAAATCAACCTAAATATCTTGCCGGAGTATTAGACATTAACGCATCTCGCAAAGCAGCTCGTTTCGTACGCTTTTGCGATGCTTTCAACATTCCTTTGGTTACTCTAGTAGACGTACCGGGATTCCTTCCTGGAACAGGACAAGAATATGGCGGTGTAATCACACACGG
>DHNQ01000029.1:162968-163342 GCA_002409595.1 Dysgonomonas sp. UBA5412
AGCTGTAAACAACTTCGTGGCGATATCAACTATGCATGGCCAACTGCTGAAATCGCAGTAATGGGTGCTGACGGAGCTGCTGAAGTATTGTATGCTAAAGAAATTAAAGATGCTGCAAACCCTGCTGAAGCACTTGCTGCCAAGAAAGAAGAATATAACAAACTATTCTGCAATCCTTTCAACGCGGCTCGTTACGGATATATCGACGATGTTATCGAACCACGCAACACACGTTTCCGTGTAATACGTGCTTTGGAACAGTTGAGAACCAAAAAGCAAGTTAACCCTGCTAAAAAGCATGACAACCTGCCTCTATAATTCTTCTAAATAAATATAATAATGAGCGATCAAAATATATCAAAAGAAGTATTGGC
>DHNQ01000029.1:163630-163932 GCA_002409595.1 Dysgonomonas sp. UBA5412
CAGTTCATATACAGAATCAACGGACAAGAATATATAGTTGCCGTGAACAAAATGGAGGGCGACCTTGCTGAAGTAGCCGTAAACGGAACAAACTACAAGGTAGAGTTGGTAAATAGCGATGAGGAAGTAAGTCTGGTTTCGCGTCCGGCTGCAAAAGCAGCTCCTGCGCCTGCTGCTCCTAAAGCTACAACAACTGCTACTCCAAGTGCAAGCAAACCTGCTGCCAGCGGTGCAGGTGCTGTAAAATCGCCACTACCGGGTATCGTTATCGGAATTCAGGTAAATGTGGGTGACGAAGTGAA
>DHNQ01000029.1:164086-164759 GCA_002409595.1 Dysgonomonas sp. UBA5412
TGAAGCCATGAAAATGGAAAATGCAATACAAGCTCCTATTGATGGAAAAGTAGCTGAAATATGTGTTAATACGGGAGACTCTGTTTTAGAAGGAGTTGTTCTTCTTACTATCGCATAAGAAAGTCTAAAATATACTAAGAAAGAAGCCTCGAAAATTTTTCGAGGCTTCTTTTTACCTTATTACGGACACAATTGATTATCTCGTAAATATTTTATATTCATAGGGCTTTAATGAAGTCGGTAATTTATCTACCTTCTGCTCTGAAAGGTAATCAGTATAATTACTTCTATTCAGAGCATCATTACTAGTATAAGTAATGTTTTTGCCTGATAAGTTTAACATTACTAATAATTCCTTGCCGGCAATCTCCCTCGAATAGATAAGAATATCTTTACTTGCTGATGATGTATAGAATCGGGGTTTTCCGCCCGACTCTCCAGCCCTTAGAGCCGGATGGGTATGTTTCAGCTCATTCATTTTTTTATAAAATACAGTTGTCAAATTTGGCAACCACGATGCAACCACATCTTTTTCAAAGAAAGACAACCGTTTCTTCAAGCCTACTTCTTGTCCGGTATATATCATCGGCATGCCATTCAATGTATAAGTCAATACAGCAAAGGTTTCGGTTAGTTTTCCATAACATTCAAACTCCGTACCATTCCATGAGTT
>DHNQ01000029.1:164891-282838 GCA_002409595.1 Dysgonomonas sp. UBA5412
TCCGTACCATTCCATGAGTTTTCGTCATGGTTAGTCAAGAAATTCATTTTATATCCATCCGGACACATAATAGTATCTAACTTTTGCACATACGCCTGAATATCTTCTGCGTTTTTATTACCTTTATTAACATCAGCCATAAGGTGCATCAATTCCCATGAATAGTTTGTATCAAAGGCATGTTCGAGTAAATCATAATTCTCTGACTCAGCCAACATAAATACGGGTTTTATACTGTCCAACGCAGGACGCACATTATTCCAAAAATCGGTAGGAACTTCGTGAGCCATATCGCAACGGTAACCATCAATATTAAAATCGGCAATCCAATATTTCAACGCATCAAGCATTGCAGCACGCATATCCTTACTCTCATAATTAAGCTCATAGGTATCTGTCCAATCGTAAGGGCTTTTCAATCCGCCGATACTATCTTTCATGTACCAGTCGGGATGCTCTACTGTCCACACATTATCACAGCCAGTATGATTGGCGACCCAATCAAGAATAACTTTAAAACCTGCTTCATGGGCTTTGTCGACCAAACGCTTAAAATCGTTTTTTGTTCCAAATTCAGGATTTATTTCTTTGTAGTTTTTCACTGCATAATAACTACCTAATGTTCCTTTTCTATTTTTTTCCGAAATAGGGTGAACGGGCATAAACCACAGTACGTCAACACCCAGTTCTTTTAGTCGGGGCAAATGTTCTTCAAAGGCAGCAAATGTACCTTCTTTTGTATACTGTCTTAGATTGACTTCATATATTACAGCATTACGAGTCCAATCGGGATGATTTACAGTACATTTTTCGACTACCTTCGCTTCTTCTGCTTGAGGTTTTCTATTGCAAGAAAAACCAATACAGACAAAGGCTATAATAACTAAGATTAATTTATTCATCGTATATATAGTTTGAAAAAATAATTATCATACATTTTCCGGTTTAAGCTCGGATTCGGTTCGGGATTCTTTTATAAACGATACGGCAATAGCCCCTAGTATAAGAAGCACACCTGCTATCACAAGCATCATTATAGAGCTACCCCCTCCGATATATCTCAATACAACACCTCCGAGTGCAGCGGCAATAATTTGAGGCAGACAGATAGTTCCATTAAACAAGCCCAGATATGCTCCCATATTCTGCCCCGATAAAGCATTGGTAAGAATGGTAAAAGGCAAAGCCAGCATAGCTGCCCATGCACAGCCTATAAGCAAATAAGGAATGAATAAAAGATACTGATCGTGAATAAAGACCGTAGAGATAAAACCACATGCTCCCAATACAAGGCTTACCACATAAGCTACTTTATGAGACTTGAACAGAGGTAATACCATAGACCAAAAAACAGATCCGATAGCCTGTACTGCAAAAAGGACTCCGACCCAGTTACCGGCATCCTGATATTCAGCCGATTTGGCATCTGTTGTATTCCATACCGTATCGGCAATTCCTCCATTAGTATATGTCCACATATACATAAATGCTGCCCAACAAAAAAATTGAACCAACCCTACTGTCCAGAATACTTTGGGTGCATTTTTAAGTAACTTAATAAAATTGGTTTTTTCTTTTGGCTTTTCTTCTATGCCATGAAACTGAGCATATTCGTGGGGCGGCATTTCTTTTACTTTCACAACTGTATAGACAACGCACAACATTAGTATGGCAGCGCCTACATAAAATGAGTAGATCACAGAATCGGGGATAACTCCCGCGGCAGCAATATTTGAAATGCCAATCCATGTAAAAATATAAGGGAACAAATAGCCTACCAAACTTCCGGCATTGCAAAGAAAGCTTTGTACGGAATACGCAAAACCTTTTTGTTTTTCATTTACCATATCGCCTACCAACATTTTGAATGGTTGCATTGCCATATTGATAGAAGTATCCAGAAACATAAGTGAAACAAGGCCAAAGAGCATTGCTCCTGCAATGGTAAAACTAAAACTTCCGGCATTGGGCAACAAACACATAACAATAATAGAAGCTAATGCTCCAATAAAAAGATATGGTATTCGTCGCCCAAAGCGAGTCCAAGTGTGGTCGCTCAAAGTACCGACAATGGGTTGTATAATGATACCCATGAGAGGAGGGAGTATCCAAAAATAACTCAAGTTGTGAGGATCGGCTCCTAATGTAGCAAAGATACGGCTGATATTGGCGCTCTGTAATGAATAGGCTATTTGTACGCCAAAGAATCCGAAACTCAAGTTCCAGATTTGCCAAAAGGAAAGGGTCGGTTTTTGTTTCATGGTATAATCAGGTACTAATTTTATTTTTAGAAATAAGATTTATTCAAAGCCTTTTACGATACACTTTTCACAATTTCAGACTGTGAAAAAATAACAGAGTAGCTATTCAGCTAATAAAATCATTGAGCAAAGGCTTTGTTGTTTCTCTGACGATCAATGATGTTTTTATAATTCTATTTTTACGCGAAACATTATCGGGATTTTCTATTTTCTCCAGCATAAGTCTCATAGCCTCCTCTCCTACTGTCTTTGGGTGCTGATCCATTGTTGTCAGCATAGGATCAGTGTCCTGAGAGATATTAGAGTTGGAGAATCCACAGATGGAAATATCTTCGGGTACTCTCAATTTAAGTCGCTTTGTTGCCAATAGTATGCCTGAGGCAGTATAATCATTCATTGCCATAAAAGCATCCGGACGATGAGGTTCTTGCAATATTTTCATTGCTTTATCATAACCCAAAGGTTTAGTATCAGCTATGCGCATCAAAGATTCGTCGATAGGAATCTGATATTTGCGAAGGGCATCGAGATAGCCGTTTTTCCTATTCTTCGATATTTCGAGATGTAATGGGGCTGAAAAGAAAGCAATACGCTTGCATCCTGTGCGTATCATATATTCTACTGCTGTAAATGTACCTGAATAGTCGTCTACCACAACTTTGTCTGTATCTATTCCGGTGCATATACGATCGAAAAAAATAACAGGGATGTCATTGTCCAACAGTTCCTGATAATGATCGTAAATAGTAGTAGTCTTGGATTGGGATATCAAGACTC
Source organism: Dysgonomonas sp. UBA5412 (assembly GCA_002409595.1). Classification (GTDB taxonomy): domain Bacteria; phylum Bacteroidota; class Bacteroidia; order Bacteroidales; family Dysgonomonadaceae; genus Dysgonomonas. The sequence goes on from DHNQ01000029.1 coordinate 167,930, forward strand.
CACACACTCTAGCTTTTATAAGGGTTTGCACATTCCGTATCTCTTTCTGATAATCTTCGGACGATTGACAAACAATTACGTGATAATCTTTTTCTTCGGCAATGGTTTCCATACCGGAAAGAACGCCTGAAAAAAAATGATTGGCGAGTTCGGGGACAATAACTCCAATTATATTGGTATGCTGTGTTCTCAAACCCAAAGCCAAAGCATTAGGTTTATATTTATACTTTTTGGCATACTCCTGAACCAGTTTTCGGGTTTCGGGACTAATATCGGGATTATCCTTCAAAGCCCTCGATACTGTCGAGGGCGAGATGTTCAAATCTTTAGCAATATCTTTGATGGTTAACGGCCCTTTTTTCATCATCTATCAGATTGTACTCTTTTTTATAAAAGTAGTCAAAATTCAAATATCAAAACGCCTCTTGCATCAATAGTCAGAGTGTTATTATTTAAGTTTAAAATATTTTCACTGATAATATCTTTAGCCTGACTTGTCGGTAAAATCTCTCTGTAAGCATCGAGATTAATTTCTTTCCTCGAATCTGTACCACTAAGAAAGACGACAACTGATTTTCCATTATATTTACGTTCATATACATATACGCCATTGGTAGGGGCAAAGTGCTTTAATGTTCCTTTCGAGATGGCTTCGTTTCCTTTGCGCCATTGCAGCAATTTGCGAACATAATTAAATGCTTCTTTCTGATTTGAAGAACGATTGTCGGCTATAAAAAGATTTTCCTTATCGTCAGCCCATCCTCCGGGAAAGTTGCGACGCAAATAGCCGTCACCCTCACTCTTGTCAGCAGCCATTAGAATCTCTGTTCCGTAATATATTTCGGGAATACCACGAGTTGTCAGCAGAAAAGCTAAAGCTTGTTTGTAACGATTCAGATTAGAGGTTTGCTCTGTTGTTTTATAAAATCGGGATGTATCATGGTTATCCAAAAATATAAGAAGCTCGTGTGGATTTGCGTAAACAAAATCTTGTCCCAGATATTCATAAATACGAGACAGTCCCTTATCCCATGAAGTTTCTTCATCAAAAGCATTTTCCATTACTCCCATCAAGGGAAAGTCCATCACACAGCGAAGATTCGAATTGCGAGGAGCAGACAGTTTGCTGTCTTTTTGCCAAAAAGAAACAGCAACATTGTTTGTCAACCATGTTTCACCTACAATATTAAAGTCAGGATATTCTTCAGTTACCTCCTTGCACCAATGAGACATCATATCGTAGTCGGCATACGGGTGCGTATCTTGACGAATACCATCTATTCCGGCATACTCTATCCACCAAATACTGTTTTGGATAAGATATTTAGCAACATGCCTGTTACGTTGGTTAAGATCGGGCATTGTTTCTACAAACCAACCATCAAGAGCCAGCTTTTTATCGTAAGCCGAAGCATATGGATCGTGCTGAACGGTTGTCTTATAACTGGTCTGCACATATTTATCTGAATAATTAAACCAATCCTTTGAAGGTTTATCTGTAAAGAAAAAATGTTCGCTTCCACAGTGATTAAAGATCATATCCATTACAACTTTCATTCCTTTGGCATGTGACCTGTTAACTAAATTGGCAAATTCTTCATTAGAACCAAAGCGGCGATCTACTTTATAATAGTCGGTGGTGGCATATCCGTGATATGAACCTTCAGGCATATCATTTTCTAAAACCGGATTGAGCCATATAGCTGTAACTCCGAGATCTTGAATATAATCCAAATGATTTTCAATACCTCTAAAATCTCCTCCATGACGGGCATACTGATCGTTTCGGTTTACTTTAGCTTCACGCATGCCTTTTATCACATCATTCGATGTATCTCCATTAGAAAAACGATCGGGCATAATCAGATATAATACATCACTACTATTGAATCCGACACGATCTGCCGATCCGGCTTTGCGTTGCTTTAATTCGTAAGGTATTATTTTTTTATCTTTTCCTTTTTGAAGAATAATATCAAACTTCTCAGGCTGAGCCGAAGTTAGATCCAAATAAAGAATCAAATAATTAGAATTTTCCAGTTCTACTACCTCTTCCAGATTCGCTGTTTTAGATGTGATACTGACATCTGATTTGGATATATTCGTGCCGTATATCATAATCTGCAACTCGGTATTTTTCATCCCTGCCCACCAAAAAGCAGGGTCGACAGTTTTAATATCTATTGCAAATATTGAACTGCTTATAAATACAAAGAGTAAGAGTATTAAATAGTTTTTTTTCATGGATAATAATATTTCGGTTTTTATTTATTTTCTGCCGGATGATTCCATCATAGATATCAAACGATTATTAAAGTCCCTAGCAGACAGAAGTTCCTCCAATGTCAGATGCATACGATAGCGCCAATAATGCTGTGCTACTGCCGGAATATTAATCCGTTCTGCCTCTGCATCGGGTCGTTTTATTTTATCATCTATCGACAACCAGTCTTGAAGAGGTAATATCGCCAACATAGACGGAGAATTGAGATGATTGGTTATTATCTGCCAACATATATCCGATGTACATTCTTCGGGTGCTGCACCTTGTTTCCATAATACCTGATTGTAATAGGTCTGAGTCACATTCCGATCTTCTTTCCACCACAGCCTCAAAGGTGGCATATCGTGAGTAGATGTGGTGCAAACACTCAAATAAGGCAAGTGCTGCAAGCTATTGAACAATACTCCGCGCTCTTTGGGCATGCGTTCTATTTCAAGGCTTAATATCTGTAATTCATTCATTACCGAAGGCACAGATGCGGGAACCATACCCAAATCTTCGCCACAAACCAGCATAGAGGTGGAGGCTATAAGGCTCGGCAATTTTTTCATCGCCTCATCGCGCCAAAACTGAGAATGGCGATTATAAAAGAAGTCGTCATACAACCGATTGAAAGCAACTTTGGCTACATCATCTAGGTCTTTGTACGAATAACTGTACTGTGCTGTTATTCGGGGATGGTATTTGTCAGGTTGTCGTTTGTCTTTTATAAAAAGGACTTCATTACATAGGCTGTACAATCCATCGCGTATGCGAATGCTTTTCGGATCTTGACAACCTTCGAATAGTTGTTTTATTTTTATCTGAGTATTACAATTATCTTTCAGCTCGTAGCGTTGCCACGAAATGGCTTTCAAATATTGGGCTATCACTTCCTGCCTATACTCGCCAAAGACTTCACCAAGAAAATGCTCGTGTATATACGGGTTAGTCATTCTATATTCATCAAACCACATGCCGGATGAAAGTATCTCGTCTCTGGTCAATGGCAATGCAGGACTAAAATAACCTAAAAGCCCTTGAACGGAAGACAATGGAATTTCCCAAATACGGAAAAAGCCGAGTATATGATCTATACGATAGGCATCGAAGTAATCAGACATTTTGCGAAATCGCTTTACCCACCATTGATAATCGTCCTTTGCCATTTCATCCCAATTGTAGGTCGGGAATCCCCAATTCTGACCAAAGAAGGAGAAATCATCGGGCGGTGCTCCGGTCTGCACATCCAAATTGAACAAATGAGGTTCTATCCAAGCATCTACACTATTGCGGCTAATTCCGATAGGTATATCGCCTTTCAGAATTACATTATTGGCATGTGCATATTCTTTGACTTCGACTAACTGCTTGTGCAACAGATATTGGGTAAAACATAGTAAGTCCACGCACTGTTTCATATCGTTGCCGGTGCGGTAGCTTTTATTGAGCTTTGCCCTATCAAAGGTACTGTATGTCTTCCATCGTCGATAATCGGCTGTTTTATATTTATCTCTCAGATAAGAAAAGCAAGCATAAGGAAAGAGCCACTCCTCATTTTGCATATAAAAATCTTTATAAGCATCACTTTTCAAGATAGTTGTAGCCGACTCACTGAACAAATCTTTTATATACCTCCATTTCAACTCCATTACCTTGTTGTAGTCTATCTCTTTGAGATCGTTTAACCTTTTGGCTTCCTGCATATATCCGTCAAAGAGTTTTTCGTCTTGCAATGGATACGCTTTCAATCCTAAATAGAGTGGATGTAGGGCATAGATAGAAATCGCATTATAAGGATATGAATCTGTCCATGTATGTGTGATTGTTGTATCATTGATCGGTAGTACCTGAATTACCTTTTGTCCGGTAAGCGCAGCCCAGTCAACCATCTTTTTCAGATCAAAAAACTCTCCAACGCCGAAGCTGTCATTTGTCCGTAAAGAAAAAACAGGAATGGCTACTCCTGATGCTTTCCAGTTCATCCAACCATAGCGATAGATTAACGATTCCACTTTTACTATATCTTTGCTCTTATCTACTGAGAGTGGAAGCAAAACCCGATTATTGCCCTCGTCCCAATGGACTATTTTTTTCGATGAATTGTCATAAATAGCCAACTTATATTCTTGTGGCGATGTTATTAGAGTTGCATCTAAGGCTATTTGCCACAGACCGTTTTTTACGGGTGTCAATTCCAAAGCCTTTTCTGTTTTCCAATCACCAAATAGGAATGAACCTCCGCAAAGAATTAGTTTTTGATTCTTCTTTACGTACGAACAGGATACATTGAGTAAGATGGTTTGTTTTAAATATTTAGAGATTGGTTTATATTGATGAGAAAAAAAACTACTCAAAAATCCGGATGTATGTAAATATCTTTGAGTGGGAGCATCATACCAAACATCTTCTACCTCGAAATCTTTATGCCGATCAAGCTTCAAATAATGAGGATTGCCCCATTCTTTGCAAACAAAAGTATTCTTATCTTTTACAAAATAGTAATATTCTACTTCGTCTACTCCATCAATCTCCGCCTCTATCGCCCAAAGAGATGGGGATATATTTATCATCGGTAGAGCCTTAGCCTCATCCCAATTGCCAAAAGCAGATACAGAACCACAGATATATAATGTTTGTCCCCAATTGGCATGATAATCAATAAGTAGTTTTATATTCATTACAAATGTTATTATGGTTCGATTAGATTTAATTTTCTCTTAAAATAATATTAAGTATAACAAATCTACATATTTATACAGAAGAACTATTTAAGAGGTTTTAGTTTTAATTCAAAATAGTCTGCAAACGATTGCATGATCAAGCGAAGACCGTCTATTCTTATTCCATTTACAAATATATTTTTGGTTTATCTATAAAGAATATATTTAAGGGTAAAAAAAATTAGAGAAAAAAGAACAATTGATAAAACAAGGCAAAAACTGTACAAGTTTGTCATTTTTTAGTTAAAATAAAAATGCTTATCGCTTATCGTGAAAAACCTCTATCTTTGTATCTGAATTGCATTACGAAGGAAAAATGCCGGAAATAAAAGAACGCGAAAAGATATCGGCTCAACGATTTGCCGATTTGGTGTTGGAAATAGGAACATTTATGCTTGCTTCGGGAGCGCATTGCGGACGATTGAACAGTAATCTCAACCGCCTTGCCTCTACATGGGAATTTGAGATGGATATGAGTCCTACTTTCAATGGACTGACAGTGACGGCAAAGGATATGAACGATCCTCAGAATACTGTTACCAGCTATAAAAGCTCTCCACCTCATAGTGTTCATCTGTCAATGCTAACCGACATATCGCATATGTCGTGGAAAGTGCAAGAGGAAAAATGGAGTATATTGCAAGTAGAAAATGAGTTTGCACGTATAAAGTCTAAACCTTATTATAAAAATATAGTAGTAGCCGTTGCAGTAGGTTTTTCTTGTGCCGGACTATGCCTATTCTCATCGGGAGATGAAAAGAATGCTTTTATCGCATTCATTGGAGCTTTTATCGGCTTTCTGGTAAAAAGTCTATTCAGTAAAAAGAGATTTAACCCAATGATAGGAATCGGCATAGCTGCATTTGTAACAACACTCATCACCGGTTTTGCTCAAATGCATGGGATCGGGCTACACCCGCAGGCTGCGATGGCTACAGCCGTGTTATATCTTATCCCCGGCGTACCTCTTATAAACTGTGTTATCGACCTGATAGAAGGATATTTATCTTCTGCGATAAACAGAGCCTTGTTCGGAGGGTTCATTCTATTATGTATTGCCGCCGGTATGACATTATGTATCACGCTAATAGGCATAAATAATTTTCAGTAATGGAAGATCTTACTCTTTTAAATATATTTAGAGATTTTGCAACTGCCTTTGTTGTAGGATTTTGTTGGGCAATATTATTCGGTTCGCCTAAACGCTTGTTATGGGTAGCAGGACTACTTGGAGGGATGGGGCATTGTTTGCGATTTATCCTGATTCAACTAGATTTCGGGCTCATTATAGCCACTTTAGCCGGCTCTGTTCTTATTGGTCTGATCGGAATTTTTGCCGCACATAAAGTAGACAGTCCTCCGGTTGTTTTCACAATGCCGGCTTGCATAACTATGATTCCCGGAATGTTTGCCTACAAGACAATGTTAGCGGGTATCAAAGTAACTGACCTACCGACAGTGGAGCAGAATCCTCATATCTTAATAGAGATGTCTCACAATCTTATGCTTACAATGTCGTTGCTATTCACCCTTGCAATAGGGATATGTGTGGGAGCATTGCTATTCAGGAAATCGAGTGTCAAGAATATATCTTTCAAAGATGTAATCGGACGGAAATAGCCGATTATAGAATAAACAAAATCAGACAGTCAGTTTCCGATGTTTGCTCTTCTGCATCGTTTTTACAATCCATCGCGATATGAGGAATACTATTAGCTGGGTGAATATAATAAACACGCCTGAAGGCACATCTAAGATGGCTGATAAGAAAAGCCCGATAATACAGCCCAAAAATCCTATCAGTACAGACAACAAGATCATCTTTGTAAAATTGGATGTGAACAGATTAGCTGTCATTTGAGGCACAGTTAGTATAGACATCAAAAGAACGATTCCCACAAGACGGATAGACAGAACGATAGTGATTGCAATAGCCATCATCATTGCATACTTAATGAAGTTTACGGGAAGATTGCGAGTCTTTGCAAAATCGGGATCAAAAGCAGCAAATAGTATCTGGCGTCCAAAGATCAGAAATGTTATAGCTAAGACAAAAGACAGAACGGCTAAGTAGATTATATCAGGCTTGGTTATAGTTAATATATTACCAAAGAGATAGTCTGACAGATTTGGGGCAAATCCGGGTTTGAGGTAAATAAAAATAATACCAATAGCCATACCCAGCGACCAAAAAGAGCCGATTGCCGAATCTTCGCGTATTCCCTGTCGGGAAGATAACCACTCTATACCAAAGGCTGAAAGGATGGAAAAGATCATTGCTGAAAATATAGGATTCCATCCAAAATAAAACCCCATACCTATTCCTCCTAAAGAGGCATGAGTTATGCCGCCACTAATGAAAACCAGCCTGCGAATAACAATATAAGAACCTATGATACCACAGGCTATACTGGCAAAGAGGCTGCCTAAAAGGGCATTCTGAAAGAAAGAATATGATAAGAGATCAAAAAACTGCATTGTTATAATATCTTGTTATATAAGATTTGCACTAAGGAATTTGCGAATAAGTTCCGCTGTTTCGCCACGCCTTGCAACATACGCCTCTAATTGGTCGTCAAGAATATTTCCAATATTAAAGTATTTGGATTTAGGATGTGATATAATAATGCCGCTTACCGAGGCATTAGGAAACATAACTCCATTTTCAGTAAGCTCGACTCCTATTTCATCCGATTTCAACAAGTCTTTATTTAACAAAAAGTTAATAGACTGATCTGGTATTGATGGATAACCAACTGCAGGACGTATGCCTTGATATTTAAGTGTAAACATATCATTCACACTTATATTTTCATTGGAGGCAAAGCCCCAATATTCCCTTCTCATCTGGGCATGCAGCCACTCTGTTGTAGCCTCAGCAAGTCGATCAAGAACAGATTTCAAAAGTAAAACTTTATATTCATCTCCTTCTTTTTCGAACTCATTCATCAAAGCCTCAGCTCCCAATCCGGCAGTTACGGTAAAGCCTCCGACATAGTCTGTTTTACCGGATGATTTGGGTGCTACAAAATCGCAAAGGGATAGATATTCCCCTTTATCATTCTTTTTTTGTTGACGAAGCATTGGAAAACAAACATCATTGATATAGATACATTCATTCTCACTATAAGCTTCGAAGATTCCGAATACAGCGTTTATATAATCGGCTTTATTAAAGACTAACTGATCTAACAATGCTCTCGAATCTTTGTACAACTGCATACCTTCGGCGGCTTTCTCTCTTTCTCGTTCGGGAAAAGTATTCAACCAAGCAGCCTTGCATGAAAGACAATCATCTATATTCTGAACAGTAGCATAACGAGCCGATAAGTTCCAAGAATGGAAGAAGAATTTCCAGTCGATATAAGGTATTATCGTCTCTATTGGTATATGCCTCAATATCTGTCGTCCCTTTACTTTTGGTTCTGGAGTTTTATAATTTGCCCAATCTATCTTAAACCCTTTGTCCATAACCTCTGACAATGGGAGTAAATCATCTTTCTTGCTGCCTGCTGTATCTCGCAACAGAGCATATTCGTTGCGGATATCTCTTATATAATTATCTTTTGTTTTAGGGTTGATCAGTTTACCAACAGCAGCAGGAGCCTGCGAAGCATCTTTTACATATACGACCGACCCATTATTATACTTAGGATCAATCTTAATCGCAGTATGAAGTTTGGAAGTAGTAGCACCTCCTATCATAAGAGGAATTGTAAATCCCGCCTTTTCCATTTCATGTGCAACAATACTCATTTCCTCTAATGAGGGAGTGATCAAACCACTTAAACAAAGAATATCGGGTTGTTCTTCCTTTACTTTCTGTATTATTACTTCGGGAGGGGTCATCACCCCCAGATCAATAACCTCATAGTTATTACAAGCCAAAATAATAGAAACAATATTCTTTCCTATATCGTGCACATCTCCTTTTACTGTGGCTATCACAAGTTTTCCGGCCTTATTGCTACCGGCAGATGAAGACCGTTGAGCCTCTAGTGTAGGTTGCAAAATGGCGACAGCACGCTTCATAGTTCGGGCAGTCTTTACAACTTGAGGTAAGAACATCTTTCCCGACCCAAAAAGATCGCCCACCTTGTTCATACCATCCATCAATGGTTTGTCTATGATATCAACAGCTTTGGGATACACCTGAAGAGCTTCGGTTAAATCTTCTTCAAGATAATCACTAATACCTTTTATCAAAGCATATTGTATTCGTTCTTCTAAAGGATATGATCGCCATTCTTCTACTTTTTGAGCAGACTCATTGGTATGATCATTCTTGATACGTTCGGCGAATTCGATTAGTTCGTCTGTAGATTCGGGTCTCCTATTGAATATAACATCTTCCACCAAATTTCGGAGATCAAGTGGAATATCATCGTAAACGACAGATTGTCCCGGATTGACAATACCCATATCCATTCCCCGTTGAATAGCATAGTAAAGAAAAACGGAGTGCATAGACTCTCGAATATAATCGTTTCCTCTGAAAGAGAAAGAAAGGTTACTTACCCCTCCACTAATTTTAGCATGAGGCAGATTCTTCTTTATCCATGTTATTGTTTCCAAAAAGTCAACAGCATATCCCCGATGTTCTTCGATTCCTGTAGCAATAGCCAAAATATTAGGGTCGAATATTATATCCAACGGATTGAATCCATCATTTACTAACAGCTTATAGGCACGTTCACAAATTTCGATACGGCGAGTAAAGGTATCTGCCTGACCTGTTTCGTCAAAAGCCATAATGATTACTGCCGCTCCATAGGCTTTGACTAAGCGAGCTTCACGCAAAAACTCTTCTTCTCCACCTTTCAGAGATATTGAATTGACAATTGGTTTACCTTGTACACATTTCAAGCCGGCTTCTAACACCTCCCATTTGGAAGAGTCTATCATAACGGGAACTCTTGACACATCAGGATCTGATGCCATAAGGTTCAGGAATGTTGTCATTTCTTTTACCCCATCCAGTAAGCCTTCGTCCATATTTACATCTAAGACCTGAGCACCATCCTCAACTTGTTTGTGAGCAATGGTAAGGGCTTCTTCGTATTTGCCTTCTTTTATCAGACGAAGAAATTTTCGGGAACCGGCAACATTCAATCGTTCTCCGATATTTATAAAATTGATTTCAGGTTTAGCTTCTAATAATTCTAAACCTGAAAGCCACATATATTGTGGTTTATCAGTAGGCTTATGAGGTTTTGCTCCTTCTACCAAACTAACATATTTGGCGATATGTGCAGGTGTAGTACCACAACAACCACCCAGAATATTAACTAAGCCTTCATCTACATATTCTTGTATCTGCCCCGCCATTATTTCCGGTGTTTCGTCATATTCTCCAAATTGATTTGGTAGTCCGGCATTAGGATAAGCGGATATATATGATGGTGCTAAGCGTCCGAGTTCTTTCAAGAATGGTTTCATTTCGGAAGCTCCAAAGGAACAGTTGAGCCCTACGGAAAGAAAATCTATATGGCTAATAGAAGCAACAAATGCTCCTATGGTCTGCCCCGACAATGTACGTCCGGCTTTGTCGGACAATGTCACTGAGATCATTATAGGAAGCTTTACTCCTCGTTCGTTAAACACATCTTCTGCTGCAAATATGGCAGCTTTGGCATTCAGGGTATCAAAGATAGTCTCAATCAATAATAGATCGACTCCTCCATCCATCAGCCCCTCTATTTGTTCTTTGTAAGCCATGCAAAGATCGTCGAATGTTACAGCTCTATAAATAGGATTTTCTACTTTCGGACTCATAGATGCCGTCTTATTAGTCGGTCCAATGGAACCTGCTACAAAACGAGGTTTATCCGGGGTCTCCTTCGTAAAGTCTTGAGCCGCTTTTTTAGCCAATTTTGCTGCTTCAACATTAATTTCTCTCACTAGGTCAGACATATGATAGTCTTCCATAGAGATGGAATTGGCATTAAAAGTATTAGTCTCTATTATATCAGCTCCAACACTTAGATATTCGCGATGAATAGCTTCTATAACATCAGGACGTGTAAGACTGAGCAAATCATTATTTCCTTTAAGCAACGTTTCAAAACCTTTGAACCGTTCGCCTCTGAAATCCTCTTCGGTCAATTTATATTGTTGTATCATAGTGCCCATAGCACCATCAAGAATAAGGATTCTCTCCTTTAGAATATCTTGTATTTTCTGCATTGAAAAGTCTTATTTTGGAAGTAACAAGTAGTTGGCTCGTATATACAAACCTGCTGATATAAAAGTCTTTCTTTATGATAGGATTATTGTTTCATTGCCCTATCCATAGCTCGTTTATCATCTTTTTCTCGAAGTGATTGACGTTTATCATATTGCTTTTTACCTTTCGCTACAGCAATATTCACCTTAGCCAAACCCCTATCGTTTAAAAAGATACGTGTAGGAACTATTGTATAGCCGGTCTCTTTTACCAAACGAGCCATCTTCTTCAACTCTTTCTTACTAAGAAGAAGTTTCCGATCGCGTCGGGCTACATGATTGTTGTACGAACCATAAAAGTATTCTGCTATATACATATTACGCACCCACAATTCTCCTTTTTCGAATATACAGAATGTATCTACCAAACTGGCTTTGCCTTGTCGTATAGATTTTATTTCTGTACCGGTGAGTACTATGCCGGCGGTGTATGTTTCTATAAATTCATAATCGAAACTAGCCCGTTTATTTTTTATATTAATTGTCAATTGACTCATTATCTACAACATTTCGTTTTATAAGTATGCAAAAATAACTATTTTAAGATAATTATACTGCAATAAGGGTGAAATAAAAGCCATATCTGAGAGTATGGATTCTTCTCAATGAATGACACAAAAAGCCAATCATCAATGATCGGCTTTTTGTAAAATATTTGTGATAAATCCTATTTCTCTCTGATGATAATATTGATCGGTGTACCTGAAAGATTCCAATTATCGCGTATACGGTTCTCCAAGAAACGCTTATACGGATCTTTGATCCATTGCGGCAGATTAGAGAAAAAGACAAAAGATGGCACTTGCGTATTTGGCAACTGTGTAATGTACTTTATCTTAATGTATTTTCCTTTATTTGAAGGAGGTGGAGTACGTTCGATAATAGGCAAAAGGATCTCATTCAATTTATGAGTAGGTATTTTTGTTTTTCTGCGAGCATATACTTCCTTTGCTGTTTCAAGGACTTTCAATATTCTTTGTTTTGTCATTGCTGAAGAAAAAACAATGGGAAAATCTGTGAATGGAGCTAATCGTTCACGAATAGTATTTTCAAATGTTTTAATAACAATTTGTTCCTTATTTTCTACTAAATCCCATTTGTTTACACAAACAACAAGCCCTTTTCTATTTTTCTGTATCAAAGAAAATATATTCATATCCTGACCTTCTATTCCTTGAGTAGCATCAAGCATAAGAATGCAAACGTCTGAATTTTCGATGGCTTTGATAGAACGGATTACCGAATAGTATTCTAAATCCTCCGTAACTTTACCTTTCTTGCGAATACCGGCAGTATCGACAAGATAGAAATCCATGTTAAATTTGTCGAAACGTGTATATATTGAGTCACGCGTAGTACCGGCAATATTAGTTACGATATTGCGCTCTTCGTCCATTAGTGCATTTACAAAAGACGATTTTCCGGCATTAGGTCGTCCTACAATTGCAATACGCGGTATATCTTCTAAAGGCTCATCATCCTCTACTTTTTTAGAGAATTTGGATATAATAGTATCCAATAAGTCTCCCGTTCCCGCACCATTAATCGCAGATATATTGATAGGGTCGCCAAGTCCTAAACCATAGAATTCAGCCGACTGAACATGAAGATTAAAATTATCAGCTTTATTAGATACTAATAATATTGGTTTTTTAGACCGACGCATCATATTTCCAACAGATGTATCGAGATCGGTAAGGCCGTTCATAACATCGACTACGAAGAGGATAACATCTGCTTCTTCAATAGCTATCGAGACTTGTTTATTTATTTCACTTTCAAAAACATCATCTGAGTTGACAACCCATCCTCCGGTATCGACCAAGGAGAATTCATGTTTTCCCCATGTCACTTTTCCATATTGGCGGTCACGTGTTGTCCCTGAAGTTTCATCTACAATAGCTTGCCGGCTTTCGGTCAAACGATTGAACAGTGTTGATTTACCCACATTGGGGCGACCGACTATAGCTACTAAATTTCCCATAATAATTTATATGTACTCTAATTTTATGCAAAGATACGCATTTTTATCGAAATGTACAGAATGTTAGCAAGCTTGCGTATCTGTAACTTACAAACGCTTTTCTCTGATTATCTGATCTCCTGCTTTAGTTAAAATGCGAGGCTCGCGTACACCAGACTAATGTGTCTTCGACTGATGTCATATTCTTTAAGCTGCCAAAGGTTGTATACGAAACAGCATCGTCTGCAGTAATATTTTTCTGAGGATCGACCTGTTCCAAGACAAAATCTCCTTCTCCTGTTTTGTAGCCCACATAATGCTGTCTTATAGCCAATGCGTCGACATTTCCTTCTCCAAAATAAAGAAACTTTCCACCGGCATAAATAAACAAAGAACTGTTTTCGAATTTATAAACACTTTTTTCGGGTTTTACCTGAGTAGCAGCAAAGGTGACGAGTATTTCATTTTCGGAAGGAAAAGTTATCGTTGTATTAGAATAGCTTTCAAAAAAAGATGATCTAATGAAATTATCTACCTTAAGAGAGTCCGTTTTAGCATATTCTTTCCCTCCGTTAGGAGAGCCGACATACAGTTTGAAAGGCTTTTCTATTTCTGATTCTTTATAGCGTAATACTCCGGCTGTATCAGCACTATCGCTACTACAAGAACAAAGAAAAAGAAAAGCTAAAGTGATTGCTATATATATATATTTCATATTTCTTCTCTATTTTAATAATCAAATACAAAAAGCATTATCATTCTATATTATACAAGATATTACACCAAGCAATGGTATCAGTCGGTTCTTTAAAATCACGATTGCTTATATCTCTTGCTATCTGAAGCGATCGTTCCAGACTCAACACCTCATCCAGCGCAAAAGCAGTATCTTTCTCTTGTGTCAGAGGAAAGCGAATCAAACTTTTTCGTCTATAAAGGTGTTCGGGAGTTCCTATTGCAACAAAAAATGATGAGCCATCCGTTTTAGTGATAAAAAGGGTATCATTTCGATAAGTATAAGATGACAATATTTTATATTTTACTCTATTTTGAGGAAAGGTGTAAGTTAAATGCCCTCCATTGAATTGCAACTCAAGAGAATCGTACAAAATTGGATTGAATGCAGCCAGATTACCTACCGTAAAGAAGCGATCTACCAATTCACGTCTTTTCAGATTATTAAATTCAACAGCTACTGTATCTATACCTCTACGAATATTAAGATCAGACAAATCTACCGATCGTACTCTCAATGTCCTTACCTCTTCATTATCGTTGCTACAAGCTACAAATACAATGGTTGCTAAGAGTATTATATATATAAGATTCTTCATATTCTTTTATTTTGCAGCTGTAAAGATAAATAAAAAATAGCTCATCGGGTTATAACCTCCAATTCTGAAATACTATATTTATTTCCTCCGTTAGTCAATTCCGTTGGTTTCAGTTTAAGATAACGACCGTTTACCGGATCTTTAAAAAAGACTGTTTGCGTAATCGGGTTATTCTTTATATTATTAAAAATAGAATTATTACTGATCAAAGTCCAATCCTTACCATCGAGACTAACCCAAAGATTATATCGAGAAATATTGGAGGCTTTTGCATCCGCAACGGGTGTATATGAAAATCCTTTTAACAGTATGGTTTCATTCAGATTAATTATCAAATCATCATTCACATCAATAACTGCTAAGGTTTGGTTTTGGCCATCAATCACGTGTTGCGCATCATTAATAGCGGGCGATATTATTTCCCATTTGAGAGGGGCAATATCAAAGGAAGCTGAAACTACCTCGCTACGAGTATTTCCATCTTTAGCAATGGCTACGGCTTTTACAACACCTCCTTGTGGTAAAGAAAAAGATGCTGTATATCTTGTAGATGATGAAGACGGAGCTTTACCATCTGTCGTATAGTATATTTCGGCATCGGTGTCTTTAGTCGTGAACGAAACCTGACCATTCTTATCTCGTTGAATACTTGGAGAGGTAAGAATATCTTTTCCCTTATATAAATTAATCGTACTTATAACCGGAGTAGCTAAACCATTAAAGGTTAGCTTTATTTTTCGGGTAGTAACAGAAGGGAAACGCAATATTCTTTTATATCCGATAGTAGTTCCTTCAAGTAGATTTTCCCATATTTTATTGGCTTCATTCCAATATTGAACATGAAAGGATGAGACGCGTTGCCCTAGCGGTATATATTCTTGTAATAATATTCTATTAAAAGTTATTTCGTTTTTAAGATCTATTTCTACCGAGGGTGATAAGACACTATCTTCACTTACCCAATAAGTATTATAATCATTATCTTTTATATTTGATATATCAAATAATGATTTTGTATCTGTCACTAATTTTGCCTCAGAAATCAATCCGTCTTTGAATTCAGCTTCAATAGCTTTACGAAATTCCATCAACCGAATCGAATCCGTAGGATGAATACGCCCTCTACGATCAGGGGGAACATTTAGCAAAAGATTAGAATTACGCCCAATAGAGGTATAATAAATATCCATCAGTTCGTCGACAGTCTTGACCTGATCATCAGTAGACGGACTGTAAAACCATCCCGGACGGATAGATACATCTGTTTCGGCAGGAACCCAAGCTTTTCCTTCTTGCTCTCCGGTATTCAATATTTCAGAAGACGGAGCTTTCAATCCGGGCTCAAAACCTTCAATATTCAAAGTAGACCAATTTGTTTCTCCGGCAATCCCTTTTTCATTCCCCATCCATCTGCAACCGGGACCAACATCACTAAATATTATGGCATGAGGTTGATTTCGGTAAACTGTTTGATGAAAAAGATCCCAATTATATTCTTGTTTTTTACCATCTTTTCCTTCTCCATTCGCTCCATCAAACCACTGCTCGAAAACTTCGCCATAATTAGATAATACTTCATTCAATGTATTGGCAAATATCTGATTATATTCCGGTGTTCCGTACGACGGATGATTTTGATCCCACGGTGAAAGATAAACTCCAAATTTTAAACCGTATTCGCGGCAAGCCTCTGATAATTCTTGCAGGATATCACCTTTACCTTCTTTCCATGGACTCTCACGCACTGTATGCGTACTGTATTGGCTTGGCCACAGACAAAAACCGTCATGGTGCTTAGCTGTCAAGATTACACCTTTCATTCCGGCAGCTTTAGCTGTTGCAGCCCATTGCCTGCAATCAAGATCTGACGGATTAAAAACTTCGGGGTTTTCTTTTCCATTACCCCATTCGACATCAGTAAAAGTATTTGGACCGAAGTGTATGAACATATAATATTCCATCTGTTGCCATGCCAACTGATCTTTTGTAGGTATAGCTCCGTATGGCTCTATGACTTTCTCATTCTTACATGAGAAACACAATATAGACACTAAAAGTACATATAACGAATATTTGTATAAGTTTTTCATTAGGTAGTATTTTGATATTAAGATCTTAAAGATAAGAATTATAAAAACAAAAAAGGATAGCTTTACGCTATCCTTTTTTATTTTATCTTCAAAAAAATATTATCATCAATAAGCCCACTTCAGATAGATCGCTCCCCAAGTGAAGCCTGCTCCGAATGCAGCTAAGATAATATTATCTCCTTTTTTCAAACGAGATTCCCATTCATACAAACAAACAGGGATTGTTCCCGCACTGGTGTTTCCATATTTCTGAATATTCACCATTACTTTATCTGACGAAAGCCCCATGCGATTGCCCACAGCTTCAATAATCCGAATATTAGCTTGATGTGGAACCAACCATGCTACATCATCTTTAGTCAGGTGATTACGCTCCATAATCTCTACGGAAGCATCAGCCATACGAGATACTGCATGCTTGAACACAACTTGTCCTTCTTGATATACGTAGTGCATATCTTTATCTACAGTTTCGTGTGAGGCGGGATATACAGAACCTCCTCCTCGCATATGCAAATGAGGGATACCAACACCGTCAACATGAAGAATTGAATCCATTATACCATACTCTTCTGTCGTAGGCTCAAGCATTACAGCTCCAACTGCATCTCCAAAAAGAGGGCAAGTTGTACGATCTTTATAGTTAGTAATGGATGTCATTTTATCTCCGGCAACTATAACAACTTTCTTATAGCGTCCTGATTTAATAAAATTAGAACCTACTTCTAAAGCATACAGAAAGCCTGAACATGCTGCTTGTATATCAAAGCCTAACGCATTCTTTATGCCACATGCTTCTGCAGTCATTGCTGCTGTGGAAGGAAAGATATAATCGGGTGTAGTGGTCGCAAAAATAAGGACTTCAACTTCTTCCGGCTTTGTGTTTGTTTTTTTCAACAACTCTTTTACGGCTTCGGCTCCCATTACAGAAGTTCCCTTACCTTCACCTAATACACGACGTTCCTTTATGCCTACTCGCGACATTATCCATTCGTCTGTAGTATCAACTATTTTCGACAAATCTTCGTTTGTCAAGATATCTTCAGGAACAAATGCACCTACACCGGTTATTGCGGCTTGAATCATGTTATTCTGATTTTGTGAGTATAAATAAAAATGCCCTAGTGATAGGGCTTAGAGTTTATGGTTTATTTAAACCGCAGCTCCTTTTTCGATAGCTAATTTGCCTCTATAGTATCCGCATTCAGGACATACTGTATGGAATACATGCCAAGATCCGCAATTAGAACATACTGCCAATGTTGGGGCAACTGCTTTATCGTGAGTTCTTCTTTTAGCTGTTCTAGACTTCGACTGTTTACGTTTCGGATGTGCCATTTCTTTATTTTAATTAGTTATTTTTATTATCTGAATTAGAAAAATCTATTTCTTATTTTTAATCTTCGTCTACTGAAACATTTTTAAGTGCATCCCAACGAGAATCAGTTGATGACGAATCATCTTCTTCTAAAGACATATCATCTTCCTCTAGATCATCTTCTTCTGACTCATCATCTGCACTTTTTGCTCTATGCTTATTTAACTTGGAAGACATTGCTTTATTACATGTTCCCGAAGGATGTACACGTTTTGCAGGTAAGCTGAGAACTATAAATTCGTACAAAAACCATGCGATATTTATTTCGCCGTCTTCTTCCGGTATTATTACAATCTCATCACTTTCTTCCGAATATTCTTTTCCGAATTTTACAATTAGTTTGTTTCTTGTATCAACATCCATTGTAATATCATCAAGACATCTATCACACGGAACTTGTACTGTTCCTGAAATAGCAAAATTCAATTCGAATGTAACCGATGTCTTCTTCAAAGCAACTGTAACTTTCAAATCACCTTTTTTCACATCAGCCGTACCATCATCAATAAGGGTAAAGAAACCTTTATCCAAGCTATACTCGAACTCATGTTTCCCTTCCGATAAACTTCTGAGAGGTATGTTATACAGACTAAACTTTCCCACGTCTTATAAAATGTAATTCAAAAAAGAACGGGTGCAAAGGTATAAAGTTTTTTTTGAATAAATAAATATTTTCATATGGATTTATCTTTATTACTTCTATCTCTAGATATAAAGGTCTATTCGGAAAGAAATAAGACCACCCAAAATAGGTGGTCTTAAGTAATAGTTGTAAAGTAAAACCTACTTAGCAGATGATGTGCAATAGTTAGCTCCTTTAGAAGCCCACCAAAGTGGAGATGAAGTTTTATCTCCACCTTTTAATTGTGCAACACCACCATTATATTTATCAGCATTTATCAACTTTTCGTTCTGAGGATAAACTGTTCTTTGTATATAATTAAGTGGATTATAAATATTCCCATCTTTAGGATAAGTACCGGCCCCTTCATTCCTATATTGAGGTATTTCTAATGCCGGTAAGTTTAATCTTCGTTTATCATTCCACATTTGCAAAGACATATCAGGATAAGAAGCAATATATTTTTGGGTAATAATTTTCTCTAATTTAGTATTCCCTGCTCCCTTATCGTCATCATAATTAGCAGATGTACCCCATAGATTTTTATCAATTGAGCCTAAATAATCAGTTGTTTGAGTTGGGTCTATGATTCCCCATTTTTGGAAAGAAGCCCGAACCCCCTCTTCATACCATTCTTTAGCAGATTTCCCTCCATTAATACCAAATCGTTCAGATGCTTCTGCCATTAAAAAGCAAACCTCTGAGTAAAGAAAAATATCTGTTTTTCGAGTATCATTGGGTATGACAAATATCTGACTCATCTTCCCTACATTATTTCTAGCATTTCCATCTTCAGTCTGTTGCCCAGGCATAAGACCAGCCCATTTATAACCAAAATCAGCAGGACCAGGATCAAACATTCTTAGACCTCTAGGATCAACTTTAGCTGGACCATCAGGAACAATAACATTGCCTTTACTATCCTTCACCGGATTACCTTGTTTGTCGGTATATTTAAGTTCAAGGCCTCCAATATTAGTCAACGCTTTTTCCATTGATTTCACCAACACCTGCTTATCACCCCAACTAACTTGATATAGGTAATACGGATATTGATTTCCCCAACCACTAGACCCTGCTATTGTTGCCTCGTCTGCGGAAGAAGTCATAATACCTCCATCTGCGTTTAGAGCAGCTTGAATCTGAGCTTTACAAACCTCAGTATCTACTTCCGATAATTTAAGAGCTAATCTCAAACGCAACGAATTTGCAAATCGCTTCCAAGCATCAATATCCCCCCAATATATCTGATCTTGCCCAGACATGAATTGAAGCTTCGGATCAAATTGTTTTACAGCCTCATCAAGTTCTTTAAAATATAATTCATACTGTTTATCTAATGGCATATAATCATTATTTGCAGCAGCAGAAAAAGGAAACGGTGTCGGTCCAAAATAATCTGTGAATTGAGCCTGACCATATACACGCCAAATACGCGCGATCGCAATAGCGTTATCACGCCCTTCATATTGAGACACATCTTCTATTACCATATTAAGTGTCGACAACCAATCGTTATAGTAACTTGTCCAATATTTAGCTTGCCATTCATCATTCATCGCATACGTACGCGAATCGCCACTTCCTCCTGTATACTGAGCATACACATCTATGCTTAGAGCTTTAGCTCGTTGATGTACGTCTGCTCCTCCATAAGTAGCTATTCCTCTTATAGATTTTGTTATTTTAGAATAAGAAAAGTCATATTCCCAATCATATGCTTTATTAGGATCATCATTAAGAGATTCAAATCCGTTAGTACAGCTAGTACCAAATAGCAAGACTCCTAGTAAAAACGAAATAAATATATTTTTTGTTTTCATAATCGTTTCAGATAAATTTTAGAATGTAACATTAACATTAAATCCAAAGCTACGCAAAGTAGGCATAGAACCAAATTCCAAACCTTGAGCATTTCCCGTTGAGAACCCTGCCTCAGGATCGAAACCTTTAGTCTTACTATGAATCATCCACAAATTACGTCCTACAAAACTTATTTTTACGGCTTGCAGTGGCGATTTTTGTAATAATTTGCGTGGCAACTTATATCCGACACTCAGTTCGCGCAACCTTACATTTGTCGCATCATACATCCAGGCCTCAGCAATAGCATCCAATGCAGTCCAATACTTCTGAGCTGTAGTTTCTTTACCCGGATTTCCATTTGCATCTACTCCCGGAGCAATCATACCTGTACGCCCGGCTAATGTATTCTCTAACGTTCCTGCCAAAGAACCTGCCTGAATAGATCCCATATATACTTTTCCTCCATAACGCATATCAATCTGAAAAGACAAATCAAAATCTTTATAATGGAATGTATTTGTAATTCCTCCCATCCAATCAGGGTTATTATTACCTAATTTAACTTTATCATTAGCAGCAACAGGAAGACCTTCTTCTGTCAATAAAATTTCACCTTTATCATTTCTCTTGTATGGTTTACCATAAATATCACCATACGCGCCACCCTCTTTAGCTACTATTTCTACCATATTAGCATAAGATGGATCACTTAGCACTTGCTGTCCTATACCATCAGCAAGCTCTACAATCTTATTTTTATTTTTGGAGAAGTTTAAAGATATATCCCATGAGAAATCTTTAGTTTTCACCGGAGTTCCTGTCAACATAATTTCAACCCCAGAGTTACGAACATTCCCTGCATTAACATATTTATATGAATAACCCTCAGTAGAAGCAGGTGTATTCATTTTTAATATTTGATCTTTCGCATCTTTACGATAATAAGCAAAATCTAATCCGATACGACTATTCAAGGCTCGTAGTTCGAGACCTACTTCGTAAGAACTCACAGTTTCATTTTTAAGATCATACAAAGCTTTAATATCTCCTTTGTAACCATCAATAATTGTTTCGATCTGACCTGTGCTTTCGTTCACAATATATCTTGTAGATAATTCTTGTAAATTATATAAGCTATATGGATCTGTATCATTACCCACTTGCGCCCAAGACAAGCGCACTTTGCCATAATTTAGAGGGCCTAAATCTTTGAATGTTTCGGTGAATAACCAACTACCACTAACAGATGGATAGAAGTAAGAGTTATTATCAGAATTTAAAGTCGAAGACCAATCGTTACGTGCTGTCAAGTCAAGATATAGCATATTATCCCATGCAAAAGAAGTTGTAGCATATAATGAGTTAATCTGTTTTCTTGACAAGAAATCCGACACATCTTTTACTTTTCCATTTACAAGTGTAAACTTATCAGGAATAATCAGTCCATTTGTCCGCCCCATCATATTATCTATACGCCTATACATAATATTACCTCCTGCTGTAGCAACTAATCCTAACTTATCCGAAAGTTGCTTATTAAACGTAACTAAGAAATCTGCATTAATCTCATAGTTTTGATCTTTATGAATAATATATTCACCTTCCTGATACCAGTATGGAGTACCTGTAGCCTGACGCATTTTATATTGTGCTGTAGTAAAGTCCATACCATAGCGCCCTTGTATATTCAACCAGTCAGTAAATTCATACTTTAAAGACCCAAATCCGATAAAACGATGTCTTCTATCTTCATTCGTATTCTTATAAGCAGCCCAATAAGGGTTGCGAATCATGCCACCATATGAATCTGTCCAAGCTATGGGTTTTCCAGAAAGGTCTGTTCCTGAAACACTCGTTGTTCCATTTGGATAAGCGTAATTAGACTCAGGCTTATTCATATCACTATAATGTACAGAACGTGGCATTCTTAGATAATTCAAAAATATATTATCCGGGTCACCAGCTAATTTCACACGGTTATCTGTCTTTTGGTTAATGTAAGATATTTTAGCATCCATTGAAAGTTTATTTGTCAAATTAGCTGTTCCTCGCATCGTAAATGATGTTCTATTAAACCCACTATTAGGTACGATTGCTTTATTTGATAAATTCATAACTCCAACTCGGAATGTATTCTTATCATTAGCACTAGTCAATTCTACACTATTAGTCCAAGTAGTACCTGTACGAAGAAAATCTTTCAAATCATTATCGGCAGGAGAATATGTTATATCATTCCCGATAAGATTTTTGAAAGTTTGCCCTGTCATCCTCTCACCCCAGCTCGATGCTGCAGTAGATAGGTATACACCATCAGCCCCTTGCCCATATTCATCTTGATATTTAGGGCTTTGCATAGGTGAATCGAATGTTAAATTTGAGTTTACAGAAATCCCAATACCATTTGTACCCGAACCAGTCTTAGTTGTAATCATAATAACACCATTGCCAGCACGCGAACCATACAGAGCCGCAGCTGCTGGTCCTTTCAAAACAGATATAGACGCAATATCATCCGGAGAAATATCTGCCATACCTGAACCTCGGTCTACTGACTGGTTACCCCAAAAATCCTCAGAACCTCCGGTATCACTATTAATAGGTACCCCATCAACAACGACAAGAGGTTGATTATTGCCTCCTATAGAGTTATTACCACGAAGTACAATTCTACTCGAACCGGCAGCTCCTGTTCCCGATTGTTTAACCTGTAAACCTGCAACTTTCCCTGACAATGAATTCGCCACATTGGCATCTCTAGTTTCAGTCAACTGATCACCTTTTACTTCAGACAACGCATATCCTAAGGATTTTCGATCACGCTTGATACCTAAAGCGGTAACAACTACTTCATCAAGCACCTGAGAATCTTCCTCTAGCGTAATATTAATAGTTGTTTGTCCTTTTACAGGAACATCTTTAGATAAAAAGCCAACATAAGTAACAGACAAAACCCCATCAGAAGCAACAGATAAAGAGAAACCACCATCAATATCAGTCATAGTTCCGTTTGTTGATCCTTTCTCTGCAACTGTAGCTCCGGTGAGAGGATCACCAGCTGCATCTTTAACAACACCTTTTACCACAATCTTTTCTCCCGTCTGTGCGTATGCAACACTAGCAAAAAACATAAAGAAGATAAGAAAATGAATGAAAGGATAGACTTTTCGTCCAGGAGAATTACATTCCCTCTTTTTTACTTTACACATCATAGTTTTTTTATTTAAGGGTTCAACACTTTAATTAGTATTTGTTACAAATGTAAAAGAGAAACATTTACAATCATTCTCCAAAGTGTTAATTAACACTTTGTGTAAAAATATTAACAGAAAAGAAACTACATTCACAAAATCACTGTATATCAATTATATATAAGACTAGATTCTATTAAAAAGAACTACAACACCGCCCCTTTGTGTTATTAAACATATTTTCACAAATAAAAACAACAGAGCAAACAGCTGCCAAATATTAATTAACATTTCATGTCCAAAACAATAAAAAAGAAAACACATCAACATAGAGTCTAAAATTTGAGCAAACATAAAATTTATCAAATTGCAATCTATAGTAAGCAAAATAGGAACTTTTTGCATCAAGGACTATTTACAGCAATATTATTGATAAAATATATGAGTCATTTTGTTCTTTTTTGATAATAAAAAAAAGTATCTTTGTCCCTAAGAAACAAAGTATGTTAAAATTAAGATCATGAATTCAAACGTATCTGATTTTATTCCAATATTAATGCAGATAGCATTCTCTTTTCTATTTGTATTTGCAACTGTACTCGCTTCAAACATGCTTGGTCCTAAAAGAAAAGGGACTCGCAAGCAGGCTAATTTTGAATGTGGACTCGACCCTATCGGCAATGCACGATCTCCGTTCCCTATTAAATATTTCTTAGTTGCTATACTATTCGTACTTTTCGATATTGAAATTGTATTTATGTACCCATGGGCTGTAAACTTCAAAGCCGTTGGATGGGAAGGTCTTTTAAAAATGGGGGGATTCATAGCATTATTACTTGTAGGATACCTATATATAGTGAAACGCAAAGCTTTGGATTGGGAAAAATAAACAGACTATATTATGAGCGAATCATCTAACATAAATATTGTTCCTGCTCCGGAAGGATATACAGGACACGGTTTTTTTGCAACGAAGTTTGACTATGTGATTGGTCTCGCCCGTGCAAATTCATTATGGCCTTTACCGTTTGCAACCTCTTGCTGCGGTATTGAGTTTATGGCAACAATGGCTTCAACATACGACATGGGACGATTTGGTGCAGAACGGAACAGTTTTTCGCCACGTCAAGCAGACATGCTATTAGTGATGGGGACTATATCTAAAAAGATGGCACCCATACTGCGTCATGTATATGAACAAATGGCAGAACCGAAATGGGTTATTGCAGTTGGCGCATGCGCTTCGTCAGGAGGTATATTTGACACATACTCTGTATTGCAAGGCATAGATAAAGTAATTCCGGTAGATGTATATGTGCCGGGCTGCCCTCCCCGTCCTGAGCAAATTCTGGATGGTTTGATACAGCTTCAAGAACTGGTAAAACATGAATCTATACATCGTAGAGGATCGGAAAGATACGAAAAGCTTCTAGAATCATATAAATTTGAATAAACAGGCAAATGGCACTTGAATCAACAATTATTGAGAATAAAATAAGTGAGAAATTCGGCTCTGAGGTATCAAATTTCAGAATGGAGCGTGACATCTTTACTTTTGAAGCTTCACCTACACATATAAAAGATGTAATACGTTTTATGAAAGAGGATGAGACCTTACGTTTCAATTTCATGACTGATATATGCGGTGTGCATTATCCCGACAATGATAAGAATACACAATTTGCCGTAGTTTATTTACTTCACAACTGGATTGACAACGTAAGAGTGAGAGTAAAAACATTCTTAAATGGAGACAAACCCGAAGTGGATACAATAGTCGATATTTTTGCGACAGCAAATTGGATGGAACGAGAAACTTATGATTTTTTCGGAATTATATTCAAAGGACATCCAAATTTGAAAAAAATACTTAATGACGAAGGTATGACTTCTTTTCCTCTAAGAAAAGAATACCCTCTTGAAGATCCGGGAAGAACAGATAAAGATGATCGTTTCTTTGGAAGAACTCCCAACAACTATGAACCAACTAAATAAAGCAAAGTTAAGGAAATGTCAGATCAACTTATAAATCCAGAACATCGCTTTGCGAAAATAGTTAGAGAACAAAAATTTAATGACGGTAAAGAATTGAATGTCTTAAATTTTGGTCCTACACACCCATCGACTCATGGAGTATTCCAAAATATTCTATTAATGGATGGAGAACGTATAGTAGATGCCGACACTACAATCGGATATATACATCGTGCTTTCGAAAAAATAGCTGAACATAGAACATTCTATCAAATAACAACACTAACCGATCGGCTCAATTACTGTTCTGCCCCAATAAACAATATGGCATGGTGGATGACAGTCGAAAAAACTCTTGGAGTAGAAGTTCCTAAACGTGCTCAATACATGCGTGTTATCATCATGGAGTTAGCACGTATCACAGACCATCTAATATGCAACTCTATACTTGGTGTCGACCTTGGCGCATATACTCCGTTCTTATATGTAATGAAATACCGTGAGCTCGCATATGAAATATATGAAGAAATATGTGGAGCCCGCATGACAACAAATATGGGACGTATAGGAGGTTTTGAAAGAGACTGGAGCGAAGTCGCATGGCGCAAGTTAGATGAATTTTTAGAAGGATTTCCTAAAGCGTGGGATCAGTTAGAAAAGCTATTTGTACGCAATCGTATATTTATGGATCGTATCATAGGAGTAGGTGCTATTTCAGCAGAAAAAGCTATAAACTACGGTTTTTCAGGCCCTAACCTTCGCGCAACAGGAGTAGACTATGATGTGCGCAAGATGAATCCTTATAGTTCGTATGAAGACTTTGATTTTATTGTTCCGGTAGGGGAATCGGGTGACACTTACGACCGTTGGTGTGTTCGCTCTGCCGAAATAAAAGAAAGTTTAAAGATTATACGTCAGGCACGAGACAATATGCCATCAGGCTCTTATCATGCTGACGTTCCCGACTATTACTTGCCTCCAAAAGAAGAGGTATATACAGAAATGGAAGCACTGATTCAACATTTCAAAATTGTAATGGGAGAAGTTCCCGTTCCGGTTGCAGAAGTATATCATTCGGTAGAAGCTGCTAATGGAGAATTAGGTATATATATAATCACAGATGGCTCGCGTGTACCTTACAGAGTACATTTTCGCAGACCTTGCTTTATTTATTATCAGGCATTCCCTGAAATGATAAAAGGAGGTTTGTTTTCAGATGCGGTAGCTACACTTTCAAGTATAAATGTTATTGCCGGAGAATTAGACGCATAATATCAATGGAAACAAGAGAATATAAACAAATAATAAATATGTCTGAAGAATTGATGGCTCGTATCAATGAGCTGCTTAGCCATTATCCTGCAGACAAAAAGAAATCGGCACTATTGCCCGTACTCCATGCTGTACAAGATGCTCACGACAATTGGTTGAGCCTCGAATTGATGGATAAAGTTGCCGAGATTTTAGAAATAACTCCTATCGAAGTATATGAAGTTGTTACATTCTATACAATGTTCAACCAAAAACCCGTAGCAAAATATATGTTCGAATTTTGCCGTACGGCATGCTGTGGTTTACGAGGAGGAGAAGACTTGATGGACTATACTTGCAAAAAGCTGGGGGTTCAACAAGGTGAAATAACCTCTGATGGCATGTTTAGCGTAGTTGGAGTGGAATGTTTAGGAGCCTGTGGCTATGGACCAATGCTTCAATTGGGAGATAACTATCACGAAAATCTAACTAAAGAAAAGATAGATACCCTGATAGAAGATTGTAAACAAGGAAAAGTAAATCTATATTAATTGCGATGGCTAGAAAAGTATTATTTGAGAAATTAGATATTCCCGGAATACAGGAATACGAGGTTTATCGCAAAAATGGCGGTTATGCGTCAGTAGAGAAAGCTCTGAAAACGATGACTCCCGACGAAGTTGTCGAACAAGTTAAAACATCCGGAGTGCGAGGTCGTGGAGGAGCAGGATTTCCAATGGGAATGAAATGGAGTTTCATCGACAAAAAATCAGGCAATCCGCGGCATTTGGTAGTAAATGCTGACGAATCGGAACCGGGAACATTTAAAGACCGTTTTTTGATGCACCACATTCCGCATCTACTTATCGAAGGTGCAATCGTTTCCAGCTATGCACTGGAAGCTAATCTATCATATATTTACATTCGCGGTGAATATATGTGGATATTCAAAATTCTGGAAAAAGCTATAAAAGAAGCCTATGCCAATGGTTGGCTAGGTAAAAATATATTAGGAACAGGCTACAATCTTGATTTATATGTACACTGCGGAGCAGGAGCATATATATGTGGAGAAGAGACTGCTCTCATAGAGTCATTAGAAGGCAAGCGAGGCAACCCTCGTATCAAGCCACCCTTTCCCGCAGTAAGCGGATTGTGGGGTGAACCTACTGTGGTAAACAATGTAGAGTCTATCTCTACCGTTTCGTGGATCATAAACAATGGTGGAGAAGAATACGCAAAAATAGGCGTAGGCAGATCCACCGGAACAAAGCTTATGTCAGCTTCGGGACATATCAAGAAACCCGGAGTGTATGAAGTAGAGTTAGGATTGTCTATCGACGAATTTTTTAACTCAGACGAATACTGTGGCGGAATGATGGACGATCGCCCGCTCAAAGCATGTATTCCCGGAGGATGTTCCGTACCGATCCTACCTCCGCAATATCTATTTAAGACAGCGAATGGAGAAGATCGGTTAATATCTTACGAATCATTATCCGATGGAGGATTTGTGACCGGCTCGTCGCTAGGATCAGGAGGATTTATCGTCTACAATGATACAGCTTGTATCGTTCGAAACACATCGAATTTCGCGCGTTTCTTCCATCACGAAAGTTGCGGACAATGCTCTCCTTGCCGTGAAGGAACGGGATGGATGGACAAAATACTTCAACGCATCGAAACCGGTTACGGGCGAGAAGAAGATATTGACCTACTATGGAGTATACAAAGTAAAATAGAAGGAAACACAATCTGTCCGCTCGGAGATGCTGCCTCTTGGCCGGTAGCTGCGGCAATACGTCATTTTCGGGAAGAATTTGAATATCATGTTCGCTTCCCTGAAAAGATAAAAGACCGAAATCATTTTGTGAATGAGCCAATGGAAAAAGTTCGTCACCTTTTGAAATAAAAGAATTATGAAAATTACAATAGATGGACATACAATAGATGTAGAAGCCGGAACAACCGTTCTGCAAGCTGCCCGCATGGTAGGCGGAGACAGTGTGCCTCCTACAATGTGTTACTATTCGAAGCTAAAAGATTGTGGGGGTAAATGCCGCTGTTGTCTTGTAGAAATAAGTAAAGGTAGCGAACGCGATCCACGTCCTATGCCTAAGCTTCAGCCATCATGTGTTACAGCCGTTCAGGATGGAATGGAAGTAAAAAGTGCAACTTCTGAACGCGCTCTAGATGCCCGTAAGGCTGTAACTGAGTTTCTGTTGATTAATCATCCTTTAGATTGCCCCGTATGCGATCAGGCAGGAGAATGCGATCTGCAAAACTTAGCCTATGGAAATGGCAACTTCAAATCGCGCTATATAGAGCAGAAGCGAACTTTTGAGCCGGAAAATATCGGACCATATATTCAACTTCACATGAACCGTTGTGTTCTTTGCTATCGTTGTGTAAAATTAGCGGATCAGCTCACACCCGAGCGTATGCATGGTGTTGTCGGAAGAGGAGATCACGCTCAGATTTCAACATACATAGAACGTGCTATTGATAATGATTTTTCAGGAAATGTAATTGATGTTTGTCCCGTAGGTGCATTAACAGACAAAACATTCCGGTTCAAATCGCGGGTGTGGTTTAACAAACCATTCAATGCTCATCGTCATTGCACAAAATGTTCGGGCAAAGTCGTTCTTTGGATGTTTGGGGATACCGTACAACGTGTAACGGCGCGCAAGGATGAATGGCACGAAGTTGAGGACTTCATTTGTAACGAGTGTAGATTCGAGCACAAGAATGTAGAAGATTGGATAATCGAAGGACCTCGCAAGTTTGAAAAACCATCTGTAATCAACATAAATAACTATATCAAACCAACGAAGAAGGTTAAGATAGAGACAGACGAACTTGTATTAGAAGGAAGGGATCAAGACCGTAAGAAAATAAGTATGGCAGGATCTCCTTACGATGAAAACGAATTGGAGGCTATTGAGAAAACAAAAGAAGAATAAAATAAGATAATGGAAATTGCATTTATTTTAGAAAAACTAATTCTTATCGTTCTTGTTTTTGCGGTTACAATGCTAGTAGCATTATATTCGACATACGCTGAACGAAAAGTTGCCGGATTTCTGCAAGACAGATACGGACCTAACAGAGCCGGAATATTCGGATTGTTACAACCAATATGTGATGGGGCAAAGTTGTTTTCGAAAGAAGAATTTATGCCTAATACTCCCAATAAGATCTTATTCGTTATAGCTCCGGCTATTGCGATGTCAATATCCTTGCTCGGAGTATCTGTTATCCCATGGGCAGAACAATTTGTTATAGATGGGTATGGAACTATAAAACCATATATCGGCGATGTTAATGTGGCAGTTTTGTACGTAGTGGCAGTTTTGTCAACAAGTGTATATGGTGTGGTTATAGGCGGATGGGCTTCTAACAACAAATACTCTCTGATGGGAAGTATTCGTGCCGGAGCTCAAATGATCTCATACGAAATAGCAATGGGTTTATCTATCATTGCACTAGTAATGATGACCGGTAGCCTTAGCCTTGTGGAAATTACGGAGCAACAAAGCGGATGGCACGGTATGCAATGGAATATATTCTTCCAACCTTTGACGTTCATTATATTTCTTGTTTGTTCTTTTGCCGAATGTAATCGTACACCGTTCGACTTAGCTGAGTGTGAATCGGAATTGGTAAACGGACATCACACAGAATATTCGTCATTGGGAATGGGTTTCTTCATGTTTTCCGAATATGCCAGTATGTTTTTCTCCTCAGCATTTATTTCCGTTTTATTTTTCGGAGGATATAATTATCCGGGAATAGATTGGGTTAATGAGAATTGGGGTATCAATATTGCAAATCTGCTGGGAGTTTTGTCTCTAATGGCAAAAACTCTATTCTTCATATTCTTTTATATGTGGGTGCGCTGGACAATTCCAAGATTCAGATATGACCAGCTTATGAAACTGGGATGGAAAATACTTTTCCCTCTTGCTATTGCAAATATATTTTTGGTAGGGATAGGTGTTCTGATTTTTAAATAAAATAAAAAGAAAGATGTCATCAATAAAAGATATATCACTGTCGGGTAAGAAAGTAGAGGTTGTTAATAAAAAAATGACTTTTATCGAAAGCACCTACCTGCCTGCAATTGTAAAAGGCTTGTGGATAACAATCAAGCATTTCTTTAAAAAGAAAAATACGATTCAATATCCTGAGCAAAAGCGTGAATTCAGCCCCGTTTACAGAGGTCAGCACGTTCTTATGCGTGACGAACATGGTCGTGAACGTTGTACAGCTTGTGGTCTATGTGCCTTGTCTTGCCCTGCCGAAGCCATTACAATGGTAGCATCGGAACGGAAAAAGGGAGAAGAGCATCTTTATCGTGAAGAAAAATATGCCTCAACATACGAAATTAATATGTTGCGCTGTATTTTTTGTGGATTATGCGAAGAAGCATGTCCCAAAGAGGCAATCTTCCTTACTAAATCTAAGCTTTTAGTAAAGCCTAAATTGGATAGAAAAGATTTTATTTATGGCAAAGACAAGCTGGTTATTTCAGTTGAAGATGCCAAAGCTAGAAAGTACGATTAAATAAGAGCTACGAGATAACTAATATAATATGATTACAATAATTTTTTATATTTTGGCTGCCATCACACTGGGTACAGGGATATTGACAGTATTGTCTAAAAACCCTATACATAGTGCAGTGTATATGATAATATGTTTTTTTTCTATTTCAGGGCATTTCTTATTGCTTAATGCACTTTTTCTGGCTGTAATAAATATAGTTGTTTATGCCGGAGCTATAATGGTATTGTTGCTATTCACTCTTATGTTGATGAATCTGGGCGATCAGCACGAACCGAAGAAAAAAGTCATAAGCCGTATTGCCGCTACATTATCAGGGTGTTTGATGGCAATAGTACTACTTGCAGCATTGGTAAAATCAGCTCCACTGATCGAAACTTATAAAAACGAAGGAATAGACTATCAATCGGTAAATGCGATTGGAGAGGTGTTACTTAATGAATATTTAGTTCCATTCGAATTTGCATCTATCTTACTGATTACGGCAATGATAGGAGCTGTATTGATTTCTAAAAGAGAAAAAAAAGCTTAACATATGTTGAATATATTAGAACAAATAGGTATCGATAACTACATCTATCTTTGCACGCTGTTGTTTAGCATAGGAGCTATCGGAATATTATATCGTCGCAGCACAATCGTAATGCTCATGTCGGTAGAATTAATGCTTGCCGCAGCCAATATGCTGCTCGCTGTATTCTCCGTATATTACCAAGATACGAGCGGACAGGTTTTTGTAATCTTCTCATTGGCTGTTGCTGCTGCCGAAGTTGCGGTAGGGCTGGCTATTCTTGTTGCTATATTCAGGAATATAAGCTCTATTGATATTGATGAATTGAAAAATTTAAAAGGATAAATCTGAATGGAAACGATATTAGTATTATTACTTCTGCTTAGTCCGTTTATTGGTTTTCTGATCAATCTACTGATAGGTAAAAGATTTTTAGGACGCACATTACCCGGTATTATTGCCACAACGGCAGTACTTATCAGTTTTGTCATCTCTCTTATTTTCTTCATTCGGATACTTTCTACGGGAGAAGCCGTACATGTAGACTTGTATCAATGGATAGCACTTGGAGAGTTTACAACAGACTTGGCTTTTACTCTCGATCAACTGTCTCTGATTTGGTTACTGTTTGTGACAGGAATAGGAGCATTGATTCATATCTACTCCACCGGATATATGCACGATGATAGAAATATCGACCGATATTTCGCATACCTGAATCTATTCGTTTTCTTCATGTCTATACTCGTTGCTAGTAGTAATCTGTTGGTAATGTTTATCGGATGGGAAGGAGTCGGATTATGTTCTTATCTTCTAATCGGATTTTGGTCACGCAATCAGCAAAACAATGATGCGGCTAAAAAAGCTTTCATAATGAACCGTATCGGGGACTTAGGTTTTCTCATCGGAATATTTACACTGGCTTATCTATTCAAAACGGTAGATTATGATACATTGAAAACAGCAATATCCACGACATCAAACCCCGAAGTTTCTTCTTTATTAGGAGTGGCTACTTTTGCCCTCTTCATAGGAGCAACGGGTAAAAGTGCTCAAATACCTTTATATACATGGCTGCCTGATGCAATGGCCGGTCCAACACCCGTTTCGGCATTGATACATGCTGCAACGATGGTTACGGCAGGTATATTTATGGTAACACGTTTAAATTTCTTATTCGACTCTACTGAATCAGTACAGCTATTGATTGCGATTGTAGGTGCAGTTACAGCTCTGTTTGCCGCATCTATCGCAGTTGCTCAGACTGATATAAAGAAAGTTCTTGCCTACTCTACTGTATCGCAACTCGGACTTATGTTCCTTGCTCTAGGATTGGGGGCGTATCACGTTGCAGTATTCCATGTTATAACACATGCTTTCTTCAAGGCTTGTCTATTCCTTGGCTCGGGATCGGTTATTCATGCCATGGGAGGCGAACAGGATATGAGAAAGATGGGAGGCTTGAAAAATAAGATGCGTACAACGTATATCACATTTCTGATCTCAACTTTATCTATTTCGGGGATACCTATTTTTGCAGGATTCTTTTCGAAAGACGAAATAATGCTAACGGCATTCGAACATAATAAAGCCTTATGGATTATAGCTGCCTTAGCTTCATTATTGACAGCTTTCTATATGTTCCGTGCTCTATACCTGACATTCTTCAAAGAGTTCAGAGGAACAGAAGAGCAGGAAAAACATATACATGAATCGCCAAAGTCAATGACTTTACCTCTGATAGTATTAGCTATTCTAGCTTTTGTAGGTGGAGCAATCAGTCTGCCTTTTGGTCTGAGTTGGTTAAATGGATTTTTAAGTCCTATATTGCCCCAGATTGCAGAAGCTTCACATCCTGAAACTAGTGTACAGATAACTACAATGGTAATATCTACCATAATAGCATTCGTAGGCTTAGGGTTAGCTTACTACAAATACATTAAGAAATCGGAAGTTCCTGCTGAAGATGATAAAATAACCGGATTTACAAAGGTGCTTTATAACAAATATTATATTGATGAAATATATAATACGGTTTTTGTAAAATCTCTTTATGCTTTAGCAAACTTTTTTGATAAGTATGTAGAACAAGGGCTAAAAGCAATCTTCAGAAGTGGTGATAACTTTATCGAAGTATTATCACCAACAGCTAAAAGATTGCAAAACGGAAGCTTAGGTTTATATCTTTTCTTCTTTGTTTTAGGGTTCAGTGCTCTTATAATCTGTTTATTTCTTGTATAAAAATTCTTAAAGAAACATGAATATAGCTATTATATTAATCATATTGTTGGTAGGAGCAATCCTCACTTATTTTTCAGGAAATAGATTTGCCTCTAAAGTCGCTATATTATTTAGTGTAGCCGCAGCTATTTTTTCAATAGCTCTCTGCATGAAATATGGAGCAGCGGGAGTTGATTATAGCACGGCATGGATCAGCAACCCTAATATCTCATTCTCGCTTAAGGCTGACGGGTTATCAATCGCAATGATCTTGCTAACAACAGTACTTTTACCGATCATCATATTAGCGGCACACAATAGAGAATTTAAGAACGAGAAACTCTTGTTCAGCCTCATCATGTTTATGGCATTTGCTATGACGGGGGCATTTCTTAGTAGCGATGCTTTACTGTATTATGTATTTTGGGAAATGTCTCTAATCCCCATATATTTCATTATCATCTTGTGGGGTAATGGAGAGTTGGCGAAAAGACGCAAAGCTGCAATAACATTCTTCCTATTCACTTTTGCAGGCTCTTTGTTTATGATGGCGGCAATCATCTACATGTATGTAAAAACAGGAAGTTTTCAGCTCGAAGCATTCTATAATGCCAATTTAAGCCACACAGAACAGATATGGATATTTCTAGCATTCTTCTTAGCTTATGCTATTAAGATCCCGATTTTCCCGTTCCATACATGGCAAGCAAATGTTTACCAGAAAGCTCCGGCTGTGGGTACGATGTTACTAGCCGGTATTATGTCGAAGATGGGAGCATATAGTGTTATTCGTTGGCAACTACCAACAGTGCCTCAAGCTGCACACGAATTAAAAGATATTATCGTTATTCTATGTATTATAGGTGTCGTTTATGGAGCAATAATGGCTCTGCGTCAAGATGATCTGAAAAGATTCATGGCTTATGCCTCCCTATCTCATGTCGGGTTTATAGCCGCAGGTTCTTATGCCCTCACGTACGATGGTTTACAAGGGGCAGTGGTGCTAATATTGGCACATGGCTTTGGTATAGTAGGCTTGTTCTATGCAGTAGACATTATACAGAATCGGACACATACATTGCAGATAAGCAAACTTGGCGGACTATCGTCACATACACCTAAATTTACAGTAGCATTTTTCCTAGCAATATTGTCATCAATAGGAGTACCTTTAACATTCAACTTTATCGGAGAGTTTACCATCATATATGGAGTGTACCAAGTAAATCTTTGGTATGGATTAATTATAGGTACATCTTTGTTCTTAGGAGCATTCTTTATGCTACGCATGTTTCAGCAAGTAATGTTAGGTGAACCATCAAAAACAACATTCAGAGACTTAAGCAAAACCGAAATATTTGTATTTACTGTTATAGTAATAGTGCTACTATTTTTTGGAATATATGTAAAACCAGTGACAGATCTTGTATCTTCCAGTCTGGAAAACATTGTAATGTATATAAACAGATAAAATTTAGTCAGATATATAATGAGTACATTGATAGCCATCTCGGGATTAGGAATTATTTGCCTGTTATTAGAGATTCTCAATTTAAGAAAAATACTTATACCCGTTATCATCATAGGTTTGATAGCTGTATTAGGTATGACCGTTACAGAATTTTATCTGGGGGAACCGTTTATGGGTACAGATAAATACAATATGATAAAGACAACGGGCTATTCGCAAGGATTCTCAATACTCTTTATCATACTTGCCATTCTCATAATCACAATGAGTCCGAAATTTTATCAAGATAAATTGACAAAGATAGCAGATTATGTATCGCTCAAGATATTTATGCTTGCCGGAGCAGTTGCTATGGTGTCATTCGGAAACTTTGCCTTATTCTTTATTGGATTAGAGGTATTATCTATTTCAGCCTACGCGTTGGCATCGAGTGAGCCTAAAAATATAAAAAGTAACGAGGCAGGGATGAAATATTTTATCATGGGAGCATTCGCATCCAGTTTCATTCTTTTTGGTATAGCCCTCATATACGGAGCAACAGGTTCATTTGATATAGACGAGGTTCAATTAGGTTCTCTTACCGAAAACACTCCTATCTGGTTTAATATCGGCTTCGTGATGGTATCGGTAGGAATGATGTTTAAAGCATCAATAGCCCCATTCCATTTTTGGGCTCCTGATGTATATGAAGGATCTCCAACTCTTGTTACAGCTATGATGAGTACGTTAGTAAAAGTAGCTGCAATAGGAGCATTCTATAAAATAGCAACAATACTGGCAGCAGGCATAACTCCTGCTTATCAAATCGCCATTATAGTACTATCTATATTGACTATGACCGTGGGTAATATAACAGCTCTGAAACAAAGAAATATAAAACGAATGATGGCTTATTCGGGAATATCTCATGCAGGCTTTATGATGATGACGCTACTTGCTGTCGGTAGTTCAGCTAATACAGTATTGTATTATGCTTCGGCTTATAGTTTTGCAGGTATAGCCGTTTTTGCTATCATATTAGGAGTATGCAGAGGTAAAGACAATGAGGATATTTCAAACTTTTATGGTCTTATCAAACGGCAACCACTTCTTACAGCCATACTAATCTGTGCATTTCTATCATTAAGTGGAATACCTATTTTTGCAGGATTCTTTGCAAAATTCTTTGTATTCAACCAAATGTTGCAAACCGATCATCTGATATTAGTAATATTTGGTATAATTAATTCTGTTATTGCCGTTGTTTACTATTTAGGGGTGGGAAATGTTATGATAACAAAGGAAGCCGAGACAACAGAGAAACTAAGAGTTCCTTTCGAATATAAAGCAGTAGCCGTTATAGCAATTGCTTTAAACATTGTAATCGGAGTTTTCCCCGGTTTAATAATGAACCTGAGCCTATAAAATTAAATCAGATTAAGAAATAGATAAAAAGAGGTAGGCTTAAGGCTTGCCTCTTTTATTTTTAATAAATGTATTCTATTGGATTACAAGATCATTGCAAAATCTAAAAAGTTTTATATTTTTGCATACAAACTAAAAAAGAGATATGACAAGACTTAAATTTCTATTCCTATTTGCCGTACTATGTTCGGCACAGATATTTGCATCTACACCAAAAGTAAAGGTTGATGATAATAAAATAACGTTAGCCTATATTGAAATAAAAGATGATGCTATCAAGTTTGTAGCATCGGATGTACATAGCATGATCCTTCGCAAGAATAAAGGTTTTTTATGGCCTGCTACAAAAATTACTTTCTCTGAGAAAAATGACCAATTATATTTCGACATAACAGCAATAGATAATTCTTGGTGTAATATGTTCTGTATGGGAGAAACTCCTTATGGCTATTTCGTACTAAATGGGAGAATGTTTATTGTAACATCCAAAGACGATTCAAATATTGATCTTGCTAAATATTTTACATGCGATAATGATTTAGAGAGGACTTTCTACAAACCGGATTCTTCAGTAAAGCCTGTGTCAAAAAATCCTATTTGGTATTACTTGCACAAGGGATCAATGGCGACTGTATTAGATTCTGTTAATATGGTTAGTTTAGGCAGATAAGAATAAACAACATTATAAAAAAATAAGGACTGGTTGATTACCAGTCCTTATTTTTTATAATAACACTTATCTATCTTTACAATTTATCAGCTAAACTTTTAGGCAAATAAAAAGTATCATTCTTATCTATATACACCACAACGGTAGATAGGGAAATCGGTTGATCGTTAAGATATACGATAGACTTAAACGCAGGAACAGATAATGTTGTATTTCCTTTCTTCACTTTCAAAACAGGAAAGTCGGGAGACGACTTATCTATTGTATAATCCATTCCTTTGAATACTTCAGTATGTTTAGCAAAGACTTCTTTAGTCATCTCCTGAAGAGGAGTCTGAATACCTAAAGCAGCTGTCAGGTATTGGTTTATTTCAGTATTCGTATTCATTCCAATAGGCAGATCCCCATCCGGATGATAGGCTGCAAGAAATACTTCTTCTCCGGTATGTCCGCCCGTAGTGAAACCAAAATAAGTATGAGCATTCATAATGTTTACAATACTAGAACCCATATTTACACTGTTGCTCTTCTTCATATAATCAGTCTCTTCTTTATAATTTTTAGAAGTAAGTAAAAGCTCCAACTCTTCTTGAGTCAAATCAATATCAGTATATTGTTTAAAGATTGCTTTAAATCCCTCAGGCTTAGATTTTAACAAAATACGTTCCAATCCTTCTCCTGTCTTTTTATACTTAGATACATTCTTAAACAAATCGTCGATAGATGCCTTATCATAACTCTTCAAATCGCGGCGTCCGATTGTAAATCCACTATTACCATGGTCCGGTAAAATAACAACTGTTGTTTCCCCATTCTTTTTAGCAAAATCCATTGCTGAGGCAACAGCTCTGTCAAACGCTAAATATTCGGTTATACATCCAACCGCATCGTTACCATGAGCCGACCAGTCTATTTTACTTCCTTCAACCATCAAAAAGAAGCCATTTTCATTCTGAGATAAACGATCCAGAGCCTTTTCTGTCATTTCTTGCAATGAAGGAACAACCGCAGGATCTCTATCCAAATCGTAAGGTAGCTCTCTTTCGCCAAATAAAGCCCATACTTTCTCTTTCCCATTAAAAGATTTGAAAGAATCTATATCATCCTGAATCAATTTGGTTCCCGTATTTTTAAAGTGTTCCTTTATATCATCTGTCAGAATTGAATTTCCTCCTCCAAACATAACGTCTAAATTCTGATATGCCATTTGCGAACCAATATAATCATATCGTCCTCTGGCATAATGATGCGCAGAACAGTCTGCCGGAGTAGCATGAGGAAACTCGACTGTAACAACTAAGCCTGTCGCTTTATTCTGCTGATATTTGGCAGCTTCCAAAACAGTGGCTAAAGGCTGAAACGCCATTGTAGGATCTACCGGAACAAGGTCTTTACCCGGATCAGCTTCAGGATAAATAGCCACATTTCCGGTTTGTTGTTGCATACCTGTCATATAGCAAGAAGTAGTCGGAGCAGAATCTCCTATCGGAGCATTAGATGAAAAAGTTTTTACTGTCCCACATAGATATGGATCAATAGCCAGATTATTACTTCCCAGTTTATTATATATTTGATACCAACGCGCTGCGGAAACTACACCAATAGAAGTTCCATCAGGTATCATTACGATCAAGTTTTTCGTTGGTCTTACAGGACGACGATATTGCTGAGCAAAAACAGTAATAGATAAAGTAAGAAAGATTACTAAAGTCAAGGTTACTTTTTTCATCATTTTGAGATTTTTATTAATAATACAATCAAAGTTACAAAATATTAAGTTGACAAACCAAAAGTACAATAAGCGAATTAAAATTATTGATGTATCTTTGTTTCTTAACTAAAAATTGATAAAAACGAACTTTGATAATGGAGAAGAAAAGGCCTCTTATACTTATAACCAACGATGATGGTTATTTAGCAAAAGGGATTAATTCGCTTATAGATAGTGTAAAAGATCTTGGAGATATATTAGTAGTAGCCCCGGATGGTCCACGCTCGGGAATGTCGAGTGCCATAACATCGCTTCAACCCTTGCGAGCCCACTTACTTAAGGATACTCCGGAATTTAAATTATATACATGTACAGGAACGCCGGTGGATTGTGTAAAGCTTGGAATAAATGAATTAGCAGAACGTAAACCGGACATCGTCTTGTCTGGCATAAATCATGGGTCTAACGCAGCCGTAGCGGTCTTGTATTCGGGCACAATGGGAGCTGCTATGGAGGGTGCAGTATTTAAAGTTCCTTCTATTGGCTTTTCTCTTTTAGATCATAGTGTTAATGCTGATTTTTCAGCAACAAGCAAATATATTAAGCTACTAACTAAACAGGTATTAAACAATGGGTTACCCAATGGGACATGTCTGAATGTAAATATCCCGAAAGGAAATAATATAGAAGGTATTAAGGTATGTCGTCAGACTTCGGGACAATGGGTAGGCGAATTTATAAAATCTAAAGATGGGGCAAACAAACAAATCTATTGGTTGACCGGAGAGTTTGCCAATGATGAACCCCATGACGAAAATACCGATGAATGGGCATTAGCTCATAATTATGTATCGGTAGTTTCCATAAAAGTGGATATGACAAATCATAAGCATCTGGAAGAGATAAAAGATTGGGAGAAACTTGTATAAGTAGCCCACTCTTAGATTATATTAGATTAGGAAATTTGAAGAATATGAAATATTTTCTGGTTGCAGGAGAAGCGTCAGGCGATTTGCATGGATCAAATCTGATGGCTGCCATAAAGAAACAAGATGCCAATGCTGAATTTTGCTTCTTGGGTGGAGATCTGATGGCTGCTCAGGGAGGTCGCCTTGTCAAGCATTATCGAGAAATGGCTTTCATGGGATTTATACCCGTATTGCTAAATCTAAGGACAATTCTGCGGAATATGAAAATGTGCAATAAAGAAATTCTTAAATTTCAGCCTGATGTACTCATATTAATAGATTATCCCGGATTTAATCTAAAAGTAGCTAAATACATAAAAACAAATACTCGGATACCTGTATATTACTATATCTCGCCTAAAGTGTGGGCATGGAAAGAATATCGGGTAAAATCATTTAAAAAGTATGTAGACAAAATGCTCTCCATACTTCCTTTTGAGGTCGAATTTTATAAAAAACACGATTATAAGATAGACTATGTAGGAAATCCGGTCGTAGATGCTGTGGCTAACTATAAAGAAAGAAATAGTGCTGACAGCCGAGAAAAATTTGTTACAGAGAATAATCTGAAAGACAAACCTATTATTGCATTATTGGCAGGGAGTAGACAGCAAGAAATCAAAGATAATTTGCCTGCAATGTTGAAAGCAATAGAAAAGTTTTCAGATCATCAGCCTATTATAGCCGGAGCTCCGGGAATAGAGGCAGATTATTATGACAAATATATTGGAGATTCTTCTTGCAGAATAGTTTTTGATCAGACTTATCGTTTGTTACAGTATGCTGATGCAGCGCTTGTTACTTCGGGTACGGCGACGTTAGAGACTGCTCTCTTCCGAGTACCTCAGGTGGTATGCTATAAGACCCCTATACCTCAGGTCGTTTATTGGGTATTTAAAAATATGCTACATACAAAATATATATCTCTGGTTAATCTTATTGCAAACAAGGTAGTAGTGCAAGAGCTTTTTGCTAAATATTTTTCGGTAGAAGCTATCCAGAATGAAGTTGACAGGTTTTTAAACAATCATACATATAGAGATCAGATGTTGTCTGATTACAATGATATAATTAGGATTTTAGGAAAACCGGGTGCTTCAGAAAAAGCAGCACGGATTGTCATCGAAAGTTTAAAACAAAAAGAGTTGTAACCTAAGGTTACAACTCTTTTTCTATTTATCTATGACTCGGATTAATATTCACGTCTTCTGAATCCTCCACCGTTTCCACCACGATTGTTATCGAAGCTTCTGCGTGGACGATCGCCTTCTGTACGAGGACGAGCTTCTGATACTGAGATAGTTCTTCCATCATATTCAGCACCATTTAGTTCTTCAATAGCTTTTTGAGCAGATGCATCATCAGCTAATTCAACAAAACCGTAACCTTTAGAACGGCCTGTAGCTCTATCCATAATAACTTTTGCCGAAGAGATTTCACCATATTCAGTAAATAGATCTCTCAAATCATTGTCGTTGATGCTGTAGCTCAACCCTGCAATAAAAATGTTCATTGTAAAAAAATAATAATTAAAAAATAAATATTTATGCAGAAGATGTAAATAAAGAAACAGACTAAAAGAAACTAAACAAGAAAGGTTACCAAGAAGGGAAAATGACTTGAGAAGAAAAATTTAAACTACACTTAAGAACTCTTATGCACAAGCAAATGTAAAAATAAAATTCAGTTATTTAATATTTTAAGTGACTTTTTTTTTAATCACTTCACTTTTTTTCTGATTATTACAGAATCTTCACATTAAAAGGTCAAGAATCCTGTTTCTTAAAATTCTTAAGCACCTCAATTACGGTCTCTTTATCCTTTTCAATCTGAATTTTTAAAGCCTCAATGCCTGAAAATTTTTCATCAGGACGAATAAAAGTAAGAAATTCGGCAGTTAACGATTTATTATAAAGGTCACCTTCAAAGTCAAATAAATTTACTTCTATACTTATATTATCCCCATTATGTAATGTCGGACGATTACCTATATATAGCATACCTTCATATCGTTGTCCGTCGACATGAACATATACAGCATAAACTCCTAAAGCCGGAATAACTTTGTATGTTTCCCAAACCTGAATATTGGCAGTAGGGAAACCGATTGTACGCCCAACTTTAAAGCCTTCTACAATTTTTCCGGATATAGTATAATTATATGACAAGAGGCTGGCTGCCTTCTCTACATTCCCCTCAGCCAATAAAGTACGGATACGAGAAGAACTTACATTCTCATTTCCGGGCAGTTCTAAAGCTTCTATAACATCTATACCAATATCCTCTCCGTACTGTTTATATTGAGCAAAACCGTCTTCTCTATTATGTCCGAATCTGTGATCATAACCTATAACTAATGTATCGACCTGATATTTGTCTTTCAGAATTTTTTTCATAAAGTCATAAGCTGAAAGTTTAGAAATCTCGACAGAGAAGTCCAGACAAATACAATAATCAATTTCGGTAGACGAGAGTCGCTCTACTTTTTCATCAAAGCCGCAAAGCAATGCCGGCTGATAGTCTGCATGCAATACCTTTCGGGGATGAATAGGAAAAGTTATAACAGCCGAAGGAAGCCCCTTACGGGAAGCCTCCTTTTTCACCTGTTCTATGAGAAAACGATGTCCTAAATGTACACCATCAAAGAAACCGATAGTGGCAACCAAAGGCTTGTGTTTTGGTCTGTGTTCTTTATCTATCAACAACATATTATGATTGTATATGTCTTATTATCTTCTTATAAAAGGCCTCTATCTGTAAATACTTTGCGTAAATCTTCGTCTTGATTTGCCATATATGTCTGAAATCCGAGCTTCTGCCCTATCTCAACATTGGCTTTGCCATCATCGAGGAAAAGTGTTTCGGATGGATCCATTTTAGAATCAGCCAATATAAAGTCAAATATTTCACGGTCGGGTTTTGCCGAACCGATTTCATACGATAGATAACATTTGTCGAAAAAATCGCCAATATTTAACCCTTCGGGTGAGAAATCTTTAGTAAAAGCCCATCCCATAACAGAAGGATTTGTATTACTCAACAGATAAACATTATATTTTTTGCGAAGGTCTTTTAATAACTGAAATTTATATTCCGGTATTCCTGCCAAAAAAGCCAGCCATCCCGAATCTATTTCGGCATCAGAGGCTGTACTACCTGACAGACGTCGAAATTCTTTATAAAATTCTTCGGGAGATATTTTTCCTTCTTCATATTCCAAAAATATTCCTTTCTGACGGAATTCTCCTAAATATTCTTGAATATTGGGAAACCCGATTTCTGTAAACCGATCTAAAGCTTGTTGTTTGTTAAGGCTCACGATGACACCACCAAAATCGAAAAGGATGTTTTTAATTGCTTTACTCATAATTCAAATTTATAATATTCGTATTTTTCCGTCCTGCCCTCCAAAAGAACATTCTTTACGGATATATACTACGAAGTTAGTTATTTATTCATTAAGAGCAGCCGTTTTTCAAATTTGTATTTGTATTTTTGTTAACATTAAAATGTTTTGATGTGCTCTATAAAACGAGAGGCTTGGTCC
The DNA here is from genome assembly GCA_002409595.1 of Dysgonomonas sp. UBA5412. Lineage (GTDB taxonomy): Bacteria > Bacteroidota > Bacteroidia > Bacteroidales > Dysgonomonadaceae > Dysgonomonas. The sequence continues at coordinate 211,821 of DHNQ01000029.1, forward strand.
TGAATACGATCAACTATAACGATAAATATTTGCTTGCCCAGATATTCACTGAATCATTCGGGCGAGTTACCTATATGGTATCCAAATCTAAAGGAAAAAACACCAAGACTCCTAAATCTTTATTTTCACCACTAGCGGTATTGGAGCTCGAAGTAGAGCATCAGGCTACACGTGATATACAACGAATAAGAGAAGCTCGCTCAGAATTATTTTTGTATGCAATAGCGACAGATTTGAGCAAAACTTCAATGGCTTTCTTTCTCTCCGAATTTCTGACACGGGTTTTGCGCGATGCGAGCGATAGCCGTCTATTGTTTAACTTTCTTGATCAGTCTGTACAAATATTAGAAATGACAGATCGGAGCATTGCCAATTTTCATTTGGTATTTATGCTCAAGTTGAGCCATTTTCTAGGATTTTATCCTAATGTGGAAGAATATAAAGAGAATAGTCTGTTCGATATGATAAACGGAGAGTTTGTTATATATCAACCCTTACACAAACATTTTCTTAATCGGGCTGACAGTAAAGCTCTTTCTATGTTAGCACGAATATCGTATGAAAATATGCATCACTATGTTTTCTCACGACAAGACAGAATAAATATTATAAACCGGATATTGGAGTATTACCGCCTACACCTTTACGATTTTCCGGCTTTAAAAACTCTTGATATTTTACATGAATTATTTTAATATATTATGACACTAGAAGACGTAAAAGAATCGTACAAAATAATTATAAACACAGAACAAGTTACACTTTCGAAACTAAAGAAAACAATATTCAGGATAGGGACAATCAGGCTGCTTCTTGTTTTGGTTTGTATTGCATTATGTTATGCAATATGGCACAATACAGCAATAGTCATTGGTGTAGTTGGTTTGAGTATCATTATATACTTAGTGCTGATGAAATACCATGACAAGCTATTCTCCCAAAAAAGATATTCGGAACTGATCATTCAAAATGCCGAAAATGAACTGCAGGCTATTGATTATAATTTTTCTGCTTTTGACGGAGCGCCTGAAAAGGTTGATGCCGATCATAGTTATGGGATGGATTTAGATCTATTTGGTAATAAGTCATTTTTCCAAGCTCTCAACAGAACTGTTACTCCGCTAGGTAAAGAAGAATTAGCAAATTCGCTGCTCTTCCCTATGGAAAAGAAAGACAAGATAACAGATCAACAATGTGCAATAAAGGAGTTGAGCAGAAAAACGAATCTGTTAAACCATTTCAGGGCAATAGGAATGATGACTGATACTGAGGGGTTGGATGTGAATTATTTTTCTCAACAATTTTTGCAAACCAAATTACGCTCTAAAAGTTTTTGGAGATATTTTGTATATATAGCACCAATCGTATTACTACCGGTCTTAGCACTATCAATCTTCGACATCATACCGATTTCGGTATTCGGCTTATGCTGGACTATCTTTTTCGTATTAAGTCTGCTTGCGCTAGGGGATGCAAAACAGAAGCTCGGACTATTTGAAAAAAAGATAGAGACTTTAAATACATATTCAAGATTGTTTCAAATCATTGAATCTGAAAAATTTGAGTCTTCAAAATTGACTGATATTCAAATAAAAGTAAAAGACAATCAGTGTGCCTCACAAGCAGTCAACCAACTAAAAGGATATAGCAACAATCTTGATCAATCGTCTAATATCTTAGGGTTATTAATACTCAATCCATTCTTTTTCTGGAATATAATCTATTCCATTAAAATAGAAAAATGGATTATGCGAAATAAAGAAAATGTAGCCAGCTGGTTTGAAAGCCTAGCCCAATTCGATAGCCTGGTTTCGATGGCTAACTTTGCTTACAACAATCCTGAATACACATACCCTGAAGCCTGCGATAATTTTGTTTTGGAAGGAAAAAGCCTCGGTCACCCAATGCTAAACAGAAGCATCTGTGTACGCAATGATATAGACATAAGCCATAATCCTTATTTTCTTGTAATAACGGGAGCCAACATGGCTGGCAAGAGTACATATTTGAGAACTGTCGGGATAAATCTGGTGTTGGCTTGTGCAGGCATACCCGTATGTGCAGATTCTTTTCGGTTCTATCCATATAGATTGGTCACTAATCTGCGCACATCCGACTCTTTGGCTGATAATGAGTCTTACTTCTTTGCAGAACTCAAACGCTTAAAGATGATTATTGACCGACTGCAATCGGGTGAACATTTGTTTATCATCCTTGATGAGATATTAAAGGGTACTAATTCGGAAGATAAACAAAAGGGTTCGATTGCGTTGATGAAGCAATTGGTATCACTGAATGGAAATGGCATTATAGCTACTCACGACCTTATATTGGGAAATCTTGAAGAGGAGTTTCCCGAAGCAATAAAGAACTACCGCTTCGAAGCTGACATAGAAGGTGAACACTTATCCTTTACATACAAAATGAGGGAAGGCGTGGCACAAAATATGAATGCAAGTTTTCTTATGAAAAAAATGGGTATTACAGGTCTTTAAAACACGTCATTGTTTACACAGTATAACCTTAACGAATTATGGAAGATATACTTCATTACGTATGGAAATATCGTCTTTTTGAGAAAGACTTAAAAACAACATCAGGACAATCGTTAGAGATAATAGACACGGGATTGGCTAACACAAATGAAGGTCCTGATTTTTTCAATGCTAAAATCAAAATAGATGATAAAATTTGGGCAGGAAACATAGAGATTCATCGCAATTCGGATGAATGGGTCAAACATAAGCATCATACAAATAAGGCTTATAACTCAGTTATTTTACACGTTGTTGAAAAAGCTAATTGTGAAGTATTTAATGAACAGGGTCAAAGTATTTCTCAATGTGAAATAGCCTTTCCAAATCACATAAAGGATAATTATGAGTTTCTGATCCACTCCGATATAGATATCCCGTGCTGTAATTATATTGGTTCTATGTCGTCGTTTCATCTGAACTCGTGGATGAATTCATTGTTGGTAGAACGCATGCAGCGAAAAGCTAGCCAGATAGAAGATTTATTGAAAAGATACAACAACTCGTGGGAGGATGTATTTTATATCATTCTTTCACGTAATTTCGGATTCGGACTCAACTCCGATTCATTCGAGCGCTTGGCTCATAGCCTCCCTTTGAAGTATATACAGAAGCAGGGGGATAATCTGATCCAGATAGAAGCCTTATTATTTGGTCAGGCGGGTATTTTGGATAGTATGAAAGTACAAGACGACTATTTCTCGTTATTGAAGAAAGAATACGAGTTTTTGAAAAATAAATATGAATTAAGTCCGTTAGAATCTTATATATTTAAAAGTTTAAGGACTAGACCAACTGCTTTTCCACAAATAAGGATAGCGCAACTGGCTGCCTTATTACATAATTCGCAAGGGTTATTTTCTAAAATTGTAACATGTAATGATATGGGACGCATCAGATTGATGTTTCACATAAATACTTCGGAATATTGGCAGACGCATTATACTTTTGGCGTCACATCGGAGAGGAAATCAAAATATCCGGGAGATTCGTCTCTCGATATAATACTAATAAATACCGTAGCCCCTATATTGTTTCTGTATGGAAAAAGTATAGATAGTGAAGCCCATTGTGAGAGAGCATTGAGTTTTTTAGAATTGTTAAAGCCTGAAAAGAATTCTATTACAAAGTCTTTTGAGAAACTAAAAGTACCTTTGCGTAATGCTGCCGATTCTCAAGCAATCATACAACTGAAACGTGAGTATTGTGAGCCTAAAAAATGTCTGTTTTGTAGAATCGGACATCAGTTTTTAGCTGATAAATGAGATTTGAAGAATATTAAATTATAAGACAGCAAAACATATTAATTTTATCTATACTGAAAGGTTATTACATATTTGACTTAACAAAAAAGAAACAGAAAAAAATATAGAAAAGTTGTAACTTTTGTCACCTTTGTCACTTTTTAGGACGAATGACATTTGAAAGAACAAAGAAAATATTAATACATATATTTAAACTCAATAGTTGTAAGACATGAAATATATCGACTTGTTCAATCATCTGAAAAAGATTGAAAATTACACTGATAATGAGATAGAAATAGATGAAAAACTCGTTATAAGAAATTATACATTCGAGTCCGGATACCGCTTTATATTACCCGGAGGATTGGGTAATAATGACGATTATGAATACATACCAAGTGTGCCGGAGGATTATGAACCGGATGTGATTCAACAAATGTTGAACAAAAAAGATGCAGAAATACAAGAAAATATAACGTTTCGCTATCATATGATTATGCCCAAGAATGAAAAGAAAACGAAGGGCATCATATTTATGTTCCATGGGTTTAACGAGAAATATTGGAGCAAATACCTGCCTTGGGCAACATATATTGCAGACAAGACGGGCAAGTCGATAGTCTTGTTTCCAATAGCCTTTCACATGAATAGAGCCCCTGCTGCATGGAGCAATTCACGCGAAATGTATCATGTGAGCGAACAAAGAAAATTGCGGCATCCGGATATTCTTTGCTCAAGCCTCTCAAATGTTGCTATCAGCACGCGTCTACATAATAAGCCACAGAGGTTTATATGGTCGGGGCTACAAAGTTATTATGATGTTATAGATTTTGTCGAAGCTTTTAAGAAGGGTCTGCATCCCGCCATAGAACCTGATGCGAGTATAGACTTTATTTCCTACTCGATCGGTACGTTTCTTGGCGAAATATTGATGATGAGTAACAAAAATGGTTACTTCTCAAACTCTCGATATGCTACATTCTGTGGAGGTGCTGTCTTTAACAGATTGTCTCCTGTATCTAAGTTCATTCTAGATAGTGAAGCTAATGTAAGCCTTTATTCATATGTTGTCGAACATCTGGAAAGCCATATGAAACGCGACGAAGTATTACGATACTATATGCACACTCATCCTGAAGGGAATAACTTCAGAAGTATGCTAAATTATAAAGTCCGTACTGTGGAACGTGAAGAATTGTTTAGACAGATGAGCCATCAGTTCTATGCTATCACCTTGGCTAAGGATGAAGTAGTGCCTACATACGAAGTTGTAAATACCTTGCAAGGATCATTAAGAGATATTCCGATAGAGATAGAAACATTGGATTTTCCATACAAATATACACACGAGGATCCGTTTCCTGCCCTGCCTAAAATCACTGATGCTGTTGACGAACAATTTCACATTACTTTTGACAAGATAAGTAACTTTTTAAAATAATCATTCTATGAAAAAAAATGCACTTTTCACAACTTTTATTCTCGCCATTTCGTTACTTACGTTTACCGAAAAGGCTGCTGCACAAGACAGGGAAGTTTTATTTAACGGCAAAGATCTTTCTAATTGGGAATTTGTCGTAGAAGGAAATCAAGCTGACCCTGCACAGGTATATAGTATCAAAGACAGCGTTATTCATATTTTGGGTAGCCCATTGGGATATATGTATACAAAAAAACAATATGACAACTTTCATCTACATGTTGAATGGAAATGGCCTAATGGTGTAGAATCTAACAGTGGTATCTTTGTCCTGATCGAAGAGCCTAAAAATCCATTTCCAAATGGTATAGAATGTCAGTTGAAAGCCGGAGATGCCGGTGATTTTGTATTACTTGGAGGATCAGATCTTGCAGAATTTAAAATTCAAGAAGGTACTCCCCGCCCTAAATTTCCAGTAGTAAAGAAAGCTAATGAATCGAGTGAGAAACCTGCTGGAGAATGGAATGAAGCTGAGATATATTGTACAGATGGAGTGGTTACAGTATATATAAATGGTGTTTTTCAGAATAGAGGAACAAACAAAATAAAAAAAGGGCATATCGGTCTGCAAAGTGAGGGAAAAGATGTAGAATTCCAAAATGTGCTCTTAACACCTCTGCCGTAAATTTTACTTTTATAGTATAAAAAGAGGATATCTTATATTGAGATATCCTCTTTCATTAAATATATTTCTCTAACATTATTAAGTCTACACATTGATTTCCATCTTCGAATATGGGTTCAGAATAATTTTCTATAAAGAAGTTTTTCTTGATGCTACATATCTTAAATCCCATCTTTTGATAAAATTGAAGAGGTATTATACTCGTATTTGCCGTACCAATTATTAGTTTGGTAAACCCTTTATTCTTCATTAAAGTAAATATACGTGATAACAAAGCTGTCCCAATGCCTTTTTCTTGATATTCGGACACTACGGCTATATTCTTTATTTCGATTGCATCATTATCTAAAGGATATAACACCAATACTCCTACTATCTGAGATTCTATATCAGCAACATAGGTATAAGTATAATCGAAATAAAGGTCTATCATCTCCTTAGAAGGATCAGCTAGAAACAAAAGTTGATAAGGAATAGGTTCGGATCTGAGCAATTGTCTTACTATCATATCTAAACTGACTGGGTATAAAAAAAGCTGATAAAACTATCAGCTCTTTATTTTTTTCTCTATTTCGGCTATTTCTTCTCGAAACACTTTATCTACCTCCATTTGTTCTTTCACCATTCGACAAGCATGAAGCACTGTTGCATGATTCTTTTTACCAATGAGAGATCCGATTTGAGCTAATGACATCTCGGTATAACTTTTTGACAGATACATTGTAACTTGTCGGGCTTGTACAATTTGACGCTTGCGAGAGGCAGAATGGATTAATTCACTTTTGATATTATAGAAATCACAAACAACTGATTCTATAACGTTTACAGTGATCTTCTTTGCTTCTATCTTCTTTATTGCCTGACCAATAACTCTGCGAGCTAATGGTAAATCAATATCCTTGTTATAAACCAAAGAGTGAGCCATTATGGATACAATGATCCCTTCCAGATCTCTGGCATTATCTGTTACATTCTCAGCAATGTAGTCTACTACATCTTCGGGTATGGAAAGCCCGTCGTGCAAGATTTTATTTTGGAGAATTCTTAATCTTAAAGCTTTGTCGGGATGGTCGACTTTAGTTGTCAGTCCCCATCTGAATCTTGTCAACAATCTTTCTTCTACCCCTTGTAATTCAGAAGGAGCTTTATCTGAAGTTAGAATCAATTGTTTATTATTCTGATGCAGATGATTGAATATATGGAACAATGTATTCTGAGTTTTTTCTATCCCTGCCAATTCATGAATATCATCTATTATAAGAACGTCTATACCTTGATAGAAGTTAATAAAGTCATTCGTAGTATTATAGCGCCCTGCATCTGCATATTGTATTTTAAATAAGTGAGCAGAAACGTATAAAACTCTTTTTTCCGGGTACAATTCTTTTATTCTTGTACCAATGGCATGACAAAGATGGGTTTTACCAACTCCTGATGTACCATGCACAAACAGCGGATTAAAGGCTGTTTTTCCAGGATTTTTAGTAATAGTTTCTCCTGCTGTGCGAGCTAGTTTATTACTGTCTCCTTCGAAAAAATTATCAAATGTATATTTAGAGTTTAACTGAGAGTCAAAATCATCGGCAACTACCTTTTGAAAAGGACTTGGTATTTTATTTTTATTTACTCCTTTTATTATAGCTTTATCAGCAACAGGAAAAGCTTTGGCATCTCCTCTATAATCAACAACTGTATTAGTCGTATTTTCCATCAAAATACGATATTGAAGAATAGTGTCTTTGCCTATTTCTCTATGAAGCGTTGTTTTAAGGAGGTCTACAAACTTATCTTCAAGATACTCATAAAAGAATTGGCTGGGAACCTGTATCGTAAACACCTTGTTCTCATAAGAAAGTGGTACAATAGGGAGAAACCATGTTTTGAAAGCAGCATCAGGTATATTGTCCTGAATTACTTTTAAACAATTAGCCCATAAATTTATAGTAGATGAATGATCCATTAATTAGTTTAGATTATTATTATATATCTCTTCGTTCGATTTCGTTATGTAAATTTCTTAATTTATTTCAAATAAAAAAAGCCCCTTCTAATTTGGATATCTAGGTTAGAAAATATCTAATTTAATGTCAATGACTTAAGGGCAAATTAAAACATCAGAGACAAACCTACACGTAAACAATTACGCAACAATACATTACATGAAACTAGTTATTCTTAGCAACTATTTAACGGGATAGAAATATCACCTAAAGATCATTTAAACCGTATCTTTCAAGAAAAAGCACTTCCTCTTTTATTTAGAACAATTCTAAATAGAAAATCAAAATACTTTAACATTAATATATTTGGATGGATTTTCCCTTACGTCTTTAAGTAACAACGAAGCATTACTAATTGTTCCATTAATACTATCATATAATTGACGATCATTCAATAATAGTCCTAGAGAACTTTCTTTGGAGTTTAGCTTTGAAGATAAATCTTCTATATTTTTCATCGTGGAATCGACAGACTTGAATGTTGTTGTTAAATCAACCTGATTCAATTGATTGGATACACCCGATAAGTCTGTGGACATTTTACTTAAATTACTAGTTATTGTAGGAACATCTTTATTTAAGGTTCCCATCATTGAATTCAATTGTTTTGTCGATTTAGCTAAGTCAGCGGTTATCTGATTAACATCAGACAAAGATTGAGTCAAAGCTGGACTATTAACCAATGCTTGTATACCGGTCAATATCGAGTCTATCTTAGGTAACAATTGTTGTATTTGCGGCACCATAGTATCAGCAGCATCCATCATCCCTTTTTTGCGGGCGCCAATAATAGTGTCAGAAGATGATACATATTCTTTAGTATAAGGATTTGTTTCAAGTATAATAGTTGCAGAACCTAAAACCGATACATCTAAAGACATCTTACTATCCTTAGGCAATTTCATTCCTTTATCCATATCCAAATAAGCAATTACTCTTTTAGGATCGTTAGGATCCAACTTCATAGACGAAACCAAACCTACTTTAAATCCGTTTAATGTAACCGGAGTGGCCTGGGTTAAGCCTGTCACATCATCAAATACTACAATATATGAATTAGAAGATTTGAATATATTTATTCCTTTAAGAAAGCTAATTCCATAATACAAGAGAAAGATAGCTATTACAAAAGCTATACCTATTTTTACTTCTTTTGATACTTTATCCATAATTTTTTATATATGATGTAATTTTTAATTTGCGCTTAACTAATTCACTTTATCCTCTCGCCATTTCTGAATTTGACGACAAAGGCATTTTTAAATTTTCGTCTTACAGAGGCTTGAACTTTTGCAATTTCGGTTAAATTGGTTTCTGATCCGTATGTATATTTATAAGAATTACCATCTTTGTAATAATTCACTGGAGATAAACCTTTGAAAACTGAAGAATTTGCAGAAAGTTTTTTCGGAGATACAAAAAACTGCACTCTATATTCTATTTGATTACTATTTACCTTTTTAGTAGAAGAACTATTTCCTGTTGCAGAAAGATTTTCTTTAGGAGCTTCTGTCGAATTATCATTGCTAGACGAAGATGTATTAATATCTTCCGCAACAACATTTTCATCTAAGTCAATATCATTTTGAATATCAACAATATTATCATCTTTCGTCGATGGAACAAAACGCCCCAACTTTTTATCATAATCACGTTTATATCCCCTAAAGCCTGCATATATAGCAGAAGCCATAGATTTCTGCCCGGAACGGGAAGATAAGAATTTTGCTTCTGTCGGATTATTTATAAAACCTAATTCAATAAGTACACTTGGCATTCCGGATTTTCGTAAAACTAAAAAACCGGCTTGACGCACTCCTCTGTCAGTACGTTTAGCTACACTCTTGAAATTTTGTTGAACCAAATCAGCAAATTGAAGACTTTGCTCCATAAATTTATTCGTCATAAATTCAAAGATGATATATGATTCGGTCGATGTAGGATCAAAACCTTCGTATTTTGATGTATAATCATCTTCTAACAAAATCACAGAGTTCTCTCTTTTAGCAACTTCTAAGTTTTCTCTACTACGAGCCAAACCCAAAATATATGTATCGGCTCCCGATACAGTTGTAGTCTTTGCTGCAGTAGAATTTGTATGAATAGAAATAAAAAGATTCGCTTTTGCCTTATTTGCTATTTGGGAGCGCTTATCCAAGTCCACAAAGACATCAGTCTTACGTGTGTATACAACCTTTACATCTTTATGATTAGCCTCTATCAAAGCACCTAAAGCTTTTGCCACACCCAAATTTATATCTTTCTCTTTATAAGAACCTCTTACTGCACCACCATCTTTCCCCCCATGTCCGGGATCGATAACTATTACAAATTTAGATTCCACGGATAATACAAATCCGCAAAATATAAATAGTGATATAAACAAGCTTACAAATCGTTTCATCTATACAACAAAAGATAAGTCAAATTAAGAGTTACGCTTTATAGACAACTTCATTTTTAAGGTCTTCACCTTCCGAGAAAGCACGGATACTTTCCATAGTCGTATGAGCAATATTTGACATTGCTTCTTTAGTAAAGAATGCCTGATGAGAAGTGACAATTACATTATTGAATGAAAGAAGTCGAGCTAACACATCGTCTGTCATCACTTTATCCGAATGGTCTTCATAAAAATATGCACCTTCTTCCTCATATACATCTAAGCCGGCATAACCAACTCTACCACTAAGTAAGCCTTCGATCAGGTGCTTAGTATGAATCAACTTACCTCTACCAGTATTAATTATCATCACACCATCTTTCATTTTGGATATTGATTCTTCACAAATCAAATATTCAGTTTCTTTAGTCAATGGACAATGTAATGTTATAACATTGGAATTTGCATACAATTCGTCTAACGATACATATCTAATATTGTTTGCTTCTGCCCAAACGGTATCAGGATATAAATCATAAGCAAGAATATTCATCCCCAACCCTTTGAGTAAACCGATAACAACCTTCCCTATCTTTCCGGTACCGATCACCCCTACAGTTTTGCCAAACATATCAAAGCCTTCGAACCCAATAAGAGAAAAATTTCCGTCACGTGTACGTAAAAAGGCGCGGTGTACTTTTCTATTCAGACATAACATCAGAGCCAATGTATATTCAGCAATAGCATGAGGAGAATAGTCCGGAACACGAACAACCTTAATTCCTTTTTTTGTAGCCGCTGCAATATCAACGTTATTAAAACCGGCACAACGTAAGGCGATTAACTTGACTCCATAAGAATGAAGTTTATCAACTACATTAGAATCAACAACAGCATTTACAAAAATGCAGACAGCATCCGAATTACTTGCCAACAATACATTATTAATATCCAAATGCTCTTTATAGAATGTCAAATCAAAGCCATAATTTTCATTTACCTTATTAAAGATCTCTTTGTCATATGGTTTTGTATCAAAAACTGCAACTCTATATGCCATAACCTTATTTATCTTATATAATTATTGATTTTACCTTAATACCTAATCACAAAAGTAATTAAAATAACCTTTATCCTCAAAAACTAGATAAATTAGTTTCGATCGAACCATATATATCAATATTTCTTAAGATATATTGTGATTTTCGCTACTATAATAACGACTAATAGAAAACAATGAACATCAAGCATATGTTTGCTGGCATTGAAAATATTCATACAATAATACTCCGAGTGATCAGAGCTTACACACTACTTTTAACATGAAAACGGGGGATAATTATATCCCCCGTTTTCTATTTTATTGATAATTTCAGCTATCTTATTTTGCAAAACTTACAGCACGAGTTTCACGTATAACCGTAATTTTCACCTGTCCTGGATAAGTCATCTCATCCTGAATTTTCTTGGCAATATCGGCTGATAATCTTTCAGTCTCTACATCGTCTATTTTATCTGCTCCTACTATCACTCGCAACTCTCTACCTGCCTGAATAGCATACGTTTTTAACACACCCGGATAAGATAGAGCCAGTTGTTCAAGATCATTCAGACGCTTGATATATGCTTCTACAATTTCGCGACGTGCTCCCGGACGAGCTCCCGATATAGCATCACAAACCTGCACTATAGGAGCTAACAAGCTAGTCATTTCCACCTCATCATGGTGAGCTCCGATAGCATTACAAACATCCGGTTTTTCTTTATATTTCTCAGCCAACTTCATACCCAACAAAGCATGAGGCAATTCAGGTTCATCATCAGGCACTTTACCTATATCATGTAGCAAACCTGCTCTTTTGGCCTTCTTAACATTCAAACCTAATTCAGAAGCCATCACAGCACATAAATTCGCCGTTTCGCGTGCATGCTGCAATAGATTTTGACCATACGAAGAACGATATTTCATTTTTCCGACAAGGCGAATCAACTCAGGATGTAAACCATGAATACCTAAATCTATAGTGGTACGCTTTCCTGTCTCAATAATCTCTTCCTCAATTTGTTTTTTCACCTTAGCCACGACTTCTTCAATTCGAGCTGGATGGATACGACCATCTGCTACCAACTGATGCAGAGCTAGTCGGGCAATTTCTCTTCTTACAGGATCAAATCCTGACAAAACAATTGCTTCGGGAGTATCATCTACTACAATCTCTATACCCGTAGCCGCTTCTAATGCCCGAATATTGCGTCCTTCACGGCCAATTATACGTCCTTTTATCTCATCTGATTCTATATGGAAAACGGTTATAGCGTTTTCTATTGCTGTTTCAGTGGCAACTCGTTGTATAGATTGTATTACGATCTTCTTAGCTTCTTTATTTGCAGTCATCTTAGCTTCTTCCATTATATCATTGATATAAGATTGAGCGTGAGACTGTGCTTCATCTTTAAGAGCTTCCACAAGTTTTTCTTTAACCTCTTCAGCAGAAAGACCTGAAAGGGCTTCTAATCTTTCAATTTCTTGTTTGTGCAGTTTTTCTAAATCTTGTTTTCGTTTCTCAACAACTTCGAGTTGATTATCAAGATTAGATTTAACTATATCCAATTCATTTTTTTTGCGTTGAAGTTCTTCTTGACGCTGATTCAATCCAAGTTCGCGTTGCTTTATTTTGGCTTCCGATGCTTGCAGTTTTGAGTTACGGGCATTTGCTTGTTTCTCAAATTCAGATTTCATTTGCAAGGCTTGTTCTTTCACCTCCAACAACTTATTCTTCTTAATCACTTCAGCCTCCAATTCAGCTTCTTTAACCTGGCGCTTAAACTTCGAATCTGCAATGTAATTCAAAGCCACCCACGTCAGGATCGCTCCCACCAGAAAGGCTATCACATAAAATAATATATCCATAATTTTATTTTCTTATATTAAAAATTTCACACTATTATATAAAAAAAGCACGAATCAAGGTGTAAATAATTAATATTTACGCCTTAAATTAGTGCTTTTAGACTTTTCCCAACTACAGCTTTATTTTACAGTTCCCTTCAAATAATCATCTAACTCTTTGGTTAAATTTTTCACTTTGACTTCGAAAGATTCTGCCCGCAATTGTTGTTCCACTTTTTCTGCAACAGCCTGAATCGCCGTCATTGCCATATAATCCATATTCCGCAATGAATGGGATGAATCTCCTGTAAAATAATTTCTATATTGACCTAACTTATAATCTATTTCATCTGCAGCCCGACGATACATTTCCTCTTCCTGTCTTTTTACACGGAGAGGATATCTCGTATCCGCCACACGTAGATTAATTATCAAATGTTCGTCCATAACCATTTCTATAAATTATTTTTTTAGCATGGCGATACACTTATCTACATCTCGCACTAATTTTGACAATCTATTCTTAGCCTGCTGTGTATCTTCACTTATCTCTGAAGAAATAGACTTTACAAATTTCAAATTGTCATACTTACGTTTTAGCATTTCAACTTCCGACGATAATAGCTCTACAGATTGAGTTTTTTCTACTAAAGCATTCTTTAGTGAAGCATTCTCTTCTTTAAGACCGTCGCACAGATACATTAACTGTCGCATCCGTATCTCAAACTCGGCTAAAAGGGTCTCATCTTTTTTAGTCATAAAATTGCCAAAATGCTAGACAAAAATAAGAATTAGCTACGAATTAGCAAAATTATTGTCTCTCTAAATTATTTTAAATAAATCCGCTTGTAAATAAAAAACAAAAAAGGCTCTTAAAACTTTACATAAGAGCCTTTTTTATCTATTTCAGAGAATGTTATTACAACAAAACTACCTGCAAATCGTCTTTAAGTTCATTAAAGGCGATCTTACCTTCTCGTGCCAACCAACCCAACGCTGCATACATATCCTTTTCGGTAAGCTTACATGCTTTTTTTATCTCTTTAAGAGATTTGCTTCCTTCTGCGTCTAGATAAGTCCAAATAATACCTGCATTCGTTCCAATTTTTTCTTTCATAATGGGTGCTTGTTAAAAAATTAAACTCGTTATTATTTCTATTACAAAAATACACAAAATCAGGGAGTATAACAATTTTAGGTGGCGTATTTTAGGCTGAATAAAAACTTCTGTTAAATCTCTTTACATTTTAGTAACATTTATACAACGAGGACTAATTGTAACAACCGACTTCTTTTATATATAAAAATATTCTCTCAATTGAAAAGTTTTCAATATTTGGATATTACTTAATTTCTTGTAGTTTTGTGTAAAAATGATTCTACTTGAGATTTTTAGGATTAAATAGGAAAAAAAAGGAATATGGAGATGACGATCTATTGTCTCTATTGAAGGAGACGGGTAATATTGAATATTTTCAGTTACTCTACGAACGCTATATTCCCCTTATTTATGGTCTTTGTCTAAAATATTTACAAAGCCCTTCGGAATCGCAGGATGCGACCATAGACATCTATGAATATCTATCGCAAAGAATACATGATTATGAAATAAAAAATTTCAAAAACTGGCTTTATAGTGTTGTAAAGAATCACTGTTTTCAAATATTAAAGGAGAATAAAAAAGAAATCATAGTAGATTTTGACTCTCAGATTATGGAATCTGACACAACTTTAGCTCTATTTAGTGAAGACAGAGATGAAGATAAAGAAAAGATTTTGAATGAATGTATTGAAAAGTTACCTTCACCTCAAAAAACATCGGTGGAAAAATTCTTCTATGAAAACAAATCATATGCTGAGATTGTCGATGAAACAGGATTTCACCTAAAAAGCGTAAAAAGCTATATACAAAACGGCAAACGGAATTTAAAAAATTGCATCGAAAAGAATCTGAAAGAATGAATTTCTTAAATTACATAAAAGGAAATAGAAAAGGACGTGAAGCTCATCGGATTGAAAAAGATTCGATGACAGATCCATTTTTGTATGAAGCCATTGACGGATTTGATAGTGTAAAGGATGATCATATACAAAGAATAGACGATTTAAGAAAACAGATTACAGCTAAGAGTAAACAACATAATCATCGTCATATTTGGCAAACGGCAGCCGCGGCAATAGTTCTTATTGTAGCGATAGGTGGGTATTTCTTATCTGATTATCATAAAACAGAATTGCATGCTCAAGAGCTAAGCAGTAACGCTATTATAGAGGTGTATGTACCTGAGGCCTATTATTCGGAGAATATAACTGTGATAGCTAAAATGAATTCGGAATTAATAAAAGCCTACAAACCTAATATATCTCGATTCAAGATAGAACAAGAAGAAATTAGCGATAAGGAGTCGAGACTTATTGACAAAGAGTTAAGTAGAGAAAGTGATGTTCCAATCGAAATATATGTACCTGAAGACTTCGACAAGCAAGCGGCATTAGGAGAAGAACAGTCCGATAAAAAACCTGAGCCTATTGGAGGATATGAACGATATGAAGAATATCTTAAACACTCTTTAAAACGTCCAACAGATCATATATGCAAGGACAGAAAGGGTAAAGTTGTTGTAGAATTTTCTGTCAATTCTTTGGGGCAACCATTCTTGTTCGATATAAAACAAAGCCTTTGCGGCACATCTGACAATGAAGCAATACGTCTTATTCAGAACGGACCTAAATGGACGGCGGGTAGCAAGGAGCGGGTGAGAGTAAGAGTTATATTTTAATCTCTATTTCCATCAAATAAATCGGGTCGCAACCGTTCGGTACGCTCAAGTGCTTGCTGCAGCTTCCATTCATCTATTTTAGCCTGATGTCCGGACAATAGGACTTCGGGTACTTTCCATCCTTTATATTCCGCAGGGCGAGTGTACACCGGCGGAGCCAAAAGATTGTCCTGAAAGGAGTCGGACAAAGCGGATTGCTCATCTCCGATTGCTCCAGGAATAAGACGAACAATAGCATCTGACATAACTGCTGCGGCAAGTTCTCCTCCGGTAAGGACATAGTCTCCTATAGAAATTTCTCTTGTTATCAAATGTTCGCGTATACGATAATCAATCCCTTTATAATGTCCACAAAGAATTACTATATTATCATATGCTGACATTTGATTTGCTATTTTTTGATTAAAAACCTCTCCGTCAGGTGATGTATAAATAATTTCATCGTAATTACGTTCAGTTTTTAATTGCGAAATAATATTATCAATCGGTTCTATCTGCATCACCATTCCGGCTTCTCCACCAAAAGGATAATCGTCAACCTTACGATGCTTATTTGTCGTATAATCCCTTAGATTATGTACAACAATCTGAGCTAATCCTTTGTCTTGTGCCCGCTTTAGAATAGAGCAATCGAGAAGTCCGGTAAACATCTCCGGCAAAACACTGATAATATCAATACGCATAAGTTACATTTTGAAAACAAAGGTAAGTAAAAAAAGAAAAAGAGTGTACTCTCCATGAATACACTCTTCTTAGATTGAGATATTGTGTTTCTATTTCTTTTCTTTCTTATGAAACATATTCCCCGAAGCTTGTGCTGTGGGCATTACCAACATATCTTGAATATCAACATGTGCAGGCTGAGAGACAGCGTAGTAAACAGCATCGGCAATATCGTCAGCCACTAGCGATTCATAGCCTGTATATACTTGATCAGCTTGATTTTGATTCCCTTTAAATCGTACTAGAGAAAACTCTGTTTCTACTGCTCCGGGACAAATTTGAGTAACTCGTATTCCATATGGTAACATATCCATACGCATACCCTGACTAAGAGCATTTACAGCCGATTTGGTTGCACAATACACAGCTCCATTCGGATAGGCAGCCCTGCCGGCAATAGACCCCATATTAATAATATGTCCGCTTTGACGGGCAACCATTCCGGGTGACACAACGCGAGTTACATAGAGCAAGCCCTTTATATTGGTATCAATCATTCTCTCCCAATCTTCTACCGAACCGCTTTGAATAGGTTCTAAACCTACCGCTAAACCGGCATTATTAACAAGAATATCTATATTTTTCCAATCTTCGGGTAAAGACTCGATTGCTTTTTCTACCTGATCGAATGATCTGACATCGAAACATAATGAATAAACTCGCACTTCATACTTAACCTCAATTTCCTTTTCCAACTCTTCCAAACGCTCTTTGCGTCGTCCGGTGATTATAACATCATAACCTTCTTTTGCAAGGCGAAGAGCTATGGCTTTTCCCAGACCGGAGGTTGCTCCCGTAATTAATGCTATCTTTCTCATACTATTGTGTTTATTATTTGATCCATACGTTTAATATTTCACCAATATACATTTTATGAAATCCATCTTTAGTCCATCCTTCTTCCAAATCTTTAGCGTGAACGGCATTGGGTTGTATCTGCTGAGATACAATTTTTCGGCATTCTAATATCATCCAAGCTTCGGCAAAGGCTGTAGAGCCTGAAGGCATCTTTATCGGAGTTAATCCCGATCCTTTAATTTTATCGGTATTGCGACCACTAACGGATCCACAATATTTCAAGGCATCTTTATATGCTTCTGTATAGAATGAGATTGTGTAATACTCACCTTTATCCATTACCTGAACAGAGTAGCGAGTAGGATTTAAGAAACAAATTGTAACAGGTTTCTCCCACAAAACTCCCAGACCACCCCAAGAGGCTGTCATTACATTTTCTTGACCGGATGCTCCGGATGTAACCAGAGTCCAATCATTTAATAGTTTTATATAATTGCCGGGTATTTTATCTGCCGGGACATTTTTATAACCGGAAAGCGACTCCAAGGTAGTACCAACTATATTAGCAGCTTGAGCTACGCTATTAGTCATAGAAGTAATTGGCGTTGCGGATTCAACTCCAGTAGTAGAACGATCGACAGGTTGAGACACAGTAACTGCTGCAACTGCCCCACCGGTAGAAGTACCGTTGAGATAAGTATCTATCTCATTCATAACTGCATTTAGACTGTCCACAGTGTATGTCCTAAATTTATCATAGTATCGGTTTAATTTATCTCCATTTTTATTCAATGCCACTTTATCTGTAATCATTTCTTCTGCCGGAACAATTTCTTTAGAGTCCGAATAATCGTATCGTATATTTCTGATAGTAACATCACACTGTCCGTCTTCTATCGCCAACAAAAGTTGATACGACATCTTGGCACGATCCAAGACAAAAGCATTTTTCTTGAATACAAGATATTGCTCTACACCACAAGCAATACTACTCTCTTCTTTGTTTGATAATAATATGCGACTATTTAAATCTTTTTCGACTCGACTCGGATCATATTTATCCTTTGCCCATTTATCCATAAGATCGAAAAGGGCTGTTTTTGAAATAGGATTCTTTACTTTTATTTCTTTTGAGAAAATCACTTTATTACCTACTTCAGGAACTGCTCCTGCTAAATATTTAGCATTTTCCTGCGCATTAGCAAAAATAGAGATCACAAGACATAGGACTATTAGAAGATACTTATTCATGTTCTTATATTAAAGGTGTTTATTGTATAAAATTACTACAAAATCAGAAATAGACAAATATTATGAGCTGCTTTATTATTCATTAAGATTGAACTGATATAAAATAAAAAAGTATCGCTTACAGTAAGCGATACTTTTTTATTTTCTTTTTTTTAAGAATTAAAAGTTATAAGCAAGTCCTACCCCTAACATTTCTTTAAATTGCACTTTCGGACCTTCGAAAGTACCATCTTTGCGTACATTCTTCACATCATCATCATACTTCAATGTAGTGTTAACACTGGCTGATAGAAATTTATTAATTTTCATACTAATCAATAAATCCCAATTGACGTCAACATTACCGAAAGAGCTATCATAAGCTGTAAAAAAGTCGACAGTAGATATAACTTTCACATTTTCCATAATGTCTTTTTCAGCACGAGCTTTTAGATAGGCTCCTAATTCTGCTCTGAATTTATCACCGGGATCAACACCAAATGCGCCCAAACCTGATAGATAGTCATCTTCTACAAAAGTAAATTTACCTGCAACCGGTGAAAGATATACAGAAAATATAGTATTTGGTCTGTATTCCAAACCTAAGGACAGATTTGAGTATGCAGGAGCAAAGAACTTTGAAATATAATTTGTTTTGTCAGGATAATTGTATCCTTTATAGAATTGAGATTTAAAATCACCCATTATTGTATAATACCACTTATTGTCAGTAGTATACCCCAATTGTGTAGTAAAGTCTATTTTATCACTCACTTTCTGTGTTCCTAACGATTTTGTATTTGTAAGACCATATTCCAAAGCAAGAGCATTCGAAAACAACCAGTTTCCACTTTTACGCACAAGAGATCCATTCAAATAGGCAGTACCTGCCATTGCATTCTCTCCCCCGGCAGACCAATTGCTGACTGATGTTTGAGATATATTAACTCCAGCCACACCTTTCAGATTCCATTTACCATCTTCAAGTTTATCTTTATCATCTTGAGCATTTGCACCTATCGTTAATCCTAGAAAAACGATTGCTAATAAAAAATGTTTCATTTCAGTTCAATTTCAGTTTCTATTTCTATTCCTTAAATTTATCTTAATTTTAAGACTTCACCTTCTATTGGAACATATTCAAAGTCTTTTTTGTTCATTTTATACAAATTCTTGACTTTTACTCCATATAACTGAGAGATACTGTGCATTGACTCGCCAACCTGTACTACATGCTCATAATAAGGTTTATCTGCTTTTGATTTTTTCTTCTGAAAATAAACTAAATCTCCTGCCTTGAGCGGAAATCCTTCAGGTACTTCATTGTATTTGAAAAGATCTTTTGGTTTAAATCCAAATTCTTCTGCAATATTATCATACGTATCACCATCTAAAGCTACGACATAGATAAGGTTATGAGTTTTGTATGGAACATGTTTATACTGAATTGTGATCGATTCGCGATCTTCATTCTTTCCTTTACCTTTGTTCTTCTTATCATACTCATATAATTGATAGTCTTCGATGATCTTGATCAGTCCATTGGCATACGCTTTATTAGTTGCATACCCAGCCTTCTGAAGGCCTCTCGCCCATCCTTTATAGTCTGTTATGGACAACGAGAATAATGATTTATAACGCTGTTTGTCTGATAAGAATAGAGCATGATCTTTATAAGAATCTTCTGCTTTTTTGTATTTGCGGAAACAATCATTGGGACCATCATCTGCTTTATATACCTTTCCGCCGGTCCAGTCATTATGACATTTAATTCCAAAATGGTTATTTGAACTTTGAGTAAGAGAGCTTTTTCCGGCTCCCGATTCTAATAATCCTTGAGCCAAAGTTATACTCGCTGGAATTTTATATTTTTTCATATGATCGATTGCAATATCTTTATAAGTATTGATATACTCGTCATATATTTTATATCGCTTAGCTTGAGAGAATAGAGGCATCAACGACATAAAGAAGAAGCCCGTAAGTATAAAAAATCGAATAATAAAAGCCGACAGATGCGTTTTTTTCATACATTTATATGTTTATATAATAACCAAGATCTCGATGAATAGTTTAAACTTAAATACAAAAATACTCGTTTACTCGTATGAGGAAAGTAAAGAATCTATAAAAAAACTTATAGAAGAGGCTAAACTTGCTGCAAAAAATGCGTATGCTCCATATTCAGGGTTTCATGTCGGCGCTGCAATCTTATTAAGAAACGGTACAATAATAAGAGGAAGCAATCAAGAAAACGCAGCTTATCCATCAGGTCTATGTGCCGAACGTGTTGCCATGTATTCTGCCAATGCTACATATCCGGATATAGCTGTCAAAATGATTGCAATAGCTGCTTCTAACAAAGGAGTTTTCACCCATCAACCCTGTTGTCCTTGTGGCTCATGTAGACAAAGCATTCTCGAAGTAGAAAATAGATTTGATTCTGCTATAAAAATTATAATGTATGGAACAGATCACATCTATGAAGTAGAATCAATAAAAACATTACTTCCTCTAAGCTTTGATAAAACATCTTTAGACTTATAACAGCAATTACCAGTTAGTTTTATAACGTTTCAGTTCTGCTGTATATTGCTTGGCTTTTCCTTCTGACACTTTATCAAGCAATTGCCAGAAGTGCTCTCCATGATTCATTTCAACGGTATGACATAATTCATGTAGAATTATAAAATCGACAAGATATTCCGGCAACAGCATACAATAAAGCGAGAGGTTAATACTTTTTTGAGACGAACAACTACCCCAACGAGAATGGCTTTTATTAACTTTTACATGGGAATAACTAAAGCCAAAAGTTGCAGCAAGCATCTTTACTTTTTGGGGAAATAAACGATTAGCCTCATAACGAAATGCTTTCTCGACCAATGCTCTTAATGTTTTCTGTACAACAGCATCTTCATAATCTGTATTAGGAGGGCATGAAATAGATAGTACATTATTTTTCAGACTTAAATAATAATTATTGGCAGATTGACTTTCGATCAACTTTAGGAAAAAGCTGAATGTCTTAAAATCTGTAGATGGAGAAAGAATAGTAGATTCCGGCTTTCGTTGCAACAAGTTCAACAATCGGGGCTT
Source organism: Dysgonomonas sp. UBA5412 (assembly GCA_002409595.1). Lineage (GTDB taxonomy): Bacteria > Bacteroidota > Bacteroidia > Bacteroidales > Dysgonomonadaceae > Dysgonomonas. The sequence continues at coordinate 233,610 of DHNQ01000029.1, forward strand.
CATCTCCTCTATTGTTTTTTTTATAAAAGAAATACTGATTCCTGAAGGATGCGTTAATTGCAAACTCCCATCTTTATAACGAACTATGATTTTTCGGGCTCGTTTATTTTCTACAAGCCGTATACTTCCCAAATCTTTATCGTTAATAACCATAGATATTCAAAAAAAGAGCTTAACTGTAAATCGTTAAGCTCTCTTATATTTTAATGTGTAAAAGCCTTATTTATTAGCCTTATGATTTTCTTTAATAAAATCCTCAAGAGCTGCCGTCATTGACGTAACTCCGGGACGAGGAGCTTCGCAGTCTAATCTTAGACCAGCTTCTTTAACAGCCTTTGCTGTAGCTGTACCAAAACAACCAATAGCAATATCTCCTTGTTTAAAATCAGGAGCATTCTTGAATAAAGAGGTTATGCCTGCCGGTGTAAAGAAAACTAACATATCATACGACATGATTTCAGCTTCGCTTATATCATTACTTACCGTGCGATACATAACAGCTTTAGTGTAATCAATCTTTTTTTCGTCAAGAACAGATGTCAGATCTTCGGTATGAACATCTGAAACGGGAACGATGAATTTATCTTTGTTATGTTTACTCAAAGATGCAGCTAAGCCATCCATCTTTCCTGTTGTGCTGAAAAATATTTTACGTTTCCTATAAACAATATATTTCTGGAGGTACAAAGCTACAGACTCCGAAATACAAAAATACTTCATCGTTTCAGGCATTGTTATCCTAAACTCTTCGCAAAGAGCAAAGAAATGATCTATTGCTATTTTTGCAGTAAATACAACAGCCGTATAATCTTGAATATTGATGCGTTGTTGTCTAAACTCTTTTACATCCAAGCCTTCTACTCGTATAAATGGACGAAAATCCATCTGCACATGATATTTTTCGGCAATATCAAAATATGGAGATTTCTCACTAACAGGTGCTGGCTGAGATATCAGAACTTTCTTTATTTTTAAAGTCATAGTATATTAAAAACGTCAATTCTATATAAATAAACTAATCCCATTATTAGAAATATATACGGTAATATTTCAAAGGTGCAAAGGTAGGCAATCAAATACAAAAAGTTAAATTTTTCTCGAATAAAAAAGGAAATTATTTGATAAAAAAGTATTGCATGAACTATTAGAAACAATATTAACATGAATACAACAATCTGAAAATGATAATAATTTGCATATATCAGAAATAGCGTAGGGATAAAATAAAGCATTCCCAATACCTCCATTGCCATAATATATATACGCCTCCACGAATTGACCATTTTATCCATATCGAAGACTATACCAAGCAACATATATATAAAATCTTTCACACCAAAGAACAAGGCTATAAGCAATATGAAAGAAGTAATAGTGACTAAAGCACTATTAGTATTATAAGTATCAAGATCGAGCTCCAGAAAAACATCATAGGCGCAAACAGAAATTAATACAATTGCCTGAAACAATAAGAAATAACCGTATAGCACTTCTTTAACTGTGGTTTGACCATGCATACGATCATTCTTTCCTGAAGAAAATAAAAAAGATATTTGATCTTTCAAAAAAGAAAATCCACCATGATATATATGTGCAAAAAAGATAAAACAGAACAAGAGTATAATAAAAACACTATCGGAATGTTCGATAGCAAAAGGTAGTTTAATACCTTCATGTCTGTGATCGACAGGTTTGTCAGCAGAGATATTATCTTCTACTTTTCGATTTACCAGATCAACGATTTCACCTTTTACTATACCAATGGAAAAGGGTGAATGCAGAATAGAGTCTTGATTAACCAGACTATCCTGTCCCCTATTAATATATGATATGGAATCGTTTACCAAAATAACGTATTTACATTGAGAATATTAAAATCCATAATCTGCTCAACAGATTATGGATTCATTAATACTATTTTATTTGAAATTCTTTTTTTACCAAATCAACATAATCAAGCTTCTCCCAAGTAAATAGTTCTACCTCTCGGGATATCCCTTCCGGATTGTAACGCGAACTAAACTTCTTAGTCACGACTTCCGGCTCACGCCCCATATGCCCATAAGCAGCTGTTTCGGTATAAATAGGATTTCTTAATTTTAGCCTTTCCTCTATCGCCTTCGGACGCATATCAAAAAGTTGTTCTACTTTTTTCGCAATATCACCGTCCGAAATAGACAAATTGCTTTTCCCATAGGTATTTACATAAATATTCATCGGTTTAGCAACACCAATAGCATAAGACACCTGAACTAATATCTCTGGTGCGACACCGGCTGCAACAAGATTTTTTGCTATATGACGGGCTGCATAGGCTGCTGATCGGTCAACCTTAGAAGGATCTTTTCCTGAAAAAGCTCCACCACCATGAGCACCTTTACCTCCATATGTATCTACTATTATCTTACGTCCGGTAAGTCCGGTATCTCCATGGGGTCCTCCTATCACAAAGCGACCTGTAGGATTTACATGATAAGTGATGTCATCATTAAACAACCGAATTATATCCTCTCTGAATTTGTATTTACTTCTCACCCGAGGGATAAGTATTTTAATAACATCATCCTTTATTTTAGCTTGCATAGTCGCATCATCACCAAATTCATCATGCTGGGTAGATATAACAATAGTATCGATACGTAAAGGCAAACCATTATCATCATATTCGATTGTCACCTGCGATTTTGCATCAGGGCGCAGATAAGGCATTAAATGCAATTCATTTTTGCGAATAGCTGCTAACTCTAACAACAATGCATGTGAAAGATCTAACGCTAAAGGCATATAATTATCCGTTTCGGCTGTTGCATAGCCAAACATCATTCCTTGATCTCCAGCTCCCTGATCCATAGGATCAATCTTTCCATCAACACCTCTATTTATATCGTCAGACTGTTCGTGTATTGCAGATAATACACCACAAGATTTAGCTTCGAACTGATATTCGCTTTTGGTATAGCCAATTCGTTCTATTACTTTACGCGCCGTTTCGGGAATATCTATATATGCCTTAGATTTGACCTCTCCGGCAAGTATAACCTGTCCGGTAGTAACAAGAGTTTCACAAGCTACTTTCGAATTAGCGTCGTAAGCCAAAAATTCATCTAATAAAGAGTCTGAGATTTGATCTGCAACTTTATCAGGATGTCCTTCTGAAACTGACTCAGATGTAAAAAGATAACTCATCTTATAATAATTGTTTTATTGTTAAAAAAACGGGAAGGATATGTATAGATAATGCAGAATAGAAAATGGTTTAGCATTTTTTCATGTGGTTGCAATCAATACAAATCTATCCACTTAATTGGTTACAAAGATACAGTTTTTTCGTTATTTCATAATCTTTATCATAAAAAAATAACCCAAGACACAAAAGTCTCAGGTTATTTTTTATATAAATATCTTAGATTTTATTTCCCATTGGCAAAATCAAATAGAGACTTTCCATTTGAATTTTCAGGATCCAATTCCAATACTTTTTCTGCATATAATTTCACATTAGCTTTATCTTCAGCTTTCTTTGTTTTATCATATTGCAAATAGTAATAGTAGCTCAAATAACTGTATGCTTCTACCAAAACATTGTTGCTATCAGTATCACCTTTAGCTATGATAGCCTCAATAGTTTTTTCGTAGTGAGGCTTAGCCAAACCTAGTTCACTCTCAGGATCTAATTCAAAGTTTACACGAGCTCTTTGATAATATCCTAAATAACTATCAGGCATTCTTTCCGATACAGTAGCAAAAGCAGCATCTGCAAGCTTATAATATTCTACAGATTTGGCTTTAGCCTGATCGGCAGTCATCGCTGTAGTATCAGTCTTAGCAATTCGCGCTGCATTAGAATAATACGAACCCAATTGATAGAAATCTTGAGCATCTACTTTCTCTCCTGCAACTTCAGTATATTTCTTATAGAAATCAGCTGCTTCTGCAAACATTCTTTCATTTGCACAAATAGTTGCTATTTCTTTATATGCATCTACATTAGATGGATCAAGCTCCGCTACTTTTTTATATTGTTCAATAGCTTTTGCTTTATCGCCAGTTTCGCTCAAAACATTTGCATAAGCCAAGTAATCTTGTTTCAAATATTTTGCAGTATCATTTGCTACTCTTGGGATAGAAAAGAATTTATCTCCGGCAGCTAAACCAGCTTGATAATCTTTCAAATCATTATTTGTATACATTGACAAACGATTCAACACAAAGTTATTAGGTTCTTTACTCAAACCTTCGTTAATCAAAGTTTTAGCTTCATTATATTGTTGAGAAAAATATTCTGACGCAGCATAGCGAGTTATGTCTTCTACGGTATAATCTCCTCCTTTAAAATATTCTTTATAGGCAGTAATAGCATCTGGGTAAAAGCCATCACGATACGAAACCAAAGCTAATTCTCTATACGCTATTCTATATTCAGGATTGATTTCAATTACCTTTTTCAACAGATCAGTAGCTGTTTTACGATTAATAAATTCGTAAACTCTAGCACCTTTCATATAAGCTAAAACACAATTCGCATCAAAGTTAATAGCCTGATCATATTGCATTGCAGCATCCCCAGGTTTATTATCTTTAGCTAGAATATCACCTTCAAATATGTAAATATAAGGTGATTTTTTATCAGCCTTACGTGCATCCTGCAATTTCTCCATAGCTTTTTCTCTCATTCCATTATCCAAATAAGCCTGAGCTATTGCTAAAATTACATTCACATCCTTTTTATTCTTTTTCTGAATTTCTTTCAATTGATCTTCAGCCTCTTTTGCATTGGTTTTTAAGCTTAGTTTAGCCAAGCCAATAGTATTCAGGGCTGATTCAGGATCGCTTGCTAACCCTTGCTCGAAATGAGATTTTGCGTCAGCTGTTTTGCCTTCTTGAAATGCCACTTCACCAAGATAATAGTGAGCTTCTGCAGGCGTTTGACTCAATCGTTTCGTAAAATATTCTTGCGCCAATTTCAATTCGCCCAAACTCAGATAATCTGCACCGGGATTATTTTGCGCTATCGCTGAAATGCTGATTATAAGGCTCATCAAGGAGCCTAAGAAATACTTCATCTTCATCTTTAATAATAAATATTTAAATGATTAATATATTCGTTTTATATTAGTTATCAGAGATTAGGTCTTACACTAACCATCCTTGTCAATCCATAGGCTGGGTAAAGTCCTGCTTTATAGACAATGCGCTGCCCTCTTTCGCCTGCAGCAAAGTTAACAAAACCTGATGGCAATCCACCTCTGACGTCTGAAATAATTATAAAGAGCTCTCGACTTAAAGGGTATTTACCCAATCCTATATAGGCAGGTAATGGTTGATAACTATTTCTATCTGTGGCTATTGACTCTCTGCTAATACCTACAACTTTAATATTACTAATAAAACTTAAATTGGTAGAATCGGTAGGATTACTTACCCAATTCACACCTATAATACCAAGAGCATTAGGAGTTGAAGCAACATAATCTATCACTTGCTGATTGGGTGTACGCTCTGATAAATCTATAGTTTTAACACTATCAGCAGCTCTAGCTGTTAAGTTAGTACCTAATTTTCCTTCACAAATTGAATCTTTGATGTATCTGACAGTACTTGAGTTAGGGCTATCGAAAGTAACCGCTATATCTCCTAATGGAGATTTAGGGTTTAAATCTTTCCATGACCGAATTTCACCTGTCATTATTCTTTTTATATCAGCTACTGTAATCAATGTATCAAGATTGGCTTTGTTTACAATCAATGCAATAGCGTCAGTAGCATATTTTTGAGAACGTAAAGTTTGTTTTCTATCTTTCACTATTTGTGCCTCACCCGGAGTCAGTTCGCGGGCGGAAATTATAACTCGCACACTATCTTTCATAAAAAGATCGAAAGCTTGCATTTCATTTGTATATATAGGAATAACTGTTGCTTCGTGATTAAGGGCCTCAAACACATCTATTTGTTCTTGAACAATAGGTGCAAAACATTCATCTGCTACGATTTCACCTAAACCACTAGTGGCAGTATCTGTTCTAGTTGCTCTATTTTGATTACAAGAATATGAGATTAGAACAAAAAATAAAACAATAGAAAAAATAAAACCTGACCTTTTCATAAACATTTCCTTTTTCATTTTGTGTATTTCTTTAATATTCATAATCCTTTCCATACACGATATCCACGAAACAAACCGTATAGGAAAAACAATATCCCCATAATAATACGTATGATAATATTTACATTTTCAAATATTGGAGTAAATACTAAAAGCACAGATATACAGAGGTAGAAAATTACCATAAAGATAGTATATGCTGTTTTGACTGGTGATTTGTTTCCTTCTTTCATGTTTATTTATTGGAAAAGAAGAGAAGATGATTTTTATTTCAAACTTCTCTTCTTTAGGTTTATTTTATTACTTTAAATAAATGTCTCAAAAACATTTAATTATTGTTTCAAACGGAATACAATTGGCAATGTAAAATACACTGGCACATTTAAGCCGTTTTGTTTTCCCGGAATCCATTTAGGCATCGTTTTAACAACACGCACTGCTTCTCTGTCACAAGAAGGGTCAATACCACGAATTACAGTTACGTCAGAGATTGCTCCTGTTTTTGTAACAACAAAACGAATTGTAACACGACCTTGTATTCCTGATTCTTGAGCAACAACAGGATATTTCAAGTTTTCAGCAATGAATCTCTGCATTTCCATTTCGCCTCCAGGGAAGCTAGGCATCTGTTCTACTGTAACGAATGGTTTTTCTTCTACAGGTTTTTCTTGCACAATTTGTTTGTGTTCTCTTAACTCTGCAATATCAATACCATGTTTGTCATCAGTACCTTTAACGTCAGCCACAGAAATCTGAATCTTTGTTTCCTGAATTTCTTCCTGACCAACCATTTTATCTTCAACTACTTCTTCATCCTTTGCAATTGTAGGAGGAACAAATTTTACTGTTGTCTTTAATGGTGGTGGCGGCGGTGCTGTTTCTTGCTTAATTACATTTTCTTCCGGAATTTCTTGTTCTACCGGAATATTAGACATTTCGTAAGTCTCTTCCATTGAGGTGGTTTGAGTCTGAGTCAGTTTTTTAATTTCACTTACCAATCCGGGTAAAGCTGAAACAAATCCTGCAAATACACAAACAACCAAGAAGGCTACAATATGTCTTTTCGAGGATGATTGACGTAGTCTGTAGGCACCATATTGCTTATTTTTTCCTTCAAAAACTACATCACACCACTCAGCAGAATTTAGTCTGATATCTTTTGACATAATTTACTCCTTTTTTATAATGTGATTATTTTTTTGGTGGTGCTGCCTGTGCGCCATACGCTCCTTTTGTTTTCAAATTCTCTAAGAGAAATTGATCTCCTTCTGTCATATCCACGATAGCATATTTGTCAATACTGCAAATCTGCATCTCATCTAAAGCATCTACAAGGTTAGCATAATTAGCTTCCGATGTTGGCTTTATCACAACAACTTGACCATCCTTATCTCCCCTTATATCTTTCGATTGTGCATTAAACTCTTCTTCGGAAATTTTTTTCGCAAACTTTTCTTTTTTAAGGTCTTTAATCTTTGCTACAATAGGAGCATTCCTTTCTAACAACAAAGCTCTAAGGCCTTCGGGTGAGTAGTTTGTTTCTTTTAATGTAGTATAATTGGTATAATCAGGTATCCCTGTATAGTAATATACTTTATTATCTTCGCCGAGAATGAGTGTAATAGCCTTAGACTCTTTTACTTTTACTTCTTCATCTTGATTCAGTTTTTCATTAGTAGGCATAGCAATATCCATTACTTGCGGTTTACTCAATGTTGTACAGAACATAAAGAAAGTAATCAAGAGCATATTCATATCTACCATCGGGGTAAAGTCTACTCTTAGAGTCTGTTTCTTCGGTTTTCCTTTTTTTTCTTCTCCTCCACCGGTATCTACTGAAGCCATAATCTATTTTTTTCTTAATTTTTAAATTTGATTATTAGAAGCCTTCCGGCATTTTCTTGAGAGTTGTAACAAGGCTATAACGATTTTCTTTCATCGCTACCAAAATTTTCAACACTTTATCCACTTGAGGATATGGTGTAGTTTGGTCGGCTTTGATAGCAATCTGCATATTATCGCCTGCTACTTCGCGCGCATGTTTCACCCAACGTGTCAATTGATTATTGGTACTGTCGGTAGGAACACCCATTTTCTTTATTTGCTCATCCTGTGTACTTAATGGTAAGTTTAAAAAATCAGACATTTTTCCCATAGGAACACCAATATGTGTTTGCTCTTGGAAAGCGTTTATCTGTTTTGGATTAAACGTAATACCATAGTCTTGCCCCATCAACTCTAATACAGATTTCTTTGTATTTTTATCGTCCAAATTTAAGAACACCCGTCCTTCAGTATCTACAAGTATTGTTAATACATTATATTCTGATACCTTACGTTCGGATACTGATGCGGGGGTCAATACCTGCACCGGTTCTTTTGGTAAGAATGTTGCTGTAAGCATGAAGAATGTGAGCAAGAGCACAGTAACATCACTCATCGCTGTCATATCGATGAATGTGCTCTGTTTTTTTACTTTAATCTTTCCCATCTTCTTGTTTTTACTTATTAGAGTAGAATTTCATAGAAATTCCACAAATTATTCCGAAAAAATTTCAATTATTTACCTAAGCCTCCGTGAAGTTGAGTATAAGTTTGGCCAATAGCAAAACCTACTTCATCAACAGCGTTAGTCATATCTTCTACTTTTCCAGAGAAGTAAGAATAAGAAATAATAGCACAAGCACCTGTACCGATACCCATTGCTGTATTCATTAGGGCCTCAGAAATACCAATTGCAAGAGCAGTAGAGTCCGGAGCACCTTCTTGCCCCATCGCACCAAACGATTTGATCATACCAAGTACTGTACCGAATAGCCCCATTAGAGTACCTAATGTAGAGATGGTTGCAATTACCGATAAGTTTTGTTGTAAATATGGAAGTTCCAAAGTTGTAGCTTCTTCAATTTCTTTTTGAATAACAGCAGCTTTTTCGTCATTGTGCAAATCTGTCAATTTTTCAACATCTGCATATCTGATCAAACCTGCTTTAAGAATATTAGCAACAGATCCTTTTTGTTCATCACAAAGTTTAGATGCACCGGCAATGTCGCCTGCTTCTAATTTAGCTTTGGCATTCATAACAAATTTAGATGTGCTACCTTTACCGCTTGCTCTATTTAAAGCAAAGAATCTTTCAACAGAAAGTGTTAGTACTGTAAGTAATAGTGTGATTACAATAGGAATTACGAAACCACCTTGAAACAAAGTTCCTAGTACGTTTCCGTTTATTGGATGTCCTTTCTCATCAAAGTTTCCAGGATCACCAGCTACCAGATAGAAAAATAGGTGGGCTACGATAGCACATCCAATAACTACTAGAAAAGCTGAAACACCTTTAGATCTAGGCTTTTGGTTGGTTTGTTGTTTTTTAGTTTCCATAATGATAATAAATAAATTAAGTTTAGTGAATCAATTTTTGTTTATAATTGTTATTCATTCAATTTTATAAATTCGATAAAAGTCAACGTTGGCGTATCAATTTATCAGGCTACAAATATACTATTCAGTTTCAGCTTTCAAAGTATTTTGTACCAAAATTGCACTCCAACTAACGCTTTCAGTTAAATATAACGTTGATAATAAATTTTTATTTTTTGAGATAATCAACTTTTTAAAAATATATTCAAACAAATTCAAAGGCTTATATATCTGTATATGTGGATTTTCTACTTTTAGATGTGCCACAGGGTATTAAATTCCGGAACTTTTTGATTCCAGCTAACAAAAATAGAATTAAAAATGAATCTACACAATTAAAAAATACAAAAAAAGCCTTATTTAATTCTATTTTCGCAATACTTTTACACAGCTTAACATAAGCTTAACACAACACTTTTGCAAGAACTTGCGATGCTCTCAAATATCACTTTTCAATACACAATTCATCGTTAAGAGCAATAACGGCTTCGTTATAAAATTCTCTCTTAATTACAAACTGCATATTTACCTGTCTCAAAGACTGACCAAAACTCTCTACATTTATACCTTTATCATAAAGCGACTTAGCTGCTCTATATAAGAATCCGGGCAATGCGATATTAGTTCCCATAACACAAACCAATGCCACACGCTCGGTTGTTACCTGATAAAAGTTTTCCTCTAGTTCGGCAATCAATTCCCGAGACTTGTAATTATCCCAAACTACCATCGTTATGGAGTTTGCATTAGTCGATTTCAATATATAGCTTACTCCATATTTTGCAAATATCTGCATTATGCGCAGGTCAAATCCAACTTCGCCAACCATCATAGGGTCGTGTACTTCGATACCTAATACTTTATTAGTTCCGGAAACAATCTCAATTTTAGGTACTTCTGAAACATAATCACGAGTAATCAATGTGCCCGGATGTTCCGGTTCGAAGGTATTTTTTATACGTATATTGATACCCGATAGTTCTAGAGGTTTAGCAGCTTTAGGGTGAATAGCCTCCATCCCTATATCGGCCAATTGATCTGCAATTATATAATTAGTATGCCCTACGGGAACAATCTTATCTACACCTACTATATTAGGGTCGGCACTAGAAAGATGATATTCTTTGTGTATAATGGCTTCGTTAGCCTTCACCTCAACAGCAATCTTACTAAAAGTCACTTCTGTGTATCCACGATCAAAAGCACGCATAATACCTTCCGTACCTTTAGTATAGCCGGTTGCCACACAAAGATCTTTAGAAAAGTCAACATCTTTGAATGCTCTGTGAATACGTTCATCAATAGTAAGCGGTAGCGAATCATTAAATCCACATAAATCTATAAAACGAGCAGAGATTCCATTATTATTAAGTATATTAACTGTATTCCATGCCGAGTGGGCCTCTCCTATCGAAGCTAAGATTTCGCGAGCAGCCAGACAAATATCATCAGCATTCACATATCCGGAAGCCATTACTTTGCTCAAGCTATGTAACATGGTTTTAGCCTGCTTAAGACGGTATGAGATAAACTCACGAGCTTCTAACTGATCAAGACCAATTTCTTCAAAACCCTTATTTATAAGTAGCAATCGTTGACATAAACTATCAAGCCCAATGCTATAATCACTATTTTCAAGAAACTGCACATACACACCGGGTTCACCAGTCTTCTTGTGTTCCAACAACCAGTTAGTCACATTATTATAAGCAGATACTACAAAAATACGATTATATAATTCTTCGGGATTTCTTTTTCCGACAATCACATTATCCAACACTTCCTTGAATTTGGACATGGATGTTCCGCCAACTTTCTCTACTGTAAGCATTTCTATTATTAAATATTCAACTTTTTTTATTGTGCAAAAATAATAAAATAATCTCGTTTTTTATTTCCAAATAGAATAATGTCACTTTTTTGTAACAAAAAAGAGTCACAAAGCAAAACAATATCATTGAAAGGAGCAATAATTCCAATGTTTTTATAATCTATCACTATGTTAATTAACTAATCGAGCAAAATAAAAACAGGCCAAATAACGCTTCTGATTAAAACTTCATCCTTTCAAATTTTGCCCGATCCCAACAAAAATATCTACCTTTGGAAAAACTAATTTATGGCATCATTAAAATCGTGGATAGCGGCATTGCGTCCCCGCACATTATTTCTGGCTGTGGCAACGGCACTATGCGGCAGCAGCATTGCATACAGCATCGGTAAGTTTAATATTATAGTTTTTATTCTCACCTTATTAATTGCCACAATACTTCAACTACTCTCCAACATGGCAAACGACTTGGGCGACTATCAGCATGGCACAGATATTACCGGAGAGAGAGTCGGTCCTAAACGCACAGTACAAAGTGGAGCTATCACACCTTCGCAGATGAAGAAAGGCATCATAATAGCTATTGCAATAGCCTGCATTGTGGGATTACTCCTTATATATATAGCATTGCAATTTATGGACATCCGCTACTTTCTACTATTTCTGTTATTAGGAGTTGCATGTATCATAGCAGCAATAAAATACACTGCCGGAAAAAATCCTTATGGATATAAAGGTATGGGTGATATTTTTTCTTTTACCTTTTTCGGGCTAGTTTCAGTAATTGGCACATATTTCCTACACACTCATATTATTGATTTCAGACCTTGGTTGCCGGCAATCGGTTTAGGCTTACTCACAGTAGCTGTTCTAAATCTAAATAATATGAGAGATCTTGATAATGATAAAAAATCGGGCAAAATAACGATCCCCGTTCGTATAGGAATCGAGAGGGCTAAAATATACCACGCATTCCTTACAATAGGAGCTTTACTTTGCTTTCTTCTCTATTCTTTAACTTATGCTATACATTGGTATCAATATATTTATTTATTAAGTTTTATCATATTCATCAAGCTATTAACTAATATATTTCGAATAACAGAAAACAGATTACTTGACCCGTATCTAAAGTACACCTCGATGAGTACTTTCATTTTGTCAATTTGTTTTTCCATCTGCATAAATTTGTAATGAAAAAAATAGGGCTTTTATCCGACACTCATAATTGGTGGGATGAGAAATATGAAAAATACTTTTCTGACTGTGACGAAATATGGCATGCAGGCGATATCGGATCTATGGAACTCGCCCTTCGTTTTGAAGCATTCAAACCGTTCAGAGCTGTTTATGGCAACATTGATGACAGCAAAGTCAGAGCAGCATATCCCGAGTTTTTACGATTTACAATCGAAGATGTCGATGTATTAATGACGCACATAGGAGGTTATCCGGGAAAGTATGACCCACGAGTTCGCTCCATTCTATACTCCAAACCTCCAAAGCTTTTTATATCGGGACATTCTCACATTTTAAAAGTCATGTTTGATAAAAAACTAAACTGCTTACACATCAACCCCGGAGCAGCAGGGAAATATGGATTTCATAAAGTCCGGACTCTCATTCGCTTCGTTGTAGACAAGGGAAATATATCTGATCTAGAAGTTATAGAATTGAATGACTAAAACAAAACTTTCCTCATACTGATAACAATATACATAAAGACTCCCATTTCGGTTTTACAAATCTTCACTAAAAAAGACTGACAAAACAGGATTTAATATGTAATTTTGTCAGTTTATTATTAAATTCACAATCTAATACAAAATAGAGATTCTGGAATTAATCTTTAACTTGTAATATTAAATATGGCAAAACCAGATATTCAACAGGTAAAACAACGCTTCGGAATAATAGGAAACAGCCCCGATCTTAATCGGGCTATAGATATAGCCCTTCAGGTAGCTCCAACAGACATGTCGGTTTTAGTTACCGGAGAAAGCGGTGTCGGGAAAGAGAATTTTCCTCAAATCATACACCAATTCAGCCATCGCAAGCATGGAACATATATTGCCGTCAACTGTGGTTCTATCCCTGAAGGAACAATAGATTCGGAACTGTTCGGACATGAAAAAGGTTCGTTCACAGGTGCAACGGGCGAACGAAAAGGATACTTTGAAGTAGCAAACGGGGGTACTCTATTTTTGGATGAAGTAGGAGAACTACCACTTTCCACTCAGGCTCGTTTACTACGTGTTTTGGAAACCGGAGAGTTTATAAAAGTAGGATCATCCAAAGTAGAAAAAACAGACGTGCGTGTGGTAGCAGCAACTAATTTGGACATGATTTCTGCTACACGGAACGGAAAATTCAGGGAAGATTTATATTATAGACTAAACACTGTACCCATTCGCATTCCTGCATTGAGAGACAGAAAAGATGATATTCCTCTACTCTTTAGAAAATTTGCCAGCGACTGTGCCGAAAAATACAATATGCCTCCGGTAGTATTAACAGACTCGGCAAAGCAAATGCTAAAAGATTATTACTGGCCGGGAAATATCCGTCAGCTAAAAAACATCACGGAACAAATATCCATCATAGAGCAGACCAGAGATATTACATCCGAAATACTGAAATTATATTTACCAGCAAATGAAGTAGGACTTATACCGGTAGGTTCGGTAAACACCAATGAATCGAAAAACTTCAACAACGAACGAGAAATATTATACCAGGTATTGTTTGATATGAGAAAGGATATGAACGAATTGAAAAAGATTGTTCATAATATAGTAGCCGGAAAAATAACCCCATCCGACATCATAGCCTCATCAGCAATTGCACCAAATGATAAACCGTTGGCTCCGATGGTTGTAAACACATCGGACAGATCAACAGACTATCCTATCAAGGAGGACATACATCCGATCCTTCCGTCGTCTGATATTGCCGATGCTGATGTGATCGAAGCTCCGGAGTATGAAGAAGAAACTCTTTCGCTGCAAGATGTGGAAAAAGACATGATTATAAAAGCATTGGAACGTCATCATGGCAAGCGAAAAAATGCTGCACAAGATTTGAAAATATCTGAAAGAACACTATATCGAAAAATTAAAGAATACAATCTCGAAAATTTATGAAAAAAGCAGCTTTGCTTATACTGTTCATCCTCTTAATGACGACATGTACTGTGTCATATAAATTCAATGGGGCATCTATTAATTATGCTGAAACTCCCGATATAGAAATTCGAGATTTCCCCAATCAGGCTCAGTTGGTATATCCACCCCTTTCGCAAACCTTCAATGAGCGAATGAAAGATGTATTTACCCGTAATACAAAATTAAAATTCACGAAAGTAAACCCGTCTCTCGAAATTGAAGGTGAGATAGTAAGATACGACCTAACTCCGTTGTCTGTCAAAGAAGACAATCTTGCTTCTCAAACCCGACTTACACTAGGAGTGACCATGCGCTTTAGGAACAACAAAAACCCTCAAGAGGACAAGGAAGAAACAATCAGCGCATATCGCGATTTCGACAGCAACCTGATGCTTACAGACGTACAAGATCAATTGATAGACGAGCTTGTAAAAGATATTGTTGACCAGATATTTAATGCAACAATGTCAAACTGGTAATTCTCAAAATGGATATACAATATCTATATCAGATAATAAAAAAGGAAATTATTCCTGACAGCACGGATGCAATACACCTCAAAGATATGGTGAAAACATTTCCGTATTTTCAGGCAGGAAAGTTTGCGTATCTGAAAGCTATATATACATACGAGAATGAAATATTTGAGGAAGAATTACATCGTTTAGCTATAACAATAGCAGACAGGAAGGCTCTTTTCTATTATATATTAAGCGAAGAATACGATCATTTTTTTCAAAATACAGGTAAGAAAGAAATAAGCGAAGACAAGACCAGCCTTTTATTAGATGCTTTTTTCGAGGCAAAAGGAAATGATAATATTACAACCGATCTTGAATACAGCATATCACATTCAAGCTTGGCTACTACCGATTATTTCACATATATACAAGTAACATCAGAAGATGAAACCATAATACCTCCCGTAGAAGAAGAGCCAACTGATCTGAAGCATCAAAATATAATAGATACATTCATCTCGCGATCCGAATCGGAAGGTGGCATCCGCATACAAATAAATAATGAAGGCGCCATGCTTTCTCAAGAGCCTATTGTAGAAAAAGGTGAGAATGAAGATGAACTGGATGAAGATGTATTTTTTACAGAAACTCTGGCGAAAATATATATTAAACAAAAAAAGTATGAGAAAGCATATAAAATAATTAAACATTTAAGCTTGAATTATCCGAAAAAAAATATTTACTTTGCAGACCAATTGAGTTTTCTCGAAAAACTGATTATAAATTCGAAATTTAAAGATATAAAATGATCACACTTATTACTGTATTAATTGTAATTGCAGCAATTGCTCTAATACTGATAGTCCTTGTTCAGAACTCTAAAGGAGGAGGTCTATCTTCGGGCTTCTCTTCTTCGAATGCTATTATGGGTGTTCGCAAAACAACTGATTTCTTAGAAAAAGCAACATGGGGACTTGCAGGTTTTATTATGGTGATGAGCATTGTATGTGTAATGATTAAACCAAAAACATCAATGACCCTTCAACCTGAAATTGGTGCTCCGGCTCCCGTAAACACAGGTGCTCCTGATTTATCAAACACATTACCTACATTGCCAAACAGCAGCGATACTCCTGCTCCGGCAAATGAACAACCGACAACACCTTCGACTACTCCGGCTGAGTAATAAGAAAAAATTAATAGACACTATATAACAACAAGAAGGGCTTTCTAATTAAAGAAAGCCCTTCTTGTTACAATTCATTATAAGCAGGTATATCAGATAGATAGTTGAATGTCTGGGATTGATAATCCATTCGGCAACAATAATGCTTCAACCCATTAGAAACAATAAGATAAGCCACCTTCAATACAATATTATATCTTGCAATCTGATCGAATACAGCTTGCGTGATCTCGACATCGGGAGATTTATATTCTACAATAACCAATGGAGATAATTCTCTATCGTAAACTACTGAATCACATCTTTTTTTCTGATTATTCAGATTCACCTGAATCTCATTAGCCATCAAAGCTCGAGGATATCCTTTCTCTACAATGAGATAATTAATAAAATGTTGACGCACCCATTCTTCCGGCGTCAAAGCAACAAACTTACGACGCAAGGGATCAAAGACTGAAAGTTTGCCGCCCGCTTTTTTTACATTTATATCAAAAGGAGGAAGATTTAAAACCAACATTTATTACCTTTGTTATATTACACACAATAACATAAAAGAAGATAGACTAGTTCTATCTAAATAAACAAAAGTAAAGTTATTATGAAAACAAAACAAGAAATTGTAGAAAATTGGCTTCCACGCTATACTAAAAGACCGTTGGAACAATTTACAAAACATATCCTACTCACCAATTTTGCTAAATATGTAGAAGTTTTTGCAAATCATTTCAATGTCCCCATCATTGGACTAGATGGTAATATGCCAAATGCTTCAGCAAATGGTATTACGATTATCAATTTCGGTATGGGTAGTGCAAATGCAGCTACAATAATGGATTTGCTCAGTGCCATAGAACCGGAGGCTGTATTATTCTTAGGCAAATGTGGAGGAATCAAAAAACATAATAATCTCGGAGACTATATTCTACCTATTGCTGCAATAAGAGGAGAAGGGACATCTAACGATTATTTTCCACCCGAAGTTCCGTCTCTTCCGGCATTCAATCTTTTGCGTTCGGTATCGTCTACAATCCGTAATCACAACAGAGATTATTGGACAGGAACTGTATATACTACCAATCGCCGTGTATGGGAGTATGATGATGCTTTCAAAGACTATTTGCGAAAAATACGTACTATGGCGGTGGATATGGAAACTGCAACATTGTTTACCTGCGGTTTCGCAAATCAAATACCAACCGGAGCTTTGCTCTTAGTTTCAGACCAACCGATGATTTCGGATGGGGTAAAGACAGAAAAGAGTGACCATATTGTAACAAAGACGTTTGTTGACGAACATGTCCTAATAGGAATTGAGGCGCTGACAACTTTGATCAATAATGGTGAGACTGTAAAACATTTGCGCTTCGAATAAATCCGCATTATGACATTTGAACAAATCTTAAATGATATAAAGGCTCGAAAATTTAAACCTGTTTATTTATTGATGGGTGACGAGCCTTATTATATTGATGAAATAACAACTCTACTGACAGATACGGTTTTGCCCGAAGAGGAAAGAGATTTCAACCAGACTATACTGTATGGTATGGAAACAGATGTTATCTCTGTAACAACAATGGCAAGAAGTTTCCCGATGATGTCGGACTATCAACTTATTGTCATCAAAGAGGCTCAAAACCTGAGTAAGATAGAAGATTTGGAACATTATGTCAGAAATCCTCTTCAAACTACCATCCTGGTAATCAATTACAAGAATGGGGCTCTTGACAAACGGAAAAAACTCTATGCTGAGATAGACAAACATGGTGTTGTATTTGAATCAAAAAAGATACCTGAATATAAGATACCGGCTTTTATATCATCTTATTTTCAGACTAAAGGGCTTAGTATAGATACCAAATCGGCACAAATGCTGTCTGATTATTTAGGTAACGACCTGAGTAAATTGACAAACGAAATAGCTAAGCTGTTGATAGCGCTTCCCGCCGGACAAAAACAAATAACTCCCAACCTGATAGAAGAGAATATCGGAATCAGTAAGGATTTTAATAATTTCGAATTACTGAAGGCTGTTATAGAAAAGAATGTTTTCAAGGTGAATCAAATAGCCGATTACTTTGAGAAAAATCCAAAAAACAATCCTCTTATTGTTACTCTGGTCGTATTGTTCAATTTCTTCAGCAACCTGATGATCTGCTATTGGGCAAAAAATAAAACAGAGCAAGGCATTGCAGCCGAACTGGGATTTCGAAATCCATATCAGGCTAAAGACTATGTTACGGCTCTTCGCAATTACAATGCATTCAAATGTATGGAGATAATCAGCCTTCTGCGTACTTACGATGCTAAATGCAAAGGAGTGAATAACGTATCTACTCCTGACGGAGAATTACTAAAAGAGCTACTATATAAGATAATGCACTAAATAATATAAAATATTATGAGAAAGATTGTTGTACTTATATCCATTGTGTCTTTATTCGTTTGCCTTGGACTATCAGCAAACGGAGATATAGAAAAGAAAACCTACATCTATTCAGTAAAAGGGATAGACACGCTGCGAATGGATAAATATGACATTGTTTCGACAGAAATAAAACCTTGTATTATTTTCATGTTTGGTGGTGGCTTTTCGTCTGGAACAAGAGACGCAGAGCGTTATATAGATTATTTCGAGAAATTGGTGAAAAATGGTTACAGTGTAGTATCAATTGATTACCGATTAGGCATGAAAGCTATAAAAGGGACTCCTACTGATCAAAATATAGATCCGTTACGTTTTGCTGCTTTACTGAAAAACAGTATAACTATGGCTACCGAAGATTTGTTTGATGCAACTTCGTTTATATTATCTCACTCGGATGAATGGCATATAAACAAAAATCTCATTATAGCTAATGGCTCTAGTGCCGGAGCAATATCTGTATTGCATGGAGAATATGCTATATGCAACAACGAAAAAATAGCAGATAAACTACCTGTCGGTTTTAATTATGCGGGAATCATTTCTTTTGCAGGCGCAATATTCAGCACAAACGGAGATTTGACATACAAACAACTACCTGCCCCCATACAAATGTTTCATGGAGATGCAGATAGAAATGTCCCTTACAATAAATTAGAACTTTCGAATATTGGCTTTTATGGGTCGAAGCATATTTCAGAACAATTGAGTAAAATCAATAGTCCATATTACTTTTATGACGTAGACGGTGCTAATCACGGAATAGCTGATAGCCCGATGCAAAATAATTTGCACGAGATACTATCATTTATCGACCAATTTGTAATAAAGAAATCACCTCTTATAATTCATTCTAAAGTTCAACAGATAGGAAAGTCGACTGTGAAGAAAGACTTTAATATAATGGATTATATAAACGAAAACTTTAAATAAGTCATTTTATCTTCATCTATTTCAAGATCGGTCGCAATACATTTCCGGTTATTTCCATAGTAGCATTCTCATCATCGGTAAAGCTGACTTCTGATATGCACATCTTTCTGGGGTGAATATGATCTTTGTCTTTATGCGCATGATACACAATGCGTAGTTTGCCTTCTTTGTCTCTAAACATGGCACTGTGCCCTACTCCGACAAGGTCTTCCGGCATTTGCAGAATGGGATTTTTGTCATATTTAGTCCAAGTTCCCATTGGTGACGTGGCTGTGGCATAACCAACTCCATAATAAGGACTCTCGTAACTATTGGCAGAGTAAGACATATAATATATTCCATTGTGTTTTACAATAAAACTGCCTTCATTGACACGTGGCCAGATTTCCTCCCACGGCTGAGATACATGCAGACAAGACTGCATTGTCTCTTTCTTTATTGTCTGCAGATCATCTTCAAGCTCAGCAATCCAAATCTCATTACCATCGGTAAAACGCACAAATGAAAGATATGCTTTTCCATCATCATCTATGTACAAAGAATTATCTATCGCCTTATCTTCCAGCATTGGTTTCTTCTCGTCTTGCACAAATGGACCAAGAGGGGAATTGGATGTTGCCACACAAATATGTTCTTCGGCTGAATAATACATATAAAATTTACCTTTATCCTCTATATAATATATTTCGGGAGCCCAAAACCATTTTTCGCCCCACGAATCTTTTTTATCTAAAGCTAGATTTGGCCCTTTCGTCCATTCTTTCAGATCGGAAGAGGTATATACTTCGATTCCATTTTCGGCATGTGTACCATAGGCATAGTATGTGCCATTATACAACATAATAAATGGATCGCCAAGAGGTACAGGATTTCCGGAAGGAGATACATTCTGTCCGGATACAGACAATACTGAAATAAAGAATAGGAGAAATAAAGATTTGATCAATTTCATAACATGGCATTTATTAGATATTAAGATTCTCAAAAATACCATTTAGATAATATAAAAAGAAGTATTTTAATAAATAAAACGCTGTATAATATAAGATTGACTATATTTTATGATTTGCTGACCAAAGATTCTCATTAAATAAATTCGTCAGGCAAATTAACCAGATACAATTTAGAACTGGCACGCGTTATGGCTGTATAAAGCCAGCGGTAGAAATTAACACCCAAATGTTCTTCGGCAATATATCCCATATCTAAGAAAACATTTGTCCACTCTCCACCCTGAGCCTTATGGCAGGTTACGGCATAGGCAAATTTTACTTGTACAGCATTGTAATATGGATCAGCCTTCATCCGTCTCATGCGTTCCGCTTTAGTGGCAATATCGGCATAGTCTTCCATAACATTGAGAAACAGCTCTTGCGTACGTTCGCGGCTCAGACCTGCTACATCGGAGTGCAAAGTGTCCAATAAGACCTTTATCTCCAACTCCATATCGTAATCTATACTTTTTACCAAAACTTCACAAAACCGAAAACCATACAATTCTTGCTCCCGACGAACACGTAATACTTCTACAATCTCTCCATTTGCAAGAAAATCAATCCCTTCAATCTTCTCCGTCCAAAAATAATTGTTTTTAGTTATCATCAGCATATCACCTGCCGACAGTTCTTCTTCTCTATATAATATGCGATTGCGCACACCCTGATTGTATATATTAGATCGTTTGTTGGATCGCGAAATAATCATTGTATTTTCTATCCCATCCCTATCATAGCAAGCAGCTATTTCATCAATCAGATCTTCGCCCGATATGTTTACAATATCTGTAAACTTCTTCAATTTAAGTTTTGGATAAGCCTCGGTCTTTCCATTTCGTAGGGCATTCCTGATATTAGTGGCATTGTATAATATACCCGAACTTTCTGCCTGACGCACTATTTGAGAAAGCATTGCCTCATGGATTTCGAGTCCATAACCTTCTAAAACACCGGTTTGCAAAGCCGGACTATCTTCTTCCCCTACGGGTGGCAACTGTGCAGAATCTCCGATAAGGAGCAAGCGACAGTTTTCGCCCGAATACACGTAATGAATAAGGTCGTCGAGCAGACACCCTGTACCAAAATGAGAAAAATCTGTACTAACATTACTTATCATAGAGGCTTCATCTACTATAAACAATGTATCCTTATGGAGGTTATCCATCAGACCGAAATTACCAAAATCGGCTGAAAACTTTTGTTGCCGATATATCTTCTTGTGAATAGTAAAAGCAGGATGACTGGCATAAGCCGAAAATACTTTTGCAGCCCTGCCCGTTGGAGCCAAAAGGACTGTCTTTTGCTTAAATTCGGACATTGTCTTCACCAAAGCTCCAAGCAAAGACGACTTTCCCGTTCCCGCATAACCTCTCAATAGAAACAGAGAATCTTCCTTTGGTTGAAAAAGAAATGTAACGATCCGTTCCAGCGCATTTGCCTGTTCGGAAGTCGGTTCGAATGGAAAATTTTGTTTTATTTTGTCTAAAAAGAAGTTACTGATCATAATAGCAGGCTGGCTTAAGATGAATTGAACATCAAAAGTAATGGATAAATATATCTTTTTCTAACTTTGTATAAATAAAATAGAGAATATGTTCCTACCCGAAAGTATAGACCTTGGACATTCAGAGAAGTACACGCTTTCTGTTCGTATAAAACCAAATGGTTTTATGTTTGCGATTTGCGAATATGGCAATAGTAAAAACTATTGTTTGCGTGAAACTACTTTTTCGGAAGGAGATAATCTTTTAAGCAATCTTCAACGCATTGTGTTTGATCTTAATTTCCTGACTCAGGAGTTTAGGCAAACAAATGTTATTATCGTCTCGTCCGATTATGAGCTGGTCCCTGCCACTTATATGGAAACAAAGGAGAAGGACAGTCTATATAATTTTACACAAACAACAAAAGCAGGGCATGTTTTGTCCGGACTTATCGACAAGGAAGATATTGTCACTCTATTTAATATAGAAGCCGGCATATATGAGTTTCTGTGCCGCAACTTGTGGAACCCTCAGTTTTATCATCATTCCAATCTGATTGCAAATCACTGTGAGAATAAGGAGTTACACAGTGTACAGAAGGCTAAGATGTATATAAATTTTCACGACGAATTTATGGACATACTTTGTTTCTCTCTGTCGGGACTGACTCATAGCCTTACTTTTGAAAATGAGCCTCCGATGAATCAGGTATATTTTATTCTCAAATTGTGGGAGGCTTGCGAATTTGACCAAATAAATGATTGTGTATATATTATCGGGAAGCCGGATGATATGATAGTAATAAGATTGCAGGAATATATAAAAAATATAGAGTGGCTAAACCCGCCAAGCGAAATATATCTATGGAGTGAGGATGCTCAGAAATCCCCTCTTGATTTACTTACATTAGCATTATGAGAATAATAAGCGGAAAATATAAAGGGCGCAGATTCGACCCACCTAAAAGTTTCAAAGCTCGTCCGACTACGGATTTTGCAAAAGAAAATCTTTTTAATGTACTGAACAATACAATAGAGTGGGAAGAGACTTCCGCTTTGGACTTGTTCGGAGGTACAGGTGGTATAAGTTTCGAACTAGTATCAAGAGAATGTACACGCGTGGTATGTGTGGAAAAAAATTTCAACCATGCCTCTTTTATCGAAAAAACAAAAACGGCTCTTGGTATCGAAAAAGAAATGATGTTGCTCAAAATGGATGTATTCAGCTACCTCGAACATTGTAAAGAGCAGTTCGATCTCATTTTTGCAGATCCGCCTTACGACTTGAAAAACTTTATAGATGTGCCTCGTCTCATTTTCGAAAAAGACTTGATCAAACCCGGCGGAACATTTATATTGGAACATTCGAAGGAATATGACTTCTCTGACCAGCCTTTATTTGAGACAAAACGTGTATATGGAAGTGTAAACTTTAGCATTTTCAGAAAGGGTGATAAATAATAGAATAAGGCAGATATAAAAAAGAAAAGGTTGTCCTCCCGACAACCAATCTTCATTGTTAACCTTAAATCTAATACCATGAAAAACACAGTACAAATATACATGATTTTATATGTTGTACAACATATCCTTTGCTTTTTCTTCTATCATTTCACGTATTTTAACCTAAATATAAGTATTACCACTTGATTTTTATTTTAGAAAACAATTATCTATAAAAAGAAACATCAATAATGGAAGAAAATATTGGTGAGGAAATGATTGAAAGTAAAAAGCGATCGAAAAGTGTACAAGTTTGTCACTTTTTAGTTAAAATGAAAATTAAAAGCTGTGAGAATATTTATTCAGAAGATAGAGCAATCGGATAAGAATGAAGTTATATAAAAAAGAAAAGGTTGTCCTCTCGACAACCAATCTTCATTGTTAACCTTAAATCTAATACCATGAAAAACACAGTACAAATATATATGATTTTACATGTTATACAACATGTTTCCGTATTTATCTTCCACTAATTAACTCTTTTTAACCTAAAGATCACTTTCAGGTAATTCTTTTTGAGCCTTAACACCTAACTCTTTAAGCATTTCGGCTTGCCGTATAAGGTTTCCGTTACCATCCTTAAGTTGAGAGAAAGCTTTATCATAAGACTTCTGCGACCTCTCTATATTCTTGCCTATATCTTGCAACGTTTCTACAAATCCAGCAAATTTATCATAAAGGGCAGCCCCCCTCTTTGCTATCTCGATAGCATTACGACTCTGATATTCTCTTTTCCACAGATCGGCAACCACCTTTAGCGATGCAATGAGATTGGTTGGGCTAATGAGCAATATTCGTTTGCGATAGGCATAGTCCCACAGCCCCGAATCCAGTTGCATAGCCAAAATATAAGCGGGTTCGTTGGGTATAAACATCATAACAAAGTCGAGCGACTCTACATAATCCTGATAAGACTTTTTGCTTAGTTCATCAATATGCTGCTTGATAGAAACAAGATGTTCTTTTTCGGCTATGATTTTGACATCATCAGTGGTAGCCTCTACATATTTCACATAAGCACTCAACGAAACTTTTGAGTCTATAATTATCTTTCTCCCTCCGGGGTAGGCGACAATAATATCAGGTTGCATATAGTTTTGTAGCTCGTTTTTCACCCTGTTACCATTCTCATCAGCAATAAATTCCTGAACAAAGTATTCTTCTCCTTTCTTCAATCCTGATTTTTCAAGAATAGATTCCAGAATCATTTCACCCCAATTACCCTGCACCTTGTTATTACCTTTCAATGCCTTTGTCAGATTATTGGCATCTTCGCTGATCTGATTATTCAGAGCGACTAGTTCGCGAATACGCTCTTCAAGCGAAAATCGTTGCTTCGATTCTTTATCATAAGTTTCTTCAACCTTAGACTTAAACTCAACAAGCCTTTCATTTAAGGGTTTTAGAATGGCTTCCATATTAGCTCTATTGACATCTGTAAAACGAAGCGTCTTCTCTTCTAATATTTGATTGGCAAGAACTTGAAAGTCTTTATTTAACTGACTACGTGTATTCATCAATTCTTCTTGCTGAATCCGCATTTGTTCTTCTTTTGCCTGAAGCAGCGATTTGGTTTCTGCTATCTCTCGGATATATTCTATTTGCTCTTTGAGCAATGTAGCTTTTTCGGTAGACAATTTATCTAATTGGATTTTCAAATCCAGTTCGCGTTGCTTATTACCTTTCTGCAAAAAGAGGATAACTATAATGGCTAAAGCCAATATAATACAAGCATAAACTAATTCCATATTGAGTTTGTTTAAAAAGAATTGGAAAGTTATCCAAAATATTATAGTCAACAAAATTTGCTTCAAAAAACTTGTGAACAGGTATTGTCTGAAATACTTTTGCAGTAGATAGAGTGATATGAAAATATTATATAGTAAACATTTTCCACCTCAAGGGTTCGGAGCAATAAACATTCTGGGAATAATCGTAGTTCGCAAAGATTATGGAGAACTATCAAATGCTGACAGGAATCACGAACTGATACATACTCGACAGATGAAAGAATTGCTCTACATCTTGTTTTATCTATGCTATGTAATAGAATGGTGTATAAGATTGGTACAGTACAGAAATAGGTTTGAAGCTTATAAGAATATTTCTTTCGAAAGGGAAGCATATTCGTGCATGTTTGACATCCATTATTTGAAGAAGAGGAAGTTATTTGCATTTATGAATTATTACAGAATAAAATGAAACAATTAATATATTTGCTCTTGATTGCATTAACAAGTATTTCTTGTGTACAAGGACAAAATAAAAAAACAGATAATATGAAATATAATAAACTGAATCCTGACGAAGAACGAGTTATTATACATAAAGGAACGGAAGCTCCTTATACCGGAGAATATATCAATAATAAACGTGATGGTGTATATGTATGTAAAAGATGCGACTCTCCATTATATAAATCATCAGATAAGTTCGACTCTCATTGTGGATGGCCATCTTTTGACGATGAAACAAAAGGCGCTATAAAGCGCATCCCAGATCCGGATGGACAAAGAACAGAAATAATATGTGCAAATTGTGGAGCGCATTTGGGACATGTATTCTTAAACGAAGGATTCACTGACAAAAACACAAGGCATTGTGTGAATTCGATATCTCTCAAATTTATACCGGAACAGAATAAAATGATAAGAAAAGCTTATTTTGCGTCAGGATGCTTCTGGGGAACAGAGTACTACTTTATGAAAGCGAATGGCGTAACGCATACAGCTGTAGGATTTATGGGTGGGCATATAGATAATCCTTCTTATGAACAAGTTTGTCAAAAGAATACCGGACATTTGGAAACGACCGAAGTAGAATATGATAGCTCAAAAATAACTTATGAGGAATTGGTGAAGCTATTCTTCGAAACACATGACTTTACTCAAACCAATGGACAAGGTCCTGATATAGGACCACAATACTTATCTTGCATATTTTACTCTAATGAAGCTGAAAAGGAAATAGCATTAAAGTATATTAATCTTTTAGAAACAAAAGGATATAGAGTTGCAACAATGCTAAAGCCGGCTTCTAAATTTTGGAAAGCAGAAGAATATCATCAACAATATTACGAACACAAAGGAACAAAGCCTTACTGCCATATTTATAAAAAGATTTTTTAGATAGTATATCCATTTTATTTCTAAACGTTTAATAAATATATCTGATTTTTAGAGCTACAAATATTGTTATTTGCAGGTTAAACGCTATTTTTGTTCCCCAACTGAAGAAGTAAAGAACAATAATAATAGAACTAAACAAAAATTATTATGCTTAAAACAATTTTATCAGTTTCGGGAAAACCGGGATTGTATCAATTAATTTCGAGTGCAAAGAACATGGTTATTGTAGAATCTCTTGTTGACAAGAAAAAGATGCCTATCCATGCACGAGACAAGGTCGTATCTCTTGGCGATATCTCTATATATACAGAGACAGATGATGCTCCATTGAAAGATATACTTATTAGTATCAAACAAAAGGAAAATGGAGAGAAGGCCTCAATCAGTACAAGTGCAAAACCAGAGGAATTAAAAAAGTATTTTAAAGAAGTATTACCAGACTTCGATAGAGACAGAGTTTACCCCACCGATATAAAAAAGATCATTAACTGGTATAACATTTTAGTCAATGCTAATGTAGAATTTGAAAAAGAGGAAAGCAAAGTAGAAGAAACTTCAACAGAAGAAGAACCGAAATAAAAAAACAGCTCTAGAATAAGGCTTCAGTAGCTTTTTATATAAAACGAAAAAGAGAGGAATTAATTAATTCCTCTCTTTTATTTTATCTATTAGTTATCGATTACTCAACAACAAATATTGCAACACGGTTCCAAGCATTTTCAGCATATGGTTGTTCTGTATCACCTTTCCATTCTACTGTTACACGATTGCTATCAATGTTATATTTCTTGATCAACGCGTTAGCTACATTCTTAGCACGTTTTTCAGAAAGTTTTTCGTTGATAGAAGGAGTACCTGTTTTCTTGTCAGCGTATCCAACAATCTTAACTTTAGCATTGTTGTTATCTTGAAGATATTTAGCTGTATTGAAAATGCTAACTTCTTGATTCTTGTCGATATTAGCACTACCTAAACGGAAGAATACTACGTTAGAAACAAATGAACCTTTGTTAACTTCAACAACTTTTTCAACTGTCTTAACTTCAGGACATTTTGGACATTCAGGAGCTGGTTTGTTAGCTTCTTGACGAAGTCTATTAATTTGGTTGTTAAGATCATCAATAAGACCTTGATCCATTAACAATGCTTCAGAGAAATCAGTTTTCTTACCAACTTTAACTACCAAACTAGCAGAAGCTGCTACAAGACCATCATAGCTGTTTGAGCCACTGTGATTAAACCCTTCTTTAAGTAACATAGCAGATAAATCAATATCCAAGGCTACTCTGTTAGATAGTCTAAATTTGTTGATCAAACCACCATTGATAGTAAAGTTTCTTTGTTTGCCTCCAGGATGAGTATTACCTTTCAATTTGTAATCCCAGCCAATAGCTCCACCAATACCTGCATAAGGTATAAGGCTATAAACTCTGCTTTCACTATAGTTACCTAGATAGTTGATTACATCGAACATAACATCAACTTCTCCAGCGAAGTATTTGTTGTGAACCATGTCTGTTGCATCATTCAAGAAGTTATGTAAAGAACCTCCTTGAACTTTAATACGACCTCCGATATAAGGGTTGTACCATTTACCAAATTGTACAGTTGGAGCAACAGTAATACGATTCAAGAAATCGGCATCACCATTGCTATCTCCGATAACCATATTTGCTCCGGCACCAGCACCGATAAACCAGTTATCCCAGAAACCATTACGTGCAAAAGTCGCTTTACGGCCTGCTTTAGTACTAAATCCGCTATCTTGAGCAGAAATAGCAATAGCCGCAAAAACTAAAACTAAAAGTAAACTTACTTTTTTCATAATCAATCTTTTAAATTATAATTAAACACTATTTATATTTTATCTATATTCTTTATACCACAAATACATTTGTTTAAGGCCATCTTCTATATTAACCTTATGTTTCCATCCTAAAGCATTGATTTTTGATACATCTGACAGCTTTCTCATAGTACCATCAGGCTTTTCGGTATTAAACCACAGTAAACCATTAAAACCTATAACCTTTTGTATTAGAAGGGCTACATCCTTTATTGAAATTTCTTTACCTGTACCAATATTTATATGAGTGTTCCTTATTTCTCTTTCCTCTATAACATTAGTTAAGTTCAAAAAGTTTACAGACTCCATAACAAAAACTGTTGCATCAGCCATATCATCACTCCACAAAAACTCTCGCATCGGTTTACCTGAACCCCATAGTTCTACGTGGACTTTCCCTTCTACCTTGTGAACCCCGTATTTTTCAAGAATATTAAGAATCTGTTCTTTCGTCTCTTTTCCTGAAATACCCTCTATAGGCCGAGTATCCAAATCTTTTCTTATAATATCCCATTGCTCTTCATCTAAACATTTTCCTAGATAAACCTTTCGAAGCATTGCTGGTAATACATGCGATGTCTCTAGATTAAAATTATCATTAGGACCGTATAAATTAGTAGGCATTACAGCTATAAAGTTAGTTCCATATTGGATATTATAACTCTCACACATTTTCAATCCTGCAATTTTTGCAATTGCATATGGTTCATTTGTATATTCCAATGGTCCGGTTAATAAAGCATCTTCACTCATCGGCTGAGGTGCTTCTTTCGGATATATGCAAGAACTCCCCAAAAATACTAATTTTTTGACATTATTTATATAAGAATAGTGAATAACATTGTTTTGAATCATCATATTCTCATATATAAATTGCCCACGATACGTATTATTAGCGATAATCCCTCCAACTTTAGCGGCAGCTAAAAAGACATATTCAGGCTTTTCTTTTTTGAAGAAATTAGCCACAGCATTTTGATCTGTTAAATCTAATTCAGAGTGAGTCCTAAGAATAAAATTAGAATACCCTTTCTCTTTCAGATTTCTCAAGATTGCCGATCCGACTAATCCTCTGTGTCCAGCTACATATATTTTAGCATTCTTATCTATCATATCAAGTGGAACAGTTTACTCAAAATAGTTTAAAATACGGTAACCCCCATTTTTCAAGAATTCCTCTTTTTTCATTAACTCAACATCATGAGTTATCATATCTTGACAAAGTGATTTCAAATCATAAGTTGGATTCCAACCTAGTTTGGTCTTAGCTTTGGTGTTATCTCCAATCAAAAGTTCTACCTCTGTGGGTCTATAATATGCAGGGTCAACACCAACCACTTCTTCACCAATTCTATGTTTAAAGGCAGAGAGATATTCTTCCCCTACTGTCTTTGAAAAAATAGCATCATTTATACTAGCTATAATACCAACCTCATTTTCATTTTCACCTTGAAAACTAACTTCAATGCCAACTTCAGAGAAAGTCATTTTAATAAAATCTCTAATAGTTGTGGTTATACCAGTTGAAATAACATAATCATCAGCTGTATCTTGCTGAAGAATAAGATACATAGCTTTTATATAATCTTTTGCGTGTCCCCAATCTCTCTTGCTAGAAAGATTACCCATATAAACTTTCTTTTGCAATCCTAGTACTATACGAGAAACAGCCCGCGTCACTTTTCTTGTTACAAAAGTCTCTCCTCTTAATGGAGATTCGTGGTTAAACAGAATGCCATTACTAGCATGCATACCATAAGCTTCCCTATAATTGACAGTTATCCAATATGCATATAATTTAGCAACAGCATATGGACTTCTAGGATAAAATGGTGTGGTTTCCTTTTGAGGTACCTCTTGAACTAATCCATAAAGTTCAGAAGTGGAAGCCTGATAAATCCTAGTTTTATCTGTCAAATTCAGCAATCTAACTGCTTCTAACACCCTCAATGTTCCAATTCCATCCGCATTGGCAGTGTATTCCGGAATATCAAAACTCACTTTAACATGACTCATTGCAGCTAGATTGTATATCTCATCAGGCTGAACATCTCCGATTATACGAGTCAGATTCATACTATCAGTCATATCTCCATAATGAAGAATCATATTTCTATTTTCATCATGAGGATCTTGATATAAATGATCTATGCGATCTGTATTAAAAAGAGACGATCTCCTTTTAATACCATGGACTGTATAGCCTTTTTTTATCAAAAATTCAGACAAATATGCGCCATCTTGTCCTGTAATGCCTGTGATGAGTGCAACTTTATTACTCATAAAAGTACTTAATAACCAATCTATTAAGATAAATTTTTAATTAACAATCTAACTTTTGTATTTCTGCATTGAGCCTTTCGAACAGAACGTACAAGCCACAAAGATATAGTTTTTTTAACTAATTCAAATAAATTTATCTTTATTTTGAATGTTTTCATTTATTTTTTCGAACACCCATCTACGGAAAAGTCAATCTCTGAGACTAATGCGAAGCGTTTAATCACTCTGCCATTAGCATCTAACAAGAAGAAAGACGGTGTCGCCATTATTCCATAATTTATAAAATTTTCGCCTGCAAATCCTTTAAAATCGCATAATTTATCAGAATCAGCCCAAGGAAAACGATCATTATCTTTATCCAACTCGCTTTGATCGGTAGCTGAAGATATAGTAATTATCCTTACATTTTGTTTTTTAAGATCCGGATATAATTCAATCAATTGATCTAGTTGAGTATGACAATTTTCACAATCGGGAGCATAAAACATTAAAAGAGTTTTTTGTACACCTGCATCCTTAAAGGAAGTAGCTAAACCCTTCAGAGAAGGAGCTTCATTCCCTTTTCTTACTTTGGCTAAGGCAAAGGCTCGATACATATCTCCTTGAGGAGTTTGGATTCGTCCAGATTGCTCTATTGACGGTACAATTATATCAAAAGCATCATCTAGACCAAATTGCTCTGTTATTGTTATAAGATTTTCGGAAAGGTGTTCAAATACTTCTTGTGATTTTATTCTATTTAAAAGAATAACCATGTCTTTACCTAAAGCCTGTTGATCTGAATACAACTTTACAATTCCATCAATAACGTTATACCAGATACTACTT
Organism: Dysgonomonas sp. UBA5412; assembly: GCA_002409595.1. Taxonomy (GTDB): domain Bacteria; phylum Bacteroidota; class Bacteroidia; order Bacteroidales; family Dysgonomonadaceae; genus Dysgonomonas. Next base: position 265,199 of record DHNQ01000029.1, read on the forward strand.
GTGTATAACTCGTCCAAATTGAGGTTATAAATTGCAAAACGACGAACCTGAGCCTTTTCATTCAGATCAATTCCATCTGAAGCCCTATTCAATTGTTTCAAGAAACGTATCATATCAACAAAGCGAGATGCATACAATGTTGTATCTTGCTTAGGTGCTACTCCTCCTTGCATAAGCGAATATAAATACTGATTTTCGGCAGAGTCATCAAAAACAAGCTTTCCGTTTTCTTGCCTCAAAGTAAAATCTTCATGATTTACTATCATATTTATAGATTCTGCATTTTGGATACCTAAAAAGGCCATACCGACATATCCGCTATCAATAGCAGGAATATGTATTTCAAATCCTCCGGTAAATGGAATCACACCTTTTTGTATAGTATCTTGCTTAATGCCTTTATTTAAAATAAATGCGTACTGTTTATTTGCCTCCGAAGGCAATGATATTTTTATATTTTGGGCATCTAAGCAAATAGGTATTAAAGTTATTACACAAATGAATAAGATATATTTTAGTTTCATAAACAACATTCTTTTTTTTATAGTAATGGTGAAAATAAACGCATTACCGACTCTTTAAACTTTTGAAATCTGGATCTCTGATCCCACTCTTCGGGAGAGAGTAAGGTCGACCGTTCCATATCTTTAAAAAAGATCTCCTTCGCTGAACGACAGGTTTCGTCATTGTATATAAAAGCATCAATCTCAAAATTGTGCTCAAAGCTCCGAACATCCATGTTTGCAGATCCAGTAATAATCAAAGAACTATCTATAACCATTAATTTAGAATGTAAAAATCCTGCTTCATAGAAAAACACATTAACCTTGGCATCCAGGACTTCTTTTAGGAATGACATGGAGGCAATGTGAACAAACGTTGTGTCGGAATGTCGAGGAATCATTAATCGTACGTCGACTCCCCGCATGGAAGCCATCTGAATAGCTAACAGTAAAGAATCGGTGGGTACAAAATATGGTGTTTGAATGTAAATACAATCTTTTGCATTCGATATAGCCTGCAAGATACCCAAATGAATATCTTTATATGGTCCGACTGGACCACTTGTCACTAATTGAATAAGGTTGTCTCCTTTATTGTCGAGTGAAGGGTAATAAGAATCAGAAGCCAAAAATTCTTTACGAGACGAATACCAATCGATCAAAAATGCAGTTTGCAAACCGGCTACAGCTTTACCTTCTATTTTGATATGGCTATCTCTCCAAATACCAAAGCTGACTCCGTCAATATATCTGTCGGCAACATTCATTCCGCCTACAAATCCGATTTCACCATCTATTACTACAATCTTTCTATGGTTACGATAATTCACGCGGCTGGTAAGAAACTTGAATGCAACTTTCAAAAAAGGCTGCACCTGCACTCCTTCGGCCTGCATATCTTTAAAGAATTTACGCTTCGCTTTCCACGACCCAACATCATCATATATCAATCGTACTTCAACTCCTTCTCTTGCCTTTCGCACAAGTATATCTCGAATGCAGCAGCCAATATGATCATCTAAGAATATGTAGTATTGTATATGAATATGTTTTACTGCCTTTTCTAAAGCAACGATAAGAGCTTCGAATTTATCTTTCCCATTCGAATAAAAAACAACATCACTACCTCCGTACAACGGCGCACCCTTCAATCGGTTTAATAGATTAACCAACCCTCTATGTTCGACAGGGGGATTTAAAGTCTCTAATAAGTCTTTACGTCCAATGGATCGCCGATTCAACTTCTTATACATTTTGTGAGAGATAAGTCTCTGTTTACGATTATCTTCCCCAAAAAAGTAGTAGATGATCAAACCAACTAATGGTAACAATAGCAAAATCAGCACCCATGAAATAGTTTTCAAAGGATTCCTATTTTCAGATATAACTACAATCATAGTACCTAATGCTGTAACAACATAAAGTATCTGAAATAAGAGTATAAGATTATCTGCTGTATGCAATGTATTCATTACCGAATGGTGAAATGTGAAAAGCTAAAGTTATAAAATAATTTAATATTGTATTTATAATACATAACATATAAAAAAAGCAGGAACAGATGGAAGACAAAATTTAGATGTAAAGTGTGGCTAAAGAATAGAGATTTTTATTTCCGATATTTCTCATCCGCTTCTTCTTCGAGCATACTCAAATACGATTTGTAGCGGCTCTCACTTATGTAATGTCTTTCCACAGCATTGCGTACAGCGCATCCGGGTTCATTCAGATGTATACAATTATGGAAACGGCAATCTTTTGAAAACTTAAATATTTCGGGAAAGAAATGAAAAATCTCTTCTTTTTTCATATTCACCGTACCAAATCCTTTAATACCCGGCGTGTCTATGATAAATCCTCCTTGAGGTAATTCTATCATTTCGGAGAATGTAGTTGTATGCATTCCTTTGCCATGATAATCAGATATAGCTCCGGTTTTCAGTCCAACATTAGGTATAAGAGTATTAATCAGGGTAGATTTACCAACTCCCGAATGTCCCGAAAACAGGGTAATTTTTCCTTTTATTATATCTTGTAAAGTATCAATTCCGACGTTTTCTAATGCAGACACTTTTATACTTGAATAGCCGATATGTGCATACATATTAATCAAAGCATCCATATACTCGATTTCGTCATCGGTATATATGTCTGTTTTATTAAAAACAAGAGTCACCGGCACACGGTAGGCTTCGGCAGAAGCCAAGAATCGGTCGATAAAAACTGTAGATGTAACAGGATGATCGACAGTTACAATCAGAAAGCAAAGATCGAGATTGGCTGCTATAATATGAGATTGCTTCGATAGATTAGACGAACGCCTTATTATATAGTTTTTGCGGTCTTCTATTTCGGAGATCAAAGCTGTACCTTCGGCATTTTCAACAAGCCCTACCCTATCACCCACAGCAATAGGATTGGTACTGCGTATTCCCTTCAGACGAAAGGTTCCTTTTACCTTACATTCGATATCCTGTCCTTCATCTGTTCGGACAAGATACCAACTTCCGGTGTTCTTTATTACAAGACCATGTTTCATACCATCTATAGCCGTCGATATACAAATATGCCAATGCACCAATTCTAAAGAATGAAGTGGTATATTGGCACATTAAGACATCAACTATTATACTGTCATTATTTCTTTTTCCTTGATAGCAAATACATCATCTATCTTTTTGATATATCTATCGTGAAGTTTTTGCATTTCATTTTCTGCATCTTTGGCAACGTCCTCAGCTACTCCGTCTTTTACTGATTTTTTAATTGCATCTATTGCATCTCTACGAGCATTACGAACGCTAACTTTAGCATCCTCGGCTTCTTGTTTAGCTTGCTTTACTAAGAGTTTACGACGTTCTTCAGTTAGTGGAGGAATAGAAAGACGGATAATCTCTCCATTGTTATCAGGTGTTATACCTACATCCGAGTTTAAAATTGCTTTTTCAACTTCTTTCAACATTTGTTTTTCCCAAGGCTGAATAACAATTGTACGGGCATCGGGTGTATTAATAGCAGCAACGCCGCTTAGAGGTGTCAATGCTCCATAATATTCAAGCTTGATTCCATCAAGAATATGCGGATTTGCTTTTCCGGCACGAATACGGGACAAGGTTTCATCCAGAAACTCGACAGAAGCCTGCATTTTCTCTTCTGCTTTTTGTCCAATTTGTTTCAAGTCTACTGACATAAAAGTATATTTATATATATTTATTCTTTAAAATTAGGCGTGTACATATGTACCTATATCTTCTCCACCAATCAATTTCTCAAGATTACCCGGTGTATCCATATCAAAGACAACAATCGGCAAATTGTTTTCTTTGCACATTACTGTTGCCGTCATATCCATAACTTTCAAACCACGGTTGTAAACCTCATCGTAAGATATAGTTTTAAATTTAGTTGCTGTCGGGTCTTTCTCCGGATCAGCTGTATAAACTCCGTCAACACGAGTGCCTTTAAGCATAACATCGGCTTCTATCTCAATTCCTCTGAGCGAAGATCCGGTATCTGTTGTAAAGAAGGGATTGCCGGTTCCACAAGATAATATGACAACTTCTCCGTTTTGCATAGACTCTATTGCTTTCCATTTACTATAAATCTCACCAATAGGTTCCATTCTTATAGCTGTCAGTACACGAGCTTTCTGTCCTATAGCAACCAAAGCCGAACTCAAAGCCAAACTATTGATAACAGTAGCAAGCATACCCATCTGATCGCCTTTTACCCGATCATATCCTTTAGATGCTCCGCTAAGCCCACGAAAAATATTGCCTCCTCCGATAACAATACTGATTTGAACACCCATATCAGCTACAGCCTTTATTTGCTCTGCATATTGATTGAGGCGATTTACATCTATTCCATATTGTTGACCGCCCATCAGGGATTCGCCACTTAGTTTCAGAAGTATTCTGTTATATTTTATCATAACCTATTTCTCGTTTAACAAGCCTTTCGGCATCATTTGTATTTTACAATATCAACGGACTATGCTTAGTCTATGCAAATCTAGTATATTTTTGCTAAATAATAAAAACCTACTATTCCTAATCACATTTTATCTCCGACAAAAGGCTTCTTCTGCCAAGTATTAATTATTTTTGTATTAGAAGATTTATCTTTTCCAGAACCCAATAGCAGCATGAAAAAATATATATCAATTATTATCATATTATTTACAACCATTATGTGCAACAAGCCAAAGGAACCGATTGTGGTTATACAAACTACTTATGGAAATATAAAAGTCAAACTTTACAACGAAACGCCTATTCATCGGGATAACTTTCTCAAATTAGCTGAAGAAGGTTTTTACAAAGACCTCACATTTCATCGGATAATAAAAGACTTTATGATACAGGGTGGCGACCCAAAGTCAAGAAACAACCCTGACACTTCAACAGAAGAAGATACAGTAAAAGGTGAAACAATTCCTGCCGAGATTCGTTTCCCTCTCTATTTTCACAAGCGAGGAGCATTGGCTGCTGCAAGATGGGGCGATGCCGAAAACCCTGAAAAAGCCTCAGACGCATCACAGTTTTATATCGTGACCGGAGAGCTTGCTTTCGACAACAAACTCAATGAACTAGAGAAACAACGATTCGAACGGCTGAAACAAAGTATATATAACAGACTACAATCTGCCAATATGGACACTATAAAATCTTTGTATAAGGAAGGGAACAGAAGCAAAATAACGGAGTTGCGAGAGGAATGGAGAAATGAGTCTGAGAAAGAGGCAAATGAAAGAAAATCGGAGATATTATATACAGAAGATCAGAGAGAATGGTATAAAACAAGAGGGGGCGCACCTCATCTGGACAACGAATATACTGTATTCGGAGAAGTAATAGAGGGCATGGATGTCATTGCTAAAATAGAGAATGCTAAAATGAACGAAAAAGATAAGCCACTCAAGAATATATTTATGAATGTAGTGGTGTTGGAAAAATAATAGAAGATGAAGAATAAAAAAGATGATAAAGCATGGAAAGTACTGAAAAGTGAATATCTTTTTCAAGAGCCATGGCTTACCGTAAGAAGGGAACATGTGCAGTTACCAAATGGTAATGAAATCCCCGACTATTATATATTGGATTATCCCGATTGGGTAAATGTAATAGCTATTACAAAAGAGAAAAAGTTTGTGCTCATAAGCCAATACAGACATGGACTGGGATATACGGCAATGGAACTTTGTGCAGGAGTGACCGAAAAATACGATCCGTCGCCACTTGTTTCGGCTCAAAGAGAATTGCTAGAAGAAACCGGATATGGTAATGGCGAATGGAAGTTATATACCGAACTATCGGCAAATCCCGGCACACATACCAATATGACTTATTGCTATCTAGCTACGGATGTTGAGAAAATAGCAGATCAAAACCTTGAAGCGACAGAAGATATATCTGTACATCTATTAACAGCCGAAGAGGTAAAAGCCGTACTCCTTAGAGATGGAATTAAACAGGCTTTACAAGCTGCTCCCCTTTGGAAATATTTTGCAGAGAATAAGATATAAAGGAGATAGTCCGGATTATGTCTTGTCATAATCCGGACTATCGTTGTATCTCAAAACTCAAGCTTATCTTTGTAATTACGAGAATTAGGATGTGGAACACCAAACACTTTAGTAGAAATACTTTCTATCTCCACTTTCCACACTCTTACATTATTTACAGCAGGAACAGAATAAGTGAATGTCTTTTGTGTATACTGTTTCATTATTATATTCAATGCTTTTACCTTTTCGTCAAAATCTTCTTCAAAAAGGACTTTACCTCGACATACAACACTTGCTCCCTTTACCCGATAACTGCAAGCTACTTCTTCATTTTGGTATGTAAGGGTAGGCTCGGTACAGAAAGTAATACAAATATTCGGATTGTTTTTCAGAGCATCAATACTGCCTCCCTCTTGAGCTGAATGCAGATAGATAACATCATCTTTATAACCAAAATTCATTGGAATCACATACGGCATACCCGATGTATCAAGTATCCCAATATAACAGATCGTATTCTTCGCTATTATTTCTTCTATAAGATGTCTTTCCTCTACAGTTACGGTAATCATATTCTTTTGCAATTTACCGCAAAGATAAAATTTTCCTCCTTCCGACAGAAATAACAACACACTTTACAGGAAAAGAAATCATAGCATATCAACAATATTACGTTGAGCTAAGAAATAATTATTTCTTTGAAGTTCTCCCGACTCTGAAATCAGAGTAGAAAAACGCATCAAAGATTTTATCCACTTCTTTTGATTTTTTGCAATTTTAGGATTATAGCAAGATAAATTATCTAAACAATACATTCCAATTACGCTAGCTTCGAGACCTGCTCCCTGAAAATAATAATAAGAACAATCGAACCCCACCTGAGCTATATATATTTCAAGTTTCTTCTTTTGCATAGACAGTCCCGATACAGCATAGCGTTCCAAATCATCAAGCATCAAATGCAATTCAGCTTTTATCAGATCAGTCTCAGTAGAAGAAATCATATCCAAATTGCGAATATATTTCACGATTTCGACATAATCAGCAAAAATATGTTTATCAAATATTATCACAGAGCCAATTTCGTGCAAAGCCTTAGCCGATTGTTTCTGTAAAGCAAATATCGAATCGGGAATATTTATATCTGAGAAACGCTTGGGCGTTATCTCCGGATATAATTGATAATAAACAATATAAAGATATATTTTACTCAGAACGTCATATTGAAAAAGAAGATCCTGTGGAAGAGTTTTATAAGCTCTGTATGAAAAGCTATCGGTATCAGTTTTTATACTTTCAGCTATTTCTATAATTTCTTTCAACATGTTCGAATACTCATCCAATGGGTGTTCCGAAAAAACGGCATTAAGTTGAAAAGCATAAGCATTAGTAGGTCTTGTACCGATAAGTAAGTCTAAAGAAAGATTTAGCTTTACACATATTACAGCAACTTCTTCCAAAGTAAATGGAATATCTCCCCTGAGTCTTCTGTATGCAGCTTCTTTACCTATAGGAATGATATTCATCAACAAACTGACAGTACTGGAGTTTCCCGGGGTATTATGCTTCAAGGCGTTTATTAATTCTTCGTTTATCTTCGTCATAAACATTCTCTAAATTGAGCACGATTTATAAAGTTTTAGCATTTAAAAATACGACTTTTTCAGAATTTGACAAAGCCGTTAATTAACGTGTTATATCAAAGAAACAAACATTTCAGTAAAAGAAAAGCCGAAACAAGTTGATTGATTCGGCTTTCGGAAATTTATTTATAATAAAAATTTATAATTTATCTTTTTTTGCTTTCATTGAAGAATAACCTAAATAGAATATTATTACGGCATACATCACCAATGCCAGTATCTCACTCATGGCATTATTCATCCATTCTTCATTTGTCAGATTAATTCCACCAAAACGCATTGCAGCACTTACAACTCCCATCAAAGCACCTCCCGCAATGAAACCGGAAGCGAGTAAAGTTCCTTTTTCGAGACGAGCATTATTCAAAGCTTCATCTTTGCTTCGGCTACCGACATACCAGTTCACAGCTCCACCAATCAATAACGGAGCATTCAGTTCCATCGGAATAAACATACCTAAGGCAAAAGCTAACGCTGGGATCCGCAAGAATGTTAGTAGCAAAGCAAGCAATGCACCCACGCCATACAGCACCCACGGAGCACCGGCTCCCATCATCAACGGTTCTATCACTGCTGCCATAGCATTCGCTTGCGGTGCAACTAAAGCATTGTCGCCGGTAAAGCCATACGTTTTATTTAATATCAGAATCACACCGCCTACAGTTGCAGCAGAAACAAGCGTACCTAAAAATTTCCAAGACTCTTGCTTTGCAGGTGTAGTACCCAACCAATAACCTATTTTAAGGTCGGTGATAAATCCTCCGGCCATAGACAACGCAGTACAAACAACCCCTCCTATAATAAGGGCTGCAACCATACCGGAAGTCCCTTTCAATCCGACTGCAACCATAACAACCGAAGCTAATATAAGAGTCATAAGAGTCATACCCGAAACAGGGTTTGTGCCTACTATTGCTATCGCATTCGCCGCAACTGTTGTAAACAGAAAAGCAATAATTGCAACAACAAGAATACCAATTATAGCATGGAAAAGATTATTAATAACTCCAAAATAGAAGAAAAGAAAAGTAATGATAAGCGCAACGATTACTCCAATAGAAATTATTTTCATTGGCAAATCGCGCTGAGTGCGTTTGTTTATTTGTTTTGCATCCGCATTGCCACCTTTCAGCTCTTTAGAAGCCAGACCAATAGCTCCTTTTATTATTCCCCACGATTTTACAATGCCAATAATCCCTGCCATTGCTATACCTCCAATACCGATGTGACGAGCAAATGTGGTAAATATAACCTCAGGTGTCATGGCTGCAATATCTCCGGTAAAAGTCGGATTTAGAAATTGCAAAGCCGAATCTCCCAAAAAGGGTAAAGCGGGCACTATGACAAACCACACTAATGCCGAACCGGCACAAATTATAGCTGCATATTTAAGCCCTATGATATAACCTAAGCCAAGAACGGCTGCACCGACATTGACTTTAAAGACTAACTTTGCTTTATCAGCCAACTCTGTACCAAAGGGTAAAACTCTTGTTGTAAAAGTTTCTGCCCATGCGCCAAAAGTAGCAATAACAAAATCGTATATTCCACCAATCAATCCTGCTATGATAAGAGGTTTAGCCTGATCCCCTCCTTTTTCGCCGGAAACCAAAACCTGAGTAGTAGCAGTAGCTTCAGGAAACGGATATTTGCCATGCATATCCGATACAAAATATTTACGAAACGGAATAAGAAATAAGATACCTAATATACCTCCCAGCAAAGAGCTAAGAAAAACCTGAAAGAAGTCTACTGATATTTCGGGATATTTAGATTGCAGAATATAGAGAGCAGGAAGTGTAAAGATAGCTCCTGCAACAATAACTCCACTACTTGCTCCTATCGACTGAATGATCACATTTTCGCCCAGAGCATTTTTACGTTTAGTGGCACTGGATAATCCAACAGCAATAATAGCAATCGGAATTGCGGCTTCAAATACCTGACCAACTTTTAGCCCCAAATAGGCAGCGGCAGCACTAAAAAGAACAGCCATCAACAAGCCCCAAATTACCGACCACGGGGTCACTTCCTTGTATTGTTTGTCCGAAGACATGATTGGCTTATATTCCTCACCCGGTTTTAATTCACGAAAGGCATTTTCGGGAAGCCCTGTCACTTTTTCTTCATTCTCTGTTTTCACTCGTTAGCAGTTTTATAGGTTACAAAGATTATTGGTTTAAAAACACCCACACTCTATATGTTATAGAATAAGGATATATTGATTGCACAAAAGTAATAAAAAAACACCTACAATCTTATAATAGACATAGTCACTCTCATATATTATATACAAAAAGGAGTTACCATGAGGCAACTCCTTTATATTGTTTTATTGTCGATAAAGAACATCAATCATTTTGATATGGTATATTCTTATATTCACAAATCTCCACCACTTTAGACTTCACTGTCATAACATCGTCATATAACAAACCTGAAAGGTTTAGCTTTCTTTGTTTCTTCTCGCCATTAACAAAAAAGATAAGATAACTTACTCCTATATTTACACGACTCACACTAGTCCAATCAAAAGAAGCTTTTCCTTGTTTAGGAAGATTGGATACAACTGTTGTCGAGTCTATCTTAAGCACCGGAGCCGGCATCCACAAAGTATTACTTAACAACAATATCACAGAGAGTACAAAACCTGCTAAAGCGCAGAAAAAAAGCGTTCCGTAGTTATTTACTAACCCTTCAGTTACACAAAAATAGAGTGTAAATCCTGCCAGAAAAACACCTGCAATAATATTGAAAACCCTTTTGGTTTGTGAGACATCTCCGTATTTGATACTTAGTTCATTCATTATAATCTTAGTTTTGTATTTGTATTTACAAATATGCAAATTTATAGCTAAACAATTACTCCTTTTTACAAATATCTTGTATTATCAATCCAGCTAAAGTGAACCCGAAAATAGCTGTTATATGCACCAGTGTACCGTTCGTCTGAGCCTTTACACTTGGGTTTTCTTGTTTAAGAAGTTGAGAACTTTTTGATTCGTCATGCTCATATTTCATTCCTTTATTTTCAAGTACCTCATCACTATAAACACACATTATCTTTTTTGAGGGCTTACCTTCTTGTTTCATTTTTCGGCGCAAAGCTGCTGCCAACGGACATCCTTTCACTTTCCAAAATTCGGCAACTTTGATACGTGTAGTATCCATCTTTAGAGCTGCCCCCATAGAAGAAAACACTTTTGCCTTGGTTTTAGTTGCAGTACAAAGCAAATTCTTTTTGTGTTTTAGGCTATCAATAGCATCAATAATATAATCATATCCTTCGAGATGAAATGAAGCCGAAGTTTCTTCACTATATACATCAGCTATTGCATTTATTTCCGCTTCCGGATTTATTTCTAACAAGCGAGCTTTCAACACTTCCACCTTTCTCTGACCAATAGTTTTGGTCGTAGCCATCAACTGTCGATTAATATTAGTTTCGCAAACGAAATCCGAATCCACAATAGTAAGATATTTAATCCCTGTGCGCACAAGGCTTTCGGCACACCAGCTTCCAACGCCTCCAACACCAAACAAGATAGCTTTCTTTTCAGATATCCGAGCTAATGTCTTATCTCCGAGCAATAATTCCGCTCTTTTGAATATCCCTTTTTCTTCGCTTTTTTTATCCATTTTTAATTTTTATGGGGTGCAAATTTACAATAAATATTTTTGATTTTCATGTTAAGAAAATAATCATGTATCTTTGTCTTTCAGATATAATTAAGGTCATATTATTTACAACAACAATTTATGAATATATTATTATTAGGAAGCGGAGGAAGAGAGAATGCTCTGGCATGGAAAATATCACAAAGTGAGAAAGTCAGCAATCTCTACGTTGCTCCGGGAAATGCCGGAACTGCCCTAATTGCTAAAAACACACCTCTTTCGATAACAGACTTTAGTGCCATCAAAAAGTTTGTGCTGGATAATGATATACATATGGTTATTGTAGGACCGGAAGAACCGTTAGTAAGAGGTATATATGACTTTTTCATAAGCGACACTACGATAAAACACATACCTGTAATAGGCCCTTCGGCTGAGGGTGCAAAGCTTGAGGGGAGTAAGGATTTTGGCAAACAGTTTATGATGCGTCACAATATCCCGACCGCTGGTTACAAAAGTTTTTCGTTAGGAGAACTCGATAAGGCTTTTGATTTTTTGGAAAGTTTAAGTGCTCCTTATGTATTAAAAGCTGATGGCTTGGCAGCAGGCAAGGGCGTTTTGATAGTACAAGATATTGAAGAAGCTAAAAAGCAGCTAGAAGAGATGCTTAACGGAATGTTTGGAGAAGCAAGCAGAACAGTTGTAATTGAAGAGTTTTTGTCAGGCATCGAATGTTCTGTTTTTGTACTTACAGATGGTGAATCATATAAAATATTGCCGGTTGCTAAAGATTATAAACGTATAGGTGAAGGCGATACGGGTTTAAACACCGGCGGCATGGGGGCAGTATCACCCGTTTCTTTCGCGGACGAAACTTTTATGAAAAAAGTGGAGGAAAGAATCGTTATACCAACGGTAGAAGGTTTGAAAAAAGATAAAATTCCTTATAAAGGATTTATTTTTCTTGGACTCATATCAGTTAATGGTGAGCCAATGGTTATAGAATACAATGTACGCATGGGAGATCCTGAAACGGAGGCTGTGATGCTACGTATCAAATCGGATTTAGTAGTCTTACTCGAAGGTGTAGCTAAAGGTAATTTAGATCAAATAAAAATGGAGACTGATCCTCGCTATGCAGTAACAGTTATGATGGTTTCGGGAGGTTATCCCGGAGATTACGAGAAGGGCAAAGAGATATTGGGGTTTGAGCTTGTAAAAGATAGCATTCTATTTCATGCAGGCACAAAAATAGCAGACGGACACGTTTTAACTGATGGTGGACGGGTTATAGCAGTAAGCTCATACGGCAATACAAAGGAGGAGGCTTTGACTACTTCATATAAGAATGCGGAAAAGATAATATTTGACAAGAAGTATTATAGAAAAGATATCGGGTTTGACCTCAAATAAATGGCAGCAGTACCAAAATCATATAAAAAGAATATAGCAGAAGGAAATGGTATATTAATCTTTGCCATTATTTTGGCTTTATTAGTTCGTTTAGCATACTATTTTTCATTTGATTTTACCGGGCTGAAAGAAAATACAAACGGGTATCTTTGGACATACCTTAGTCCTTTATTTAACAAGCAATTAGTATCTGCTATTTGCAGTACTATATTAACAGCAGGCCTTGCGACTATTTCGGCACATATAAATACGACACATGTACTCATCAGGAGAAAAACCTCATTAGTACCAGCCATTGTTATATTATTATTCAGTTGTCACCCATCATTTATCTATGTATCGGCTGAGTATATTAGTACATTATTATTTTTACTTATTATAGCTATGCTCTTCACGAGCTATAATAATGGACAGAAACAAATATCAGCTTTCAAGTCTAGCTTTTTTCTTGCTTTAGGCAGTTTATTCAGCCCTCTTTTACTTATCTACTTACCTGTTTTATGGGTTTGTTTAGCAATGATGAGGTGTATGAATTTTAAATCATTCATAGCTACGCTACTCGGATTTTTCATCTTATACTTCCCTGCATTTTCATTTTATCTTTTCACTGACAATGTAGGAGCGTTTATAAATCCTTTTACTTCTATAACCATACAGCAATTAAGCGAACCAATGGCAATAGATTTAAATATAATCAACTGGGTTATATTAGGCTTTTCTCTAATTCTATTAGGCATAATAATAACTGACAATTATATTAATAGGCATAAAGACAAAATAAGGACTCGTGCCTATCTAAGACTACTTTCTTTTATCGTTATTTTCAGCATTATCGTTTTTCTTTTTTTTAATATAAATCCGACATTAAACATCTTCATCGGACTAAGTACCGGAACATTCCTTCTTGCACACTTTTTTGCTTTAGCGGAAAGGAGAGGAACTACGATTCTGTTCTACACTTGCATTCTTTTTTACATATTTATCTGTATTTCATCTTTTTTATCTCTGTAAATAAAACATTTGGCTAATACTTATGTTTTAATATTAAACACAATCCACTTTATAATAAATAGGGTAATAATTATGAAAATACAAATCATTGCAATATTAATATTTCTTTTTGGTTGTAAAGCCGCCGAGAACATTTCGAAAGAAGAAATCAATGCCAGTATCAAAGAAAAGATCGAAGCACAGAACTACACCTTCAAACCAACGACAGCCATACCAATGGGCGGGAAATCTATAAATCTGGATTACTCATACTCATTGAAAGTTTCTAAAGATACAATCAAATCGTATCTACCTTATTTCGGCAGAGCGTACGTAGCACCATCGCCCACCGATGAAGGAGGAATAAAATTTACCAGTACAAAATTTGAATACTCGATATCAGAAAAAAAGAAAGACATGTGGCATGTCAATATTTCAACATCTGATCAGAGTCCGAAATACACTCTTAGACTAGATATAGGAAGTTCCGGATATGCAACTTTGTCAGCCCAAGACAATAATAGACAAATGATAACTTTCTATGGTAAGATTGAGTGATTAAATAATATTTCACCTTCTTCAACCGTTTTTTTAAGTATAAAAGTGATATATTTGGAAAATTATTATTTATTTCGCATCTCTTATAGGGACGCTAAATATTTTTGAATACTTTTTTATGCAAATATCCTTCACTGCAGAGCAAATTGCTACAGTATTAAATGGAACAATAGAGGGTGACCCGTCTGTTGTTGTCAATAGTTTTTCTAAGATTGAAGAGGGTAAACCGGGGACATTAACTTTTTTAGCTAACCCCAAATATACCCATTATATATATACAACTGAGGCCAGTGTTGTTTTAGTAAACAATGATTTTGTTGCAGAACAACCAATACAAGCCACGCTAATACGCTGCTTCAATGCCTACGCAGCTTTAGCTATATTGCTGGATATAGTAGAAAAATCAAAACCAAAGAAAACAGGGATAGAACCCATGTCCTACATAGCACCGAGTGCTAAAGTAGGGGAAGATATATATGTAGGAGCTTTTGCTTATGTAGGAGAAAAAGCAAAAATAGGAAGCAACACTCAGATATACCCTCAAGTATATGTTGGTGAAAATGTTACTATTGGAGAAAATGCAATCATCTATCCGGGGGTAAAAATATATTCGAACTCCATAATAGGAAACAACTGCATCATTCATGCAGGAGCAGTTATCGGAAGCGATGGCTTTGGCTTTGCTCCAGAAAATGGAGTATACAAGAAAATACCTCAAATGGGGATTGTAGTCATTGAGGATGATGTGGAAATAGGAGCTAATACGACAATAGACCGCGCTGTGATGGATGCGACAACTATACACAAAGGAGTAAAGCTAGACAATCTGATCCAAGTTGCACACAATGTAGAAATTGGAGAAAACACGGTAATGGCAGCTCAGGTAGGAATATCAGGCTCTACTAAAGTGGGGAAACATTGTATGATTGGAGGACAAGTAGGACTTGGAGGGCACATAACCATTGGTGATAATGTTAATATTGGAGCTCAATCCGGTATAATTAGCAACATAAAATCTGATGCCAAAATAATTGGATCGCCAGCCATTCCGGTGAGAGATTTCTTTAAATCAAGTGTCACATTCCCTAAATTGCCGGATATGTATAAGCAGTTGGCAAAACTGCAAAAAGAAGTAGAAGATTTAAAATCTAACCAAAATAAATAAGAACCATTTATAAATCATAATGAGCAAGCAACATACGCTTAAAGACTGTTTTACGTTAGAAGGAAAGGGTTTGCATACCGGATTACCTATTACGATAACATTCCGCCCGGCACCAGAAAATCATGGATATAAGATAAAAAGAGTTGATTTAGAGAATCAACCCATAATAGATGCTTTAGCCGAAAATGTAGGAAATACCCAACGTGGAACGGTTATTGTAAAAGACAATGTCCAAATAAGCACGATCGAACATGCAATGGCGGCACTATATGCTTCAAGAATAGACAACTGTCTGATCGAAGTCAATGCTCCCGAATTCCCGATATTAGATGGTAGTGCAATCGTATATGTAGATGCAATCAATAAAGTTGGAGTTGTAGAACAAGAAGAAGATAGAGACTATTTCGTTGTACGCCAGAAAATGGAAGTTGTAGACGAAGAGACCGGTTCTAAACTAATTCTTCTTCCCGATAACAGCTTCTGCATTAACTCATTCATAGAATTTGAATCAAAATACATCCCTAATCAATCAGCATCATTAGATTCGCTTGATGATTTTGCCAAAGAGATAGCTAGCGCAAGGACATTTGTTTTCGTTCGTGAAATACAAAAGCTACGTGAAGCAGGACTTATCAAAGGAGGTGATCTAGATAATGCAATTGTCATTTACGAATATAAAATATCGCAAGAAGATTTAGATAGCCTTGCAGACTTGCTAGGCGTTCCCCATAAAGATGCTTCTGAACTAGGATACCTGAACAATAAGCAATTACAGTTTCCAAATGAACCGGCAAGACACAAGCTCCTTGATATAATTGGAGACATTGCCCTTATCGGAAAACCAATCAAGGGACGTATCATTGCAACTCGTCCGGGACATAAAATAAACAATAAACTAGCTCGTTTAGTACGTAAACAAATAAAACTAAATGAGGTACAGCCCCCTGTTTATGAACCGAATAAAGAAGCAATATTCGACATAAATAAAATAAAAGAGCTTCTGCCACACAGATATCCGTTTCTTATGGTGGATAAAATAATTGAAGTTGGGCAAAAACACATCGTAGGTGTAAAAAACATCACGATGAATGAACCTTACTTTCAAGGTCACTTTCCTCAAGAACCGGTTATGCCCGGTGTACTTCAAGTAGAAGCCATGGCACAGATTGGCGGATTATTAGTATTATCTCAAATAGAAGATCCGGAAAGATACTCAACCTATTTTCTGAAGATAGATAATGTTAAGTTCCGAAGTAAAGTTGTTCCAGGCGACACATTGATATTCAGATTAAATATGATGTCTGAGATCAGACGTGGAATCGCTAATATGAAAGGCTATGCCTTTATTGGAGAAAAGCTGGTTTCTGAAGCTGAATTTACAGCTCAAATAGTAAAAAATAAATAATAAATCATTCATATATCATGTCATATATATCTGATCAGGCTTATATCCACCCTGAAGCTAAAATGGGAGCAAATGTAACTGTAGAACCTTTTGCTTTTATAGACAAAAATGCAGAGATCGGAGAAGGAACTCTTATCATGTCCGGAGCTAATGTAAGAGCAGGAGCCCGTATCGGGAAAAACTGCCGTATATTCCCCGGTGCAGTTATCGGAGGAATTCCACAAGATCTTAAATTCAAAGGAGAAGATAGCCTTGCCATAATCGGAGACAACACAACAGTACGCGAATGTGTAACTGTAAATAGAGGCACGGCGTCGAAAGGATATACTAAAGTTGGTAACAACTGCCTGTTAATGGCATATAGCCACATAGCTCACGACTGTGTTATCAGTGATTCTGTTATTGTCGGTAATGCAACCCAATTGGCTGGCGAAGTAGAAGTAGATCATCACGCAATCCTTAGCGGAGGCACACTGATCCACCAGTTTACCAGAATAGGAGCTCATGTAATGATACAGGGTGGAACACGCTTGGGCAAAGACATCCCTCCATACATAATTGCAGGTCGCGAACCGGTTTGTTATTCAGGAGTAAATCTTGTAGGTCTGAGAAGACATGGCTTCTCTAATGAGAAAATAAATGAAATACAAGAAATATACCGCACTATATACCAATCGGGATATAATTTCACAGACGCTATCAATAAGATAGAAAAAGAGTTTGAAGAAACCCCGGAAATGAGATTCATTGTAGACTTTGTGAAGAATTCACCACGAGGTATAGTCAGAGGCTATATGGGATAAAATATAATAGAAACAATAAAAAATCCATTTAGA
>DHNQ01000029.1:282979-399349 GCA_002409595.1 Dysgonomonas sp. UBA5412
TCTAAATGGATTTTTTATTGTTTAAAAGTAGTATCTTTGCACCCTCAAATTATATATATGCAAAATATTAGAAACATTGCGATTATCGCACACGTAGACCACGGTAAAACCACTATCGTGGACAAAATGCTCCTTGCAGGTCAATTGTTTAGAGACAACCAAGCAACTAGTGAGCTTATTCTTGACAACAATGATCTGGAACGAGAAAGAGGGATAACAATCCTATCCAAAAATGTTTCGATAAACTATAAAGGGACAAAGATAAATATCATTGACACTCCCGGCCATGCCGACTTTGGAGGTGAAGTAGAACGTGTCTTGAATATGGCTGACGGTTGTCTACTACTAGTTGACGCCTTCGAGGGACCAATGCCTCAGACACGATTCGTTCTCCAGAAAGCGATACAAATGGGATTAAAACCGATTGTAGTTATCAACAAGGTAGATAAACCTAATTGCCGTCCTGAGGAAGTACAAGAGATGGTCTTTGACCTTATGTTCAGCCTAGATGCTTCAGAAGAGCAATTAGACTTCCCTACAATATACGGTTCGGCTAAACAAGGTTGGATGTCTAGCGATTGGCAAAAGCCAACCGAAGATATTACACCGTTGTTGGATGCAATCGTAGAATATATACCTGCACCTCAAATATTGGAAGGCACACCTCAAATGCTGATCACGTCCCTCGATTATTCCAAATACGTGGGTCGTATAGCAGTAGGTAGAGTACACCGTGGAGAAATAAAAGAAAATATGGATGTTTCATTATGCAAACGTGATGGAAGCATAGTGAAAACCCGTATCAAAGAAGTAAATACTTTTGAAGGTCTTGGACGCAGCAAAGTCACCAGCGTGCAATGCGGAGACATTTGTGCCTTGATTGGAATAGAAGGTTTTGAGATTGGAGATTCGATCGCCGATCTGGAAAATCCCGAACCGCTTCCAACAATTGATATAGACGAGCCTACAATGTCGATGCTCTTCACCATCAACGATTCTCCATTTTTTGGAAAAGATGGTAAATTTGTTACATCACGTCATATACACGATCGCTTGGTAAGAGAGCTTGACCGCAACCTTGCGCTAAGAGTAGAGCTTACAGAGAATGCTGATAGTTGGGTCGTTTACGGACGTGGTATTCTGCATCTTGCAGTATTGATAGAAACAATGCGTCGTGAAGGATATGAGCTTCAAGTAGGTCAGCCTAAGGTAATTATAAAGAATGTGGACGGTGTGAAGCACGAACCGGTAGAACAGTTAACAATTAATGTACCGGAAGAGTATTCGAGCAAGATCATCGACCTAGTTACTCGTCGCAGAGGTGAATTAACTATGATGGGCAGCAAGAAAGACCGTGTATATCTTGAATTCACAATACCATCACGAGGCATAATAGGCTTAAACAATGCAGCACTGACTTTATCTGCCGGAGAAGCTGTTATCGCTCACCGCTTCTTGGATTTCGAACCTTGGAAAGGTGAGATAGAGAAGCGCAACAATGGCTCTATTATCGCAAGCGAATCGGGTAATGCCTTTGCTTATGCATTAGATAAACTGCAAGACAGAGGACGATTCTTCGTTGAACCTCAGACAGATATATACATGGGACAAATAGTAGGAGAACATAGTAAGGAAGGCGACCTTGTCGTAAACCTAACTAAGTCTAAGAAACTAACCAATGTGCGTGCTTCCGGAACGGATGATAAAGCGAAGTTAGCTCCTGCCATCATATTCAGTCTCGAAGATGCTCTTGAATACATCAAAGAGGATGAATATGTAGAGGTTACACCTAATTCGATCCGTATACGTAAAATATATCTGGACGAAAATGAAAGAAAACGCATGTCGAAAAATTAATCTAAACAAAGATTTATTATAATATAATCAACCCTTCTGCATGCAGAGGGGTTGTTTTTTTATAGCTACACGAGCAATAAATTAACTACTGATCAGAAAACAACATAACATGAAACAGCAACTAGACCTCACATCATATTTTAACTAAAAACTGACAAACTTGTACAGTTTTTGCCTCTTTTTTCATTTCATCTTTTTCTATTCATAAAACATATATCTCTCTAATATAGATAAATCATACATATAAAAATCATAAGGTACATTTTGTTACAAAAAGTATCATTTTATTAAAAAAAATTGTAAACTTGTAACTCTAAACTGATTAACATCTACGATTTATTAATAAAGATTACTATGAAACATATTATCTGTGCTACCATTTTGGCTTTGATTCTATCGTCATGTAGCTCTACATTCTATTATTCGACATTAAGCACAACTGATGATTTTGTCGAAAAAGTAGACAATGGGGATTTTCTTCTCGAAACAGATAGCTTATGGATTGCCTATTGCTTTAAGGGAGAAAGTGCACCGATACAGATTACGGTTTTCAACAAAACAGACAAAGCTTTGTATATAGATTGGCATAAATCGGCTCTTATACTAAATAACACAGCCTATTCTTATGCGGGAGACAAATATACTTTTTCAGGAGACGGACAAATATTCAATGATGCTGAAACCTACTTTGACGGCAGGATGAATGTACCTTCACAGACAACATTTATCCCTCCTAAAACGATGATTAGCAATATGCCATTAAAACTTGAAATGAATTTTGAAAACTTAAATAAAAAGATTTTCAAAGATGGATATATAGGAGATAAAGACAATCAAGCAATCAAACTCAAAAAAACAGAATTTGATATAACCAATACTCCTCTATTTTTCAAAAGCTATCTGACTATATATCAAGATTTAACCAAACCAATGACATTTGAACAAAGCTTTTACATATCTAACTTAATGAAAACAGGTTCTCTGAAACCAAAAAATTTACCGGAAAGTATAGGTGAAAGAGGTGATTTCTTTTATGTCGAAAAGCCAGCAAATAACACATTTTGGGAAGTTCTTTTAGGTACTACAATTGTAGTAGGAGTTGTAGCCCTAAGTACAACAGTTGATACCGACTATAACTATTATGAATAAAATAAGTAATATACGATTAGCTTTCGCAACGAAATAAATATAAAAATGGAGAGGAAAGAAGGACGAAAACCATCCATTTTACAACAAGAATGAGATAGTTTTAATTCGTTTTAGTTTAAAGAAATAACTATCTTTGCGCCAATAAAAAATGCAACAAATTTGGTATGGAATACAATTTTAAAGAAATAGAAAAACGCTGGTATCAATATTGGATTGAAAATAAAACTTACAAAGTAACAGAAGACAAAAACAAACCGAAATATTATGTTCTGGACATGTTTCCTTATCCTTCGGGAGCAGGATTACATGTTGGGCATCCACTGGGATATATAGCCTCTGATATTTTTTCGCGCTATAAAAGACTTAAAGGTTTTAATGTCCTTCATCCGATGGGATACGATGCGTATGGTCTTCCAGCCGAACAATATGCAATACAGACAGGTCAACACCCTGCCATAACTACTGCTCAGAACATAAACCGTTACAGAGAGCAATTAGACAAAATAGGTTTCTCTTTCGATTGGAGCAGAGAGATACAAACTTGCGATCCACGTTATTATCGTTGGACGCAATGGGCATTCATACAAATGTTTAACAGCTATTACTGCTTCGATGAACAACAGGCTCGTCCTATTTCGGAATTAGTAAGCATTTTCGAAAAGTCAGGCTCAGAAGGATTGAATGTCGCTTGCAGTGAAGAGTTGCACTTCTCTGCCGAAACATGGAAAGCATATAGCGAAGAAGAAAAACAAGAAAAATTACTTAATTACCGCATAGCATATAGAAGCGAAACATTCGTCAACTGGTGTGCCGAGCTAGGAACTGTATTAGCTAATGACGAAGTTATCAATGGCTTGTCAGAACGTGGAGGGCATCCGGTAGAACAACGCCTCATGCGTCAATGGAGTTTGCGAGTATCCGCCTACGCCCAACGTCTACTTGACGGATTGGATAAGATAGATTGGAGTGACTCGATAAAAGAAACTCAACGAAATTGGATAGGGCGAAGCGAAGGTGCAGAAATGAAGTTTAAAGTAAAAGATTCTGATACAGACTTCGAAATATTTACTACCCGCCCCGACACCATTTTCGGAGTTACCTTTATGGTACTTGCTCCCGAAAGTGAGTATGTTTCATTGGTAACCAAGCCTGAGCAAAAAACCGAAGTGGATGCTTATTTGGATGCCACAAAACGCCGTACAGAAAGAGAGCGTTTGATGGACAAAAAAATATCGGGAGTATTCACCGGATCTTATGCTATAAATCCATTGAATGGAAAAGAAATTCCAATCTGGGTTTCAGACTATGTACTTGCCGGATACGGCACAGGTGCAATTATGGCTGTTCCCGGTCACGATAGCCGCGACTATGCTTTTGCCAAACACTTCAACTTACCTATTATCGCGCTGATAGAAGGATGTGACATAAGCGAAGAAAGCTTTGATGCAAAAGAGGGAATAATGGTTAATTCAGGATTTCTGAACGGACTTCAAGTTAAAGAAGCAATAGAAAGAGCCAGACAATATATAAAAGAAAATAACCTTGGACGCATAAAGGTTAACTATCGTTTGCGTGATGCAATATTTTCACGTCAACGCTATTGGGGTGAACCATTTCCGGTTTACTACAAAAAGGGACTTCCTTACATGTTGCCGGAAGACAAGCTTCCTTTGGAACTGCCTGAGGTAGACAAATATCTGCCTACGGAAACAGGAGAACCACCGTTAGGACGTGCTACCAAATGGGCATGGGATACGGTGAATAATATTGTAGTAGAAACTTCTAGAATAGATCAAAAGACCGTTTTTCCTCTCGAATTGAATACCATGCCGGGGTTTGCCGGATCATCAGCTTATTACCTACATTATATGGATCCATATAACGATAAGGAATTAGTATCGAAAGAAAAAGATGAATACTGGCGTAATGTGGACTTATATATAGGAGGTACGGAGCATGCTACCGGACACTTGATATACAGCCGATTCTGGGACAAATTCTTGTATGACATAGAAGTGTCGTGCGAAGACGAACCATTCAAGAAGTTGATAAACCAAGGGATGATACAGGGACGTAGCAATTTTGTGTATCGTATCAATGGCACGAACAAATTTGTATCTCACAATCTGAAAGACGAGTATGAAACAACTGAGCTTCATGTAGATGTAAATATTGTGAGTAATGACATATTAGACACTGAAGCTTTTAAAGCTTGGCGTCCTGAATTTAAAAATGCAGAATTTATCTTAGAAGACGATAAATATGTTTGTGGCTGGACTGTCGAAAAAATGTCTAAGTCATATCACAATGTTGTAAATCCAGATGATATAGTCGACAAATATGGTGCTGATACCCTACGTATCTACGAAATGTTTCTTGGACCATTGGAACAATCTAAACCTTGGGATACAAACGGGATTGACGGTGTAAATCGCTTTCTTCGCAAACTATGGAATTTGTTCTACAAAGGAGATACATTTGCTGTAACGGACGAACAGCCGACTAAAGAAGAGTTGAAAGCATTGCACAAACTGATAAAAAAAGTTTCGGGCGATATAGAAAGCTTCTCTTTCAACACATCAGTTTCAGCATTTATGATTTGTGTAAATGAACTGAGTTCCGCTAAATGCAACAAGAAAGCTATTTTACAAGAACTGATTATAGTACTTGCACCTTTTGCCCCATTCATCGCTGAAGAGCTTTGGCACGCTTTAGGACACACATCTTCGGTTTGTGATGCACAATGGCCTGCATTTAATGAAGAATACTTGGTAGAGGATGTCATTAATTATACTATTTCTTTCAATGGAAAGGCACGTTTTACAATTGAATTTGCTGCCGATACAACAAATGAGGAAATAGAAAAAGTGGTGATGAATCATCAGAATTCAGCAAAATGGTTGGAAGGCAAAACGCCTAAGAAGGTTATTATTGTTCCAAAGAAAATCGTAAACATCGTACTTTAGAATAATCAAGACTCAAATGAGTGCATTAAAAAGATTAGAAGCAATGCCGAAAAAATATTTAAAAGAATTCTATTGGAAAGATTATGCCACGATAACGGTGGGCTTGGTGCTTTATGCTGTCGGACTAATCGGATTTATCAAACCCGGAGGAATTGTTACCGGAGGTTTG
This sequence comes from Dysgonomonas sp. UBA5412, assembly GCA_002409595.1. Lineage (GTDB taxonomy): Bacteria > Bacteroidota > Bacteroidia > Bacteroidales > Dysgonomonadaceae > Dysgonomonas. Next base: position 289,121 of record DHNQ01000029.1, read on the forward strand.
GCCGGTATTGCTCTACTTATCGAATATGCAACAAATTCTGGAATACCTCTGCAATCGACCTATTTTTTCACCAACTGTGTACTGCTCATTGTCGCACTCAAAATATTAGGAGCTAAGTTTCTGATAAAAACAATATATGGCGTTATTGTTCTGACATTTTTACTCACTATTTGTCAGATGATTATAAAAAAACCAATTGTAGACGACGAACCTCTACTATCGGGTGTGATTGGCGGTATGATGTGTGGTGCTGGCATAGGGCTTGTATTTAGTGTAAATGGGAGTACAGGAGGTACTGATATTGTAGTCGCTATCATAAATAAATATAAAAATATAGCCTTTGGACGAGGGATGCTCCTATGCGATTTTATAATAATAAGTTGCTCATATTTCTTATTCCAAAATTTCCAAACCATCATATACGGACTTATTGTGATGGGGGTTATGACCTATTCGATAGACATGGTTATCAATGGATTCAGGCAGTCGATACAGGTATTGATTTTTTCTTCCAAATATGAAACCATAGCCAATGCGATAAACAGCGAACTCAACAGAGGCTGTACTATATTGGATGGAACAGGCTGGTATTCTAAAAAACCGACAAAGGTGATTATAGTCTTAGCCAAACGGACTGAAGCCTTGGAGATGTTTCGTCTGATAAAAAGTATTGACGAAAAAGCATTTATTTCGCAAAGCACAGTAAGAGGAGTTTACGGTGAAGGGTTTGATAAGATAGTCACCTAACTTCTGGGGTTGTCTGTCAGGCATACTTTTATCATATAATTCGCCATATTTTATTTATAGTCTGATGAAAAAACTCTATGGCAAAAATATAATACTGACCGGAGCATCTTCGGGTATTGGACGGGAAATGCTAAATATACTTTCCCTATACTCCGATGTTAAGATTGTCGCCGTTGCCCGTCATATAGAGAATATTCCGAGAATAGACGGTGTGATCTATCCTTTTTCATCAGACGTCAGCACATCCGAGGGAGTAGATAGTGTATTTGAATATGCACAAACAGTATTTGATAAGATTGATATTTTTATCGCCAATGCCGGATTTGCCTACCTAGAAAAATTGAATGCACCCGATTGGGAACATATAGAAAAAATATACAACCTCAATGTATTCTCGCCAATATACTCTTTAGAAAAACTGGTAGAAAAAGATAGTAGCCCTAAGATCTTTGTATGCACAATATCCGGTGCAGGGTTGGCTCCGTTACATGGCTATTCGCTCTATTGTTCTACCAAAGCTGCATTACATCAGTTTGTACAAACATACAGATACGAAAAAAAGAACAGTCTGCAACTCACAGCTGTTTACCCAGTGGCAACAAAGACAGATTTCTTTGATAAAGCAACCGGAAAGCAGGGTACACCGCTCCCATTTCCGACACAATCAGCAAAAACCGTAGCAAAAAAAATAATTAGAGGTATTGAACTTGGAAAGAAGAATATCTATCCGTCTCTCCTCTTCAAAATATTTTATCCGATAGGGAGAGCATTCCCGTTCCTGATGAAAATGTATAGTCTTATAGAAAAAAAGAAGACAGAAAAATGGTTAAGGTCTTAACAGCTCTTTTTTACGTTTGAAGTTCTGAAATAGTTTGTATCCTAATATTCCAATCATTATTCCAAACAGTATTCCTACCATTACATCAAAAGGATAATGTTTCGCTACATAAATACGGCTATAAGCAACTACCGCAGCCCATAGGATAGCTAAAAAACCATATATCTTTTCTTTCCTGAAAAACAAAGCAAAAAAGACAGCCATTGTAAAAGTAGTGGCAGAATGGGAGGAAAAGAAACTAAAACTATCGCTGTGCTTCTCTATCGCATGAATAGTATCTACCCAAGTTTCGTTGTGAATCGGACGAGGACGTTCTATGATAAGCTTTATAATATTTGTAAGTAATGCACTAATACCAGTAGATAAGAGGAAGAAAAATACGCCTGTTTTTTTCCATACTTTTGCTCTGAAATATATCAATGCAGTCATTATAATACAACCTACGACCCACCCTATATAGGAACTGAATATTAGCATTATCGGGTCTAACCAATCAGTATGTTTGCCATTAAGAAATAAAAAAAGTTCTCTGTCCCACTCTATCAGTTTGCTCAACATCTCCATTTATTTTCAATTACCATACAAAGAAAATATCTTTTTCTGGTTTGCTGGCAGATAATTCATAACTTTTATATTTTTAGGAGTTAACAGCCCCGACTTATTAAGATAGCCAGTGTGTAATTTAAATATATTGATGTAAATTTGCATCCATAGCTTATGGAAGAAACATTCGATATACATAGAGGCAATTTGAACGAAAAAGAGAGAGAGTTCGAAAACGCCCTTCGTCCTCTGACCTTTGGTAGTTTTAGCGGACAAAGTAAAGTGGTAGAGAATCTGCAAGTTTTTGTTACAGCAGCAAAAATGCGTGGCGAATCTCTCGACCATACCCTTTTGCATGGACCTCCGGGTCTGGGTAAAACGACTTTGTCTAATATCATAGCTAACGAGCTGGGTGTCGGATTTAAGATAACTTCAGGACCGGTATTAGACAAGCCGGGCGATTTGGCCGGACTTCTCACTTCGCTCGAACCAAATGATGTATTGTTCATTGATGAAATACATCGACTGTCTCCCGTAGTGGAAGAATATTTGTATAGTGCGATGGAAGACTATCGGATAGACATAATGATAGACAAGGGTCCTAGTGCGCGTTCGATACAGATAGACCTGAATCCGTTTACATTGGTCGGCGCAACTACCCGCAGTGGTCTATTGACCAGCCCTTTGCGTGCCCGATTTGGGATTAATATGCACCTTGAGTATTATGATATGAAAACGCTGACTAATATCATACTCCGATCGGCAAATATATTAGATGTACCTACTTCGGAAGAGGCAGCCATAGAGATCGCTTCGCGGAGTAGAGGAACGCCACGTATTGCAAATGCTTTGCTACGCAGAGTTCGGGATTTTGCTCAGGTCAAAGGTTCGGGAAAAATAGACAAAGCCATAGCTGCATATTCGTTGGAAGCGCTAAACATCGACAAATATGGACTTGACGAGATAGATAATAAAATATTACTTATCCTTATTGATAAGTTCAGCGGCGGACCGGTAGGAATTTCGACCATAGCGACAGCTCTGGGTGAGGATGCCGGAACGTTAGAAGAGGTATATGAGCCATTCCTCATAAAAGAAGGTTTTATGAAACGTACACCTCGGGGCAGAGAGGTAACAGAGCTTGCATACGAGCATCTGGGAAGGAAAAGACAAAGCGAGCAAGGTTTTTTATTTTAATACAATCTATAAGAAATAATTTCTGATAGTTGATAATCTATAACTGATTTTGAATTTAGAATTATTCATAGCAAAACGTATCCATTTCGGCAACTATAAGGGTGAAAAGAAAGCCTCATCTCCCGCCATTAAAATAGCTATTGCTGGTGTAGCCATCGGACTTGCTGCCATGATATTGGCTTTGTCGATAGTGATCGGATTCAAAACTGAGGTAAGAAACAAAGTTGTAGGATTTGGATCGCATATACAGATTTCTAATCTGAATAACAACAGCACTTACGAAACTCAACCTATCTGTGTAAGTCCTGAACTCATCTCAAAATTGAAGCAAACTGAGGGTATTAAGCATGTGGAAGTATTTGCTACTAAACCGGGAATCATAAAAACAGATAGTGCTTTTCAAGGTGTTATATTAAAGGGTGTAGGTAATGATTACGATTGGGGGTTCTTTAAAAAAAACATAATAGACGGAACAATCATCAACCCGGAAGATACGACTCATGCCAATCAAATCATACTATCGAAAAGTATAGCAAACAAACTGAGCCTGAAAACCGGAGATAGTTTTCTCTGTTACTTTATTGGCGATAATGTACGATACCGCAAATTCTATATTACGGGAATATACAGCACTAACTTTGAGGATTACGATAAACTCTTTATTGTTATCAACATCGACCTCATACGCAAGTTAAACAACTGGGAACCAGACGAAGTCGGAGGATTGGAACTTCAGGTAAAAGATTACGATCAGCTAGATAAAATACAACAACAAGTCTTTGTAGATATGATGACATATCGAGACAGAAAAGATAATACATTCTTAGCTAGGTCGATAAAGGAAATGAATCCGATGATTTTCAACTGGCTCGACCTTTTGGATATGAATGTAGTTGTCATCATCTTCTTAATGTTTGCAATCTCAATATTCACAATGATCTCCGGTCTACTAATAATCATATTGGAACGAACGAATATGATAGGCATGCTAAAAACAATGGGGGCACGCAATAATAGTATCCGAAAAACATTCCTTTATATTTCATCTTTTCTTATAATAAAGGGATTGTTTTGGGGAAATATTATAGCCATAGGAATTTTAGTTTTGCAAAAATATACAGGTTTCATAAAACTTGATCCTGATACATATTATGTTTCGGAAATGCCGGTAGACATCAATATACTTTACATTATACTCATCAATGTAGGAGCTTTGCTGCTCTCTATTCTGATGATGATAGGACCATCTTATCTGATAGCCAAGATATCGCCGGCAAAATCTATCCGTTTCGAATAAAATATCTAAAAGAAATAAAATAGCCTGATTCATTTCTGATCAGGCTATTTTTATTATTATAAATCCGATAGATTATCCACACTTAGAAGCTCCACAGTTTGTACATTTCATACACCCTTCTTGATATACCAATGTTTCCAAGCCACATATCGGACACTTCTGTCCTTTGGCTTCTGTTTCACTAGGCAGATATTTTTTCAAGGCACGTTCTACACCATTTTTCCATGTATTAATAGTTTCGCTATTCAGCTCAAGACCTTGCACTAATTTGACCACCTGGTCAATAGGCATACCATAGCGAAGCACTCCGGATATAAGCTTTGCGTAATTCCAGAACTCAGGATTAAACTTACCATTAAGTCCCTCTATTGTAGTCTTATAACCTCTTTTATTTTTGAATTGGAAGTCATACGAGCGTTGTCCTTCATCGTTTAGCGTCTTGATGATAACTCCGTTGTTTACATTCTTAGGCAACATCAAACCTTCTTCGTCATCAGCCAACCCTGTAAATATTTCGTATGGACGACCATTGAACAATCCGATAAAGGCAATCCATTTTTCCTTATTATTTTGGAACTTAATTACATCGGCGTCCAATTCGCGAGGACGTTCCTGCAATATTTCCGGACGTTCATAACATTCGTCGCAATCAGAGTCAGCTTTCTTTTCATTAGCTGCAACTAATACTCCGGCACGAGAACCATCACGATAGACAGTACAACCTTTACATCCACTTTTCCAAGCCTCGATATACAGATCATTAACAAGATCTTCCGACACATCGGCAGGCAAGTTAATAGTAACACTTATAGAATGGTCTACCCATTTTTGGATACGTCCCTGCATTTTTACTTTTTGCAACCAGTCAACATCGTTCGAGGTTGCTTTATAATAAGGAGATTCGGCAACCAAAGCATCAATCTCATCACTGGTATATTTTTTTGTAGTTGGATATCCTTTACTTTCCATCCATGTAACAAACTTGTGATGGAATACAATATATTCTTCCCACGAATCGCCATTCTCATCAACAAAATCTACACGCACATCTTTATCATTTGGGTTCACCTTGCGACGGCGCATATATACAGGAAGGAATACCGGCTCTATACCTGATGAAGACTGAGTCATCAAACTTGTTGTTCCGGTAGGTGCAACAGTAAGACAGGCAATATTACGACGACCGTATTTCTCCATATCTTTCAACAATTGAGGGTCTGCCTCAGCCAAACGATTGATGAACGGATTATTTTTTTCGCGCTCAAAATCAAATATCTCAAATGCTCCGCGCTCTTTAGCCATCTCTACCGACGAACGATAAGCAGCTAAAGCTAACGTGCGATGTACTTCTTCTGCAAAAGCTGTAGCTTCTTCTGTTCCGTAGCGAAGTCCCATAGCCGCAATCATATCACCTTCGGCTGTAATACCAACTCCGGTACGACGACCTTGCAGCGTTTTTGTACGAATCTTCTCCCATAGATGTCTTTCAGGCCATCTCACTTCATCTGTTTCGGGGTCGGCATCTATTTTTTCTAAAATCTTATCTATCTTTTCTGTTTCTAGATCAATAATATCATCCATTATGCGCTGAGCCAGTGCTACATGCTTCTTAAATAATTCAAAATCGAAGTAAGCATCTTCTTTAAATGGATTTACAACGTATGAATACAGATTAACAGCTAATAAACGGCAACTATCATAAGGACACAAAGGTATTTCGCCACATGGATTTGTAGATATAGTCTTAAATCCTAAATCGCCATAGCAGTCCGGCACAGACTCGCGGATAATAGTGTCCCAAAACAACACTCCCGGCTCAGCAGATTTCCAAGCATTGTGAACTATTTTCGACCATAGGTCACGAGCTTCTATATCTTTTACAGTTGTAGGTTTTTCTGCATCTATCGGATATTGTTGTGCATATTTACTTCCATCCACAACAGCTTGCATAAAGTCGTCATCTATTCTTACCGATACATTGGCTCCGGTCACTTTGCCTTCTACCATTTTAGCATCAATAAAAGACTCCGAATCAGGGTGTTTAATAGATACACTCAGCATCAAAGCACCTCTACGTCCATCTTGTGCAACTTCGCGAGTAGAGTTTGAATATCTTTCCATAAATGGAACTAAGCCGGTAGATGTCAAAGCTGAATTTTTGACCGGAGACCCTTTAGGACGTATATGTGATAAGTCATGTCCAACGCCTCCACGACGTTTCATCAACTGTACTTGTTCTTCATCTACACGAATTATAGCTCCATAAGAATCAGATGGTCCGGCAAGGCCTATTACAAAACAGTTGGAAAGAGATGCTATCTGAAAATTATTACCAATACCCGTCATTGGGCTTCCCTGAGGTACAATATACTTAAAGTGATCGAACAAATCGAACAGTTCCTGACTGGTCAATCCATTCTGATATTTAGCCTCTATGCGACCTATTTCATTAGCAAGACGCCAATGCATATCTTCGGGTGAATGTTCATAAATGTTACCCGCAGCATCTTTAAGTGCGTATTTATTTACCCACACTTTCGCCGCAAGTTCATCCCCTTCAAAATATTTCAATGCGGCAGTATATGCCTCATCAAAAGTATAAACCTTTAGTGCCATTTAGTTCTTATATTTTAGATTATTTTCTTCTTTCGTTCTGTAAGAAAAAGCATGTGATATTTTTCACGTTGCAATATTACTCAAATAGAGAAGATGAAACAAATTTTACAATAATATTTTATAAACAAAAAAGAAAGTTTTCCAAAACAAAAATCAACTTATTATATATCAATATATTAATAAAAATATATAGCAAAAAAGTTTTCCATTTTATTTTCTTTACTTATAATTAAACAAAATAAAGAAGATAATGTTTAAAGAAAAAAGCATAAAAAAGCTGGAAAAAGATTTTAATTTTCCCAGCTCTTTTACTATATGGTAATATTATATTTTACTCTACGGGAGCAATGAGCTCAGGGTCTATCATAATACGTCCACAATATTCACATACGATGATTTTTTTCCCTAATTTAATATCCATTTGTTTTTGGGGTGGAATTTTATTGAAACATCCCCCACATGCTCCACGTTCGATACAAACTACAGCCAAACCATTGCGAGCACTTTTACGAATACGTTTGAATGCTTGTAACAATCGAGGTTCAACTTCAACCTCAATCACCTTCACTTCGTCACGAAGATCTTCTTCTTGCTGCTTAGTTTCAGCAACAATACTATCCAATTCTTCTTTCTTTTGAGCTAAGTCCGCAGAACGCTCTGTCAAGAAAGATTTACTCTTCTCAACTTGCTCCGAAAGATTTTTAGATTCTTGAGTAAACTCGCGAATACGTTTTTCAGACAGTTCGATTTCTAATGTTTCAAACTCAATTTCTTTACTCAAGTGGTCAAATTCGCGATTATTGCGCACATTGTCCAATTGCTCTTTGTACTTATCTATCTTAAGTCCGCTTTCTTTAGCTTTTTGCTTTTGATTAGAAACTGCAGTATCTGCTTCTTTCAATTCTGCTTCGTATTTTTTGATACGAGTTTCCAGTCCAATTATCTCGTCTTCAAGGTCAGCAACCTCTAATGGTAACTCGCCACGAAGAATTTTTATATTGTCTATTTCCGACAATTTTTGTTGTAGGGCATACAGCGTTTTTAGCTTTTCCTCTACAGTAACTTCTTTTTCTTGTTTCTTAGCCATATTGTTTTAAATTATTTTCGTCAATGTATTATTATAAAAAAATGCAGTAATCAAATAGGATTCATGCTATCTTCTTACTACATCTTTTGTAAAAGTGGGAGTATATCACCACTTGATTACAAATAGTTTACAGGATTTGCGTCAAACCCTGACATATATACTGCAAAGGTAGGATATTTTTTTGAAATAATGTCGAAAAATATATTCTTTGTGAAAATTTCGGATTCGTAATGTCCCACTACTGCCAGCAGCACCTTATCCTCTACATCGTAATAATCATTATACTTTGCTTCTCCCGTAATAAATACATCTGCACTATACGAGATAGCCTTAGGAATAAGGAAAGCACCACTCCCACTGCATATTGCAACATCGCGAACCGGACGACCTCTAAGGGATGAATGTTGAATTGTTTTTAAATGGAAAGTATCTTTTAATAGATAGAGAAAATCTTCTTCGTCTGTTTCTTCCGGCAATGTACCCACAATACCGCTTCCGGCTTTAGACCATTCATTTTGCAAAGCAAAAAAATCGTATGCCGGTTCTTCATAAGGATGCACTGCGATCAGTGCCCGCAAGGCTTCTGATTGTTTATATACGGGAAGGATCATTTCAATCCTCACTTCAGACTCCGTGTGCAACTCTCCTCTTTCGCCACAATATGGATTGGTGTTTTCTCCGGCACGAAAAGTGCCTTGTCCTTTTACATTATAACTACATGAATCATAATCTCCGATATGTCCTGCTCCAATATTGAATAGAGCATTACGGACAAGATCGGCATGGGAGTCGGGAACATAAGTTACCAGTTTAAGCAGTTTTCCTTTCTGCGGATCTAATATTCTTATATGTTGCAGGTTGAGCATCTCTGCCAGATAGCGGTTTATTCCATCTGAGGCATTATCCAGATTAGTATGTGCGGCATACACTACAATATCATGCTTGCAAGCCTTTATCATACATCGTTCGATATAATTTTTACCCGTCAGAGATTTAAACGCCCGAAATGCTAATGGATGATGGGATATGATAAGATTACAATTCAAAGCAATAGCTTCATCAATAACAGATTCGGTAACGTCTATGCAAACAACAGCTCCTTTGGCTTCTTGATTAATATCTCCGATTTGAACTCCACTATTATCATAGCTTTCTTGCAGAGGAAGAGGAGCTAATTGTTCGATTGTATGTAAAATCTCTTTTATTTTCATGACACCTTATTTTTATGAATGGAATCAAAGATAGATATTTATGAAACTATTTTATAATGATATGGTATTAAAGTATATAAAAAAGCAGATGCCTCCGACTAAGCCAAAGACATCTGCTATAAATATATACATTTTAATAGAAACAGATATTTAATCGAACATTCGACGGAAATGAGTAAATATCTTTTCCTTTACCGACTTGCTCGGCTGAAAGTTCGGTGAATTTTCAAGCCCTCCTAAGGTTTCTTTTTCACTATCGCTCAATTTTTCAGGAATATATACACTTATATTGATAAGCAAATCTCCCGTACCATATCTGTTGATGCTTGGCAAACCTTTATTTTTAAGGCGCAGTACTTTTCCGGGTTGGGTTCCCGGTTCGATGGTAACTTTTGCTTTTCCATCTATTGTAGGCACTACTACGCTCCCTCCAATTGCGGCTGTGGAAACACTCAGTAGAAGGTTATACACCACATCGTTGTCATCGCGGAAAAGCTCCGGATGCTGCTCTTCTTCTACGAGAATCAGCAAGTCTCCGTTTACTCCACCATGACGTGCGGCATTTCCTTTTCCACTCATCGACAATTGCATTCCTTCGGCAACACCTGCCGGAATGTTTATAGAGATCACTTCTTCTTCGCGAACAATTCCTTCTCCTGCACAATGACTACATTTCTTGGTGATGGTTTTACCTTCACCATTACATGTAGGACATGTGTTTTGAGTTTGCATTTGTCCAAGAATGGTATTTACCACACGGGTTACAACACCGGATCCCTTACACGTAGAACAAGTTTCGTATGCTGTGCCTCCGTCAGCTCCCGTTCCTCTACAATGAGAACATGCAACAAATTTGTTTACTTTTATTTTCTTCTCTACTCCCGAAGCTATATCTTTCAGAGTCAGTTTTACTTTTACACGCAAATCGGAACCTCTGTTTTGTCTTGGACCTCGCTGACCGCCAAATCCACCACCAAAGTGACCTCCGAATATATCTCCAAATTGTGAAAATATATCGTCCATAGAAAAACCTCCTGAATGACCTCCGCCAAATCCACCTGCAGCAGCATGTCCATAACGGTCATATTTGGCACGTTTTTGCTCATCACTTAGTATTTCATAAGCTTCGGCAGCTTCCTTAAACTTTTCTTCGGCTTCTTTATCACCCGGATTTTTATCAGGATGAAATTGTATTGCCTTCTTACGGTAAGCTTTTTTTATCTCCTCGAAAGTCGCAGTCTTAGTGACTTCTAATATTTCGTAATAATCTCTCTTTGTTGCAGTCGACATCGGTTATCTTCTTTATTTTGCCACTATTACTTTTGGATATCGTATCACTTTATCATCCAAAGCATATCCCTTTTGAATACTATCTACGATTTTGTCTTTATCTTCTTCGTTCTGAGCAGGAATCGTAGTTACAGCCTCATGTCTGTCCGAATCGAAAGTTTGTCCAATAGTCTCTATTTCTTTGACACCATGACGGGTAAGGAAGTTTTTAAACTTATTATAGATAAGATCTACACCCTCTTTGACTGCCTCAATGTCTTCTGTTTTAGATATATTGTCTAATGCGCGTTCAAAATCATCCACTACAGCAATTATATCAATCAACACTCTTTCACTGCCTGACTTAAGTAAATCAGCTTTTTCTTTCAGCGTACGCTTTCTATAGTTATCAAACTCAGCGTTAAGGCGCAAATAAGAATCATTCAATTCATTGTACTTCCCTTCCCAATCAGACACATTGTCACCGGATTGAGATTGAGTCTCATCATTCAGCTGATCATTTGTCAGATTGTCTGATTCGGGATTTTCTGCATTTTCTGCTTTCTTTTCAGTAAATTCTTCTTTCATATCATTATATATACTTTATTCTTAACATCTTATAGCATAAAAAAGAGGTAAACCTTTGCAACAAGTTTACTCTATATTTTATATGTTATTCATATATACAACAAAAGGCTTGCCAAAATTGACAAAACAGAGTTTAAGCCTCACTATTATTAAAACAAACATCAAATTTAAAAAAGTGAAAAAAGTAAACTTTTTTCTATCTTTAGGGCGTTCTTAATATAAAATAACTCTATCGAAATCGGAAGATTTTTTATATTTGTACAGATCAAATAAAAGAAAAAACTGCTAATAAATTCAATATGGATCTAACTTCACTATTATCGCCTATCAATATCACCTTAATTATATTGGTCATTGCTTCTGTTTTCTTTATGAGAGGAAAGGTTCGCTCCGATTTGGTAGCAGTATGTTCGCTTCTTGCTTTAGTATTGTTCGGTATATTGAATCCGACCGAAGCATTAGCAGGCTTCTCAAATCCGGTAGTAATAATGATGATTGGTCTATTTGTGGTAGGAGCCGGAATTTTCCGTACAGGGCTTGCAAAAATGATCAGTAGTAAAATATTACAAACAGCAGGAAATAGCGAAAACAAACTCTTTATACTTGTTATGCTTGCAACAGCCTCGATAGGTGCTTTTGTTAGCAATACAGGTACGGTTGCGGTAATGATGCCCATTATTGTAAGTATGGCAGCCAGTGCCAACATTAGTCCCCGCAGATATCTTATGCCTTTGGCTTTTGCCAGTAGTATGGGGATGTTTACATTGATCAGTACACCACCCAATCTTGTTATTCAAGATGCTTTGATAAATGCAGGGTATCAGGCACTATCATTCTTTTCTTTTGCGCCCATAGGATTTGTAGCCTTATCAATAGGTGTGGTTGTTTTGTTCTTTTTGAGTAAGCTTCTTATATCTAAGCAAGGCGCTTCGGACAACAAGAAGAAACAAGGCAAATCGCTGAAAGAACTTGCAGAAGAATATAATCTTTCGCATCAATCTTATAAGATAGAGGTGAAAAATGATTCTCCTTTGACCAACAAAAGCCTTGCTGAATTACAAATTGCAACCAACTACAATATCAGTATAAGTAAAATAATAAGACGAACAGGAAGTTCGAGATTCAGAAAGAAGTTTGTAGAAGAAGTTGCCGGGCCAAAATCGGTAATACAAAAAGACGATATTCTATATTGTCATGGAGAAATGGAAAGTATAGAACGTTTCGTTCTTGAAAACAACTTAATATTCGACAAAGAAGATAATAACCTAAGAGCATTTCCCGAGTTCCAAGACTCAGGTATTGCCGAAGTCTTTATCATGCCCAATTCGAAATTGATAAACCGTACTATATCCGAAATACAATTCCGTGAAGAATATAATGTAAATGTATTGGGTATTCAGCGACAGAAAGAGTATCAGATGCACGATATAAAAAACACAAAACTCCATTCGGGCGATGCTCTCTTAATACAAGGTACATGGAAAGACCTTGCAAACTTAGACAACAGGCAGGATGATCTTGTCTTAGTCGGGCAACCTCTTCAAGAGGCTTCTAAAGTAACACTCGATCAGAAAGCACCGATCGCCGCCATTATTATGATACTGATGGTAATAGCTATGGTTTTTGAACTACTGCCTTCTGTTATAGCAATTATGCTTGCAGCAATAGCAATGGTCGTTACCGGATGCTTGCGCAATGTAGAAGAAGCATACAGCAGTATCAACTGGGAAAGTGTTGTACTAATAGGGGCAATGTTGCCAATGGCTACGGCTTTTCAGAATACGGGTGTCGACACTTTAATTTCAGGCGAATTGGTCAATCAACTAGGAGGAATGGGACCTTATGCCTTGATGGCAGGAATATATTTCTGCACCTCCCTGCTTACCATGTTTATAAGTAATACGGCAACGGCTGTACTGTTTACTCCCATTGCCCTGAAAGCTGCCATAGAAATGGGCGTTAGTCCTTATCCATTCCTTTTTGCAGTAGCTGTGGCAGCCGGTATGTGTTTTGCATCGCCATTCTCTACTCCTCCGAATGCACTTGTTATGACTGCCGGACGATATAGCTTTATGGATTATATTAAAGTGGGATTACCCTTACAAGTTATTATGGGTATAGTGATGATATTGGTATTGCCTTTACTATTCCCTTTTTGAGAGAATAGAAACTAAAAATGCTTTTGTAAAAGTTTTACTATTTCTTGAAGATAATGGGCATCTGTCTGATCAAAATAATTAAGATGCTCACTGTCTATATCTAATACAGCAATCACCTCGTCTTTATCGAAGATAGGCACTACAATCTCAGATTGTGATGCTGCATCGCAGGCAATATGTCCGGGAAAGAGATTTACATCATCAACCACGACTGTTCGTTTTTCTTTCCATGATGTACCACATACACCTTTGCCATACTTGATACGAGTGCAAGCTATTGTTCCCTGAAAAGGACCTAGAACAAGTTCTTCACGTTTAACAATATAGAAACCAACCCAAAAGAAGCCAAAAATCTGTTTTAAGGCTGCCGAGATATTTGCCATATTGGCAATAGTATCTTCCTCATCGCCAATCAATGCCTTCAATTGAGGGAGGAGTGATTGATAGATTTCAGACCGAGAAGATCCTGATGTATGAATAGAATGTGACATTCAGATTTCTTTATTTTGATTTCAGAAAAAAGGCTTTAATATTAAAGATTACTTCAAATCTCCAAAAAGCTTTTCCTCTACGATACAGCATATTATATGCCCTATCAGAATATGAGACTCTTGAATACGAGGAGTCTCATCTGATGGAACTTTTATACAGAGATCGCACAGACCGGCAGCTTTACCACCGTTATTTCCGGTAAGGATAATAGACTTAACGCCTCTTTCACGACATGCTTCAATAGCTTTCAGTATATTTGCCGAATTACCCGATGTTGTTATGCCAATAAATACATCTCCCTCTCTTCCATGAGCTTGTATCTGACGCTCAAACAATCGGTCAAAACCATAATCATTGCCAATTGCTGTAAGAATAGAGGTATCGGTAGAAAGAGCAATAGACGGAATGCCCGGACGATCGAAATAGAAACGACTGACAAACTCGCCTGCAATATGCTGAGCATCTGCCGCACTACCGCCATTGCCTGCAAGCATGGTTTTGAAGCCATTCTCATAAGCTTCCGTCACACAAATTGCCGCCTGATCTATAATTCTTAGCAACTCAGGATCTGCAAGCATTTTTTGCTTTACTGAAATGGATTCCTCAATCTGTTGCGAAATAACTTTATCTATATACATGTATAATATATAATTACAGTATTTATAGCGAACAAAGGTACGATATAAAAGTAAATTATTAAAATTAACACCCCTGTTCTGTTATTCAGAAAGACAAAACTCCTTTGATTTCATTGGGAGTTTTGATTCGCATCTATATATAGTTAAGGCTGTTGCATATCTATTTGGTCCTGACTGATAGAGAACGGCAATGCATATAGTTGAGTATATGGACCAAAATAACCAGGGGAATGATTTCGCACATTAATAGCATTTGTGCCTGTTCCAAAAGAGTCAGGACTAACATATAACTGTAAAAAGACTCTTACAGTTTTTGAAGGTTTTACATAATGTGGGTATCCGGGTACTTCGCCTATATTAGCATCTCCATACTGATCTACATCGTCTTGTGTAATTGATATAGGGATTGCACCTGAGCCATAATAATCTGAAACAGAACTAGCATATGTCGGATTTAAAATTATTGACTCCACATTTGTCAGGGCTGTGGGTCTAACAGCTTTCGATGCATTATTCTGTTCCTTAGAAAGAAATACAGCAGCAAAAGGTCTAGCCCCAGTTTTTCCATTCACTACTGAAACCCACATTGAAAAGTTAATTTGGTAATATCCGATCGGAAGATCAATAAACGTTCCCGAATAAGCAGTGGAATTAGTTTCATTATTCGTAGGGGTATTTCTCATTTCTTCATACCAATTTTCGCCACGATTCACTTGCAACACTCCTAAATTAGCCACTGCAGTTCCTAAAGTTTGCCAACTACCCACTCCAAAAGCATCGGAAGTAAGCACTTTTCCCTGAGGGCTGCCAAGACTACTATTATCCACTAGTTTAATCATATTTCCTTTAGGAACTTCAATATCTAAAGCAGCAGTCCCTGTTGCAGGAGTACTTCTAAGCACTGTATTCCCTTGTACCGAAAGTTGTGCATCTTTATCTATCGGGGTATTGGTTCCTATTGCAGCTGCACCCATTAAGTAAGCAGACCTATCATTATCAATAGCCGGTTTCTGATTCTTCACATCATACCAAGCCCCTCCAGCCAGCAAATTCCACATTTCGCCATTCCATGAATACATTCCTTTTTGTAAATCAGTCGTTATCTTTGTATTATAAACCACAAGTCCGACATGCAATTTTTTATTACCAGGAGTAGTCACAGCACAAGGCTCAAGTTTATTAATTTCTTGCAGCTCTACTCGGGGCATACCCAGCCCTTTAGTTGAATTAGCTTTTCCTTCATCTCCTTCTTCATTCTCTTTTTCCTTTAATTCTAGCAACGTTCCTTCTACTGGAGCAGTTCCACTACCTATTGTTACCTGAGATCGTAATATTGTAGGTATAAGCAAAGAGAAGATAAGAAGGCATTGTGTTAGTTTTCGTTTCATAAGTGTTTATATAAGTCATTTTTCTATTTCTCAGTGATGAAATCACCATCTTACAAAGCTACTCCATTCTTTTCAAAAAGAAAAATACCAAAACTATTTATGAGATGATTATGCTTCATTCTTCTGCAAATATTATCAATTGTCCTTTTATATAACATATACACCTCCCAAAATGCACATATATAACTAACAATCAACGCATTAGAACACTACATACAGGCTCTTATTTTCATCAATATTATGAATTTCAAACATCTAACAATTAGCTCTTTATATGCTTTCAGATGTTCATTCTTTACATTTTTCAGACATTTGATTAAATGCATTGATTAATGCTATTTACAATCAAGCTTTAACTCTTCTTAAAATCACTTAAAAGTGACGAATTCTATAAATGTGCATATCATTTTCAAGTATATCTTCCTGAATTTTAAGCTTAAAGGATAGATATTTCTCTCTAACATTAAAACTAATTTCTCCGTTTGCTTTTTCTTATTTTATTAAGACATAAAAAGTCTTTTTTGAATGAATGATGTCTATGTCAGAAATAACTTCCTATTGATTTCCTTTCACTTATACACCGGCAAGGAAAGTTCGAGAAAAATTGAAATATAAAAGCTACAAAAGTTAGTAACATATGCTTATCTTTGCAATATGAGAAAGACTATATTTGAATATTTAGAGTTTGCACTTTCGGCTTACAATTGTGTTGTCATCCCCGATTTCGGAGGATTCATAATGAATGTAAACCCGGCAGTTTTATCTATCAGCGGAGAGATAAAGCCACCCAAGCAAAGCATAGTATTCAACCCCGTACTGAAACATGATGACGGCATTTTGGCATCATACATATCTAAAGGCGAGGAGGTATCATACAACACAGCTTTAAAAAAAATAAAAGAATTTGTCTCTAATCTGAAAAATGATCTTAAATCAGGTAAAACAATTGAATGCGCAAAATTAGGAGTATTAAGAACTGATAATGACAATATAGCTTTCATCGCAAAAGCTGATGCTATCTACCCTTCACTTTTCGGACTCTATCCTACCCGGATAAAACAGTTGGGAATGATAGAACAAAGTGTGACAAAAGAAAAGAGATCCCTTTCGTTGCGATATGCAGCCACCGGTATAGCCGCAGCCATAGCAGCCCTTATGATGTTTATAGCACCGGGAGGAAGCATAAAAGACGCCAATAATATCAATACACAGAAGGCAGATTTTATGTCGAGCATTACAGCAACGCTTTCATCGCGCCAAAATAGCATCGAACCGATCAGTCAGCCCGAAGAAAAAATAGCTAAAGAGGAAACCGCAATTGAGCAAAAAGTTGCCCCTACTCGCACATACTACATCATAATAGGAGGAGAAGATTCTCCAGCAAGAGCAGATCGCCTACTTAACAAAATGAAAGAATCGGGCTTTGCAGATGCTAAAATATTGGAAACTTCGGATAGATACAGAATATATATTTCATCTTTCGATGACAAGAGTGAGGCTGAATCGTTCCTTACATCTTTCAGAAAAGAAAATCCCAAATATGAAACGGCTTGGTTATTTTCGAAACGAAATCGTTAATATATCAAATATTACAACATAATAAAAAAGTCCGAATCTAAAATTCGGACTTTTTTATTTCTATATATTTAAGCCTTTTATTACTCTTTCTCTCCATACGCCAGATCGCCCGCATCACCCAATCCGGGAACGATGTAAGCCGATTCATCCAAATCCGGATCAATAGCTGCTGCCCAAATAGTAGTTTTATCTTGAGGAAAATTATTTTGACAATATTCGATAGCCTGACGACTGGCTATAATCGTTGCTATATGTATATGCTTAGGCTTTCCCTTTGTCAACAATGCCTGATAGGACAAATCCATACTGCCACCTGTTGCCAACATAGGATCGGTTAAGATCAGTACCTTGTCATCTATCTTCGGAGAAGCAATATATTCGATATGCACATGAAAACTTTGATGATTTTCACGATATTTACGGTAAGCCGAGACAAAAGCATTTTCGGCATTATCGAAACAGTTCAAAAAGCCATGATGATATACCAATCCTGCTCTCAAAATAGTGGCTATAACAATACCGTCTGTCGGAACATTTGTCGTTGAAAGCCCTAAAGGTGTCGTAGTTTCCAGACTGGCATAGTTTAAAGTGCGGCTGATCTCATAAGCCATAATTTCGCCTATTCGTTCGATATTACGTCTGAAACGCATACTGTCTTTTTGAATTTCTACATCGCGTAGTTCACTTACAAAACGGTTGAGAACCGTATTCTGTTCGGATAGATTTATTGTTTTCATTCTGAAATTTTGGGACAAAATTAGTTTTTTTCTTTCAATTATACAGATTTACATATTATGATTTTATAACTCTTTAGCCCAAATATCCCAAGATGCTAATGCTTGCAACTCGAGCATTTCGGCTCCGTTCTTTATTGTAGCTCCGCGAGCCTTCCCCAATGCAAGGAACTTGGTTTCGGACGGATTGTAGACAAGATCGTATAACAGATGCTTGTCTGATATATATTGATAGGGGATATCCACCGCCTCATCTACTTTGGGATATGTACCTAAGGGCGTTGTATTGATAATAACCTTATTCTTTACGAGAACATCTTCATCCAGATCATCATAAGTCAACCCTGCTGATTTTGGATTACGGGAAACGAAGGTATAACCGACACCCAGATTCTCCAAGGCTTTAGCTACCGCCTTAGAGGCTCCGCCTGTACCCAAAATCAAGGCCTGTTTATGCATATCTTTATTCAAGAGTGGAGATATAGAGTTTTGAAATCCAAGAATATCTGAATTATAGCCGATTAGCTGGAGGTTACCTCCTATGCGTTGAAATTTGACAACATTGATCGCACCAATATCCTCTGCTTGCGGATCAAGTTTATCCAGAAAAGGAATGATACTTTCTTTATATGGAATGGTAACATTCAATCCTCTCAGATTGGAATGATCCTTTACAATATCTGAGATCTGAGAAATATCCGGAATTTCAAATTTCACATATTCTGCATCTATCTTTTCTTTCTGAAATTTATCAGAAAAGAAACGAGGCGAAAATGAGTGAGTAAGGGGTTTTCCTATAATGCCATATAAATCCATATCTGTTATTTTTCTCGGTAAGGTATAAAAAAAGGATAACACCTAAAGCGGTTGCTATCCTATTCTATATTTTTCAAATCATCTTATTTAGCCGATTCTGGTTTGTAACGACTATTTAGAAGAAGAAGAACATCTTTAGTTATATCATAAGAATCTTTTGCCAATAGTACGTTATCTAAACCTACATTATTAAAGATAACCTGATAATTTGCAGCTTTATTATAAATCTTAAGACAAGTACGTACTGAATCCGTAACCTGACTGTTCATTTTATTCTGTTCTACAACATAATCTTCACGTAATTTTTCAGCAGTCGAATGCAAATCGGCTTCCAACTTTTGAATACGTAACGATTCTTGCTGCATACGTTCTTGACTTAGGAATGCATTATTTTGTGCTTTGCGTTGAAAATCTGCAACTTCATTCTCAAATTGTCTTTGTTTCTGTGTCAATGTCGCATTAGCACTATTGTACTTCTTCATCAGCACATCGTTAGCATCCTTGGCATATGTATAATTCATCAATAAAGAATCCATATTTACATAAGCGATAGGTAAGACTCCGGTTGAATCGCCTTTAGCGAATGAAGGGGATATTGCGCCTTCTGCTGAATCTTTCTTATTAGAAGTAAAGAACAAAATAAACAGAACGATTATTGCGACAGCAAAAACACCGTTAATAACATAAGAGATATTCTTCATTTATATAAATGCTTTTAGTTAATCTTCCCAACTCAAAAAAACTTTCGAATACAAATTTATATATTAATTCAATATAATGCCATTTTTTTGAACGACTTGGCAAAGATATATCTTTATGTTAAAAGAAAGCCCCTCGGAAACCTTTAAAAGTTGTAAAAAAATTACTTTTTATGTGTTTATATCTATATTTTTATATCTTATTATAATAAACAAGGTTTCAATTAAAGAATATAAACATGACAATCAAAGATTTAAAACCAGGAGTCGTTTGGAATTATTTCCATGAACTAACTCAAATACCACGCCCATCCAAAAAGGAAGAAAAAATAATTGCCTATCTACTCGATTTTGCAAAGAAACATAATCTGGAGGTAAAAAAGGATGAAGCAGGCAATGTGCTTATCACAAAACAAGCTACCAAAGGCAAAGAAAAGCTGCCTACTGTAATACTTCAGGGACATGTAGACATGGTCTGCGAAAAGAACAAAGGTACCGTTCACGACTTCGACAACGACCCTCTTGAAACAATCATCGAGGGAGACTGGCTACGTGCTAATGGCACAACTTTGGGAGCTGACAATGGTATAGGCGTAGCAGCAGCATTAGCCATTTTGGCATCCGACGATATTGAGCACGGAAAATTGGAATGTCTGTTTACAGTGGATGAAGAAACCGGACTAACAGGAGCGTATGCCTTAGGCAAAGATTTTCTGAATGGGGATATCCTTATTAATTTGGATACCGAAGAGGAAGGCGAAATATATATAGGGTGTGCAGGTGGTAAAATAACAACTGCAACTTTCACATATAAAAAAGAAGATGTACCTCAAAACTATTTTTGGTTTAGAGTTGAGGTTAAAGGACTGAACGGAGGACATTCCGGTGCTGAGATACACAAAGGTTTGGGTAATGCCAATAAGATTTTGAATCGTTATCTTTGGACTTTAAGCAGGAAATTTGATTTAGCTCTTAGTGAGATAGATGGAGGTAATCTGCACAATGCTATTGCCAGAGAAGCGCACGCTATCGCCGGAGTACCTTACAATAAGAAAGAGGATGTGATTATCGAATTAAATACTCTTGCTCCCGAAATAGAGGCTGAACTGAGAAACATTGACCCAAATGTAAAGCTTACTGTGCAATCGACAGATACACCGTCTTTTATCATAGATAAAGAGACTACATACAATCTATTGAATGCCATATATGCTTGCCCTCACGGAGTATTGGGAATGAGTCTGGAAGTTTCGGGTCTGGTAGAAACATCTACAAATCTGGCATCTATAAAGATGAAAGAGAACAACACAATTGTGATAATAACAAGTCAGAGAAGTTCGACCAATTCACTGAAAGATGATGCAGGAAATATAATCAACTCGGTATTTACTCTAGCAAAAGCAGAAGTGAAACATTCGGCAGGATATCCGGGATGGAAACCAAACCATGAGTCGCAAGTCTTAGGTGTAGCGAAAGATGCTTATGAAAAGCTTTTCGGAAAAGAACCTGAAATAATGGCTATTCATGCAGGATTAGAATGTGGTTTATTTCTCGAAAAATATCCTCATCTTGATATGATATCTTGCGGACCGACAATCAGAGAGGCACACTCTCCGGCAGAGAAGGTACAAATATCTTCAGTAGATAAATGGTGGATATTCCTTTTGGAAATATTAAAGAACATTCCGGCTAAATAGAAACTTTCTATATCACATTCGGATATAAAATAATGCCGGTATGAACCCCATACCGGCATTTTGTTTTCTGAAAGTAAACCTACTGCCACCATCTCTTCGAAATAAATAAAACAACAGGTAAGGTAATTACACATTTGCTTCTTTACCTATTTTGATTTATCTTTACTAGAGTAAATAACGAAAAAAGGAAACAGAGGAAATGTGCAAAACAGAGGAAAAAGTGTACAAGTTTGTCACCTTTTAGTTAAAAAGACACATTACCTACACTAAAACTATAAAGTAATGAGTAAAATGAAAATAGACATTTGGTCTGACATAGCATGCCCATATTGCTATATCGGGAAAAGAAAATTAGAACAGGCTTTAGATCAATTTCCGCAGAAGGATAAGGTAGAATTAGTATGGCATAGTTACGAATTAAATCCAGACTTACCGAAAAAGGCTTTGGATCCAAGCATGTACGAATACTTTGCCTCAACTCACCAAATGAGTGTGGATGAAGCCCGCAAAAGTCTGGGAGATATTGCCAATCAAGCCAAAGAGGTAGGATTGAATTATGATTTTGATCACCTTGTTGTTGCAAATACATCAGATGCTCTGCGCCTAGTAAAACTGGCTAAGGAATACAATTTAGCAACTGAGGCTGAGGAAGTGTTGTTCGAAGCCTATTTTATAAAAGGGAAAGATATCAGTGATAGAAATACACTACTACAACTTGGAAAATCAATCGGGTTGGACGAAAATAAGGTATCTGAAATGCTCGACAGCGAAAAATATAAGACTGAGATAGTGAAGGATATAGAGTATAGTGAAAATGAATTGGGTCTGGAATATATACCGTTTTATTTATTCAACGACAAACACATAGTACAAGGTTCGATTGCTACGGAAGATTATCTGAAAGTTCTTTCGAAGGCTTATATCGAATGGGAATCCAACTCATCATCACCTCAGGAAAAAGGAGATGTTATAAGTGGACAGTCTTGTTCTATTGACGGAGTATGCAGCTAAAATATAATTGAGTGTGAAACAAGCTACATTTTTTGTCGTTTTGGCGACAATCTTATCTGTATTCTTCACTGCATGTGCCGATAATGAAGATTTTTCGACTAATAACCAATTGAAGCTGACATTCTCGACTGAGGAAGTCAGCTTTGATACCATTTTCTCTGAGCTAGGCTCAACAACCAGACAATTTAAGATATACAACAGAAACAATAACTCTCTAGTCATACAGTCGATAGAGGTGATGAATCCCGAAAAAAGCGGATTCAGAATAAATATAGATGGCGAATATGGTACTAACATAAAAGATGTTGACATACTAAAAAAAGACAGTCTGTATGGATTTATTCAAATCACAGCTCCTCCTTCCGGCTCGGACGCACCGTTCGTAATCAGAGACTCTATAAAATTTACATACAATGGGAATATCCAATATTTACAACTGCAAGCCATAGGGCAAGATGTGTATATATGGAAGGGAAATAAGGCAATAAGCAGAGATACTGTCATTGCCAATAGTAAACCTGTACTAATATATGGTTCAGTAGAAATAAAGAGCAATACTACTACTACAATAAAGGAAGGAACAACTATATTTATGGAGCCATCTGCTTCTATTCACATACACGGTTCGCTCAAAATAGAAGGGAGCGTCAAAAGCCCCGTTGTAATAAGAGGCAGTCGCTTCGACAAAATGGATAATACTATTCCGTATGATAACATACCGGGACAATGGGATGGCATATATTTCTATCCCGAAAGCTATAAGAATAATCTAGAAAATCTGGTTATTAAAAATGCTACAAAAGGAATGACTTTTTATGCATCAACAACCAAAGAGGTGAAAGCGACCTTAACAAATACGATTGTACAAAATACTTCGGAATATGGAGTGTTAGCCACAAATAGCAAAATAGAGGCAGTCAATTGTCTTTTTGCGAATTCACGGGGGGCATCACTCGAACTGAGAGGAGGTGAATACACTTTTCTGCATTGCACGATAGGGAATTATTTCAGTTGGCTTACACGAAAGAAAGAAACCCTGGTCTTAGATGGTGATTCTGAAGTAAAGAATGTTACGCTGACAGTTTACAATTTCATAAATTCTATCATTTCCGGATCGGCTAAGAGTGAATTCTCTTTTAATAATCAAGATAATACAGCATCTAGCTATTTATTTCACAATTGTATCATAAAAGGAAAAGAATATGCAAATTCATCATTCGAAAACATTCTGTGGAATACAGACCCTTTGTTTCAAGACCTGAACAAAGACAGGTTATATTTTTACAATTTCGAATTGCAAGCTACCTCTCCTGCAATAAATAAGGCTGATAAGGCATATTCAGTAAAATATCCTTTCGACTTAAAAGGCAGACCGCGATTGATAGATGCTAACCCCGATATCGGATGTTATGAGTGGGTTGGCGAGTAGATACATATCATTATTAATAGTATGTCTGACTCTAGCTCTTCAATTGAAAAGTCAAGAAAAGTTTCGTATTATGTTCTACAATGTAGAAAACATGTATGACACGAAAGACAACCCAAAGACAAATGACGATGACCTTACGCCTAACGGACAGCTGCATTGGAATAATGCCCGATACTGGAAAAAACTGAATAACATAAGTAAAGTAGTATCTTCAGTTGGTAGCGGATTACCTCCGGCTTTGGTAGGAATGTGTGAGGTCGAAAATAGTTCCGTTCTATTTGATCTCACAAAAAAAGCAACTTTGAGAAAAGACAAATACGAGTACATAATTACAGATTCAAAAGATAGCAGAGGCTCTAATGTAGCTTTATTATACCAACGTGATCAAATAAAGATCGTCAGCACGAAAACATATCGCCCAATTATAGAACCGGATTACTACAAAACTACGCGGGATATATTACATGTTACGGGCAAAATTGTTAATGGCGATTTATTGGATATTTTCGTATGCCATTTTCCATCGCGTAACGAGGGTATAAAAAAGACACGCACCTATAGGATAAGATGTGCTGAGTTGATAAAACAGAAAACTGACAGTTTGATGCGCATTCGCAAGCAAGCTGCAATAATTATAATGGGTGATTTTAATGACTACCCACAAGATGTCAGCCTAAAAGATGCACTTAAAGCTAAAAGCCTAAAAACTCCGACACAAAGCAAGAGTCTGTATAATTTGTTTTACCATAAAGCCGAGACGAAAGACGGAGGATCGTATAAATATAGAGGCAAATGGAACTACCTGGATCAATTTATCGTAAGTGGTTACTTATTAACTCAAAACAGTAAAACTTCGATAAAAGGAAATGAAGCACATGTATATTCAGCAGAATATCTTTTGCATGATGACAGTAAAAAATATGGTGAAAAAAAACCATTCCGCACTTATCTGGGATTCAAATATCTAGGTGGATACAGCGATCATTTGCCAATATACACGGATCTGCTGATAAAGAATTGATTACCGTTCTTGCAAAGCCTCACTTATATTACCAAATACTGCTGCAAGAAGCACCCTAACCTGCTTCAATCCATTTTCGTCAATACCGGCAAGAGCAGCATCCATTGTGTCCGAAACAGCTTTATTTGCTTTATCTTTAATCGAATGCCCCAAGTCAGTCAAGAATATATAGTTGGAACGTCTGTCGGTAGTTGAAGCATTACGATATACCAAATCTTGTTTCGCCAGATTATCAATCAAGCGGGTCATACTAGGTTTATCTTTAAATGTGGAATTGCATAATGTCTGCTGAGTGACGCCATCTTCACGCCACAAAAAAGCCAAAACAGACCACTGTTCAGGAGTTATATCAAGACCTTCCTTTCTGAAATTACGGTACATCATACGGTTTATAGCCATAGACACCTTACCGTTTATAATAGGAAAAATCAGATCAAGATCCTGATCTACATTTAATATATCTTCATTATCCATGCTTCTATCGTTCATCATACTAAGGTACAAAAATAAGATAAGAAGTTTGTATATCAAATCTTTTTTTAGTGCTTTATCATTTGTTATGTGAGCAAAAAGATTTATCTTTGCACCTCATTTGTAAAAATGACATGTTTAATTTATAACTATTTAATTATGAATAATTACGAAACCGTTTTCATTTTGACTCCCGTTTTGTCTGATGTACAGATGAAGGAAGCGGTAGAAAAATTCAAGGCTATTTTGACCGCAGAAGGTGCAAAAATAGTAAATGAGGAAAACTGGGGACTTCGCAAATTGGCTTATCCAATTCAGAAGAAATCTACCGGTTTTTATGCGATGTTAGAATTCGAAGCTGATCCGGCTGTTATCGCTAAACTAGAACTTAACTTCCGTCGCGACGAGCGTGTTATCCGTTTCTTGACTTTCCGTCAAGACAAGTTTGCACACGAGTATGCACAAAAGAGAAGAAAACTAAAATCACCTAAAAAAGAAGAAGTAAAGGAGAACTAAATTATGGCACAGCAATCAGAAATCAGATATTTGACTCCGCCTTCAGTTGATGTCAAAAAGAAAAAATACTGCCGTTTTAAGAAAAATGGTATTAAGTATATTGATTACAAAGACCCTGAGTTTTTGAAGAAATTCCTGAACGAACAGGGAAAAATCCTTCCTCGCCGTATTACCGGAACATCTCTTAAATTCCAACGTCGTATTGCACAAGCTGTTAAAAGAGCTCGCCATTTGGCATTGCTTCCTTACGTAACAGACTTAATGAAATAATAAAAAGGAGGAAAAAGAAATGCAAGTTATATTGAAAGAAGACATCCTAAGCTTAGGATATAAAGATGAAGTCGTAACTGTAAAAGACGGTTATGGACGTAATTACCTAATTCCTCAAGGCAAAGCTATTATCGCTTCAGAATCAGCAAAGAAAGTTTTGGCTGAAAACCTGAAACAACGCGCTCACAAGCTTGAGAAAATCAAGAAAGACGCTGAAGCTTTGGCAGCAAAACTTGAAGGAGTATCTTTGACAATCGGAGCAAAAACAAGTTCTACCGGAACAATCTTTGGTTCTGTAACAAATATCCAAATAGCTGAAGCATTGGAAAAACTAGGTTACAATGTTGATCGCAAAGTGATCATCATCAAAGATGCTGTAAAAGAAATAGGAAACTATAAAGCTATAGTTAAACTACACAAGGAAGTTTCTGTTGAAATTCCTTTTGAAGTTATTTCTGAATAAAAGCAATAATTATATATATAAAGAGGGTTGTTGTATAGCAACCCTTTTTTATTATATAAAATCAAAATAATATTTATCATTAAAAAACCAAGACATGAAACAATTCACAAAAACTACATTCAGCGTAATCGCTATTTTATCACTTTCGTTATTCTTTGTTCAATGTAATAATGCAAAAAAGAAATTTATAGAATTACAAGTAGAACAACTCAATAAACAATGCCCTCTAAACATGGGTAATGGTATGACCATGGAGAAATGCAGCATGGAAGGAGGAAACACAATGAAAACAAACTTCACTGTATCAGATCCATCTACATTATCAATCACCGAAGAAGGAAAAAATGCAATCGTTACAGCATTGAAGAACACTCCCGAATTTGAACAAATAAAAGAATTCGGCATTACATACATATATGCCTATTATGATGCGGAAAATAAACTTGTAGGTGAAATAAAAATTACACCTGAAGACTATAAATAATTAGGAACAAAAAGCCTGACAGATTTTAGTCTGATCAACAGTATAATACATAAAGCCAGCCGAATATTTACGGTTGGCTTTTTCACTTCTAGAATATAAATCTATGTGATAACTATAAAATCAGAATAAATAAAATTGATATAAGATATCTCCCTTATAATAATCTGATAACCAATATTTATTTCTTACAAGATGCCCAATATTACCTTCTTTTTAATATAAAATCACAAAAAATAAGTAACTTCGTAGAGAATAGTTTATTAACCCAATAATACATCTAGGTTCAAAAGCTAGTTTAATTAGAATATACAGAATAAATAAACGAATAATATGAAAATCGGATTTGTAGGATTAGGAAAAATGGGCGGTAAGATGGTAGAACGCCTTTTGAATTTCGGTCATGAAGTAGTGGTTTATAATTTAACCCAAAAAGAAATAGATGAAGTTGCAGCAAAAGGAGCAATTCCATCTTCAAGCCTAGAAGACCTTGTCAGTAAGTTAGGAGACAGAAAGCTAGTATGGTTAATGGTGCCTGCAGGAAAACCAGTAGATGAGAACATTGCTACATTATTGACATTATTGAAGCCTAATGATATTATTGTTGATGGCGGAAACAGCTATTGGAGAGAAACTGTAGAGAGAGGAAAGAAGATCAAAGAAAAAGGCATCTATTACCTTGACTGCGGCACTAGCGGAGGAGTATGGGGCTTACAAAATGGATATTGCCTTATGTATGGAGGAGAAAAAGAACCTTGCGACTTTGCCGAGCCAATTTTAAAAAGCTTAGCTCCTGAGAATGGATATATACGTTGTGGCGAAAGCGGATCGGGACATATGGTCAAAATGGTACATAATGGTATCGAATATGGAATGATGCAAGCTTATGCCGAAGGTTTTGAAATAATGAAAAATTCACCATACAATGTTGATCTAGAAAAGGTATCACGTGTCTGGATGCAAGGATCGGTAGTTCGTTCATGGTTGCTTGAACTTATAGGAAACGCATTGGAAGGTAATGAGAACCTTGATGGCATAAAAGATTACGTTGCCGACAGCGGCGAAGGAAGATGGACTGTACAAACGGCTATGGACTTCGATGTTCCGGCACATGTTATTACAGCATCTTTGTTCACTCGTTTCGAATCAAGACAAGAATCCTCGTATGCAATGAAATTACTTGCTGCCATGAGAAATCAATTTGGCGGGCATGAAATCAAAAAAGGATAAATAAATCTGTACTTCGGCTTCTCTTAATAGGAAGCCGAAGTATTTATTGTTTGAGGAAGAAGATAATAGGATATTACTTCATTTACTGA
Organism: Dysgonomonas sp. UBA5412; assembly: GCA_002409595.1. Classification (GTDB taxonomy): domain Bacteria; phylum Bacteroidota; class Bacteroidia; order Bacteroidales; family Dysgonomonadaceae; genus Dysgonomonas. The sequence continues at coordinate 317,695 of DHNQ01000029.1, forward strand.
AAACAATTGTATTAATACATTCTGCTACTTAATAAGTAAAAGATGAAACCAAGAATTATACAAAATCAGGCATTAATTATATTCGGAGCATCGGGCGATCTGACATACCGTAAACTGATTCCGGCTGTATTTGATCTATATAAACAAAATTCATTGCCTAAGAACTTTGCCGTCTTAGGTGTTGCAAGAAGTGCCTTCTCTGACGAATCATTTCGCGACAAGATGAAAGATGGTATCAAACAGTTTGCAACAGCTAAAGATGTGACTGAAGAAGAGTTAGATACTTTTAGTCAGAAGCTTCACTACTTATCAATAAAAACTGATGACAGTAAAGAATATATAAAACTCAAGGAACGTCTTGAATTCTTAGATAAAGAAAAAGGAACTTCCGGCAATTATATATTTTATCTCTCTACTCCACCGTCTCTTTATCCTGTTGTGCCAAAATATTTAGCAGAACAAGGCTTAAATCATGAGAATGGAACATTCAGACGTATTATAATAGAAAAACCATTTGGTACAGACTTAAAGTCAGCAATAGAGCTGAACAAATCTTTAAGTGAAAACTATGATGAAGAGCAAATTTACCGTATCGACCATTATTTAGGAAAAGAAACGGTGCAAAATATGCTTGTAACACGTTTTGCAAATGGAATATATGAACCTCTATGGAATAGAAATTATATACATCATGTAGAGATTACTGCAGCAGAAAGTATCGGGGTTGAAAACAGAGGCGGATATTATGACCATTCGGGGGCTTTGCGAGATATGGTACAAAATCACTTGCTGCAATTAGTAGCTTTAGTTGCAATGGAGCCGCCGATGTCTATAGACTCAGTATCAATACGCAACGAGAAACTAAAAGTATTTCAGGCTTTGCGTCCAATGACGAATGACGATCTGTTCAAGAACGTAATACGTGGACAATATACAGCTGCAAATATAAAAGGCAAATATTCAAAAGGTTATAGAGAAGAAAAGGACGTAGATCCTAATTCTCGTACTGAAACGTATGTTGCCATGAAACTTTTCATAGACAACTGGCGATGGGGTGGAGTCCCTTTTTATGTACGTACGGGGAAACGTTTACCAACGCGAGTATCGGAAGTGGTAATACATTTCAGACCAGCACCACAACGTCTGTTTCCGGAAACTACCGACTTAAACAACGACGACAATCAACTTGTTATCAGAATACAACCGGATGAGGGAATTTTACTTAAAACTAAGATGAAAGTTCCGGGAAGCGGGTATCAGGTAAAGACAGTGAATATGGATTTTCACTACTCACAGCTACAAGATACTTATCTACCTGAAGCATACGAACGCTTACTGCTAGACTGCATGGTTGGAGATTCGACTCTCTACATTCGTGGCGATGCATTAGAGGCAACATGGAAATTCGTACAACCTTTACTCGACTTCTGGGAGAAGAATGCAGACGCGCCTCTTCAAGGCTATCCTGCCGGATCATGGGGACCTGAAAACGCAGATGATCTGATCGAAGGGCAAAATCTAACGTGGAGGTATCCTTGCAAAAACTTATCGGATGATGGAATATATTGTGAATTATGATAAAAGAAGAAATTAAAGTTTACGAAGATCCTAATGCTTTAAGCCAAGGATTCACAGAGTTTATCATCAGATTGCTTGATGTATATCCTCACATCAACCTAGCTCTTTCGGGCGGAACTACGCCAAAAGTCATATTTGACTATTGGGCAGAAAATTGCAAAGAGTCTATTGACTGGAATCGTATTTCTTTCTTTTGGGGAGATGAACGTTGCGTACCACCTGAGAATGTGATGAACAATTACGGGATGACCAAAGACCATTTGTTTGATAAAGTCCCGAACATTCCCAATAATAACATTTACCGTATACATGGAGAAAATGAACCTGAAGAGGAAGCATTATGGTATGGTACTGTACTCAAAAACAAGCTGATGCGCAAGCAAGACATACCTAGTTTTGAGGTTGTGATGCTAGGATTGGGAGACGATGGTCATACTGTCTCTATTTTCCCTAATCAGATAAATCTATGGGATAGTAAAGATACATGTGTCATTGCTGAACATCCTGAAACAGGAATGCAACGAGTTAGTATCAGCGGACGTGTGGTAAACAATGCGCAATATGCCGTATTCTTGGCAACAGGTAAAAACAAAGCCGAAAAGGTAAGGGATATTATAAAAAATAGAAAAGAGTTTCTGAACTTGTATCCGGCAGCCAAAGTCAATCCGAAAAAAGGGTATTTATATTGGTTTTTGGATGCAGAGGCTGCAAGCTTATTGTAGACTCTTAAAGGTTTTATAACATATAAAAAGGATAGACTTTTCAGCCTATCCTTTTTTATTATTTTGATCCATAAAAGCTAATAGCCGGTCTACATAATTTCTATTATTCGCCAATCGAGGCACTTTATTTTGCCCACCAAGTTTACCTATTGATTTAAGCCACTCGTTGAATGTACCTTGTGGTAGACTTCGAACAATAGGTTGTCCTAATGACAGATTATAAGAACGTTTAGCTTCGTAGTCTGAATTTACTTTTTTCAGATTATCATCCAAAGAACGAGTAAATCTATCTAGGTTCTTAGGTTCAACAGAAAATTCGATAAGCCACTCATGTGCTCCGGTATTATTATCTCCAAAATAGACGGGTGCAGCAGTATATTCACTCACCTGAGCTTCGGTTTCTTTGCACGCTTCAGACAAAGCCTTTTCGGCATTATCAATAATCAACTCTTCGCCGAAAGCATTGATAAAACTCTTGGTACGTCCGGTAATTCGAAACAGATATGGAGAGGTTGAAGTAAATTCGACAGTATCGCCAATCATATAACGCCAAAGCCCGCCATTAGTAGAAATTACTATTGCATAATTCTGACCAACTTGAACTTCGTCTAAAGTAAGCGTTCTCGGATTTTCACTATCCCATTCACTCATCGGTATAAATTCGTAATAAATACCACTATCCAACATGAGTAACAGATCTTTCGATTTTTCCGAAAACTGAACACCAAAAAAACCTTCCGAAGCATTGTACGTCTCCCAATAATACATATCAGGCTTTTGTATCAGTTTCTTATATTGTTCTTCGAAGGGTGTGAAACTAACTCCTCCATGAAAAAACACTTCAAGGTTAGGCCATATATCGGTCAACGCCTTGCCGGTATCGTGAGTTATCTTTTTCAACAAGACTAATAGCCAAGATGGAACACCCATAAAAGCTCTCACGTCATTTTTTACAGCATAATCTGTCAAAGCTTGCAATTTAACTTCCCAATCAGGCTCTAAGGATATATTTTCGGGCGTGCGGCTTCTTTTTGCCCAGAAATAAAGATTCTTGATCAATATTGCAGATATATCGCCGGTAAAGGCTCCATCTCCAATGTTATTAATTTGTTTACTTCCACCTAACACTAAAGTTTTCCCAAAAAAGAATTTTGCTCTATCGTTAGCCTGTCCATATATGGCAAGCATTTGTTCACCACATTTATAGTGTCCCTTAGTGAGAGATTCTTCTGTAACCGGAATATATTTACTCTTGTCTTCGGTAGTACCGGATGACATGGCAAACCATTTTACAGGCTTATCCCATAACACATTTTGCTCTTTGTCAACCAATATTTTATCCAAATAAGGACGAAGATCTTCATAATGATGAATGGGTACATTAGAACGAAAATCGTCTTTGTTGCTGATAGAAGAAAAGTTATACTTTTGCCCTATCAAGGTATGCTGCCCATGCTGAAGCAGATAGTCCAAGACTTTCTCTTGTGTGTCTATCGGTTTGTGAATGAATTTGTCGACCTCTTTGAATTTGAAGTCGAGATATTTGTGAGCGATTTTAACAATCATCCTATTTTGCTTATTTTCCGCAATTTCTCTTCATCAATAATCTTTATCTTGCGCCCATCCAGAGTTATTATGTGCTCATCAACAAATGTTGATAAAGTCCTGATAGCATTTGAAGTAGTCATATTAGATAGATTTGCCAGATCTTCTCTTGATAAATAGATACTTATAGTCGCACCATCTTCTTCCAATCCATAGTTTTCGATAAGGAATATTAATGATTCGGCCAATCGTCCACGAATGTGTTTTTGGGTCAGATTTACAACTCTTTCGTCGGCAATACCCAGATCGATAGATAACTCGCGAACGAAAAACATTCCGAGTTTAGAATTCTCCATAACAATTCCTTCTATAATAATCATGGGTATAAAGCAAATCGTAGAGGCTTCAAAGGCTGAAGCGGCAGTGACATAAGGTTGTTTTGCAAAAAAAGCGCGGTATCCGAAATATTGAGTAGGTCTTATCATCCTTATTATCTGGCTTCTGCCCCCTACTCCATCTTTGTATATCTTTACTTTACCTTTACACAGACACATCAGATCGAGCGGAATTTCTTCCTCTTGATAAATAATTTCATTTTTCTTATAATCAAGAATCTTAGCATTTGCAGAGATCAAATCTCGCTCTTTGCTATTTAATAAATCCCAAATCTCAGGAATACACTCCGATATGCTTATAACACTACTGCTATCTACTACCATAAAGAGAAGTTTGATAATATTAAATCAGGTTTCGTTGTCTATCTAAAAAAACAAAGTTAATATTTTTTTAGATAAAACATGTTGCAGAACATATTTTTAACTCACTAAGCCTCATTTTAATAAAAACACAAACAAGATTAATCAACATTTCTCTTTGAATATTACAATAATAAGACTATTTTTGCACCACTAAAAAAGAGAAGTTTTTATTACAATCTTCTTTATTTACAAGTGGATAAATTATAATAATTAAAATAAATCCGTTAAGATGAACGTATCTCTAACTAATGTTGATAGTGTAAATGCTATTCTTCAAATCAATGTTACTAAGGCAGACTATCAAGAAAAACTTGACAATGCGTTAAAAACTTTCCGTAAGAAAGCTAATATACCGGGATTCCGTCCGGGAACTGTGCCGGTAGGTATGGTTAAGAAGATGTATGGAAAATCTATATTAGCCGAAGAAATAAACAAACTGGTAGGTGAAAGCTTATACAACTACATTCAAGAAAACAACTTGAATGTTCTTGGAGAACCTCTCCCTAACGAAGAGAAGCAACAAGCTATTGATTTTGCAACAGAAGGAGACTACGATTTCTATTTCGATTTAGCGCTCGCTCCTGAAATCAAGTTGTCTCTAACAAAAAAAGACAAAATAAAATATTACAAAATAGACGTAGATCAAGAGCTTATCGACAAGCAAATTGAATCATACAAAGCCAATTATGGCAAATACGAAAAGATAGAAGAAGGCGCAAAAGAAACAGATCTTATCAGAGGTATTATTACTGAACTTGAAAATGGAACAGTAAAAGAAGGCGGAATCAACGTAGAAGCCGGAGTAGTAATGCCATCTTACATAAAAGATAAAGAAGAACAAGCCAAATTTATAGATTCTAAAGCCGGACAAACTGTGGTATTCAATCCGGGTAAGGCTTACGAAGGAAATGAAGCTGAAATATCTTCTTTATTACATATCGAAAAAGATGCAGTAGAAACAATTGCAGCCGAATTTAGTTTCGAAATTACAGAAATAACACGTTACAAAGAAGCTGAACTTGACCAAGATTTATTTGATAAAGTTTTTGGAGCAGGTAATGTTAAAGACGTAGCAGAATTTACAGAAAAAGTAAAAGAAACGATACAAGACCAATTTGCACCGGATAGCGATTACAAATTCTTGTTGGATGCAAAAGAATTGCTTGAAAAGAAAATCGGAGACCTTCAGTTCCCTGATGCTTTCCTAAAAAGATGGTTACTTACTTCAGGACAAGAAAGAACCGCAGAATCTATTGAAGAAGATTATCCAAAAATCATAGCTGATCTAAAATTCCATCTCATCAAGGAACAAATAGCTAAAGACAAAGATCTTAAGATAGAAAATGAAGATATGAAGACCATAGCAATGCAAGCAGCAAGAGCTCAATTTGCACAATATGGTATGATGAATCTTCCTGACGAAATGGTTGAGAATTACGCAAACGACATGTTGAAAAACAAAGATAATGCGCGCAATCTATTAGACAGAGCAATGGAAAACAAAATCATCGACTCTTTGAAAGGAACTTTAGGCATTGAAGAAAAAACTATTTCTCTCGATGAATTCCGTAAATTCTTTGAGAAAGAAGAAGACAATCAAGAGAAAGAAGCTTAACAAGCTATATATAAAACACTTAAACGGGCAGGAAAAACAAATTTTCTTGCCCGTTTACTTTGTTAAAAGCAGGAAAAACACCTCTTATTATTTCAACTATTCAATTTTTTATTTATAACTTTGTTTAGTTGAAAAAGGGCTTATTTCGTAGCCTTTTTTTTATGCCGATTTAAGTGGCATGATAATTGTTTATAAAAACAATGATATTTGATTAATCACTTTTTAGAAAAGTAAACATTATGAACAATGATTTTAAGAAATATGCTACCAAGCATTTAGGCATGAATGGACTTGCCCTAGATAAATATGTAGATATAACAAGCAGCTATATATCACCAACTATCATAGAAGAGCGTCAGCTAAATGTAGCTCAAATGGACGTTTTCTCTCGTCTGATGATGGATAGAATTATATTCTTGGGAACTCAGATAGATGATTATACAGCAAACGTCATCCAAGCTCAATTACTATATCTGGATTCTGCTGACTCGGGTAAGGATATATCTATATACATAAACTCTCCCGGAGGATCTGTATATGCAGGTTATGGAATCTATGATACAATGCAATTTATAAACAGTAATGTATCTACTATCTGTACCGGAATAGCAGCATCAATGGCAGCAGTTTTACTTGTAGCCGGAGAAAAGGGAAAACGTTTTGCCTTGAAACATTCGCGTGTAATGATACATCAACCTCTTGGTGGTGCACAAGGACAAGCTTCTGATATTGAGATCACAGCACGAGAAATAGGAAAAGTAAAGAAAGAACTTTACACCATCATATCCGATCACTCAGGACAACCATTCGACAAGGTGGCTCACGACTCTGATCGTGACTACTGGATGAATTCTACCGAAGCCAAAGACTATGGAATGGTAGACGATGTGTTGGCAAGAAATAAATAAATACAAAAAACAGATTTGCTGATATAAAAAATTAAATGGCAAAAAAGGAAACTAATCAATGCTGTTTTTGCGGACGAAGCGAGAAAGAAGTTAACATGCTAATTTCGGGTTTGTCCGCAGACATCTGCGACAGTTGTGCAGAACAAGCATATCAAATTGTAAAAGAGAGCATAGAAGCTAAAAATAAATCTTCGTTAGGTATAGACAAAGCTAAGCTGCCTGACCCCAAGAAGATTAAAGAATATCTTGACGAATATATAATTGGTCAAGACAATGCTAAACGCTATTTAGCTGTAGCCGTATACAATCATTACAAACGCTTACTACAAGAAAAAAATGATGATATTGAGATTGAGAAATCAAATATCATACTCGTTGGTCCTACCGGAACGGGCAAAACACTATTAGCCCGCACTATTGCAAAGATGCTTCATGTACCATTTGCCATTGTAGATGCAACAGTATTGACTGAAGCCGGATACGTAGGTGAAGATATAGAGAGCATACTTACCCGTCTCCTACAAGCCGCCGACTACGACGTCGCAGCAGCGCAACGAGGTATCGTGTTCATAGATGAGATTGATAAGATAGCGCGCAAAAGCGACAATCCATCTATTACTCGCGATGTTAGTGGTGAAGGTGTACAACAAGGGCTTCTTAAACTATTGGAAGGATCTATTGTAAACGTTCCGCCTCAGGGAGGACGCAAACACCCCGACCAGAAAATGATTGCCGTAGATACAAAAAACATTTTGTTCATTTGTGGCGGAGCATTTGATGGCATAGAAAGAAAAATAGCTCAACGACTAAACACTAAAGTTGTAGGGTATGCTTCTTCTATGAAAAATCAGGAAGTAGACCGAGAGAATATGTTACAGTATGTAGCGCCTCAAGATTTGAAATCTTTTGGACTCATACCGGAAATCATAGGACGACTGCCTATCCTAACATATCTGGATGCACTAGACAGGTGTGCTCTTCGCAGAATACTTACCGAACCTAAGAATTCTATAATAAAACAATATGTCAAACTCTTTAGCATGGATAACATCGAGCTTACATTTGATGATGACGTATATGAATATATTGTAGATAAAGCTATTGAATATAAACTTGGAGCCAGAGGTCTACGCTCTATTGTAGAAAGCATTATGATGGATGCAATGTTTACAACTCCATCCGAAAAGCCGGATCAACTACACATTACAAGACAGTATGCTCAGGAACAACTAGAAAAGTCTCAACTAATTAAACTTAGAAATTCGCAATAAAGTTTGCTTTTTTCATAAAAAATAGTCTATTTTAAGTTGGAGTTTTAGAATTAGGACTTTATCTTCGTATTAATCATAATAGCCTATTTTTTTTATAAATATGCCTAATCAGAACGATATACTAACCGCTGCTTTAAAGAAGCATTTTGGCTTTGATAAGTTCAAAGGAAACCAAAAGGCAATCATACAGAATGTACTGGATGAGAAGGATACCTTTGTATTAATGCCAACAGGCGGAGGAAAGTCGCTTTGTTATCAGTTGCCAGCCTTATTAATGGAGGGGACCGCCGTAATTATTTCGCCACTCATTGCTCTGATGAAAAATCAGGTAGATGCAATGCGTAATTTTAGTGAAGAGGACGGAGTTGCTCATTTTATCAATTCATCTCTGAATAAAGCTGCAATAGAACAAGTAAAAAGTGACATTCTTTCGGGAAAAACGAAGCTATTGTATGTGGCTCCGGAATCTCTGACCAAGGAGGATAATATAGACTTCTTGCGCCAAATAAAAATATCATTTTATGCAATAGATGAAGCTCATTGTATTTCGGAATGGGGACACGATTTTCGTCCCGAATATCGTCGCATACGCCCGATAGTAGGTGAAATAGGCAAACATCCTATCATAGCACTTACAGCAACAGCTACGCCTAAAGTACAATTGGATATACAAAAAAACTTAGGTATGACGGATGCTGATGTATTTAAGGCATCATTCAACAGGGAAAATCTTTTCTATGAAGTAAGAGCAAAAACAAATAATGTAGATAAAGACATCATCAGATTTATCAAATCGCAAGGACGTAAATCCGGCATTATTTATTGTCTCAGCAGAAAAAAGGTTGAAGAATTTGCAGAAATACTTCAAACTAATGAAATCAACGCTCTGCCCTACCATGCAGGATTAGATGCCAATACGCGCTCTGCCAACCAAGACGCTTTTTTGTTGGAAACAGTAGATGTGATTGTAGCAACTATTGCCTTTGGGATGGGTATTGACAAACCGGATGTGAGATATGTAATACATTATGATATGCCTAAGAGTTTGGAAGGCTATTATCAGGAAACCGGACGTGCAGGACGAGACGGCGGTGAAGGAAAATGTATTGCTTTTTATTCGTTCAAAGACTTACAAAAATTAGAAAAATTTATGCAGGGAAAGCCTGTTGCCGAACAAGAGATAGGAAAACAACTCCTTCTTGAGACTGCAGCATATGCTGAAACTGCGCTATGCAGAAAAAAAGTTCTTCTTCACTATTTCGGGGAAGAATACAAAGAAAAGAATTGTGGGAATTGTGACAATTGTGTAAAGCCAAAAAAACAAGTGGAAGCTAAAGATTTATTGTTAACAGCTATTGAAGCTGTAGTTGCGCTAAAGGAAAAATTTAAGTCGGATTATGTTATTAATGTATTAAGAGGGAAGGAAACCTCAGAGATAGAAACATACGGACATCAGGATCTGGAAGTATTCGGATCGGGCGATGATGCCGACGAGGATACATGGAATGCTGTTATCCGACAAGCTTTGATAGCCGGGTATTTTGACAAAGACATAGAAAACTATGGGCTATTGAAGGTTACTAAAAAAGGAAAAGATTTTCTAAAGAAACCAGTCTCGTTCAAGATTACAACGGATGACGATGAAGACATTGTGGATGACGATAATATCGATGATGTAGTCGTAAAAGGTGGCGGAGGCGGTTCTGCTGTAGATCCGGTTCTATTTTCCATAATGAAAGATCTGCGTAAGAAAATGGCAAAACACAACAATGTGCCTCCATACGTAATTTTTCAAGATCCATCCTTAGAGGCTATGGCTACAATTTATCCTATCACAATGGATGAGTTGCAGAATATACCGGGCGTGGGAGCCGGTAAAGCAAAAAGATATGGAGCAGAATTCTTACAAATAATAAAGAAACACGTTGACGAAAACGAAATAGAGCGTCCTGAAGATTTACGTGTAAGAACAGTAGCAAACAAATCGAAACTAAAAGTTGCAATCGTACAAGCGATTGATAGAAAAGTCGCTCTAGACGATCTTGCAGAATCGAAAGGAATTGATTTTATCGAATTATTGAGCGAAGTAGAAGCAATTGTATATTCAGGAACTAAAATAAATATAGATTACTTCTTGCGTGAGGTTATTGACGAAGACCATTTAGAAGATATATTCCTATATTTTAAAGAAGCAGAGTCTGACGATTTGGAAGAGGCCATAAATGAATTAGGAGAATACTCCGAAGATGAAATTCGTTTGGTACGAATCAAATTTATATCGGATATGGCTAATTAACAAAATGAAGAAAAAAGCAATATTTCCGGGGACATTCGATCCTTTCACGATAGGACATTATTCTTTAGTAAGACGATCTCTCGAATTAGTAGATGAGATCGTTATTGCTATTGGAAAAAATGATGCAAAAACAAGTTTTTTCACATTAGAGCATCGTATTGACATGATAAAGTCTATATATAAAGACGATAAACGAGTATCAGTCGGGACATACGATAGTCTGACCGTCGATTTTGCTAAAACAGTAGATGCTTCATTCATAATGAGAGGGATTCGTTCTGTAAACGATTTTGAATATGAAAAAACAATTGCAGATATGAATCGCAAAATATCAGGAATAGAGACATTCATTCTGTTTACCGAACCAGAACTTACACATATAAGCTCCACAATAGTGCGCGAACTTCTCAGATATGGACATGATGTCAGTGAATTTGTACCTAAAGAAATGGTATTAAATATACCCGACAGGAAATAAGTTTAAACTTTCACGTGATAAGTTCTGTTTATCTATAAAACCAGTGAAATATAAAATATGAAAAGAGTTATAATTTCGGCTCTAAGCTTTTTTGTTATCTTAAGTGTCTCGGCACAGTTCAGAATGAGTGAAGGCTCAAAGAAGGTAGCTACAACAATGGCTATTATAGAAAATATGTACGTAGATAATGTAGATGACGAAAAGCTTTCCGAAGATGCTATAAAGGCACTATTAGAGAAATTAGATCCTCATTCTACATACATTAGTACCGACGAAGTAAAAGAGATGAATGAGCCTTTAGAAGGAAACTTTGATGGTATAGGTATCTCTTTTAACATGCTAACCGACACTCTTTATATTATAGAAACGATTCCCGGTGGACCATCTGAAAAGGTAGGATTACGAGCAGGGGATAAAATAATGTATGTAAACGACACTTTAATTGCAGGACAGAAGCGATCGAACAAAGACATTATGTCTCGACTTAAAGGTCCTAAAGGGACGACTGTTAATGTAAAAGTATTACGCAGAGGAGTTCCTGAATTGTTAGATTTTAAAATAACCAGAGCTAAAATCCCTATTTATAGTATTGATGCAACCTACATGTTAGACAAAAATACAGGTTATATCCGCATAAGTAGATTTGGTGCTACTACCACAAAAGAGTTTCAGGAATCTCTCGCTAAATTGAAAAAAGAAGGAATGGAGAATCTGATACTCGACTTAGAAAGTAATGGTGGTGGATATATGGCTCCAGCTATCGACTTGTCGGATGAATTTTTAGATAAAGGAAAACTTATTGTATACACAGAAGGTTTACGCCAACCAAGAAGGGATGAGATTTCGACAGAAAAAGGTTCGTTCGAAAAAGGGAAACTTGTAATTCTGATTAATGAGGGTTCTGCATCGGCTAGCGAAATTCTGTCTGGAGCTATACAAGATTGGGACAGAGGTGTTATTGTCGGACGAAGAAGTTTTGGTAAAGGATTGGTTCAGAGACAAATCCCATTGCCTGACAATTCGATGATACGACTTACTGTGGCTCGCTATTATACTCCTACCGGACGTTCTATTCAAAAGCCATACACAAGTGGCGACCTCATGTCGTATAATATGGATGTGATAGACAGATATAACAAGGGGGAAATGATGCATGCAGATAGTATCCATTTTCCAGACTCTCTTAAATATAAAACATTGGTCAATGAAAGGATTGTATATGGAGGTGGTGGCATAATGCCTGATTACTTTGTGCCTTTAGATACGACCAGTTATTCTGTTTATGCCCGCAATATAGTAAACAGAGGCATTGTGTATAAAGTTGCCTATGGGGAAGTTGATAATCATAGAGATGAGATAAAAAATTCGTATCCGACAAAAGAAGAGTTTTTCAAAAAGTATGTTGTTCCTCAATCCCTTCTGGACAAAGTTATTGCAGCCGGAGAAGAAGAAAAAATAGCATATAACGAAGAAGAATTTAATAAATCGAAAAATATCATTACAACGCAACTAAAAGCATTATTAGCGAGAGATATTTATGACATGGAGACATCTATTAAAATCTTTAATGAGAACAGCGATACTTATCAAAAAGCTTATCAAATAATACATGATGACAACATGTATAACGGATTACTCAATGGAAAGAAGTATAAGTATAAGAAATAGAATATTTAATAACACACACGATATAAAAAGACCTGCTTCTCTCAAGAAGCAGGTCTTTTATTGCTAAATAGGAAATGAGAACTTAATCTTTTATTTCCTCATATTTTACATATTCTCCTTCATCTTTGGAGAAGACCTTTTTATTATTTGCCTGATAAGATTTATCAGTATTTCTTCCATCGTGAGAATTAGATTTATTATTATATGCCGAATATCCTGTTTGAGAAGAGGATTTTCCAAATATAAAAGACCCTACCCCTTTTAGAATGGATAGAAGAAACATTACTCCAAAAATAGCTATGGAAAATATTAAGAATAGGACGAATGTCATTTTATTTCAGATTTTATTGTTAGTAACTTGTCAAATATAATGTGCTTAATACAAATATAACAATGAAAGATACTTTTAGTAAAAGAGTTTCATGTTATTTAACAAGAGTTTGTTATCGTAAACAATAATCAAAATACAGCAAGAGTCCTTTCAGCCAGAATCGTGTGTTGAGCTAAGATACTACAACCAATAAGAATAAGAATAATACCTCCGGCTATATTAATTTGCATATTATATCTCTGACCGGCTTTGCAACCAAATATTATACCGAACGAAGACATGGCAAACGTTACGATCCCAATAATAAAAGCAGGTATCAATATCGGTACATTGACGAGGGACAAAGATAGTCCGACTGCTGTTGCATCTATACTAGTTGCAATAGCTAGGCTAAGCATCACTTTAAAGCTCAAAGGATTGAAAGGACAACTATCCACCTCTTTAAGGCTACTGATAATAACCCTAGCTCCTAAAAAAAACAGGATTCCAAAAGAAAACCAGTGATCATACTGATCTATATAGCGAGCAAATGTAGAACCAATCAACCATCCGAATATAGTAAGCCCCATCTGAATAAAAGCCAACATTCCAGCTATTTTTAGAATATTGATACCTCGATAGTTACCCATCACAGCACCACTGGTCAAAGCAATTACCAGACTATCCATAGACAGACCGACTGCTAACGCAAACATCTGAATCATATCCACTCTGTTATTTCTGATAAAGGCTTCCGATTCTTTTCCTCCGGCAAAGAGCTTTTATCTATATCAATATATCCTAAAGGGAATATAGCAATAGGTTCAACATTATCTGATAAGTCAAGAGCATCCTTTAATATCTGAGGGTCGAAATTACACACCCAGCAAGTACCCAACCCTACTTCACTTGCAGCCAAACAAATATGCTCTGCCGAAATAGCTGCATCAACATCTCCGAAATCTTTATTGTCAAATTTAGATCTCTTCCATGCTATATCAGAATCTTTACAAACAATGATATACATAGGTGCAGTCTTAAACCATTGACGGTCGTAGGATGCTTGCATCCTCTCAATAATTACCTTTGAGGTTAAAACGTAAAACTTCCAAGGCTGTAGATTACAAGCCGAAGGTGCTAAACGTGCACACTCCAGAATATAATCGACCTTCTCTTTTTCAACCTGTAAAGAATGATAAGCCCTAACCGAATAGCGACTTTCGATAAGTTCTTTTAGTTTCATTAGTGATCTGATCTTGAGTCCCTTTATAAAAAAAGGACTATTTATTTATATATAGAAAATGCCGGAGCAAAACCGGCATTAGTGTTATAGTTCTTCTACAATTTTATAATCATTTCGCGCAGTAGAGTTTCGGGATACAATTTCACCCAAGAAACCTGCTAAAAACAATTGCGTCCCCAATAGCATCATTGTAAGAGCTATATAAAAATAAGGAGAATTAGTTACCAAAGGATGAGACAATCCTTGACTGATTGCATACAGTTTGCTTGCACCCACTACAATAATAGCTATAAAGCCTAATATAAACATAACTGTGCCCCATAGTCCAAAAAAGTGCATCGGCTTACGCCCAAACACTGACAGAAACCAGAGAGTAAGCAAATCTAAGTATCCATTTACAAAACGGCTCAATCCGGCAAATTTACTTTTTCCATATTTCCTTGCCTGATGATGTACCACTTTTTCTCCTATCTTCCTATATCCTGCTATACGTGCCAAATATGGGATATAGCGATGCATGTCATTATATATCTCTATACTTTTTACAACGTCTTTACGATATGCCTTTAATCCACAATTGAAATCATGTAATTTCACACCCGACACTTTGCGCGCTGTGGCATTAAACAATTTAGTAGGAATAGTTTTAGACAAAGGATCGTATCGCTTTTTTTTCCATCCGGAAACCAAGTCATATCCATCATCTACAATCATCTTATATAAAGCCGGTATCTCGTCGGGACTATCTTGCAGATCGGCATCCATTGTTATCACAACATCTCCTTCTACTCTCTGAAATGCACAATGTAAGGCAGGAGACTTACCATAATTCCTCTGGAAGCGAATTGCCTTCACCTCAGGAAACGATTTTTGCAGATCTGATATAATTTTCCACGAGTGGTCTGTACTTCCATCATCTACAAAGATTATTTCGTAAGAAAATTTATTCTCCTCCATCACACGCTTTATCCAAGCATGAAGCTCTAGGATAGACTCTTCTTCATTAAGCAAAGGTATGACAACAGATATATTCATCTAATAAATCGACTATTTATCGTTACTTATTTTCGTATTAACCAAGAACGCCATTAATAATCCTAACATCAAGCCTAATAAAGTATTCTTTATAAATTCTGATACGATATATATAGGCTGTGAAGAAAATATATTTTCTAAAATCTCTTTCTGATCTGGCGGATTAGGTAAGTTTTCGATCATATTCATTACAGGTGCGATCATACTAGCAAAAAATGAAGGATCTATAAATTTGTAATGAGCATATATTATTACCGCCTCGAAAAAAGAAGCGAAAAAACACACCAAAGTAACAAACAGAATACAGGACAACACTCCTTTTGGATGTTCCGGATCAAGGCTTTTGTATTTGAATGTAAAGATATAAATCAGTAGAAATGTACCTACATTCAACAAATAGAATATGTATATAAAAATGTGATCAGAAAAACCTGATCCAATCAAAAATAAATACTTCACCATCCAAAACACACCTAAAATAGCCCCATAGTGCATAGCGTATTTAATAAGAGATGTGCCTTTTTCTTTTATATCCGAGTTACCAATCATTATGGTGCAAATGTAAGAAATTTGTTCAAAAGAAATAAGTGCAAATCCTAGGATTTGCACTTATTTCTTTTTATTCACTTAGTTCGACTCCTTTTCGTCTTTCACTGTAAGATCTAAAGGATGCTTAACTTTTTCTTTCAGTAAGGCTACATCCAAGACTTGTTTGATATCATTCACATAGTGAAAAGTCAGTCCTTTCAAATAAAGAGGTTTAATTTCCTCAATATCCTTTTTATTTTCTTCGCAAAGAATAATATCTTTTATCCCGGCACGTTTGGCTGCCAGTATTTTTTCTCGAATACCTCCTACCGGTAAAACCTTACCACGCAATGTTATTTCGCCTGTCATCGCTAAATTAGCTTTCACCTTACGCTGTGTAAAGGCAGATGCTAGAGAGGTAACCATTGTAATACCTGCCGACGGACCATCTTTAGGGATAGCTCCTTCCGGCACATGGACATGTACATTCCAGTTGTCAAACACATTCTGATCAACACCCAGAATTTGAGCATGAGAACGAAGGTATTCCAATGCCAAGACTGCCGACTCTTTCATCACATCTCCCAAGTTTCCGGTCAAGGTCAGTTTCCCACCTTTACCCTTACTCAGAGATGTTTCGATAAAAAGAATTTCTCCACCAACCGAAGTCCAAGCCAAGCCTGTAACTACTCCGGCATAACCATTGCCTTGATATTGATCTCTGCTATATTCTATTGCGCCCAAGTATTCTTGTAAATCATTAGGTTCGATAAACTTCTTATATTCTGCGTCTGAAGCAACTTTACGAGCAACTTTACGCATTATTTTCGCAAGTTTCTTATCTAATTCACGTACTCCTGATTCGCGCGTATAATTCTCTACTATCTTCTCTA
The DNA here is from genome assembly GCA_002409595.1 of Dysgonomonas sp. UBA5412. Classification (GTDB taxonomy): domain Bacteria; phylum Bacteroidota; class Bacteroidia; order Bacteroidales; family Dysgonomonadaceae; genus Dysgonomonas. Next base: position 334,543 of record DHNQ01000029.1, read on the forward strand.
ATGTCTTTTTAGGTATCTCAATCGCGTCTTTTTGCAAGCCATGATTTTCCATCTGCTTAGGTACTAGGTGACGACGGGCTATTTCAATCTTTTCCTCGATTATATAACCACTCACATCAATAAGTTCCATACGGTCTAACAATGGTTGCGAAATTGTAGACAGATTATTTGCCGTAGCCAAAAACATTACTTTAGACAGATCGTAATCTATATTAAGATAATTGTCGTGAAATGCTGAATTTTGTTCTGGATCCAAAACTTCTAATAACGCAGAAGAGGGATCTCCCTTAAAGTCTGTTCCTATCTTATCAATCTCGTCTAATACAAAAACAGGATTAGACGATCCGGCTTTCAATATATTCTGGATAATACGTCCCGGCATAGCGCCTATATATGTGCGGCGATGCCCCCGAATCTCTGATTCATCGTGCAACCCTCCAAAAGAAACTCGTACATATTTACGATTAAGTGCCTCTGCGACCGATTTCCCCAAAGACGTTTTTCCCACTCCGGGAGGTCCATACAGACATATAATCGGAGATTTTAAGTCACCCTTCAATTTTAAAACTGCCAGATGCTCAATGATACGTTCTTTGACTTTTTCTAGTCCAAAATGATCACGATCCAAAACTCGCTGAGCATTTTTTAAATTGAAATTATCTTTTGTATATTCATCCCAAGGTAAGTCCAAGAGAGTCTCTATATATGTATATTGTGTAGAGTAGTCGGGCGACTGAGGATGCAATCGTTCCAATTTACTCATTTCTTTCTCAAATATCTGAGCTACGGATGCACTCCATTTCTTCTTTAAAGCTTTCTGCTTAAATTCTTCAAGATCGGCTTGTTGAGGATTGCCTCCAAGCTCGTCTTGTATCGTTTTGATTTGTTGTTGAAGAAAATATTCTTTCTGTTGTTGGTTAAGCTCCTCACGTGTTTTCATCTGAATATTGAGCTTCATCTCCATCAGTTGAGTTTCACGATTGAGAATAACTAACAAACGATAGGCACGTTCCTTATCATCGTCGATTTCCAATAAGCTTTGCTTTTCAGTTCCACCAACAGGAAGATTTGCACAACAATAGTTTACAAGAAAAGAAGATATAACGTCTGACTTCAAACGTTGTATAAACTCCTTTGGAGGCTCTCCATACATACGAAGCATCTGTATTGTAAGATCTCTTATAGAATCGAGCAATGCTTTGTATTCTGTATCTGTTTTAAGCACCGGAACTCCTTCTTTTATTTCATAATGCCCCTTCATAAAAGGTTCGTTTTGAGTTAACTCTGTTAACTTAAAACGTTTTTTACCTTGAAAAATAACAGTAACATTTTCATCATCCGGAAGTTCTATAACACGTATTATTTCTCCAATAACACCGATAGAATATAAATCACCAAATTCGGGATCATCATTATCTGCGTCCTTTTGGCAGACTAAACCTACATATTTTCCTTTTTTATTATTTATACTCTTTATCAGCTTCAAGGATTTCTTACGAGCAACTGAAATGGGCATACTCGTTCCGGGAAAAATAACCGTATTACGAAGAGGTAAGATGGGTAACTCTTCTTTTAGGTCATCTTCATTTATATAACAATCTCCATCGTCGAAGTCATTGGTTATGATCGAAATAACGGGCTCCCTTCCTTCTTCGAGACTTAGAATATCTTTTTTCCTATTAAACATATTTATCCTTTTTCTTTTTTGGATTAATCTCCCTCTATTTATAAGGGATGTAAAAATACAGAATATATAACTAACTTTGCTTGTATATATAACAAAATTTGTGCCACAAAGTTAGTTTCAGATAAATAAACTAAATATGCCAAATCCTTATTTCAAATTTAAGCAATTTACCATATTCCATGACCGCTGTGCGATGAAAGTGGGCACTGATGGAGTCCTATTAGGAGCATGGGCAAATATCAACAATTGCAGAACTGGTCTGGATATAGGAACAGGGTCTGGATTGATTGCTTTAATGTTGGCTCAACGAAGCAAAGATATCTCAATAGAGGCTATTGACATAGAGTCGAGTGCCATAGAGCAGGCTATGATAAACGTAAAGCCAACAAACTTTGCTCAACGAATAAACTGTACAGAAATCTCTCTTCAAAATTTTCATTTGAAAACGAAGATGCAATATGATCTTATTATTTCAAATCCACCATTCTTCTCTCAATCGCTAAAGTCTTCCAATGCAGCAAGATCCGCCGCTCGTCATACGGATAGCTTACAGATGGGTGAACTCATTAAAATATCATCCACTTTATTAAGTAAAAATGGACGTCTATCTATGATATACCCATTTGATTACAAAGCTGGAATATTAGATAGAGCAAAAGAAAACGGTCTATTTATCACTCGCTATACAAATGTATATCCAACAAAGATGAGTAATCCGAAAAGAATATTAGTTGAGATATCAAGAGATGAAAGCCGATTGGTCGAATCAGATTTAGTTATCGAAACGGAAAGGCACAAATATTCAGACGAATTTACTCAACTCGTAAAGGATTTCTATTTGAATATGTAAGACAAAAACTAAATTATCATCCGAAAACAAAAAAGAAATACCGCTAATTGTTAGCGGTATTTCTTTTTTGAGGAATATTATATGATAATTATATTTCTATCTGACCATCAATATTTACTTGACACAATAGTCATTTTCAAGTTTTCCTTATTTGTTCTCAATATTGCAGAAGTGGGATTCATCAAGTTATATACATCCGTAACAGTAAAGGCTCCTGACGAAGAGCTAGTTCCTGTCACAGATATTGGTATAATGAGATACTCCAAATTAGGAAGAGTTTTTGCATCTTTATATTTCTCAGTATAAAAATTAATAACACTTGCCAAGTTTCCTAAATCATAAGTATTTGTAGTCGAGTTTCTAGCTACGACAAAAGCAGTCTTAGATGTAGTGCTATATTCTTTCTTATAAAAATAGTTGGGCAAGGAGTCTTTATTTATAAATAAAACATAAGAAGGTCTGGATAATTTCGATTTTTCTTCTTCTTCTGTATAACCCTTAATCTTAAAGTTAGCAGCATTGATTACTCTATCTTTTCCTGTAGCCTTAACAATATCCTCCAACGGAATTGTCAATTGAGTATAGACTCCCGCGGGTGTTTTCAGGTATGTTTTCACATCACTTGAACCTAACATATCATCCGGTAATGTATTTTTCACATGGTTCATTTGGATAACTTCGGGTGTAGCTGACAATGAAAAATTGCCAACGATTGCCGAATCTGCCGTATTAGCCACATTGCGTCCTTGATAAGTATAATGAATATTTAAATCAGTATAAGCAGCATTAATCATACTACCTGATCCAAATGTTGTAGTTACATATATCCCCTTGAAAAATTTCTTCAATGAATCTGAATTATCAAATGTACCTTTATTGGTCACCCATTGGTTATAAAAACGCTGCCCTAACTCTAAATTAAGTTGTGTTTTGATAGTCTTAACATGAATGGAACTTATTACTGTATCATTTAAATCCTGTATAGAAAAAATACTCTGTCCCAACAATTTACTCATATTATCCGTATACTGCGAAGGATTAACATTCGTAAAAAAGACAGGCTCAAGAGATTTTGTCACTTCATAAATAGACAACCCCATTGGAGCAACAGTATCACCTGTGAAAGTAGTAAATTGCAAATTCAAAAACACAGAATCTATAGTTAACTTTTTGTTATTAGGATTTTTAAACTCGATATCGTCCGGACAAAAGAATTCAGTCATATAGTCTGACTTCACCTTACCGAAGATCGGATCAATGTATTCTCCGAGTAATCCATATTCCGAACGGGCATATATAGAATCTTGAAAAGAAACAGTTGCTGCTGTTATTGTAGTAATGGTGTCGCCCTTTGCTGAGATATCATCACCTCCGGGTTGTATACTTTGGCCAATTGTACTAAGATCGTCATCACAAGCAATAAAGACAACTGCAAAGAAGAGTATTACCAGGCTCAATAATGTTTTAATTTTCATTGAAATAATGTTAATTCAAATTTGGGAGTCAAATATCTAAAAAAATGCTGTTTACTAAAAATAAAACAGCATTTTTCTATTTTTATTTTAGATACTTTAAAGATTCTCGTAAAAATTATTGATTGCGTCCACAGAAGTGTCTAAACCGCCGGGATAAGATAAGAATTTCTTCCCTGATTTATTTGCAAAATCGAGTATATTCCCATTCACAGACTCTTCACTTTGAATTATTCCATCGGCGTAGTTGATAGCAAAATTAGATAATGCTTCGTAATCAACAGGTCCTTTCAAACCGGCAACATCTTTATCTTTAATACCATCAAATTTTAGCTTATCTGCAAAAGTTTCGCTAAAAGGCTGTTTAAACCCGTCATTATATAGAGAATATACAATCTTTGAGTTTTTAAAACATGGATCATCAGCATAAGCCGTCTTAATATACAATCCGGTCAAAGCCGTCATCCAGCCATGACAGTCTATAATATCCGGTATCCAACGCAATTTCTTGATCGTTTCTAAAACGCCTCTCACATAAAAGATACTGCGCTCTTCATTATCTGAAAACTCAACACCATTATCATCTGCTATTGTATGCTTACGCTTAAAGTAATCGTCATTATCAATAAAGTAAATCTGCATACGAGCAGCTTGTATCGATGCCACTTTGATTATCAACGGATGATCAGTATCATCAATAATAAGATTCATGCCCGACAAACGGATTACTTCATGAAGCTGATTGCGCCTTTCATTTATATTTCCAAATTTCGGCATAAAGGTTCTTATCTCTTGCCCCTTTTCTTGTATTGCCTGTGGTAAGTATCTGCAATTGGTTGCAATTGGTGATTCCGAAAGATAAGGTGTTATCTCCTGCGTAATGTATAAAATCTTTTTTGTACTCATTTATTTATTAATCTCTTCTGTATTCGATTGAGAATACAAAGATAATAAAAAAAAATCTTCTTTTTTGCAAACTTTGGTAGACAAAGTTCTCTTCCAATCTTTTTAAAGTAAAGATAAAGAGTAAAAAACATGATTTACGACATAACTTATACCTTGCTAAAGATTATAAAAGAGAGAAAGAATTACACCTTAAATATTATATCTAAATCATTCTGACCATGAGTTAAAATATGGAATAAAAAAGCTTGATCGCTTCGCGGTTTCATAAATATTTACTTGCTTTGTATCCGTTTTATTTATTAGGTAAATATGAACTTGATAAAGACTGTAAAAGAAGTGCAAGAAGCTGTTAACAGCATGCGCAAAGAAGGAAAATCCATAGGTTTCGTGCCCACAATGGGGGCTCTGCACGAAGGACATTTATCATTGGTAAAACAAAGTATTTCTGACAACGACATAAGCATTGTCAGCATATTTGTCAACCCCACACAGTTTAATAACAAAGAGGATCTGGACAAATATCCAAGAACTTTAGATGAAGACTGTAAATTTCTGGAGAAAGCAGGAGTCGATATAATCTTTGCTCCTTCTGTGGAAGAAATATATCCGGAACCGGACACTCGCCAATTTGACTTTGGCAAAATAGATAAGGTAATGGAAGGCACTCATCGCCTGGGACACTTCAACGGAGTAGCTCAGGTAGTAAGCCGTCTATTTGATATAGTGAAGCCGGATAAGGCGTATTTTGGAGAGAAAGATTTTCAACAATTGGCTATTATAAGAGAAATGGTGAATCAGCTTAAGCTGAATATAGAAATAGTACCGATGCCAATTATGCGCGAAGCGAGCGGACTTGCTCTTAGTAGTCGAAATGCAAGGCTTAGTTTGAAGCAAAAACAAGACGCGCTAAAGATATCAGAAAACCTGCTAGGATATAAAGAAAAATGGACTCAGTATCCGGTTGAGGAACTGAAACAAATAGTAATAGACAAGATCAACTCGATAGACTCTCTGGAGGTTGAATATTTTGAAATAGTTGATGGGTATTCTTTACAACCCATATCCAATTGGGATGAAACAAAATATGCAGTAGGATGTATTGCCGTCTTCTGTGGAGATGTTCGCTTAATAGACAACGTTACATATTATCAATCGGGAAATTAACGCCTAAATAAATCATGATTATAGAGGTTGTAAAATCAAAATTGCATCGAGTTACCGTAACCGAAGCAAATTTAAACTATATAGGAAGTATCACAATAGATGAGGACTTGATGGATGCTGTAAATTTCATTGAGGGTGAAAAGGTACAGATAGTGAATAATAATAACGGAGAACGTCTGGAAACCTATATCATAAAAGGAGAACGAGGTTCGGGTTCCATCTGTCTCAACGGCGCAGCAGCAAGAAGAGTTCAACCCGGAGATATTGTGATCATCATGTCTTATGCCCAAATGGACTTTGAAGAAGCTAAGAAGTTCAAACCTTGGGTAGCCTTCCCTGACACAAAGACCAACAAACTTATAAAATAAAGAAACATTTCATCATTAATTAAAAGCTAAAAAAGGTACTTTTTAGCTTAACAAACCTCAACATGCGTTTATATTCATATAAGGACATATGGAAGGTTAGCATACCTATCATGTTAGGGCTGCTTGCCCAAAATCTTGTTCAGATAACAGCAACAATCTTTCTAGGCAAAGTCGGAGAAGTAGAACAAAGTGCATCCGGACTTGCAGGTATATATTATATTGCATTCTTCACCCTTTGCTTTGGGTTCAGTATCGGAGGGCAGATTATGATCAGTCGCCGAAATGGAGAAGCAAACTATAATAAGATAGGAAGCATTGTAATTCAGGGCATAATCTTTCTCGAAGTATTAGCTCTATTACTATTCACAGGATCGTCATTAATGACAAAGTACATCCTTCCCAACTTTATGGAATCGAAGGAAGTATATGCGGCAGTAAATTCTTATTTATCGTGGCGTATATTCGGCTTTTTCTTTGCCTCCATCAATGTTATGTTCCGAGCCTTCTATGTCGGCATAGCTCGTACACCTGTATTAACTATAAACGCCATAATAATGGCAGTAGTCAACTTCTTAGGAGACTATATATTGATTTTCGGAAACTTCGGGTTTCCCGAACTTGGCATTGCTGGGGCGGGTATAGCTGCTGTTATCTCTGAAATGGCATCTGTATTATTCTTCGTCATCTACACTCTCAAAACTGTAGACCTTCAGAAATATGGATTTATGAAGATGAGGTTCAAATTCTCCATCGTAAAGAATATACTTAACATTTCTTCATTTACAATGGTGCAATACCTTATATCAATGTCGACATGGTTCATTTTCTTCTTAGCAATCGAACAACATTCGGCACGGGCTCTGGCTGTTACAAACATAGTCCGAAACTTCTATATGCTATTCTTCATCCCTATAAATGCCTTAGCTACGACAGCTAACACTCTTGTAGGTAATACAATGGGAGCCGGTCAGGTCAAAGACGTAATACCTTTGGTGAAGCGTATCTGCTTACTAAGCCTTGGTATCATTGGAGTAGTGATGCTCATAACCGGAACAGGAGCCGAATACTGGATTTCTCTGATAGCTTCGCACGAAGACACGAGCCTTATCCCCGCATCAGTAGCACCTCTATTGGTTGTTATATTTGCATTACCAGTATGCAGTATAAGCTCTGTTGTATTCAATTCTATATCAGGCACAGGCAATACTCGCGCTGCCTTATTTATGGAAGTCATTACATTGGTTCTTTATATATTATATATGTATTGGATCGTCATATATAAAGAAGCTTCAGTTGCCGTATCATGGACAGTAGAATATGTTTACTGGGGAGGTCTGCTGATCTTATCGTCTTTATATCTAAGATACGGCAAATGGCAATTAAAGAAAATATAAAACCTAAATATCTGTATAACATACTCATCCTACCATAAATAGATTAACTAAGGAAGGCTATTAAATTAAAAAAGCTTAATAGCCTATCCCCTTTTATCTGTTCGTATAAGGCTATTTAATAATTTGATCTTATCTTTGCACTATAGCGCGGATTGTGAAATGGATAATTTCTATCCTATTTATCACTATTATTATATGTTTAGCAACTAAAAAGGAAGGCATAAACATCCGCAATAAAAAGCAGTTGATGATATATATCATAATAAAAGGTTTATTTATAGGCTTCTTGTCTTCAGCCCCTATGGGTCCCGTAGGCATGTTGTGCGTACAGAGAACTTTGAATGAAGGCAGAAAAAACGGACTCATAACCGGCATCGGAGCAGTGGTCGGAGATATGTTGATCGCTCTACTAGCAATAATAGCCGCTTTGGGAATGGGATTCAGCACCGAATTTATACAACAACACGAAGGCCCATTAAAAGTAATAGGCAGTATTGTTCTGATAGTATTTGGTTATGTGGTATTTAACAAGAATCCGTCTAAAAGCCTCACCAAACTGAAAGAGAATAAAATATCCTCATGGAAAGTATTTATATCCTCGTTTTTTCTCACCATATCCAATATTGCAACCCTATTCCTTTACATAGCATTATTTGCACGTTTCAATGTCATAGATGCAGACAAACCCTTTGGTTATGATCTCATATCAATACTCTTCATCGGCATCGGAGCTTTTCTGTGGTGGTTATTGGTAACCTATCTTGTAAGCAAGCTACGAAGTCACTTCAACCCTAGAGGTTTACAGATATTCAATAAAATAATTGGTTCATTACTCATTCTACTCGGTGTTGCCGGTATTATTACCGGAACTCTGATGGGAATAGACATCTTCTAATCCGGATTTTTCAGACGTATCTTAATTCCATAATAACGGGTCATTAACTCCTCCGAAAAAGGATCTTCTCCGTGTATATAAACATTTCCATCATAACGCTCAAACACACATAAACTGGCTCCCGAATTTTTAGCTTTCTCTATTTCAGCTTCTCTATAAGTAACAATTCCCTTAAAGCGGTTTATCTCCTTGGCAGCTAAATAATAAGTAAATATAAAACTACAAAGCCCGATTATGATAATAGCAGATCGAATCTGACGAAGAAAGCTATTTCTGAAATCGAGGTTATAAAACAACGTTCCCATCCCTATAATAAGGAAAGTTACTACTCCGAACAATGCTCTACGTGGAAATGTAGGGGACAACACCATCGCCAAAATGGCTGCAATAGCTGCTGTAGAATATATAATACTAAGAATAAGATGAGAATTTCTTTCGCCTTTATAAAAATGATAATACAATACATAAACGACACCACAAGTCAAGATTAAAGGACCACAGTAATAAAAGAAAGTAAGTGCGCAGTTAAACAATCGGTAAACAACTAAATAGAGATTTAGATCAGAAGTCCCTGCCCTTTCAAAATTACCGGGAGCAAGAATCATAACCATATAGCCAAATACAGCACCGATTAACCCACAAACACTCCATACGGGAATTTTCCATCTAACTGAGCGATAATAGGAATAGAAAAATAACACTATCAAAATCATAGCTCCCGCAGTATTTTCATTTGTCCATCCTGCCAAAACGCCAAAGGCAAACAATAAAACAGAAAAAATAAACTGCTCCAACATGGAGAATTTCCTTCCTTGATAGAGCCGATAAGGCAAAAGAAATAAAAGAATAAGAACAGTACCCCAAAGATAATTTGCCGCACCCGTAATCCACAAAATAGTATCGCCAAAAACAGGTTGCATAAACCAAACGGCAAGATTGATCAATACAAATAATTTCAGACTGCTTTTTGCATTTCCTTTAATATGATAATAGATCAAGAAAATATAAACGACATAGGCCAAAGAATTAAGAACATCAGCAGCTAATGGAGGAATGAGAAGCAGAACCTGAGCTATAAAATGGACAACACTGCGCCCTCCCCACATATAGTAATGGTTGATTTGAGATTGCAGAATGTCAGCAAGAGAATTGATCCGAATATTTTCGCCATATATAAATAAATATGCAAAGTCGTCGGAAATGATAGGAGTCAAATAATTTAACAGTAAGATTGCCGAAAAACAAATGAGAACAACAACACACCAGAGCAATCCATTTCGGAGTTTAGAGTCCTGTACCTTCTGCATCTTAGACTCCGACTCGGAATAGAAGCGTTTCAACAAAAGCGCTCCTTTATTTAACATATTCGATTGTATCTTACTCATTTTTCTATTTTAATCATATAACTGTAAGAGGTGTATTTTAACTAAAAGGTTACAAACTTGTACACTTTTTCCCCTTTTTTCAATTGTTAGTTTTCTCTACCCCTCAACAAGAAGTTAAGACTCTAATATAGATAAACACAACCAATTAAAGTACAAATGTACATAAAAAACAAAAGCAGTAAAGAATCAATCTTTACTGCTTTTTATATTCAATCGTTCAGAATACTTTAGAACTCTGCATTGTTAGGCGTACGAGGGAATGGAATCACATCACGTATATTAGCCATACCGGTAATAAACAGAATAAGGCGTTCAAAGCCCAGACCGAATCCTGAATGCGGCGCAGAGCCAAATTTACGAGTTTCTAAATACCACCAAATAGGATCAGTATTCATATTCAGTTCTTTCGTACGGTTTACAAGTTTATCGTAATCCACTTCACGTTCCGAGCCTCCGATTATTTCTCCTATTTTAGGGAAAAGAACATCCATACCACGTACTGTCTTTCCATCTTCATTCTGTTTCATATAGAAAGATTTGATTTCTTTCGGATAGTCAGTAAGGATAACCGGACGTTTAAAGTGTTTCTCTACCAAATAACGTTCATGTTCCGACTGCAAATCAGCACCCCAATAAACAGGAAATTCAAATTTGTGACCACTCTTCTCCAAGATTTCGACACCTTCAGTATAAGTAAGGCGAACAAAATCATGAGCCAAAACAAAATTCAGACGCTCTAATAATTCCTTATCAAACATCTCGTTTAAGAAAGCAATATCGTCTTTACAATGTTCGAGAGCATATCCGATCAGATATTTCATAAAATCCTCAGCCAAATCCATATTATCATGAATATCATAGAAAGCTACTTCCGGCTCGATCATCCAAAACTCTGCCAAGTGGCGAGGAGTATTCGAATTTTCGGCACGAAACGTAGGACCAAATGTATAGATTCCACCCAATGCCATAGCACCTAATTCTCCTTCAAGTTGTCCGGAAACAGTCAGATTGGTAGCCTGACCGAAAAAATCTTCCGAATAGTCAACCTTACCTTCTTCGGTACGAGGAATATTATTAACATCCAACGTAGTCACCTGAAACATGGATCCGGCACCTTCAGCATCCGACCCTGTTATGATCGGAGTATGAAAATAAAAGAATCCCTTGTCGTTAAAATACTTATGTATAGCATAAGACATATGATGTCTGATACGGAATATAGCACCAAAAGTATTGGTACGAGGACGCAGATAAGCTATTTCACGCAAAAACTCTAAAGAATGTCCCTTCTTTTGCAAAGGATAAGTTTCAGGATCGGCCGTACCGTATACTTCGATAGAACTTGCCTGAATCTCAGCACTTTGACCTTTTCCTTGCGACTCTACAAGAGTTCCTATTACATGAATACAAGCTCCGGTAGTTACAGGTTTGAAGAAATCTTCTCCAAATTTTTCCACGTCGGCTACTATCTGAAGATTATGGACAGTAGAACCATCATTAAGATGGATAAAGTTTACATATTTATTACCGCGAATGGTACGTACCCATCCTTTCACGTCAATTTCAGATCCAAACTTAAGATCTTTGAATACATCAACAATTTTTGTTCTACGAATCTTCTCCATCTTTATATCAATATTTTTATCTTTTACTCAAAAGCTCCCATACGAAGCATGTTTACTTCTTTTTCTGACAAATAACGCCATTTACCACGAAGAACGTTCTTTTTAGTCAATCCTGCAAAATAAACACGATCAAGCTTCACAACCTGATAGCCTAATTTTTCGAATATACGACGAACTATACGATTGCGTCCTGAGTGTATTTCTATACCCACCACGTTCAATACGTCTTCTGCTTGGTACGCTATGGAATCGGCATGTATTTCACCATCATCCAATTCGATACCATCGGCAATAGCCTGCATATCTTCGATCGCAACATCACGATCAAGTGTTACTTGATAGATTTTTTTCTTCTTAAATTTAGGATGCGTCAATTTAGATGCTAAGTCTCCATCATTTGTCAACAACAATACTCCTGTTGTATTTCGGTCGAGACGTCCTACCGGATAAATACGTTCCGGACAAGCGTTTTTCACCAAATCCATTACAGTCAAACGATTTTGAGGATCGTCCGATGTTGTTACACAATTTTTAGGTTTATTCAAAAGAACATACACCTTGCTTTCTAAACGAACCGGTTGATCGTGGAAAGTGACCATGTCGCCACGTGTAACCTTTGCTCCCAATTGATCAACAACTTCACCGTTCACTTTTACTACCCCTGCCGTGATGTAAGCATCTGCCTCGCGACGAGAACAAACTCCGGCATTTGCTAAATATTTATTTAAACGTAAAGGTGTGTTCGGATCAATATTTTCTTTGTATTTAACTGGTTTTACCAGTCTTTTTATGCCACCGCCGGCAGGCTTATTATAGCCACCACCTCTTTGGTTGTAGTCATTAGGACGACGATTCTCATATCCACTGCCTCTGTTATTACCATACGAAGATTGGTTGCCACCTCCTCTATTGTTAGAGTAGTTGCCGCCACCTCTGTTATTGGAATAATTGCCTCCCTCTCTGTTATTAGAATAATTTCCACCGCCACCTCTGGTTCCAGATTGGCGATTCTGATTATTTCCATAAGAGCTATTTCCATAAGAACGACGTTCTTCTCCATCATTTCGATCATAAGATGATGGTCTTGACTGACGGTTAGAATCATAACCTCCCTGTCTGTCCGATCTGTCTCCATTGTTCTTGTATGGATTTCTGTCAGTATTAGTATCGTAGGCCTGTTTGCGTAAATCTCCCACACGGGTACGCTTCTTTTTTACGGGTTCTGATCCGTTCGAATTTTTGTCTGATGATGAGTAACCATCCCGGCCTTCTCTATCATTTCCCTTGTCTGTCACCATTTTTTGTTTTGTTTTTTATAAATAAAAGTACTTGTTTTTAATAACCTCACGGTTATAATTAATATTATACCCCGGTATAAGAATGAGGTGTAATTTTTCTTAATTCATTTTTCACAGCTTCGCTCACATCAAGTTCTGAAATAAACTCAGAAATTGACTTTTCGGTTATTGCCTCATTGGTGCGGGTAAGAGCCTTCAATGCTTCGTAAGGTTTTGGATATCCTTCGCGACGAAGAATAGTCTGAATACCTTCGGCTACCACAGCCCAGCAGTTGTCCAGATCATTAGCTAAAGCTTGTTTGTTGATCAATAATTTATCCAAGCCCTTTAACGTACTCTGCATTGCAATAAGTATGTGCCCAAAAGGAACACCCACATTTCGCAAAACTGTAGAGTCTGTCAAATCGCGTTGAAGACGCGAAACGGGCAATTTGGATGACAAATGCTCTAATATTGCATTTGCAATTCCAAGATTTCCTTCTGCATTTTCAAAATCAATAGGATTTACTTTATGAGGCATTGCTGACGAACCTATTTCTCCTTCTTTAATTTTTTGTTTGAAGTATTCCATAGATATATATTGCCAGAAATCTCTATTGAGATCTATCATAATTGTATCAATACGCTTAAGAGCATCGAAAATGGCAGCCAGATTATCATAATTAGAAATCTGAGTAGTCCATTCTTCTCTCACCAATCCCAGTTTTTCAGAAACAAATTTATCTCCGAAAGCTTTCCAATCATATGATGGATATGCTACGGTATGTGCATTATAGTTACCGGTAGCACCGCCAAATTTAGCAGATAACGGAATGGATTTCAACAATTTCAGCTGCCCTTCAAGACGGCTTGCAAAAACCATTATCTCTTTGCCCAGTCGGGTCGGCGAAGCAGGTTGCCCATGAGTCTTTGCCAACATTGCAACATCAGCCCACTCTTTAGCTTGAGAAATAAGTTTTTCTATAATTTGATTTAACATCGGATAATAAACATTATTCAGTGCATCTTTCAACGACAATGGAACTGATGTATTATTTATATCCTGCGATGTTAATCCAAAGTGTATAAATTCTTTATATTGTTGCAAACCTAATTTATCAAATTCTTCTTTGATAAAATACTCGACTGCTTTTACATCGTGGTTTGTTATTTTTTCGGTTTCCTTTATACGCAAGGCATCTGCTTCTGAAAAGTCAGAAACAATTTGCTTTAGTTTAGGAAATATATTTTTGTCTATATCTTTCAGTTGTGGCAAAGGCAATTCGCACAAAGCGATAAAATATTCAACTTCTACCAATACACGATATTTGATTAGTGCATATTCTGAAAAATAATCGGCTAATTGTTCCGTTTTATTTCGATAACGCCCATCTATAGGCGAGATGGAAGTTAAGGGAGTTAGTATCATCAGTGGTTGATATTTTGTGTTTTTGATTAATCCTTAGAAATTTATTTTCGATATCACTATTTACTCATCAATTATAATACAAATATAAAACAAATATATGGTTGGAAAGGCTTTTAGAATGTGTTATTTTAATATTTTTTTCTTTTTTACCTATTCTTGCCAATTATTCAAAACCTGAATTATTTTTTCAATTTCAGAATCGTCTAACGATGGATAGAGAGGTAAACTTAATATCTGATCTTGCAGCAGTTCGGCAATCGGTAAAATTTCACCAGACAGCTCTTTATAGGCTTCTTGCTTATGAATAGCATGTGGATAATGTATTTGAGTCTGTATCTCATTCTCCTGTAAGTATAGAGAAAGATTATCCCGTTGTGATGAACGTATCACATAGAGATGAAATACATGGCATTGAGGTTCACCTGAAAGTGGCAATCTGATAAATTCATTTCTTATACCCTCCGCATATCGAATGGCTATCTTTTGTCGGATATGGTTATCTTCATCCAAATGTTTGAGACGAACAGACAATACGGCAGCTTGCATTTCATCTAATCGAGAATTTAATCCTTTATATCGGTGCAAATATTTTTCATTTGATCCATAATTCGCTAATTGCCTGATAATGGAGGCTAAAATATCGTCACTTGTAGTAACAGCCCCTGCATCGCCCAACGCTCCTAGATTCTTTACAGGATAGAAGCTAAAGGCTGCTGCATCGGACAGGCTTCCTGCTTTCTGTCCATCATATTCAGCTCCATGTGCTTGCGCAGCATCTTCGATCAATATTAGATTGTGAGCAGATGCTAATTGTTGCAGTTGACGCATTGGAGCAACACGCCCAAAAAGATGAACTGCAATAATCGCTTTTGTTTTATCTGTTATTTTACTTTTTACAGACAAAGGGTCTAAATTGAAGGTATCTATTTCACAATCTGCCAAAACGGGCGTTAAGCCGCACTGAGAAACAGCCAGAGCTGTGGCAATAAATGTATTTGCAGGCAGAATTATTTCATCCCCCTTGCTAATCCTGCCTCTTTCCATGTAAGCCATAAGGATAAGGCGAAGCGCATCTAAGCCATTTCCTACTCCGATACAATTGCGGACTCCACAATAGTCGGAAAAGTCTTTTTCGAAGCGATCTTTTTCTTCTCCCATAATATACCAACCTGAATCCACAACACGAGAGACAGCTTCTTTTATTTCAGAAGCATATCTATCGGTTTCTCGTTTCAGGTCTAAGAATGGGATCATATTCTTTTCTTCTTAAATAATAATTTTCAAGAAAAGCCCAACATTGATTTGGCATTCTGAATGGCGGCATCTGTTACAACCGCACCACTAAGCATACGTGCTATTTCATCAAGACGTTCTTCGTCCGATAATCGAATAAGATGAGTAACAGTAGAATTATCTTCGTCCGATTTATATACTTTATAATGCACCTTACCCTTGGCTGCTATCTGTGGTAGATGGGTAATAGCTATTACTTGCATCTTCTGTCCGAAATCGCTCATTATCTGCCCCATTTTATCTGCAACTTCACCAGAGACTCCGGTATCTATTTCGTCAAAAATAATAGTTGGCAAAGCTGTTGCTCCTGCAATCATCGACTTAAGACAAAGCATCAGCCGTGATATTTCTCCACCAGAAGCAATGTTTGCGACCGGTTGCAGCGGAACATTCTTATTGGCTGAAAAAAGAAATACGAGTTCGTCTGCTCCATATACCGTCGGAGCGTCTAAAGCATTCATCTTACATTGAAATCTCACATTAGGCATTCCAAGATAGGCTACTTTTTCGACCAATTCTTTTTCTATTTGTGGAATAACGGCTAAGCGACTACCTGTAAGCTGTTTAGCCAATACTGAAAGATGATCTTCTTTTTGTTTGAGTTCTTTTTCTAAACTTTCCAACTGTTGATCGGACGAGTCTATTTTTTCTATTTTGAGAGCAATATCATCGAACAATTGCAATAAATCGCCGACCGTAGAAACATGATGTTTTTTTTGCAAAGAATAGATCAAATCAAGGCGTGCCTCTACCGAGGCTAATATTTCGGGATTGAATTCTACATCGTTTGCTAATTTTTCTACTTCGGATGATAAGTCTTTCATATCAATATATGCAGTATCTATTCGCTGTGCAATTTCTTCCGACTTGGGGAATACTCTCGACAATGAAGATGTTGTATTAAGACTTTCTTTCAAAGCCGAGACAATACCTCGTTCGTCTTCCGACAAGAGTGTATGAATCTTAAAGAGGGATGACTTAATCTCTTCGGCATGATTCAATAATTCGAGTTTACCCTCAAGCTCCTCTTGTTCACCTTCCGACAAAACTGCTTCTTTCAAAGCTTCGTATTGAAAACGAAGGTAATCTTCTTCTTCTTTACTCCTCTTTATTGAATCCCTTAGTTCTGACAGGGCTTTTTGCGCTTGCTTATATTGATGAAAGGCTTTTTGATATTCTTTCAGCAAAGCCTTATTGCCCGCCAAAGCATCTACAATCTGCATCTGAAAGCGACTATCGGCTAACAGTAGATTCTGATGTTGCGAATGAACATCAATCAACTGACTACCAAGATCTTTAAGATCAGTCAAAGAAACGGGAGAATCATTTATAAAAGCTCTCGATTTTCCTCCTGCTAGTATTTCTCTACGAAGAATATAACTATTGGCATCGAATTCAATATCTTTTTCTTCACAAAATTCTTTAAGGTCATATGCCGAAACATCGAAACAGCCTTCTATTATACATTTATTTTCGCCTTGTTTTATTGCTTTTGTATCGGCGCGTTGCCCAAGTATCAAAGCCAAAGCTCCAAGTATAATAGATTTACCTGCTCCTGTCTCACCCGTAATAACAGAAAATCCTTGCTCGAAGTCTATTTCAAGGCTATCGATCAGTGCATAATTTTTTATATAAAGAGATTTTAGCATAGCTAAAGATAAACATCATTTATTAAAATTCACATTCAAAACTACAATTTCAGAAATCGTACCTATACGATATTGCGGTCCGGCAAGTCCCAGTCCAGACGAAACATAAACATGCGTGTCGCCTTTCTTTTTATATCCAAAAGGAATCTCATACATAGAACGCAGCTTCATCTGTTCGGAAATCAACCCCGTATTATATATCATCGAACTGACTTTCATTATTGTATTAACGGGAAAGAATTGTCCGTTGTGCGTATGTCCATACAGCGCAATATCTGCTCCGGCCTCCATCTCCTCGTGTAGGTGATGTGGCTCATGGTTCATTACTATTATGGGCAGTTGCTTATCCACACCTTTCATTATTTCGGGCAACGACTTCCTTGATTCGCACATGTCGTCTTCTCGTCCAACCAGATAGAAAGCACTATCAATTAGTAGCGTGGTATCGCGCAGAACGGTCATTCCTGCTTTTTCGCTCAACC
Source organism: Dysgonomonas sp. UBA5412 (assembly GCA_002409595.1). Lineage (GTDB taxonomy): Bacteria > Bacteroidota > Bacteroidia > Bacteroidales > Dysgonomonadaceae > Dysgonomonas. Next base: position 352,419 of record DHNQ01000029.1, read on the forward strand.
ATGATATTTTGGCCTCGTCCTCTCCTTCGTAGGTTGCAATATATTCATGGTTGCCGGTAGAAGCATATACTCCATAAGGTGCTTTGAGTCGTAGAAACTCAGTTTCCATATGCTGTTCTTGGAGCGATTTCAAATCATAATCTATAACATCGCCCACCAACAAGATAATATCGGGCTTTTGTTCCATTATTTTATCTACATACATAGATATTATCTCTTTATCAATGAGATATCCAGCATGTACATCTGTAGCTACAACAATCCGGAGATTTTTAACTTTAGGTGAATGCTTTTCTACTGTCAAATCCATTTCTGTTACTATCGGATGATAGAAACGATAGTTTCCATACAACATGGATGAAATAACGATTACGAGACATGAGACAAAGTATATGAGTCGGCTCTTTTTTGATCTCAAATCTATTGATACCGGAAATATCTTCTTCTTCCGATCAATGTATTTAAACAAATCATAGATCAGAAGCAACCCCGACATATAGATAATAAAAATCATCCACGTAGTACCCACCCACGCAAAATCGTGTAAGGCATCGAATGGCAAAACCCCTCCTCCTGAGGAGAAGAAGCCCAAAAAGTAAACAATAAGTTCTATTATATAAATTGCCGCATAGGGTATTTTTATATACTTCTTGTCTGGCAAAGCCTGCCAACCACGCCAATATATATAGGCGCTTAATAGAATTTGTATAATTATAGCATTAAGAAAAACTCTCATTCTTTTTTATTTATATCTACAACTACATATTCGGATTGTGTACCGATGCGGAATTTCCCGCCCCATATTCCGATACCGGAACTTACATATATATTTGTATTTCCTTTTTTCAAGAAACCGTGATCGTCTTCGTAAATCTTTTTTGTGATCATAGATATAGGCCACACTTGCCCTTGATGGGTATGACCCGAAAACTGAAAATCTATGCCACAAGCTTCTGCTTCTTCCAGATCGTAAGGTTGATGATCGAGCAGCAATATAGGTTTTGTTTTATCTAATCCTGCTACCAAGTCTTTCAATGGTTTACGGTTTGGATTCGATTTATCGTCGCGCCCGACTACATAGAAGCTACTATCCACTAATGCCACTGAATCTCGCAACAAATTTATTCCTGTTTTATTGAGAAAATCGAGGCTGTTATTTATGCCACTAAGATACTCATGATTTCCGAGACAAGCATAAATTCCATAAGGTGCTTTTATCTTATGAAAGATTTCTTCAAAATGTCCTTTATTGAGTGGACGAACGCTATTGTCTATCATATCTCCGGCGATTAACACAATATCCGGATTTTCTGCGTTTATTGTGTTCACCCACCCTTCAAACTCTTTTTTGCCAATATTATATCCCAGATGAAGGTCACTAATAGCCACAATCTTCAAGGAGCGGGTATTGGTAGAATCGCCCATGGTTTTATAAATCTGAATGGGAAGATCGACTTTTACTTTCCATTGATATTTAAGATAACCGCAAAGCATCAGCAAAAATACAAATCCTACCATAAAGCCAAGCCCCACCCAGTTTTCCTTAGTATAACGGGTGATAGCATCATCGGGCATAAAGTGAAACAAACGGTTAGTGAGCCCGAATAGATCTTTTACTGCCATAATGAGGAAGAAGTAAAGCATGATAAATAGCCAAGCTGTGCCCACTTTGTAAAAGAAAGTCGTCATCCAAACGGGAAGCGACTCTCCAATCAAAAATGTGATAAAAAGTGATGCTACCGCTATAATAGCCACAGAAACTAAAGCTGTACGCCCCACTGTGGTAGCCGGCATAGCTATCCAAATATGATAAAAAACGTAAAAGTTTGCGAGAAGATATACAACGAGAAATGCAATAAACATGATTGGTTTCATTTGGACATAATCTGAGTTAGAGAAAGATGCAAAGATATGGTATCTTGCCTATTCCGAATATTTATAATAAAAAAGAGTAGCTTAACAGAGCTACCCTTATGTGTCTTAATTAAGAATTATTAGCTTCTTCTGCCACCTAATGCAATCATTATGTAATAGAGCAATGTTGCAAGAGATCCTATGGCAGCTATAACATAAGTATAGGCAGCCCATTTCAGAGCATCTTTTGCCATATCATGGTTATTAATACTGGTAACCCCTGCACTATTTAACCAGACCAAAGCTCTGCTACTGGCATTGATTTCGACAGGAAGTGTGATAAAGCTAAAAATAGTAGTCAATGCAAACAAAGCAATACCGATCCAAATCAGTGTAGGAAATGTATTGATAAAGAAAATACCTGCAAGAATAATCCATGTCACCCATGAGGATGCAAAGCTAACAACCGGAACAAGAGCCGAACGCATCTTCAGTGGACCGTATGCATGTGCATGCTGTACAGCATGCCCACATTCATGAGCGGCAACAGCGGCGGCGGCCACACTATTGCTGGCATAGACACCTTCACTCAGGTTTACAGTTTTATTCGCAGGATTGTAATGGTCTGTCAACATACCTTGTGTCGATACGACTTTCACATCATATATCCCATTATCATGAAGCATCTTTTCAGCTACATCTCGCCCAGTCATTCCACTATCTAATGGTATTTTCGAGTATTTCGTAAATTTACTTTTCAGCATCTGCGAAACTCCAAAGCTGACAATTGCTATTAATCCAAATAAAATCCAACCTATGTACATATATATTCTTTTTATTATAATTATTAAAACCTTATTTATCTGAAAAACAAAAAATGTGCCAACATTGTTTATTGGCACATTCATATCTAAAAAAACGTTTTATTTTCTGACGATGGTCTGTGCCCTATCCGGCCCGATAGAAACAATGCTTATCGGAACATTAAGTTCTTTTTCAAGGAATGCAACGTATTGTTTAAATTCGAGAGGGAACTCATCCTCTTTTCTCATTCCTGTCATATCCGTATCCCAGCCTTTCATATCTACATATATAGGCTTTATATTTTCATCTATCTCGAAAGGAAATTCCGTCACCTTCTTTCCTTCTATTTCATATCCAACGCAAGCTCTGATAGTTTCGAAAGTATCTAAAACATCGCTTTTCATCATAATCAATTGAGTAACTCCATCAATCATTATGGCATAACGTAATGCAACCAAATCAATCCAACCACAGCGACGAGGTCTACCTGTTACAGATCCAAACTCGAATCCAAGTTTACGAAGCTGATCTCCCGCCTCATCAAACAGTTCGGTAGGAAAAGGTCCACTTCCTACACGTGTACAATATGCTTTGAAAATACCATAGACTTCACCTATCGAACGGGGAGCAATGCCTAAACCGGTACATGCTCCGGCTGATATGGTATTGGAAGAGGTAACGAAAGGATATGAACCGAAATCAATATCCAACATTGTACCTTGTGCACCTTCAGCTAATATTTTCTTTCCTTCTGCAACAGCACTATTTATATAATGCTCACTATCAATAAAAGTAAACTGTTTGAGTTTAGCTACTCCTTCAAACCACTCTTTTTCTATTTCAGCCAAAGCACTGATATCATAACCAAATTGAGATAGAGTCTTTAGATGTTTTGCTTTTGCTATATTGTATTTTTCGTCAAAGTTGTGTAATATATCTCCCACACGCAGACCGTTTCGGCTTATCTTATCAGTATATGTTGGACCTATACCTTTACCTGTCGTCCCTATTTTGGAGTCACCTTTCGCTGCTTCATAACATGCATCTAACAGACGATGTGTAGGAAGAATAAGATGCGCTTTCTTAGATATGAGTAAGCGTTTTGTAAGATCATGTCCGGAAGATTCCAACGACTCGATCTCTCCTTTAAACAATGCCGGATCAAGAACAACTCCATTGCCGATAATGTTAATTTTGTTTCCTTGAAATATACCTGACGGAACAGAACGAAGTACATATTTTTTTCCTTCAAATTCTAATGTGTGTCCCGCATTAGGTCCTCCCTGAAAACGGGCTACAATTTCATAATCGGGAGTCAATACATCCACAATTTTACCTTTTCCTTCGTCGCCCCATTGCAGACCTAGCAATACATCTACTTTCATTTCTTTTTATTACGTGTATTTTTATTTTCTGTTAGTTTATTCTTTTTCTCTTCTGCTTTTTTGGCTCTTATACATTTACTGCATGTACCATAGATATACATACTGTAATAGCTGATGCGAAAGCGCTGAAGCTTTTTCTGCTGAGCAGGAGTAAACAGATTACCGTTTTTATGTTCTTTGACTTCACCACAACTCAAACAAATAAGGTGGTCGTGATTCTCGTTGCCATAGGCTCTTTCGTATTGAGATACGTTTGCTCCAAATTGATGTTTAACTACCAATCCGCAGTCCAACAACAATTCTATGGTATTATAAAGTGTGGCTCGACTAACTCTGAAACTTGATTGTTTCATAGCATTGTACAAAGAATCCATGTCAAAATGTCCTTTAGTAGAATAGATATGCTCAAGTATAGCATACCTCTCCGGAGTTTTGCGATGCTTATGCAAATTCAGATAATCTGTAAATTCAGTCTTGACTTGATCTTTCAATTTCGAGTTGTCCATTATAACGCATATAATCTGATATGAACAAAAATACATCTTTTTTGAAGAATACAAGGCTGTAAAAGTGAGAAAAGTTATTAACTATTTAGAATTTACCGAAAAACAAAAAAGAGAACTCTCACGAGCTCTCTTTTTAGAAAGGAAATCAAAAAGAATATTATAATAAATATTCAGGTTAGTATATTTTAGCTTTCTGGTTGAGAATCGCTCTCTCTATACTTGTATTCTATATTATATTTATGCAACGCGCCATCAAAGCCTTTGACACTTATCTCAAATTTTACAGAATTACGCCCTTCAATCTTATATGGGGATAGATCGAAACAAACATAACCGACAACCGGATACCTCTCCGGATCATTATTTTGATTATGACGGAACTCTAATGCGACAACATCATCATTTTTAGATAGATCTGGGCTCGCAGACACCAAGTTAACTAGATGGGCATTCACACCCCCTGCATTATATTTGAAGTTTATATTCAGATAGCCTCCGCCTTCATCTATCGACACAATTTCTATCGGACTATTTCCTATACTATCTTGTTTTACCTGATTGTCTGGCGCTATATAAATCACATCTTTGGTGAGTACGTCATAAAAACCATTAAGCTTTATGTAATGATCGTATTCTCCTTGTTTATCAGATAAGATTGTATAATCTATAATTGCCCTTTTATATTTAGGTTTCAGATTCAGACCGATAGGTGCTGCAACCCATAGTCGGTCGCCATTGTCTAATGTAAAGTCATAGGTGTTATCATCTATTTTATTTACCGTTGCAAAAGACCGCCAATATTTGTCCATTGAATAGTCATCATCGTTACATGAAATAAATCCTAAAGTCAAAATTGAAGATAGGACTAGCAGAGAAAATAATTTTATATACCTTTTCATATCTTCTTACAATAAATTAAAGACTTAATAACTTTTATACATAGAAGACTATTATTTATAGATTTTGCTGCATCAAAAACATTAAATTAATGTTAAAGACAGACCTACCATAAAAAATGTCCTTATCTCCTTTGTCGAAAAAATTCTTTGAGTAATGCGGAACATTCATCTTCCAGAACGCCCGACACGATTGTTGTTTTCGGATGTAATATAGTAGGACTAAAAAGAGAATATCCTTTTCTCTCATCTTTGGCTCCATAGACAATTTTAGACACTTGCGACCAAAGTAATCCTCCGGCACACATAGGACAAGGTTCTAAGGTAACATAGAGTGTGCAGTCGGTTAGATATTTTCCTCCAAGAAAATTAGTGGCAGCCGTCACGGCTTGCATCTCGGCATGAGCAGTTACATCGTTCAGAGTTTCGGTCAGGTTATGTGCTCTGGCTATAATCCTATCGCGGCATACAACAACAGCTCCAATAGGCACTTCGCCTTTATCGAACGCCATGCGAGCCTCGTTAAGAGCATGACGCATATAATATTCATCGTTCAGAATAGTAGTCATCGACGCATCTCGTTTTCTCCAAAAAGAGTTGGATAGTCCTGTTCCAGATTCTTCAACACATGGGCTATAATCGTTTCGCGACACCAACGGGAACGGTTTACGATCTTATATTTTTTAATATAAGACGATATGAGTGCAAATTCTTCTTCATTCAGAGAAAAAAGAAGATGCTTATTCCGATTGCAGTGCTGACCTTTCTTTTTAGGTTTCATTTATGCAAAAATAAGCACTTATCTGAATATCTGAAAGTATTTACCCAGAATATTGGCTATACACCCTCTTCTCCATCAGCTTCTTCGAAATTAATACGTAGTTGAACTGCATTTCCCCAACCGGTATCATCCTCATTATTCTTTAATCCCAAACCAATTAGCCGCACTTTAGGCGATAGATCGACAAGGCTCAATAAGTCGTAACCGGTTTTATAGAAACTATCATAATCAGAGATATAAGAAGGAAACGTACGACTTCTGGTCACAATTCTGAAATCAGCATATTTGAGTTTTAATGTCACAGTACGCCCTTTGAACTGTTTTTTTTCTATATATTCGAAAGCATCGCGTGCTACATTATCTAATTCGAGAGCCAACTCTTCGAGACTGTCAATATCACGATCGAATGTTGTTTCGGAACTTACAGACTTTCTTATCCTATGCGATTCGACAGGACGATCATCAACAGCTCTTGCATTCTGATAATAAATCCGTCCGGCTTTTCCAAAATGAGAGATCAGTTGCGATTCGGAATACTGCTTCAGATCCAGTCCGGTTTTTATTCCTAATTGATGCATCTGCTTGGCTGTGACCTTTCCCACGCCAAAGAACCGTTCGATAGGTAAAGATTCGACAAAGTTTTCGGCAAACTTAGGTTTCACCACAAAAATACCATTCGGTTTATTTTGGTCAGATGCTATCTTTGCCAGAAATTTATTAAAAGAAACTCCGGCTGAAGCCGTTAGATGAGTAGTTTCAAATATTTTTTGTTTTATCTCTTCCGCTATTTGAGTAGCCAATGGTATATTTTTATTATTTTCGGTCACATCCAGAAAAGCTTCGTCTAACGAAAGCGGTTCAACCAAGTCTGTATATTCATGGAATATATCCATTATTTGTTTTGATACCGCCTTATATACATCGAAGCGAGCAGGAGCAAATATAAGATGAGGACATTTGCGCAATGCCGTTTTAGAGGGCATAGCCGATCTCACTCCATAACGACGCGCCTCGTAGCTGGCAGCGGCAACAACCCCTCTTGCTCCCGAATAGCCAACAGCCAAAGGCTTGCCCCGATACGCTTCGTTATCTCGCTGTTCGATAGAAGCATAGAAGGCATCCATGTCGATATGAATTATTTTCCTCATCTCTATTTTAACTAAAAAGTGACAAACTTGTACACTTTTTCCCTATTTCTTCAAATGTCATATTTTTTCTAAATTCACAAACTCTCTTTATCCATAAATATATAGATAAACTTAGAAGGTTCTTATTTAACGGCTACAAATATTAGGAAAGAAAAATAGATACTAGTATCTATTCCAAAGTAATTCTATCCACCTCTATTTCTTTATTAAGGAAAATAGTAGCGGCTTCAGAAAATTTCTGAGGAGATTCGGTTGTATAATATTGCGAAGTATGCCCTTTTGTGCAAACAGCATCTATCTCCGGATGTCGGCATAAATAATCTTGTAAACTTCGGGCTATATATTCTCCCTGAGCCAGAGCCAGAACTCCTTGAGGTAAGAATTTTCTTATTTTATCCATCAAAAGCGGATAATGTGTACATCCGAGAATCAAGGTGTCGATCAAAGGATCTTTTGACAAAATATTATCAATATTTTTCTTGATAAAATATTCAGCTCCTGCACTTTTATGCTCGTTGTTTTCAACAAGTGGAGCCCACATCGGACAGGCTTCACTCTCTATAGCTATATCGGGAAACAATTTATTGATTTCTATTAGATATGAGCCGGATTGTATAGTCCCCACAGTACCTAACACGCCTATATGTCGGCTCTTAGTCACCGAACCTATAATTTCTGCTGTTGGGCGAATTATACCAAGTACCCTTTTATCAGGGTCGATAAGAGGCAGATCTTTTTGTTGGATAGTGCGCAAAGCTTTAGCCGAGGCTGTGTTACATGCCAAAATTACAAGATTACATCCCATATCAAAAAGTCGGAGAACGGCTTGCTTCGTAAATTCGTAAACAACATCGAAAGAGCGTGTACCATAAGGAGCCCGTGAATTATCGCCAAGATAATAATAATCGTATTCGGGCATAAGAGATTGTATTTCCGACAATATGGTAAGCCCTCCATAACCTGAGTCAAAAACTCCTATAGGACCGGGTGTAAGCATTGGCTATATTCTATTATACAAAAAATGCTCCTTACAGATAGAAGCATTCTTATTATTTCTTGTTATAAATTTCTTTTATTTCACTCCTAGCTTTTTCTTGACCAGTGCCGTAGCATTTGTAGCCTCAGGTGTTACGAATGCAATAGCAGGATTAGCCAAATCGTAGATACAAACAAAACCTTGTTCGATACCAACCTGATAAATAGCGTCTCTCACTTTCTGACGAAGTGGAGTAATAAGAGTTTGCTCTTGATTTTGTATATCCTCTTGCGCCACTTTCATAAAATTATTTATCTGGCGTTCCAATTCATACAATTCCTGCATACGACGTAGACGTACGTTTTCAGCCATTGTGTTTTGATATGAAATAAAATCGCTATATTTTTTGTTATAGTCATTTTGCATTACTTGCAACTCTTCTTTATATTTCTGATTCAGAATATTTATAGAGTTCGTTGCCGATTCCTTCTCCGGTATCGTCTCAAGTAGTTCATTTGAGTTCACAAAAGCTATCTGTTGAGCAGTCTGAGCAACTATATTTGTTGCAAAAAAGAATGATAGGAAAAATATTGAAATTAAAGCTATTTTTTTCATCACGATAATTGCTGTTTTGTGGTAACACAACCTTTTAAATCTGACGAAGAAATTGATAACCTACTAACCGGTTGATAGTTGTGTATTTCGGTGGTATGGTTAGTACCACCGATTATTCAAGGCATGATTGCTTGTCAACAACTATCAATTGGCTTTTCTTTAGGTTAAATCTTTATGTTGAATACAAATATACGTAATATTTTGATATTACAATGTTTTCTTCACTTCTATTTCTTCAAAAGGCTCTATTACGTCACCTATTTTTATATCATTATAATTATGAATATTCAAACCGCATTCGTATCCGGCTGAAACTTCTTTCACATCGTCTTTGAATCGTTTCAATGAACCCAGTTCTCCCGAATAAATCACGATACCGTCGCGAATCAAGCGTATCTTGTTAGCTCTCTTCAGCTTACCTTCTTTCACCATACATCCGGCAACTGTACCGACTTTGGTGATTTTGAAGACTTCGCGAACTTCTACATATCCGGTTTGTACTTCCTTAATTTCAGGAGATAACATACCTTCCATTGCAGATTTAATCTCTTCGATAGCATCGTAGATAATAGAATACAATCTGATTTCGACACCATCATTATCGGCAGCTCTTCTAGCAGCCTGAGAAGGACGTACCTGGAAGCCAATGATAATGGCATCTGATGCAGCAGCTAAGGTAACATCTGATTCGGAAATCTGACCTACTGCCTTATGGATTACATTCACCTGAATTTCTTCAGTCGATAATCTTATCAATGAGTCGGACAATGCTTCTACCGATCCATCCACGTCACCCTTAACGATAACATTGAGTTGTTGGAAGTTTCCGATAGCAATACGGCGACCTATATCGTCGAGAGTAAGGATTTTTTGAGTACGAAGACCTTGTTCGCGTTGCAATTGCTCACGTTTAGTAGCAATTTCACGAGCTTCTTGTTCAGATTCCAATACGTGGAATATATCTCCTGCCTGAGGAGCCCCGTTCAATCCTAAGATTAGAGCAGGCGCAGCAGGTGCAGCAGCCTCAATATTTTGATTTCGCTCATTGAACATTGCTTTTACACGTCCGAAATATGTTCCGGCCAAAACAATATCTCCTTTTTTGAGCGTTCCGTTTTCTACTAATACAGTAGATAAGAAACCTCGTCCTTTGTCGAGTGAAGACTCGATTACCGACCCCATAGCTCTTCTGTTAGGATTTGCCTTCAAGTCTAGCAATTCAGCTTCAAGTAATACTTTCTCTAAGAGTTCGTCTACACCAAGACCTTGTTTTGCTGAAATATTCTGAGATTGGTATTTTCCACCCCAATCTTCAACCAGATAATTCATTCCGGCAAGCGTTTCTTTGATCTTATCAGGGTTGGCTCCCGGTTTGTCTATCTTATTGATCGCAAATACCATAGGAACTCCGGCAGCAGCAGCATGATTAATTGCTTCCACTGTCTGAGGCATGACATTATCGTCAGCAGCTACGATGATAATCGCAATATCCGTTACCTTAGCTCCACGGGCACGCATGGCTGTAAAGGCCTCATGTCCCGGAGTATCAAGGAAGGTGATCTGACGTCCCGATTTTAATTTTACATTATATGCCCCAATATGCTGAGTAATACCTCCAGCTTCTCCGGCAATCACATTTGCCTGACGGATAGTATCCAATAGGGAAGTTTTACCATGGTCTACGTGTCCCATCACAGTAACGATAGGTGCGCGTGACACTAAGTCTTCCTCTCTGTCTTCTTCGTCATTGATAGCTTCTACAACTTCGGCACTTACATATTCTGTTTTATAGCCAAATTCTTCTGCTACAATATTAATAGTCTCTGCATCTAATCGTTGATTGATGGAAACCATTATACCGATACTCATACATGTTGAAATAACTTTCACTACCGGAACATTCATCATATTAGCAAGGTCATTGGCGGTTACAAATTCTGTAATCTTCAATATTTTGCTTTCTTGTTCTTGTAGCTCTAGTTCTTCTTGCTGTCTTTGAGATACAGCATCACGTTTTTCACGTCTATATTTCGCACCTTTATTCTTACCTCCTTTTCCAGTAAGACGGGCTAATGTTTCTTTTATTTGTTTTTGAACATCTTCTTCGCTTACCGCCTGTTTGATCACAGGTTTGCGCAGACTATGTCTCGACGATCTATCAGTATTATTACTGTTGCGGTTTTGAACTCCACCGCCTTGAGCCGGAGCTCCTTTTTCGATATCGACTTTGCCTTTTTTGATACGATTACGCTTTTTCTTAGCAGCATCATCACTATCATCGCTATTGGCTTTACGCTTTTTCTCTTCGTCTGTTTCTTTTTTCAACAAACGAACGGTGTTTTCTTTAACCTTTTTTTGGTCTTGCTGTTCTTTTTCGAGACGTTCTTTTTTCTTTTCTGCTTTAGTTTTTTTAGCAGGACGAGTCTTATCATTTATCGTGCTTAGGTCTATTGTTCCTTTTACTACAATATTAGATTTGATTGTCGTTTTATTTAGCCTGAAAATGTCATCCGATTCTTTTTCTTCTTCGGCAGCCTGAACCTCTACTGGAGCAGAAACAATCTGTTCTTCTTCTTTTTTCTCTTCTACCACAGGTTTTTCTACTTTTTCTTCTTCTTTTATAGATTCTGGCTCGGGCTTAAGAACTTCTTCTTTCTCCTCTACTACAGGCTCTATTATTTCGGGTTTTTCTTCTTCTTTTTTTGCTTCTTCAACTTTTACAACTTCAACTTCCTTTACCTCTACTTTTTTAGGTTTGTTCAAGGCATCTAAATCAATCTTATCCACAACTTGTACATGGGGTTTGATTGAATCCGGAATTTCAGTTTTTATCTCAACAGATTCTTCCTGCCCTTTAGATGCAGCAGTTTCTTCTTCTGCAACTACATTGGCTGGTGATTCTTCTTTTTTATCTTTCGCTTTTCTATGACTAAACAAGGCTTCGAGATCAGCATTATCACCAAATTCTCTAACAAGCAACTCATGTTGTTCACTGTCTACTTTCGTATTTGGATTAGACTCTACATCAAATCCTTTTTTATGCAGGAATTCAACAAGGCTATTGATCCCTACATTTAAATCTTTGGATATTTTTATTAATCTTACAGACATATAATTCTTTTAATTCTAAAAAATGGACAGTGAACTCAATAAATATTCTTGTGCCTATTCGGCTACTTTGGCATACTTACTCTTTACTTACAAAAGTATTAAGAAATAAGATAATGACCAAATCAGGAATTTCCTTCGTCTTCGAATTCTGCTCGCAGAATATTCAATATTTCATCGACTGTATCTTCTTCCAGGTCAGCTTCCTGAATTAACTTATCTCTATCGGCAGCTAACACATTCTTTGCTGTCACACAGCCTATCTTCTTTAACTGATCAATTACCCAACCATCTATTTCGTCACGGAATTCATCTAAGTAGATATCTTCTTCATCAAAGTCATCAATATCACGATATACATCAATTGTATAACCGGTAAGCATACTGGCCAATTTGATATTAAAACCACCTTTACCGATTGCTAAAGATACTTCTTCGGGACGAAGCAAAACTTCGGCACGTTTTTCTTCTTCATTCAGTTTTACTGATGTTATCTTAGCAGGGCTTAATGCTCGTTGAATATACAGACTTGTATTAGGTGTATAATTGATAATATCTATATTTTCGTTACGCAATTCTCTTACGATGCCATGAATACGAGAACCTTTCATCCCTACACAAGCACCTACGGGGTCGATACGATCATCATATGATTCTACTGCAACTTTAGCTCTTTCTCCGGGAATACGGGCTATGTTTTTGATTGTAATAAGACCGTCATTTATTTCGGGTACTTCCAGTTCAAGAAGGCGTTCCAAGAAAACCGGAGAGGTTCTTGATAAGATAATTTTAGGATTGTTATTTTTATTATCTACTCTTTCCACTACAGCACGTACATGTTCGCCTTTACGGAAAAAGTCACTGGGAATTTGCTCAGTTTTAGGCAGCAACAATTCTTCTTTTTCATCATCCAAAAGTAGTATTTCTTTTTTCCAAATCTGATATACTTCTCCTGAAACTATCTCTCCTACTTTTTCTTTATAACGGTTATAAAGACCTTCTTTTTGAAGTTCTAAGATTTTAGAAGTCAATGTTTGACGTAGATTCAAAATAGCGCGGCGTCCAAAGTCTTCAAAGAATACTTCATCGGTAACATCTTCTCCCACCTCAAAATCTTCGTCTATCTTTCTAGCCTCAGTGAGTGAGATCTGTGTATTCTCATCTTCAAGATCAGCATCTTCTACAATTGTACGATTGCGCCATATTTCGAGATCTCCTTTGTCGGGGTTGATAATTACGTCATAATTATCATTCGAACCAAAAAGCTTCGCAATCACATTACGAAATGAATCTTCAAGAACACTAATCATTGTCATTCTATCGATATTCTTCAGCTCTTTGAATTCCGAAAAGGTATCAATCATACTAATAACTTCCTTCTTAGCCATAACAGTTATTTAAATCTTATTAAGTATTTTGTATGTTTCACTTCATCATAAGCAAATGGGAGATCTTCTTCCACTGCTGTTTTTTTCTTTGCTCCTTCAGGCTTTACCATTTTGATTATTGTAATAACAAAGCCATTATCATCCGAAGCTTTAAGAATACCGGAAAGCTTCTGTCCTGTTTTTGTCAGAACCTCAATTTCATTTCCTTCGTTTTTTTTGTATTGACGAGGTATTTTGAAAGGAGACGTAAGTCCAGCCGAACCAACTTCTAACTCAAAGTCTTCTGTATCACGATCCAATTTGGATTCGATATTGCGACTCAACGTAATACAATCATCTATACCGATATTATCTTCGCTATCTATCTCGACAACAATAACATTACCGGGATGAACAGACACATCTACAAGAAACATATTCGTATCTTGTAAAAATCCATCCACTACTTCTTTTATATAATCTTTTTCTATCATTAATTAGCTACATGAACAACAAGGAGGAAGCCCAAGCCTCCTCCCCCTCTATAATTTCGCTTACAAAAATAGCAAAAATATTCAGAGTCACAAAATTTTACAGAATAATTATACTGTAACGTGATTACCTGATGGATGATATGTTCTAAAAACAGTTTCAATCTATATTTTGCTTTCTATTGACAGCTTTTACTCCTTTTATTCTTGCTATACGCGAACACAATGACTGCAAATCATTTACATCATGTACATAAACAATTATGCGCCCGTCAAAGACTCCATCATTAGATTCTATGCTCAAGCCTTTTATATTAAGTGATCCGGCAGTGATTACTTTCGTTATGTCATTCAGCATCCCCATGCGGTCGATACCGGTAACAATAATAGTGGTAAGAAATGGAAATTGGGTGTAACTCCCCCATTCGAGATTTACAATTCGATCACCATGACTAGCTTTCAACTTAAGTCCCACAGGACAATGTATACTATGCACCTCAACCTCATTATTATCAATCAGATACCCAAACACTTTATCTCCCGGTATAGGATTGCAACAACTTGGCATCTTGAAATTCTTATTAAAAGAATCTTCTTCAAGAATATATGTCTTTTTAGGATCTATCGGTTCGTACTCAACAATCTTTTCAGGTTTCTCTTTATCTGCTTTGGTTACAACATGAAGGGCTTGCTTCATATATTTAACTAAAACATTCTGAGAATTTTGTTTTTTCCACGTCAGCAATTTTTCAATCTTCTGAGGCAATAAAATATCTTCATTTCCTATTGCGAAAAACAAATCTTCTTTATTTGCTTTCTGATAATAATCAGTCATCCGATCTATCATAGAAGGAGTCAATTCGATAGAAGCATCTTTCAATGCTTTCGAAAGGAGCTCCTCTCCTTTTTTCACAATCTCTCTACGATATTTCCTTAAAGCATATTCAATCTTAGTTCGAGCCTTAGCCGTAGTCACAAGATTGAGCCACTCCGGTTTAGGCGTTTGTTTCTTAGAAGTCAAGATTTCAACCTGATCTCCACTATTCAGTTTTTCGCTTAATGGCACTAACCTATGATTCACCTTTGCTCCTATACACCGATCACCTATGTCGGAATGAAGATCGTAGGCGAAATCAAGAGCCGTTGCTCCTTGAGCCAGTGTACGAATTTCACCTTTGGGCGTAAAAACAAATATTTCTTGGGAATAAAGATTGAGTTTTATGGTATCAAGAAAATCTAAAGCATTGGGACTTGGATTTTCTAATATTTCTTTGATAGTTTTGAGCCAGCGGTCAAGTTCTGTGTCTTCTTCTATTTTTCCTTCTTTATATTTCCAATGTGCAGCAAATCCTTTTTCAGCTATATCGTCCATTCGGCGGCTGCGAATCTGAATTTCTATCCATTGTCCATCGGGTCCCATAACCGTTAAGTGCAATGCCTGATATCCATTTGCCTTGGGGCGGCTAACCCAGTCACGAATACGGTCGGGGCGAAGTTTATAAATATCTGTTATTACTGAATAAATATCCCAACATCGCTTCTTCTCATCAATATTAGGTTCATTTTCAAATATGATCCGAACCGCAAAAATATCATATATCTCCTCGAATGGCACTCCTTTACTTTGCATTTTATTCCAAATGGAATAAATAGATTTTTCGCGTGCCCTTATTTCATATTTAAATCCTAGTTCGTTGAGTTTACTGATTACAGGTTCTGCAAAATGTTCGTAGATATCTGTCCTAAACGCATGAGTAGCCTGCAATTTTAACTGTATATCTTTGTAAACTTCCGGATTTTCCCATTTGAAGCTCAGTTCTTCCAGCTCTGTTTTTATAGCAAACAATCCGAGCCGATGAGCCAAAGGGGCATATATATACATTGTCTCTCCGGCAATTTTATATTGCTTAGCAGGGGCCATAGAGCCCAATGTGCGCATATTATGTAAACGATCGGCAATCTTTATCAGAATCACCCGAATATCATCCGACATGGTGAGTAGGAGCTTCCGAAAGTTCTCAGCTTGTGCTGAAACATTGTCTCCAAACATACCACTCGATATCTTGGTCAATCCATCTACAATCATGGCTATCTTTTCGCCGAATAACACTTTCATATCTTCGACTGTATATTCAGTATCTTCTACCACATCGTGTAGTAAGGCTGCACATATAGATGTAGACCCTAATCCGATTTCGCCGCAAACAATACGCGCCACGGATATAGGATGCAATATATAAGGCTCTCCTGATCTGCGACGAGCCCCTTTGTGAGCTTCTTTTGCAAAAAGAAATGCCTTCTTTATAATCTCGACCTTGCGTCTATGATTAGTATTCAAATAATCATTAATAAGAGCATTATACTCTTGCTCTATTAAAATATCATCTTGAGTATGTGTTTCCTCGTTAGCCATAAATTGTGAGTGAATTGACAAAAATAATAAAATCAATTCTAATAGAGACAGTTTAGTCTGTAATAAAATTGATTTAACTATTCAGAAATTATAAAGTTCAGGTGTTGGAGGGTTTTGATTTATCAGCCGTATTGGCTCGCGTATCATTACCCAATTTATCGTTACCACCATCAGGTAAAAGTATCAACAGACGTTGCCCGACTTTTGCCATATTAGATCGCAATTTATTCCATTCTATAATATCTTCTTTAGATACATTATAGCGGGTCGCTATCTGAGTAATGGTTTCACCTATTTTTACTTTATGATATATTGTTTTAGCATCATCAGGATTGCTTCTTTCTTCCGATTCGCCCGAATCATCCGTTGTCGCTATTCTTACGCGAGGCAATGTAGATTCGTCACGTACGATTTTTTTCAAATATCCATCTATGAGATCTGCAGTATATGTGGAGTCAATAATAACTGTTGCTATCTCAGGTTCAGGTAACTGAACGGCTTCTTGTATTTCTACATATTCCACTCGTTGAACCTTTAGTTGTTTACCTGCAATTAATCTATTCGTTTTATTCACTTCCTTCAATTCCGCAATAGACACTCCATTCTTTTTAGCTATTGCAGCCCATGTGTCACCTTTACGGATTTTATAATAAGAGGTAGTGGTCTTAGGCACAGAGACAGTTTTAGTCAAGCCTGATATTGAGATAACAGTTGTATCTTGCTTAGATGCCAATTGAACATCAGCTTGCTCTTGCTTAGGCTCTTCCGATTTATAAATTTTCAATCGGCGTCCGACAGACAATTTATTCGAAGACAAACTATTCCATTGCTTTATCTGGCTCAGCGTAACACCATATCTGCTGGCTAAACGGGCTAAAGTATCTCCACGTCTGACTCTATGTGTTATTGTTCCTCCCGAAGGTCTGCTTCCTCCTACCACATCAACTCCTGCAACTTTACGATGTTTTAGATACTGATCTGCTTTATAAGCATAAATATCATCTTTCTTGTCGATAAACGATGATAATTTATCAATAGGTAAATTGAGGGAATATTTCTTATAATCTCCCGGTATGATATCGCTCTTAAACTGAGGATTATATTGACGCAAATCGTCAATCGACACATTTAAATTATCTGCTATTTGCTGAAAATGAACTGTTTTGTCTACCATCAAAGAATCGATAGACGCAGGATTTTTACATTCCGTAGGACAAATATCATGATCTTGATAATAATTCATAATATACGTAGCTGCAATAAAAGCAGGTACATACCCTCTGGTTTCTCTCGGCAAATATGGATAAATAGCCCAATAATCAGTTTGACCTCCACTTCGGCGAATGGCCTTATTCACATTACCTGGACCACAGTTATAAGCTGCTATCACCAAATTCCAATCACCATAGATATCGTACAGATCTTTCAGATATTTGGCTGCTGCTTTAGTAGATTTATGAGGATCGCGGCGCTCATCAACCAAACTGTTTATTTCCAGATCGTACATACGACCTGTACCTGCCATAAATTGCCAAAGTCCTGTTGCTCCTACTCTCGAGCGTGCAATAGGATTGAGTGCAGATTCTATAACAGGTAGATACTTTAGTTCCAACGGTATCCCCTCTTTATCTAAAGCTTCCTCAAACATCGGAAAATAATACTTTCCCTCGCCAAGCATATAACTAACCTGATTGCGGCGACGCCCGGCATACATCTCTATGTAATCTCTAACCACAGGATTAAAAACCAATTCCATCTTTGTAGGGAGAGAATATAAACGATCTATATATACTGAATCGGCAAAAGAAACAGTACCATCATTATTATATCTACAATCGTCGGAGTACTTTACATTTTTGCTCCAAGTAGTCAGCAGTTCATCATAATTTCGCTCCATATCGGCAGGATATACTATCGACCTGTCGGTTATAGTATCGCGTACCGACAAGGATCTTTTGCCAGATTGTGCCAGCATTGTAAGAGAACCTGCCAGAAAAAGTCCGGTAATTACTATTTTTTTTAACATAAGTGTCTTTTTAAGGTATTGCAAAGATATAGAATATCTGCAAATCAAAAATTAATACTACACTGAAGCCCAAAACCAGCCTTGGTATAAGCTGTTGGTGGCCAAAATACAGGAGTCACCCTCATCGAAAGATCAGGCGACATATCAAAATCATACAATTGAGCATCCACGTATGCATCGAGCATACATAATCCATACACACCTACAGCTATAATGATAGCCAAATCTCTGTTTCGTCTATAAAAATCTTTTTGTCTTTTCAGGTGATCCTGAAGCCCTTGCCTGCCTCCGGTATAATCGTCCGGCGAACCGGGAAAGAAATTTTCGTAACTATTACCCGTCTGCGTTACCAAGTCGCTAAAAGCTTGTTTATAATCGCCATATGTACGTCCATTCCAAGTGATGGCATAGGTAAGACCAAGTACACCTCCATATATAATAGGTAACTTCCAATACTTGCGATTATATAATTGCCCGAGTCCCGGAAAGATCGCTGAATATAAGACAGCTTTTTTAGGATCAGGTTTAAATTCAACTTTGTTAAAAACGATAGAGTCTGTGAGTGTTACTCTTGGTCCGGTTATCACAGCACCGATCGTATCTTCTTTTAGAGTTCTGTTCCGGTCTTGGGGAACTAATCTCTCGCTTTTTACACGAGTCGAATCTGAGATATTAGAGTCTTGTGCATGTAATGTAAGGAACATTCCTGCTAAATACCATACACAAATTATCAATCTCTTATTCATATGAATACTATCCAAGATACTTTTTTTATTTCTTCAACTGATCGAACATTGAAATAATTCGCTCCAATTCTTCTTCAGTCTTAAATGGTATACTTATCTTCCCCTTGCCTTTATCATTGCAAGTCAACTGCACTTTTGTGGAAAAGAATTTTGACAAATGAGTTTTAAGTATTTCAAACTCCTCAGGTGTAGCTGTCTTAACTCCTGATTTTCTCACAGTCTCCATCACCTTTTCTTCCTTTAGCAAGTCTTCCAATTTCTCGCCTTTGGCAATAGCCCGCACATATTCTTCTACTTTGCGGACAGATAATCCTTCTTCCAGAATCAATTCATATACTTCCAACTGAGCTGCTGCATCTTCGAGTGTAACTAAGGTACGAGCATGAGCCATATCTATCTTTTTGTCTCTGATACCCATTTGTATCTCAGCCGGTAATTTTAATAAACGAAGATAGTTTGCTATTGTTGTTCTTTTCTTTCCAATTCGTTCACTCAATTGCTCTTGTGTAAGATCGTATGTTTCTATAAGGTTCTGATAGGCTAATGCAATCTCAATCGAATTAAGATCTTCACGCTGAATATTCTCTATAAGAGCCATCTCCATTACAGTCTCATCTTCGGCTGTACGGATATATGCAGGAATAGTTTCCAATTCGGCTAGCAACGACGCTCTATAACGACGCTCGCCTGCTATAATCTGAAATTGATCTTCGCCTACCTCACGCAATGTTATGGGCTGTATTACACCTATTTGACGAATAGACACAGCCAACTCCTGCAAGGCCTCATCGTCGAAGACACGTCGAGGCTGATCGGGATTAGCTTGTATTTTTGACAACTCTATTTCATTTATAGAAGAAGAGCCTCCTGTCTTTACTTCATCAATGGTGATAAGGGCATCAAGTCCTCTTCCTAAAACCATTTTTTTAGCCATAACAATATTTTAAATATTTAAAAAGATCGGTAAAGTTAAGAATTTTTCTCAATAAGTTCCTGTGCCAATTGCATATGATTGATAGATCCTTTAGAGGCAGCATCATAAACAAGCACGGGTTGCGCAAAACTTTGCGACTCACTCAACTTGACATTACGCTGAATTACAGTCGTAAACACCAATTCCTGAAAATGGCTTTTCACCTCTTCGTATATTTGGTTTGCAAGTCGAAGTCGGGCATCATACATAGTGAGAAGAAACCCTTCTATTTCAAGAGCAGGGTTCAACTTATTTTTTATAATCTTTATTGTGTTCAATAATTTACTAATACCCTCCAAAGCAAAGTATTCGCACTGGACAGGTATAATAATAGAGTCTGCAGCGGTCAGCGCATTGACTGTTATCAGCCCTAAGGACGGGGAACAGTCGATCAAAATATAATCAAAATCTGCTTTGAGCGGAACCAAAACTTCACGCAACTGTTTTTCACGATTGCTCACATTCAGCATTTCTAATTCTGCCCCTACCAGATTGATATGTGAAGGCAAAACAAAGAGCCTTTCTATTTCGGTAGATATAATTGCGTCTTTTGGTGTTGCTGAACCTATCAAACATTCATAGATAGTCTTATTCATTTTTTTGATATCAATGCCTAGTCCCGAAGAAGCATTCGCTTGCGGATCGGCATCCACAACAAGGACTTTCTTCTCAAGAGCGGCTAATGATGCGGCAAGATTTATTGTAGTTGTAGTTTTTCCCACGCCTCCCTTTTGGTTGGCTAATGCAATTATTTTACCCATAGAAAGTTTTTATAATTTTTCTGACGACAAATTAAATAATAAAAAACAGGAAGTTAGTGTTAAATTTGTGTAACAATGTGTTTCTTGTTGAAAAGTTAACTTTATTGTTAATAAATAGTCTATAAAAAGCTTACCTACAATTCCAACAGCTTATCCACTGCCTGAAGCCAAGCTTTGTAATCAAAACGCGACACTGCCCGATCTAATTGTTTGCTATATTGGACAGACAGAGTAGGGTCGTCCAGCACCATCTTCATACCTTTATAAACCCCGTCTGCACTATTATCAACAAGCAATCCGTATTTTCCGCCATCAACTATATCACGCGGACCTCCGCAATCGGTTGTTATAACAGGTGTATTCAACGTCATAGACTCTAACAAAGCAAGAGAAAAACTTTCTCGTTCCGATACGCAAAGCGTCCACGAGCATTGGAGAATATAAGGAAAGGGATTATCTATACGCCCCAATAGCGTTACAGTCTCTGATAATCCTTTGCTTAACAGTTCTTCGTGCATTTCTTCATTATCAAAGCCTTCACCTATAATATAAACATGAAAGGGATAATCTTCGTTTTTTAGTAATGATGCTGCATTGATAAGTCTGTCAATTCTTTTTTCGGGAGAAACCCGCGTTACAAGAACAAAGTTAGTCACCCCCTGAGGCAAAGGTTCTATCGCTTGCTTTGCTAATTCTTTCACCTTCGAGAGGTCTAACGCGTTATACAATACGCTTATATCCTGATCGGGAACTTCTCCGTTATGCAAAACCGAAATGTAAGCATTGCGCGCTGCATCCGAAACACAGATCACTTTATCAAACCGATCATAAGATTGTTGTGTCTTTTTTAATTGCTTTTTGTTCAACCAAACAGCTAATCGCTCCTTGAAAGAACGAATCTGATAGGTATGTTTATAAAGGATATTGTGAATCCATAACATTTTAGGAATCCTCATTCGACTAAATATTATGGCAAAAAATGTTTCTTTAAAACAGACCACCTGATCGTAGTCTGATCCCAGTATCCCCTTTTGTTTGGCGAACATTTTAGGAAAAAGAATCATTACACTCTCCCAAACCTTTTTGCTAAAGTGTGAAATACTATCGGGATATAAATATTTGACAAATACCTTTGGCGAGACTTTGGATAATAAAACATCTTTTTCGGAGGGTTCGGGAAGAAGCAGAGTTACCTCATTTCCTTCATCAACCAGATGGTTCAATAAGTCTACCAAAAGAATTTCAGTACCTCCGGTAGTCAGGCTATCATTAAAAAACAATATGCGCATGAGTATTACTTCTTATGGAGTTATTATATCAATCACATCTTCGACCCAATAATCCTCATCATTTAAGCATGGGACATAGTTAAATTGCGTTCCGCCATGTTTAAAAAACTGCTCCCTTGCCTTAAGCTTTATATCATACAAGGTCTCCAAATTATCGGCAGCAAAACCGGGTGCAATAACAATAACATTTTTATATCCTTCTTTAGCCAATGCCTCCAACGTTTCGTCCAAATCCGGTTTCAACCATTTACTGCCCATAGCTGAATGATATACTTGCCTTGTTTTTTTGACATCTATATCTAATTCTTTAAGAAGTAAACGAACAGTTTCTTTTGTCTGAAAAACATAATCAAATTCTCGTCCTTTCTTCCAGCCTGCCTCTACATGACTGAGGGGTAAACTATGAAAGGTAAAGACTAATTTATCGAATCCTTTTTCAACATAGGGATGTAAACTTGTGGCCAAGGCTCTTATATATGCCGGATGATTGAAATAGGGCTCTATAAATCTCAGTCTAAAAGGATAGGGACGTTTAAAAAACACTCTCCCCACTTCATCGACCACTGTTTTGTAAGAGGAATCTGCATATTGAGGGAACAGAGGTAATACGATCACCTCGTGCAGTCGTTGCTCCTTAGCCATCAAACGCTCTAAAGCTGATTGTACATCAGGTTGTCCGTATCTCATTGCAACCTCCACAGGAAGTTCGGTCTTTGCTTCCAGTTTATGAGCCAATGATTTGGCATAGTAAAGCAAAGGGGAGTCTTTCTTATTCTCATCCCAGATCAACCGATAATGCGCAGTAGAGCTAAATTGCCGTAAAGGTATAATAAGCCCATCTACCAATATAGGACGAAACCAGTCGGGAACTGTCATCACATAAGGGTCTGAAAGCATAGATCTGACAAAAAACTTTACGTCTTTCCGTTCGCATGTCTTAGGACTGCCAGTATTTACGAGTAATACTCCTCTCATTTGCATCTATCATTAAAATGCAAAATACCACAGATTCCTTTTTCTCGAAATATGTGGTATCATGCTTTGTTTAATTATATATATGTTTTAAACATATGTTTCCAAGAGTAAAACATTCCCCTGAGGGCTGATGTTTACATTTTTTGTGTCGGCAGGAAGAAGAATTGTTTCTCCTTGTTTCACAGATAAGTCATTGCCTTTATCGTCTCTTATTTCGCAAGCACCACCCATACAAATATAGGCAACAAAAGAGTCTGTTTGAGAATAGTCTCTCGATATACCTTTTGTCAATTCAAGCAGGTTAGTTGTAAAATAGCGACACGATTCGAGAAGTACCGGTTGATTTTCTTTTCTCACATACGAGTTTTTGTAATTGTCATACAATTTAAAATCTATTGCATCTTTTGCCAACTCGGTATGCAACTCACGTCCCTTTCCATTTGCATCTTTTCGGTTGTAATCATAGATGCGATATGTTATATTAGAAGTTTGTTGTATTTCGGCAATAAATGTTCCTGCACCAATTGCATGCACTCTACCGGCCGGAAGGAAGAATACATCTCCCGGTTTTACGTCGTGCTTAGCCAACGAGTCCACGAAGGTATTGTCTTCAATACTTTTCACATAAGAATCTGGCGTCATTTGCTTTTCGAATCCCGAATAAAGGAAAGCTCCGGGTGCAGCATTGATAACATACCACATTTCAGTTTTACCAAAAGAGTTATGTCTTTCTTTAGCCAGTTTGTCATCGGGATGAACTTGTATAGATAAATTATCTCGCGCATCAATAAATTTGATCAGCAGAGGAAAGGTTGTACCAAAAGTTTCGAAATTCTTTTTACCTACTAATTGTTCTTTATAAGTGGCAATTAACTCATCAAGGCTTTTGTCTGCCAAATCACCATTTGCAACCACAGATATATTGCCTTCTACGCTTGATATTTCCCAGCTTTCACCGATGCCTTCTTGCACAGGTTCTATTCCTTTAAACTTACATATTTCGTTCCCTCCCCAAATAATGGGCTTGAGGATTTGTTTGAATTTTAATGGATACAGTTTCATATTTCCTTGGATATATTATTATTTATATTTACAAAAGTAATCAAAGTTTATTTATTTCATATCTACCTCTCGAAGCAAAGCCCGAAAAGTATTTATATGATCAAAAAAACGGACTAAATAAAGATTCAATCCGTAGTTTTCGTTCAGTCAACTCGTTTAAGCACAAAAGCTGTACGAGCCGGAATATAGAGCTTTAACCAGCCTTTATTATCTTTATGATACAATTCATCAAAAGAGGTCAGATGATCGACCGATTCATCTATCAGTGCATTACCTCCAAAATCGGCACTGTCGGTATTTAAGACAGTATGATATTTACCCTCGGGGGCTAAAAAGCCGTAGTCGGAGTACGAATTTTCAGGGCTAAAATTAAAGATAAATATGAGATCGTTGCGCAAATAGGCTAACACCTGATCTTCGTCCTTATCCCAAAGTCTGATAATTTTTGTCTTTTCAAATCCTTTGGCAGAGATAAGAGATAACATTGCTTTATCAAAATCGCCCAAATAATGATATTTCAGATCTTTATTGTCTGATAGCCACCATTGCCTACGAGCATATTTATACGACCAACCGTTACCTTCGCGTGGAAAGTCTATCCATTCGGGATGCCCAAATTCATTTCCCATAAAGTTAAGATAACCTCCATTAATGGTCGAAGCTGTAGCCAAACGGATCATCTTATGCAAAGCGATCCCTCTGTCGGTAAGGTATGAACTGCCATAATGTTTTGACATATGCCAATACATATCAGAATCTATCAGTCTGAATATTATAGTTTTGTCTCCCACCATAGCCTGATCGTGACTCTCGGCATACGAGATTGTTTTCTCATCTTCCCGCCGATTTGTCAATTCCCAGAATATACTGGTCGGAAGCCACTCTTCGTCTTTTCTTTCTTTTATAATTTTGATCCAATAATCGGGAACATTCATAGCCATACGGTAATCAAAGCCATAACCGCCATCCGATATCTTGGTGGCAAGTCCGGGCATACCGCTCACTTCTTCTGCAATTGTTATCGCCTTAGGGTTGATTTCATGGATAAGCTTATTAGCTAAAGTCAAATAACAAATGGCATCATCATCCTCATTTCCGTTGAAATAATCGGCATAACCTGTAAAATTATCACCAAGCCCATGACTATAATAGAGCATAGAGGTAACTCCATCGAAGCGAAAGCCATCGAATTTATATTCTTCGAGCCAATACTTACAGTTTGAAAGAAGAAAGTGAATAACCTCCGGTTTTCCGTAATCGAATATGAGAGAGTCCCAAGCTGGATGCTCCCGCCGACTACCGGTATGAAAATATTGGGTATACGACCCATCGAAGCGTCCAAGTCCTTCCACTTCATTTTTCACAGCATGTGAATGCACAATATCCATTATTACAGCCAGCCCCAACTCGTGTGCATCATCAATCAGATGCTTCAATTCATCGGGTGTGCCAAATCGGGATGATGGTGCAAAAAAACTCGACACATGGTATCCGAATGATCCGTAATAAGGATGTTCTTGTATTGCCATTATCTGAATGGCATTATACCCATCCGCTTTTATGCGAGGTAATATATTTAATCGAAATTCTTCGTATGTACCTACCCTTTCGGCTTCTACTGCCATTCCAATATGGCACTCATAGATAAGAAGAGGATCAGTATTGGGTTTGAAATTCTTCTTCTTAAATTGATATGGATTATCCGGAGACCAAACCTGAGCGCTGAATATCTTTGTGTCACTATCTTGCACTACGCGTGTAGCCCAAGCCGGAATACGCTCTGCCTCGCCTCCATCCCAACAAACAATCAGTTTAAACAGATCTCCGTGGTGAATCTTATCCAAAGGCAATTTTAGTTCCCACTCTCCATTTTCCTTTGCATGCAATTTATATTCATCTTGCTTTTGCCAACCGTTAAAGTCACCCACCATATATATCGCCGTAGCATTGGGAGCCCACTCGCGAAATATCCACATGCGTGCAGCTTTGTGCAACCCAAAATATAAATGGCCGGAAGCAAACTGAGCAAGAGACATCTCGCCATTATTGGTAAGATCAGCCTCTCTCTTATGAACATAATTATAACGCCCTTCTATTGCCTCCGAGTAAGGTTCGAGCCAAGGGTCATTTTTTACCAGTTTGAGCATTTTTTTCAAATTGAAAGTTCAAAAAATATATACTACTTTACTTTTATCTTAACAACTACTTTCCTCACCTTGCCCTCTCCTATACATGGAGCATGAGCATCGGAAGGAAAGAATATGACAAAATTTCCGGGAGATACACTTACCTTAGAGGTATAGCTATCTTCGAAAAACTGAATATCTCTGCTACTGTCAAAAGTATCTGATTCTTCTTTCAACGCAAAACGAGCTTTCCATCCAAAAGTTTCCACTTTACTTACAGGCATTTGTATATCAATATACTGATTATGGACTTCCAATTTAGCATCTTTTTCATATCTAAGATCGCTGTCACTTATCATTACAAATAAATCCTTGCCTACAAGTTCCACTTTGCCTTCATCAGCAGATAAAAAATCTAAAGACTTTAAATACTCAAATGCTTTTTGAAATAATGGGTGCTTATCGTAATATGCGTTAGCATTCTCCAAACTATCTAATATCATACTTTATTTTTTCTGCTATTTATATTCCTCAGGAGTTGCAACAATGGTAAAAAGATATTTACCCTGATCGCTATTATACCGATATTCAAGAACAACATCATTTTCCCGAAAGAAAGACATCTCCGGTGTAGACTTTATCACACGTATAATTTGTTGTTTCAATTCATTTTTCACCAGAGTAGTATCTGTTACCTCCAAGCCTGTAATTGTATGATAATACCGATAATGCTTATCGGGCAAAGCACTACAGCTATCCAGACGTGTGTAATCATCTAGTTTCTTAGGACAAAATTTGTTTGCATTCTCAGCGATTGTCTTTAGTTGTCCATCTATTCCATCCGAACATGCGGTGAAGCTAAACAATGTAACAAAAATCAACAAAAAGAGGGTATTGTGTATGACTTTAGATTTCTTCATGGATATATTTGTTTACTCTTACAAGTTTAAGAAAATTAATCGGATTTTTTTGTTAATTCTGCCCTATTTTATCCTTCATAGAGATAAATAGTTCTGTCTCTCCTAAATTTTATCTATTTTTGTCAAGAATCAATATTTTTATATAAACACTAGTGTATGAAGAAGTTTCTATTTATTTTTAGTTTTTTAATTATGCTATACTCTTGTAATGGAACAAGCAATAAGAATGCGGCAGACAACCCTTTCTTTACTGAATTTACAACTCCCAACGGAGTTCCTCCTTTTGATAAAATAAAAGCGGAGCATTTTCTTCCTGCTTTTGAGGAGGGAATGAAACAACATAATCTCGAAATAGATTCAATAGTAAACAATACCGAAGCTCCTACTTTCGAAAACACAATTGTGGCTCTCGACGAATCGGGCAGAATGCTAAGCAGAGTAAGTGCAGTTCTATCTGTTATGACAGGTACGATGTCTGACTCTGTATATCAAAGCATAGAAAAAGAAATCGCTCCTAAACGCACAGAGCATTACGACAATATCAATTTCAACACGGCTCTTTTCGAACGGATTAAAGCTGTTCACGATGATACTACCAGAACAGATTATACAACTGAACAAAAAATGCTTCTGGAGAAAACTTATAAAGGGTTCGTTCGTTCGGGTATATTATTGGATGGCTCTAAGCAAGGACGACTACGCGAGATAAATCAAGAGTTGAGCGAAGCTACTTTGAATTTCAACCAAAACCTATTGAAGGAAACAGACAACTATCAACTTATTATAGATAACAAAGACGATCTTTCCGGATTGCCGGATGATGTAATTGCGGCTGCGGCAAAGGCGGCAAAAGATAAATATTTGGAAGGAAAATGGTTATTCGGATTAAGCAAACCTAGCTGGGAACCGTTTCTTCAATATGCTGACAATCGCGCACTTCGTGAGCAACTATACAAGGCTATGTATATGAGAGGTGACAACGGAAATGAATTTGACAACAAGGAAAACATTAAGAAAATAGTTGGTTTGCGATTAGAAAAAGCGAATATACTTGGTTATGCTTCTCATGCCGATTATGTATTGGAAGAAACAATGGCAAAAACTCCTGATAATGTGATGAAATTGCTAAACGATATATGGAAATACGCTCTTCCACAGGCTAAGAAAGAGGCTGCTGAATTGCAAGCCATAGCTAAAAAAGAAGGGCATGACATAAAACTCGAATCGTGGGACTGGGCATACTATGCTGAAAAATTGCGCAAAGAAAAATATGCACTTGATGAAGAAGTGTTAAAACCTTATTTCAAAGCAGACAATGTTCGTGAAGGTGTATTTGCAGTAGCAAATAAATTATACGGAATCACATTCAAACAGAAGACTGACGTACCGGTTTATCAACAAGATGTTAAAGCCTATGAGGTAAGCGATGCAGATGGTACATTTATTGGAATGATATACTTCGACGACTTTGCGCGTCAGGGCAAACGTCCGGGAGCATGGATGAGCAGTTTCCGTAAGCAAGAAATATTTAAGGGTAATTTTGTACATCCTATAATTTATAATGTAGGAAACTACAATCCTCCAACAGACGGAAAACCGGCCTTATTAACTTTGGATCAGGTAGAAACCATGTTCCATGAATTTGGACACGGATTGCATGGGCTTCTTTCTAAATGCACATACAATGCTCTTTCTGGAACATCCGTATCTCGTGACTTTGTTGAACTACCATCGCAGGTGATGGAGCATTGGGCTTTTGAGCCGGAAGTATTAAAAATATATGCAAAACATTATGAGTCCGGCAAAGTAATCCCTAACGAATTGATACAAAAAATACAAAATACAGGATATTTCAATCAGGGTTTCAGAACAACAGAATTAGTTGCAGCAGCCATTTTGGATATGAAATGGTATACGCTTACAAATTCACCGAGTTTCAATTTGAAACAAGGAGAAGGAATAGAGCAGCTTGATGTTGATAAATTTGAGGCTGATGCGATGAAAGAAATCGGATTGATAGACGAAATCATTCCAAGATACAGAAGTACATACTTCCAACATGTATTCAGTGGTGGATATTCTGCCGGATATTACAGTTATTTATGGTCTGAAGTATTAGATTCTGATGCTTTCCAAGCCTTTGTTGAAAAAGGAAATATATTCGATCAGGAAACAGCAAAATCATTCCGTGACAATATTCTGTCAAAAGGAGGAACTGACGAGCCAATGACTCTCTACAAGAATTTCAGAGGAGCAGAACCAAATCCTATTTATCTGTTAAAGAACAGAGGTTTTGTAAAATAAGTAGTTTTATTATCTTTGCAACTCGAAAAATTCAACTTAAAAATAAAAACATAAGAATCTAATGGCAACAACAGCAGATATAAGAAATGGTATGTGTCTCGACATTGATGGACAATACTATGTTATTATCGAATTCCTTCATGTAAAACCGGGAAAAGGGGCAGCCTTTGTCCGCACAAAAATGAGAAGTGTTACTACCGGACGTGTTTTGGAAAGAACATTCAATGCCGGAGTTAAACTGGATGAAGTACGCATCGAAAGACGCCCTTACCAGTTCCTTTATCAAGACGATATGGGATATAACTTTATGAACACTGAAACATTCGACCAAATATCTATACCGGGAGAAACAATATCGGGTGTCGCCTTCCTAAAAGAAGGTGATATGGTTGAAGTGCAAGTACATGCCGAAACAGAGACTATATTGACCGCAGAAATGCCACAAAATGTAGTTTTGATAGTTACTTATACCGAACCGGGACTTAAAGGAGATACGGCAACTAACACCTTAAAACCGGCAACAGTAGAAACAGGTGCAGAAGTACGCGTTCCGCTTTTCATCAATGAAGGCGATAAAATTAAAATCAATACGGCAGACGGTTCTTATGTGGAACGAGTAAAAGCTTAATCAGAATTTTAATATATTAGGAAAGAGACATATCTTTGGGTGTGTCTCTTTTTTATCTTAATGGAAAGCAAAGCAAAACTAAACATAAAGGATTGGGCTGAAGAAGACCGTCCTCGCGAAAAAATGCTCATCAAAGGCGTAGCAGCCTTGTCTGATGCCGAACTGTTAGGAATATTGATCAGTTCGGGAAATAAGAATGAAACCGCAGTAGAATTGGCACAACGAATACTACATAGTGCAAACAACAATCTCAACGCATTGGGTAAATTTGCAATCAAAGATCTCATATCCAATTTTAATGGTATCGGAGAGGCAAAAGCAATAACAATTGTTGCGGCAATGGAGTTGGGGAAAAGACGAAAGCTATCGGAAATTATAATTCAACCTCAAATAACATCCAGTCAAACAGTTTATCAGTTACTACATCCTATATTATCTGACCTGAAACATGAAGAAGTATGGGTTTTACTTCTCAATAAGGCAAATAAAGTATTAAAAAAGATACAGGTGAGTAAAGGTGGAATATCGGGTACAGTAGTGGACGTACGCATGATTATGAAAGAGGCAATAGACACTTTGGCTTCGGCTATGATACTTTGCCACAATCATCCTTCGGGTAATGCCAATCCGAGTGGAGACGACGACAGCATCACTCGCCGATTGAAAGAAGCGGGACAGATAATGGACATACGCCTGCTAGACCATATTATTATCTGCGATCACAGCTATTATAGCTATCTGGATGAAGGTAGAATATAAATAAGAGATCTAAAAAACTTATCTGGTTATATATATTTAATTACAAGTTAATGTTAACTTTGCACGTCCAATCTGGAACGATTATAAACTAACCGTTAGGTAAAAATGTTTATAAAAAATACAAACCCGAAATTATGAGTGAATTATTAGAATTTGAAAGCAAAATAGTAAACATGTTGAAAACAGTTTACGATCCTGAAATACCGGTAAATATCTATGATCTTGGACTTATCTATGAAGTGGATGTAGATGATGACAAAAACGTAACCATTACGATGACCCTTACAGCACCAAACTGTCCGGCTGCCGACTTCATACTCGAAGACGTAAGATATAAGGTAGAATCGATACAAGGTATTAACAATGTAATAGTAAATCTGACATTCGAACCTGAATGGAATAAAGATATGCTAAGCGAAGAGGCTAAGCTGGAACTAGGATTTTTATAAAATACTAAATAATAGTGGCAGGAAAAGTCTATTTTTTATCAGATGTACATCTGGGTTCAGCATATCACAGAAAGACAATGAACAAGTATCAGCAAATGACATTGCCATCTGCCAAAGCTGATAATTATTATTTCCCTCAACACGAAGTGGAAAGAAGGCTTTGTCGATGGCTGGATATGGTAAAGCAAGATGCAGAAACTATCTACCTTTTGGGAGATATATTTGATTATTGGTTCGAATACCGCAATGTCGTTCCACGTGGCTTTGTCCGTTTTTTAGGCAAAATAGCCGAGCTTACAGATATGGGCATTGAAGTCCATTTCTTTATAGGTAATCACGATATATGGGTTACCGACTATCTGCAAAAAGAATGTGGAATGATAGTTCACACACATCCTCTAGTAAGGGATATTCATGGCAAAAAGTTTTTTTTGGCACATGGCGACGGACTCGGAGACGACTCTTTATCATTCAGAATGCTCCGAATTCTGTTTCACAGCAAATTCTGCCGAAAATTATATGCAGCAATACACCCTCGTTGGACTGTAGGCTTCGCCCAATGGTGGTCTAACCGCAATAGAGAGAATGACGGCATGCCCGACTATTTTGGCGAAGACAAAGAACATTTGGTTCTATTTGCAAAAAAACATCTAAAGCAAGCACCTAGTATAAATTTTTTCATCTTTGGACATAGACACATTATGCTCGACCTGATGCTATCACCAACTGCACGCATAGCAATATTAGGGGATTGGATCAATTTCTTTTCTTATGGTGTTTTTGATGGTACAAACTTCTCTCTCGAGGTCTTTGAAGATTAATATAACGTAAAAAATCCCGACTTAATAAAGTCGGGATTTTTATTTTCATCAAGAATAGAGTATCTTTTCTTTTAGAATTTTATTCCGTAACCTAATGTAAAATACGCAGGATCTGTACCTTCTACAAAAGTGTATTTAAATTCGAAATTTACATATCCATTGCTGGTTACATCATATTGAGCTCCACCACCAATATTAAAACCAAAACTTGTGTCTTTTGAAGTTGGAAAACCATCGTGAGAAAAACGATTATTCAACATCGCACCTCCAACAAATGGATAAAGAGATAGACCGCTTTGGATAGGAAATACATAATGTACATTTACATCTACATCAAGACCTGTTACATGATCCTTAGGAAAGAAAAAAGTCACCCCCGGAGCTAAGCGGATATTTTCTGTAAGAGAATAACGTCCTTCAACACCAAGAGAAAATCTTTCAAATTCAGTTTGATATCCTAACTTAGGCATAATAACCTTTTCTCCGATTTGAGCTTTTGCTCCTAGAGCAAAAACTGCTAAAACTGCTACTAAAAATATTTTTTTCATACTTAATAAATTCATTTAGTTATAAAAAATTAATACTACTCTATTATTGCAAATTAAACAACGAAAATCTAAATAATGTTCAAATCAGTTAAAATAAATCATCAAAATATCGCGCAAATATAGTAAAAACTTATTAGTTATATCTACCTTTGTATTGAGTTAATTTAGGAGGTTATCAATATGAAAATGGTAAAAGGTATCTTTATCATTCTTCTGTTTTATTTCCTTGGGCAAAGCATCAGCTATCTCATAAGCGGATTTGTCCCGGGCAATATCATCGGAATGATTTTATTATTTCTTTGTCTCTACTTCAAAGCCATCAATCCCGAAAATGTAAAAGATGTAGCCAATGCATTTACACGCAATATGGCTATTTTCTTCATTCCTGCCGGAGCAGGATTATTGGGATCCTATGGTCTGATCAGTAAATTCTGGATGTCTATCCTCATTATCTGTTCTGTGAGTACCGTATTAGTTATAGCTGTGGTAGCTATTATACAACAACAAATGGAAAAAAGAAGGAAATGAAAGCTTTATTTGAATCTACCGAATTCACACTACTACTTATTTTCGGTAGTTATCTATTCGGACAATGGGTATTTAAGAAAACACGAATAGGGCTCTTACACCCATTAATTATTTCGATTGCAATTATTATTATATTCCTAAAAGTAGCGAATATTGACTACCACGCTTTTGAGCGCGGAAGCCAGTTTGTCAGCTTTATGCTCGGCCCTTCCGTTGTAGCATTGGGATACGTATTATATGAACAATTGGCCTATCTCAAAGGAAATGTAGTATCTATACTCACATCCATATTTATAGGAAGTGTTGTAGGAATTATGAGTGTAATCATATTAGCAAAGCTTACCGGAGCAGACCAAATGCTGATTCACAGCCTGGAACCCAAATCGGTAACTACGCCAATTGCCATGAGTATAGCAGAACACTCGGGAGGAAATGTTTCGCTGACTGCTGTAATTGTATTGTTTTGCGGTATTTTTGGAAGTATTGTCGGACCTCCTATCCTACGTATCCTTGGTATCAAAAGCAGTGTAGCGAAAGGATTGGCTTTAGGTGCATCATCACATGGAGTGGGAACAGCTAAAGCAATGGAGATGGGAATTATAGAAGGGGCATTGAGTGGTCTTGCCATAGGGTTGATGGGTGTAATGACAGCTCTCCTCATTCCTATTATCCATCAGATATTTTCTTAGATTCTATTTGAGCTGTTTTAGAAAAGGCAGAGAATGCACCATATTCTTTAATGTGACACAAACACTATAAGACAAATTCCTCTGCCAAAATGGGGATAGGCATTATTTTATAAATAGGCATTAATTTTACTGAGATCACTAACTTGTCGCAAATTCTATTACATTTGCAACAAATGAGATACTGTGAAAAGTTTTACCATAAAGAAGGGTAAAAATTAGAGGAAATAATGAGCGACAGATTACTCCTTCTTTGAAAATTAATCAAACTACACAAATGTAAACCAAACTTACTATGAAAAAAACACTAATTTATATAATTCTATCCTCTTTATTTCTAACCGGTTGTATGTCTAAAAAAAGCTGGTTTGGAAAAAGCGAAAAACACACAGAAGATAAAATTAGACGTGTATTTGTATTTATGAACACACCAAACGACGAAAAATATGCCAATAAGTTTATGGAGTGTCTCAAAGTCAAATTTGAAGAGAATAATATTCCTTTCCATTATTATTTACAACAAAAAATGGACTTAACAAACAGTGATGATATAAAAAAAATGATCACAGACTTTAGAGCCACGCATTACATAACTATTTCTAAACATTCTACCTTCGATGATGGCGTTTCGAATTATATAACATTTGAAGCTATTTTGAATAATACCCAAACAGGATCTAAAGTTTGGGAAGGATACTTAAATCTAAATCTAGGAATAATAAAGAAAGCCAATCAGGCTCAAAATGATGCAGCACTCTTTGTTGAAGAATTAAAATCTAATAAATTAATCGATTAATCGAATATGTATAAAATGAAACATTTATCATTGCTCTTATTATTATCTTGTCTTCTCTTTCCTTCTTGTAAGACTTCTGTTAAAACAAATAAACTTTCTGACTACAATAAGAAAATAGAAAACAATATCAGCATTTATATTGCCGTAATGGCGGATGGGAAAAGCAAGACTAAATTTGCAGAAAATTTGAAAGAGAAATTAATCAGTAAATTCGCAGAAAAAAATATAAAAGCTGACGTCACTATTCTTGAGACTGAAAAGAATAAAAGCTCCCATGATTTCAAACCAGAGGATATCAAAACAAATAATCCAAATGGTCTGACCCTGCTAATTACAGAAAATGCAAAATTTGAATATACACGTTCCACATTCTACGGTCTGACTATGAGACTTACAGATCATAACTTAAAGAAAGACGTTTGGGTTAGTGAACAATTACAAATTGCCATTAGTGGGATAGGTTCTGCTCCTAATGCCCTTAGTAACATAATCTTTAACAGTTTGGAAAGAGATAATCTTTTGGATAAATAGGAAGTCCTTTGAGTTAAGTTTTCCCCACTACACTTCCATTGATGATTAGCAATTCTGTTATACACGGCTAACTAACAACTAGAATTCTCCGTAGACTATCACTTATTGATCTTGAATAATACAAATAGACTGTTTTGCCAAGGCTAAGAATAGCCGCCAAGAGAATCAGCAAAGCAGTTGCTATCTAGCAATAAGTATCTCACATACCGGTTTAAAGTACAAATTTGTATTTCACAAAAGGATACCTTATGCTTATCGTAGGCATAAGGTATCCTTTTATTTAAACGGGAATGCTACTTTTTTGCTTACCTTTGTACTATACATTTATCATTGACTTAATAAGAAATATACTCTATATATGGCGTCATATCTACAAGTAGAAAACCTAACCAAATCGTTTGGAGATCTTATTTTATTCCAAAATATATCCTTTGGAATAGACGAAGGCGAACGTGTCGGGCTTATAGCCAAAAATGGTTCGGGAAAAACAACTCTTCTAAATATACTGACAGGAAAAGATTCTCCGGACAGCGGACTGATTACATACCGTCGCGATCTGAGAGTTGCCTATCTTGAGCAAGACCCCGTATACCCCGAAAACTTGACAGTCATACAAGCCTGCTTCCAATCGGGAAATGAAATCACAGAGTTGATTGCAGAATATGAGAAGGTTATGAATTCTCAGGATCATTCTAACCTCGATGCTATATTGCAAAAGATGGATATACTTCAGGCATGGGACTACGAGCATAAAGCAAAACAGATATTGGCTCAACTCAAAATTACGAATTTTGAACAAAAAATATCCGAACTATCCGGAGGACAGTTAAAGAGAGTTGCTTTAGCCAATGTGCTAATAACCGAGCCCGATTTGATTATATTGGATGAGCCGACAAATCACCTCGATCTTGATATGGTGGAGTGGCTTGAAGAGTATCTGCAACGCTCACGTCTGAGTCTGCTAATGGTTACACATGATCGCTATTTTTTAGATCGGGTTTGCAACGAGATAATAGAGATAGATCAGCAACAGCTATTTGAATACAAGGGCAATTACTCTTATTTCTTGGAAAAGAAAGATGAGCGAATGAATGCCCAAAATCAGGAGATAGACAGAGCTAACAATCTACTGCGTAAAGAATTGGATTGGATGCGCCGTCAACCTCAGGCAAGAGGGACTAAAGCAAAATCGAGAATAGATGCCTTTTATGATCTGGAGAAGAAAGCTCAACAGACCCGCGATGCAGGAAATGTACAGCTACAAATGAAAGGTTCGTATATAGGAAATAAGATATTTGAGGCAAAGCATATTTACAAATCGTTCGGAGATCTGAAAATACTCGAAGACTTCAATTATATCTTTGCTCGTTACGAAAAGTTAGGTATTGTCGGCAATAATGGCACCGGCAAATCGACCTTTATAAAAATGCTGATGGGAGAAGTTGCTCCCGATAAAGGAGAGTTTGATATTGGCGAAACTGTAAAATTTGGCTATTACAGTCAGGATGGACTTAAGTTTGATGAACAAATGAAGGTTTTGGATGTGGTGCAAAACATTGCTGAGGTAATTGATATTGGTAATGGCAGCCACCTGACAGCATCACAATTTCTGCAACACTTCCTTTTTCCGCCCGAAAAGCAACATAGTTTTGTATATAAATTATCGGGAGGAGAAAAAAGACGCCTTTATTTATGCACGGTCTTAATTAAGAATCCTAACTTCTTGGTGCTGGATGAGCCAACAAACGACCTTGATATTATCACACTCAATGTTCTGGAGGAATATTTACAACAATTTAAAGGTTGTGTCATTGTCGTTTCCCACGACCGTTACTTCATGGACAAAGTTATTGATCATTTACTTGCATTTCAAGGAAATGCTAAGCTAAAAGACTTTCCCGGAAACTATACTGAATACCGGGAATGGAAAGATATTCAAGATTCTATTGAGAAGGAGAAAGAGAAAGAACAGTCTGCGAAACCTAAAGAAGAAAAAACTCAGCCTGTACAGAGCAAACAAGAAGATAAAAAGAAGCTATCTTTTAAAGAGAAAAGAGAGTTTGAAGAGTTAGACAATCAAATACCTCTGCTGGAAGAAGAAAAAACAAAACTCGAAGAAGAGTTATCAAGCGGAATGCTTGACACAGAAGAACTTTTATCAAAATCGAATCGAATAAGCAGACTTATCGAAGAGATAGAGACAAAAACCATGAGATGGATGGAACTTAGCGAATTGATGTAAGAGACGTTAAAAAAACAGTTATATAATAATGGAGAATGTAAAACCTAAATTATGGTCATTAAGCTATTTGAATGTTTGTATGGCAAACTTTTTGATGGCATGTTCATTCAATTTGCTTATGCCTTCGATCCCGTTATATATAACAGAACAAATGGGTGTTGCACAATCTAAGACAGGAGTTGTGCTGGCATCCTATGCCATTGCTCTTATGTTTGTTCGTCCGTTTTCAGGATATATTGTAGATATATATTCGCGTAAAAAAATATTACTTATTTCCTTCTCGTGCTATGTGCTTATATTTTTCGGATACTTTTGGGCTACAACAGTTCTTCTTTTCGTAATAGTCCGTTTCTTACATGGCATTACATGGGGTTTATCAACGGTGTCATCCAGCACATTAGCCATAGACGTTGTGCCATCAGAGCGACGAGCCGAGGGTATTGGATATTATGGTACATTTATGAATGTAGCAATGGCTATCGGACCATTTGTTGCAATACATATATACAACAATTGGGGATTCGACCGATTGTTGGAATGTGCAATTGTTATGGGAATGTTGGGCATTGTAACCGTAGCTCTGATAAAAGCTCCCGCCAGACCGAAACCTGAAGATGTGCAAAAGTTGTCGCTAGACCGCTTTTTCCTTGTAAAGGGATGGCCTATATTCCTCAATCAACTCTTACCTTGTTTTGCCTGGGGCACAATAGGTCCTTTTGTCGCACAATACGGCAAACAGATAAATATACCAAATGCCGGCATCTTTTTTCTTTTCTGGGCGGGCGGTATTGTAGCTTCGCGTGTATTTGCAGGAAGACTTGTAGATAAAGGAAAGATACATCAGGTAAATGTATCAGCTATGATGATAGTCGCAATTGCATTTTGCTCATTTGCCCTCATACACAACATCTATGCTTTTTGCATTGCCGGGCTATTTATTGGTGTAGGGTTTGGAATGATGTTCCCTGCCTTACAAACATTATATATCAATATGGCTGAAAATAGTCAACGGGGAACTGCGAACTCGACTTACCTTATCGGATTCGATCTTGGATTAGCAATCGGTATGCTACTGGGCGGATATATTACGGGGATATTCTCTTTCGAAAGACTATATCTTATTGCCTCCGGGCTTTGCGTGATAAGCGTATTTGTATATTGGTTTTCGTCGAGAATCATATTTGAGAAAAACCGGCTCAGATAACTAAATAATAACGAAAAAAGAAAAGGGTTTCGGTATATACCGAAACCCTTTTCTTTATCTGGCTTATATTCTAAAACTTAAAGTTCAACCCTCCTAATACATTGAATCCTTGCAATGGATAGCCATATTGCAATTCATATTTCTGGAAAAGAATATTATTTAATCTTGCATTTACTGACAACCAATCAGTAAGTTGATATTCTCCTTTGAAATTAAGTTCATTAATATCTTTCATCTTCAACACCTCAGAAACGGTTGCAAAATTGCCTACAAAAAATGTTTTTCGTCCTCCGGCATACATATAATTTAGCGATAAAAGAAGTTTATCTATTGGTTTCACATCAGCATTCAGTTCGAATGTAAACGTCGGGCGTCCCCATGTTTTTTTCTCCAGATTCTTATCTAAGAAAGAAGGATGTACCCCACTGTAAGAACCAGTATATTTTACATTATAAAAATAAGCAACGAGTTTTGCAGACAGATCTGTGTATGGAATTAAGTTTGTTTTGATCAAACCTCCGACTTGCCCTGTACCGACATTCGCATATATAGGAGTGCTTACGTTTGCCCACGACTTTATAACACCGGTCATATCAAATCCTGAATGAGTGTAAAGAAAAAGATGATCTTTGTCCGTTTTTTTATAGCCTGCAAACAAATCAAATTCAAAGCCGTCTAAAGCTCCTGATTTAAAACCTACTTTAGCATCATAGAGTGTTTTTGAATACTCTACTCTCGACCAAAGATTGATATATCTGTTTTCTTGAAGAATATCAAGATATGTGTTATTATTAACACCTCCGGTAACTTCACCATAGACAGTATTCCTTTCATTGAAATGAATGGCAGCTTTTACATTAGGGCTAAACAAGAACTTGTTCTTCACGTCCATCATTGCACTTACATTTACACCTAAGTCTGCATCCCAATTACCTCCCTGAAATTTAATATAAGGTGTAGCTGTAACACTAGTCAGGCTATGATAAGAATCGGGAAAATATCCGGCATTTCCACTGAACGACTGATTCATCAACCATCCCTTCACTCCTATTGTTTTATCAGAACCAAAATCTGTGTAAAAATTAGCATTTACATCCAACTGTCCACCTTTAGGTCCTTTATCATCCACCTGAGTACCATATTTAGTTTTGAAGTTTTGATAAGATACACTTCCTACATATTTTAACAATCCTCCATTTTCGTCTCTTGATTTTATTCCGGCTCCTACACTAAACACATCAACATTCTGACGTGAATTCATATCAAAAGGATATGGATCTGATGATTGAGGCATAAACGGATTTCCATAATAATTGAAAGACGTATTGTAGAAAGATGCATCTATCCACAAGATGGACGGATCGAATATATGTTCATATTCTAAATTAATCTTACTGGCTGAATATTTAGCCTTAGCGTCTTTATACATGTATCCTTTTTGTATATAGTCGATACTACTGCTTGTAGATAAATGTGAACCGAAAAGATCCAGACGGTCTCTGTCTGAATTTACAATTCTATATCCCGCAGCGCCATCCAAATTAGAATTATTTCCAGCTCCAAGATTCAAATATCCTCTTTTCTTGCTGTAATCTACATTCGTACCCATTTCACCCGGAGCTGCTGCTCCCAAACGATTGTTCGATACAGATATTTGTGGCACTGAACTAAGATATCTAAGTTCTTTCGATTTTATAACAGGTGTGTATATAGCCGCTGTATTATTGATACGAGAAGCTTCCTGCAATGTGGGATTATAATCTCGTTCGAGAAGCACCTGACGAGTCAGAGTTGAATCTTTCTGAGCAGTAACTGTCAAACTAAATAAGCTTACAGTCAGAATAAAAGCAGATTTATATAAAATATTCTTCATTGTTGTTCTTTTTCTAATTTGTACTAATTACTTTAATGCAGCCAATCTTTTAGAAATCATATCTGTCACATCTGTTTCGCCACCCTTATAGTTAGCTTGAAGGCTTTCCAGATATTGACGAGCCTGAAACTTATCACCTTTAGCTACATATATATCAGAAAGTAATATAATAGAGCGTGCCATCCAATATTCGTGAGGCGTACCTTCTTTCATAAATGCCTGAATTTGTTTTTCTGCTTTATCATACGATTTGGCTTCGAAATATATTTCAGCTAGCAAATATTGAGACTCGGCTCCAAAAAGAGAACGAGTGTCTTTTGCGACTTCCTGCAAATCGGCAATGGCTTTATCAGACTGCTTAAGATTTTTAAGAGACTGCCCTCTATAAAAACGGGCTTCATTAGCTACATTACCGGTTTTGGTATTTTGCAATAGTTTATTGGCTGCTGTTACCACGTCACCGTCTTTCTTCATCAGATAGGCACAACGCAGCATTCCCAATTGAGCTATATCCTTATTTTCAGCCTTAGCAGCTACCATATTCAAATGCTCGTAAGCTGTATATGCAGCTTCATAGTTTTTGCGGTCGAACTCTATTCCTGAGGCAAAAATAAGAGCATCGTCAATATACTTAGGATTGTTACTATTTATCACTTCTTTGAAATGATTCAAAGCCGAAGTAAAGTCTTTGGCATCAAACGCCATACTACCCAGATAGAAATGAGTATCGCTGGCAAACACCCCGTTAGGATATGATTGGAGATATTTATTGAAAGCTGATTTCGACTCTTCTTTGCGTCCTTTCATATATACATTCTCAGCAGCAAGATATGTCAAAGAGTCCTGACGGCTTGCAGACAAAATAGTTCCTTTCCCCAGTGAATTTACATAAGAAGCATAAGAACCTATATCATTAATATCTTTATATACTCCTTCTAGGCTCTGAATAGCAGTACGGGCTTCTTCTGTATTCGGATAATTGGCTACAACCTGTTTATAAGCAGCAATTGACTTTTGAGAGTTATTGTTATTAAAGTATAATTGCCCCAATTGTACTCCGGCTTTCTGAGCAAGGCTGGATTTAGGATATTCTTTCAGTAGTTTTTCCAATACATTTATAGCATCTCCATCTTTGCTTAGCATCACTAAAGCTCTACTTTTTTCATAGAGGGCATTATCATAATAATTTGAATTAGGATATTTTGCCATCATACTATTCAAAGCTGCTATTTTTCCATTATAGTTTCGTTGAAGCCCTAAAACAAATGCTTTTTGGAATTCAGAATAATCGGCATTTGCCGGATTCGCAATCACAGCCTGAGAATAATAAGCCTCTGCTTCCGAGAAATTACGATTATATAAATAACAGTCGCCGATGCGGTTTAACGCATCAGGATAGTTTGCCGACTGACGATTGACCTCAGCAGAAACGTATTTCTTAAAATTGGTCAATGCTCTGCTATAATTCTTTTGTTGAAAATCCGTATATGCCAGATTATATAATGCAAGCGGATAATTGGCTTGTCGGGAAGATACCTGAGATACATAAGTAGAATAGTCGCGAGCAGCGGCTGTGTAATCTTCCTTGCGATAGGCAATGTCACCTCTCCAGAAATAAGCTTCGTTCCGTGCCTCCGCATTGTAGTTTCCCAGATTTATTGCTGCATTCAGATCTTTATCTGCAAGCTCGTAACGCCCATCAATAAACTCCTGAACTCCAAGTTGGAATAAAATCAATTGTTTTGCTTCCAAGATTGGTCTTCCCGGCGATTTTATACTATTGATCGCAGACAAGGCTGTACTATAGTTTTTGGTAGACAATAGAGTCGATGCTAAAGCACTGTTAACTTCTTCTGTATATTTTGAAGTCGGATATTCGGTTAAGAAACGTTGTGAAGCTGTAATAGCCTGACCAAATGTAGAACCCCCTTCGCGGTTCATTAATATTACATAATTGTATAAAGCTTCTTCGCTGATTGTAGGATCAAATTTAGTACGCGCAGCAGCATCGAATGCCATTATAGCATTTGCCACATCATCAACTTTAAGATAAGATTGTCCTAAAAGCATATATCCTGCCTGACCTAGAAGGTCGTCAGTAGAAGGTACATCCTTTTTCAAAGCATTTACAGCTTTCTCATATGCTCCGGTCTGATAATAAGCTTCTGCTAATTGATACATATCTTCGCGGAATAAGCTTTGAGCCGATTCCAAATATTTTTCGTAATTCAATATTGTATTACGGGTATCGCCTTGCTTATAATAGCTGTTGGCTAACAAACGATATACTTCTGTAGTATTTGCGCTGTAAGGATAAGAACCTATATAGTCTTGCCCTTCTGTCATGGTTTGATTATAATCTCCTTGCAAATATGCTGCCTGCACTAGGAAGAAGGTAGAGCTTTCTTTATATTCAGCTTTAGATTTCAATCTCTTAAAGATAGGGATCGCCTGATCGTATTCGCCATCCTGAAAGTTGGCGTATGCAAGATAATAGGATGCCGGCTCAGCATATTTTTGACTGTTACGTGTCAGTATAGAGAACAAACCTTTAGCCTGAACTCTATTTCCTGCCTGAAGATTAGCGTATGCCGTTCTATAACTATAATCTTCTTGTTCTTTTACGTTCAGATAATCGACATCTGCCTGAGATAACCAATATAAGGCTTTCTCCCAATCTTTTTCAGTAAAATGAGATGATCCGATAAAGAAACAAAGCTGGTTGCGATGATATGTTTCGGGATATTTCTCCAAATAGTCTTTCAGAGCATTTGTTGAAATAGATTTACCCATATAATATTGAGAACTGACAAGCATATAGTCTGCTTCGGGCATTAACTTATCGTCAGAAGATTTTTTCTTAAATTCTTCTAATGTATTTATACAACCGACAAAGTTATCGTCCAGAAACATCTCTTTTCCTTGCGTAAAAAGCCTGTTCGGGCTTTCCGTATAGACAGACTTTTGCGCGTGAGCATATTGCATACTCAACACAACACTTAAAGCTACAAGTAGTC
Source organism: Dysgonomonas sp. UBA5412 (assembly GCA_002409595.1). GTDB lineage: Bacteria > Bacteroidota > Bacteroidia > Bacteroidales > Dysgonomonadaceae > Dysgonomonas. The sequence goes on from DHNQ01000029.1 coordinate 396,027, forward strand.
TTTTCATATTTTAAGTTTTTGTATATTCTTAATTACTTCCTTCACCGATATTAAACCAAATAAGTCGGGGTTCAGTTCAGATATTTTTATAAATTCTAGTTTAGAAACATCATCTTCGGCTTTTAACCCACTCATTGTAGGAATCTTACAGAGATAAACCAAATCTAATGTTTGCACCTCAAATCCGGAGTACACATATCTGTTTGGTATAGAAAACAAGTATTTTGTTTCCTCCACATCAAGATTTGTTTCTTCTTTTACTTCGCGTCTGACAGCTTCTTCTCCGGTTTCGTCCATATCTACAAAGCCTCCGGGCAAATCTAAAGTTCCTTTTGATGGCTCGTGCGCTCGTGTTGCAACTAATAGCTCGTGTTTATCATTTACAATAAGGGCAATAGTAGAAGAGCAGGAATTGAAATAATAGATAAACCCACAGTCTCTACATTTCTTCGATTTGAAGTTATTTTCTTCAAAATGCTCCGAGCCACATTTTGGGCAATATTTAAATTGTGCTAAAGGATGCATTTTTCTTTCTTTTTCGGTTAGTTGATATTTGGTATTTATTGATTTCCTTTTGTATATTCTTCGGCTACTAAAGTAAGCTCCTTATACCAGTCTTCTCCAAAACGACGAATAAGAGGTTCTTTCAAGAATTGATATATCTTAAGACCTTCTTTTTTACCTAATAATACAGCCGCTTTACAGACAGACCATCTGTGATAGTTGACTGCCGTAAAATTTTTATAACTTTCTAATCTGATAGGGTATAAATGGCAGGAGATTGGTTTATAAAAATCGACCCGATTTTCTCTGTACGCTTTTTCTATTGCACATTTACAGATTCCGGTTTCATCATAGTAAGTAAATACACAATCCTTGCCGTTTACAATAGAAGTCACCATATCTCCATCACTATCCTTATAGGCAACTCCTTGTTTTTTGATTACTTCTTGTGCCTGAGGGGACAAATCATCCCACACCTGAGGTAAAATATCTTCTATTATTCTGACTTCATCATCTTCTAAGGGGGCTCCTGCATCGCCTTCGACACAACATTCTCCTTTACACACCGACAAATCGCAAAGGAAGCTTTCTTCTATAATATCCGTTGCAACTATCGCATCTCCTATTTGAAACATTTATATTGGGTTTTAACTAGTACCTATTATTTTAATATTTGGGTATAAAGATACATTTTTGTATTCAGACCTCATATATTTTTGTTTGTTAATAAAGCTTTACACAAAATAACGTAAGGTTACCAGATCAAGAAAGAACAACTAATAATTATAGACCTATAGGCTCAAATATGTGTATTCTATTTGCCTTATCTCGGAAATTCTTTTATTTTTGCAGACTAGTTACAGTAAGACTGTTACTTTTATATTGGCGCAGTAGTTCAATGGATAGAATAGAAGTTTCCTAAACTTTAGATTCGGGTTCGATTCCCGGCTGTGCTACAAACAACTACCGATAAAGACCCCGAGTAATTCCTTATTTCTACTGTCTTTATTTTCAGAAAAAGAATTCTGACACACAGACCTTTTATAAACATAAGAAAAACAGGATCAAGGGATAAATCTGATATATCCGAATACAACTTATTTTACTAAACATTCTATTTCAGTCTTTAATATTTAGGATTTCAGATTTTATTCAGAAACCAACCCGTTATTTATAAACTGTAAGACTAAAATGTTATGAAATTATTAATAATAGAAGATGAACCTTCCTTGCGTGATTTAATAAAGCAAACGCTAGAAAAAGAACGATATTTGGTTGAAAGTGCCTCTTCATACAAATCTGCAATACAGAAAATAGAGGATTATGAGTATGATTGTATTCTGCTCGACATTATGCTACCCGATGGTGACGGACTGTCTTTATTGAAAGAATTGAAAGAAAATAATAAACAAGATAGTGTTATTATTATTTCAGCTAAAGATTCTCTCGATGATAAGGTTGCAGGGCTAGAACTTGGTGCTGACGATTATTTGGCAAAGCCTTTTCACTTAGCCGAACTGATAGCCCGAATAAGAAGTGTGATCCGCAGGAAGCAAAATGACGGTAATATCTCCATAGAGTTGGGTAATGTCAAGATATATCCAGAAGAATATAAAGTTGTAGTGGACAATAAGCAAATAGATCTGAACCGTAAGGAGTATGATATACTCTACTATTTTATGAATCGAAGTAACAGACTTATAGATAAAAATACTTTAGCCGAGTCAGTTTGGGGTGATCATATAGATCAGGTTGATAACTTTGATTTTATATATGCTCAAATAAAAAATCTGAGAAAAAAGATGAAAGATGCCGGAGCTAACATAGAAATAAAGTCGGTATATGGCATTGGATACAAAATGACCACTTCTGAATAATCTCTCTGAAATGAAATTAATATATCGCATCATAATACGTCTATCCATTGGTCTTAGTGCAATAATGCTACTATGGGCTACATTTTTTTACATTGCCATGATTGATGAGATAAATGATGAAGTAGATGATGCGCTCGAAGATTACTCAGAGCAAATAATTGTCCGATTTCTGGCAGGGGAGGAACTTCCTTCTAAAAGCAGCAATTCGAACAATCAGTATTATCTTTCCGAGATAACGACTGAATATGCTCAAAGCAAGCCACATATAAGTTATATAGACTCGATGGTATATATCTCCGAAAAAAGAGAAACAGAGCCGGCGCGTATTCTTACCATCATATATAAGGACGAAAATGATAAATATTATGAACTGGTAGTAGCAACTCCAACCATAGAAAAAAACGATCTCAAAGAAGCAATACTTTATTGGGTTATCTTCTTGTATCTAGCTCTCCTAATAATAATCATTATTGCTAATATATGGATATATCAGAGAAGTAACCGTCCGTTGTACAAACTTTTAGATTGGCTTGACAAATATAAAGTAGGAGAAAAAAACACACCTTTAGATAATGAGACAGATATTACCGAGTTCAAAAAGCTGAACGAAGCGGCAGTAAAGAACATGAAGCGAGCAGAAGAAGTATTTGAAGAGCAGAAACAGTTTATCGGCAACGCATCACACGAGATACAAACTCCATTGGCTGTCTGCCGCAATCGGTTAGAAAATCTGATGGATGATGAAACTCTGACAGAGGAACAATTAAATGAATTATCAAAGACTTATCATACTTTGGAATATATAACAAAACTGAATAAATCGTTACTTTTGCTTTCCAAAATAGACAATAGACAATTTACGGATTTACAAATCATTGACATAAATTCTATTATAAAAAAGAATATCCAAGATTATGAAGAAGTATATTCTTATATGAATAT
>DHNQ01000029.1:399459-399937 GCA_002409595.1 Dysgonomonas sp. UBA5412
ATATTCTTATATGAATATAGATACTCAAATAATAGAATCGGGCATATTCATGATCGAGATCAATGAGATGCTGGCTAATATACTGGTCAACAATCTTATTAAGAATGCATATACACACAACATCGAAAATGGAAGAATTTGTATAGAGATATCTTCGGCAAAGCTACTATTCAGTAACACCGGACAAGAGAAATCTTTGGATCCAAAACTCGTATTTGAGAGATTTTATCAAGGTTCTAAAAAAGAAGGATCTACCGGACTGGGACTCGCTTTGGTAAAGTCAATCTGTGATTTGGAACAGCTCCATATACGTTACTTCCTTGAGAACAATCTTCATAATTTTGAGGTTTCGCAATAATCTTCTTCTAAAATCATTTTATTTCATATTCTTTTCAGGATTACCCTCCATCTTTGTATTATAAATTTTATGATATTAATTTTTTAAGACAAAAACAGTATGAAGAAAATGATTCTTTTA
>DHNQ01000029.1:400021-487963 GCA_002409595.1 Dysgonomonas sp. UBA5412
GTATGAAGAAAATGATTCTTTTATTCCTATCCATAGTTGCTATACAATCGACAATAAAAGCAGACGATGATAAACCAATACGTTTCGAGCAACTACCTGCTCAATCTCAAGAAATGATAAAAACTCATTTTCCTAAACAATCCATCGCTTTAGTGAAAATGGAGAATGATTTCTTTGATAAGTCCTATGAAGTAATTTTCACAAACGGAAGCAAAGTCGAATTTGATAAAAAAGGAGTCTGGAAAGAAGTAGACTGTAAATACACAGAACTCCCGGTCGAAATTGTCCCTAAACAGATCAGAGACTATGTTACAAAAAACTTTCCTGAGGCAAAAATAGCACAAATAGAAAAAGAGCATAAAAATCGAATTGAAATAAAATTGTCAAATGGTGTAGACCTTGACTTCGATGCAAACTTTAATTTAGTAGATATTGATTATTAAGATAATGAGAATGATTACAAAAGGAAAAAGTCTGTTACTGGCAGCGTTAGTTGCAACTACTCTATGGAGTTGCGATAGTGATGATAACTTCGAAAATGAGAAAAGTATCCCCCAGGAAGTACGCAATAGTTTTGCTCAAAAATATCCTTCAGCATCAAATACTGAATGGACCAATAAAGGTGTCTATGAAGTAGCGGAGTTTACTTATAATAATATTCAAGCATCGGCATGGTTCGATTCGAAAGGCACATGGCATATGACCGAAACAGATCTGCCATACAGCTTATTGCCTCAAACAGTCAAAGATGCTTTTCAAGCCTGCGAATACAACACTTGGAAGATAGATGATGTAGACATGTTGGAGAGAAAAGGATTTGAACCCATCTATGTTATTGAAGTAGAACTACAAGAAAATGAGATTGATTTATATTTTAGTGCCGAAGGAATATTAATTAAAACTATTGTAGACAACGACAATAGCAACAATGATTACGAGAATCATCTTCCTGAAACAGCGACAACTGAGATTACCTCTTTTATTGAAGAGAGATATCCTCAATCAAGAATTGTAGAGATAGAAAGAGAAAAGAGTAAAATAGAGGTTGATATTATTCATAATAATCTAAGCAAAGAGGTGGTATTCAACAATGACAAACAGTGGTTATATACATCGTGGGATGTTAGAGTTAGAGAACTACCTCAAGCCGTATCAAGCATATTGAATACTCCACAATATATAGGATATCATATTGATGATGCTGAATACATAGAAACCGCCCAAGGAGATTACTATCTATTAGAACTTGAAAAAGGAGACAGAGATGTAAAAGTAAAGGTTGACATCAATGGAAATATCCTTAACTAGACACCCATTAGATAAATAGCAAATAGAAAAGCGACATACAAAGAGTGTATGTCGCTTTTCTATTTGTTATTTATTTGTGACTCTGGCGGGAATCGAACCCACATCGAAGGAACCGGAATCCTTTATTTTATCCATTAAACTACAGAGCCGTAAGCGACACAAAAGTATAAAATTAATCTCAGCTTTTAAATAGCTTATTCAGAAAAAGAATACAGCACTATCTTTTTCCCAAATCAAGATACATGTTCTGGAAAAATGCCTTTGATTTCTTTTCTAATGAAGAATCTCCTTTTTGACGAATAATACTCCGCTTATCATTGTCATAAGTGACAATACCCGTAGTATCCATCATTGTAAATCCATTAACATATGAATAAAATGCAAATTTATGAGCGTCGGGATTTAGTACATCCTTACTGAAGACAAATTTCGAATGATCAATTTTCAATTGAGAGAGAAGTGTTGCAGCCAAATCGTTTTGGGAAGCATAATCAGAAACAACTTTTGGAGACTTAACTGCTCCCCCTATCCACACCATCGGGATATGAAAACGGTGAGGATCATTATTATCTATTCCTTGCGGATAAGACTGCATAGCATGGTCGGCAATAAATATAATCAAAGTATTTTTCCATAGATCAGTCTTTTTATACTGCTCTACAAAATGCCCCAAGCATTCATCAGTATAAGATACCGCATTCAGAAAAGGCACATCAAACTTTGTCACCGGCACATCAAAAGGTTCATGACTGCTAAGAGTCAATATTGTTTTTACAAAAGGTTCTTCGTGACTTTTGGTTGTCAGATCACGAAGCACTCTATCCGTAAGAAACTTATCAGGTGCGCCCCATTTAGTCATTCGTTCATTCAAAGGGAAATCTTTATCAGAAACCACTTCTTTTATACCACATGCTCCTATAAAATAGGAACGCATATTAGCAAAGTCGGCATCCCCTCCGTAATAAAAAGCAAGATCCTTATAACCTGCATCCTTCAACGATCTGGGAATAGTAGGAAGATTTTCTGTCTTTTGAGGATATTTCATTATTGCCACAGTAGGATGAGCTGGATAACCACTCAATACAGACACCAAACCTCTGTCGGTTCGGAAACTATTGGCATAAAAATGATCAAACAAAATGCCCTCTTTTGCAAAACGGCTCATGTTGGGAGCGATAACAGAATCTAAAGCTACATCAGCAGAAAAACTTTCCAAGACAAACAAAAGAATATTTGGACGATCGGTGTTCAACAATTGAGGGATACTGTCATTTTGAGGTTGATTATTCAATTCCTTAAATATAGAGACAGCCTCTTCTTCAGGATAGAATTGATACTGAGAAGCAAAATCATCCGACTTAAAGAAAGAATACATCAAATTAAATTCGGGATTAATCGCAGCATGATTCAAAAACATCCGATCAGTAAAATAAGCCTGCCCTACATTCATTGTAGAAACTGTCACCCCTCCTCTAATTGGTAAAAACAACGCTCCTGTAAGCAAGAATAAGACCACAGCAGTTTTCCATATCGATTTGGGCACACGAAGAACCTGCAACTGTTTACCTATAAACAAGGCATATCCCCAATATGTAATCAAAACAAAAATGATTGTAGCAACAAAACCGAATAAGACTTGCCACCATGACACACTGGCAAAAACCTCTTTAGGATTTTGCAAATAAAGGAAAACAGTAGAATCGAAATGAAACCCCCAATAAGGGTAAACGATTATGTCTATAACAGTAATAATAACTATCAAGGATAGAAATACAGCAAAATAGGCATTAAATATTTTAGTTGTAATAGACGGCTTTATCCAAACAGAAGCAAGAAGAAGAAATCCGGGAAGAGCAGTCAAATAACCACTCATCGACAAATCTAAAGGAAGCCCGTGATATAAAATACTCACAACATCCGAAGCAGTAACATCCCCTCCCACAGCTGTATTCATCAACGTAAAAAAGATTTTACCAACAAGGAATATAAATATAAAGTATAAAAATACAGATACGAAAATAAAAACTCTTTGCTTCATTGTACTTAAGGAATTAATAGTAAATAGAGAATTGCACTAACTTACATTTTAACTAAAAAGTGACAAAGTTGTACACTTTTCTGCTATTTTTCAACATCTCTAACATCATTAACAAAAGACAACCTTCTGTTACAATACTACGATACAACAAAGATAAAGCTTATCACAAAAAACAAAGTCCATTTTATGGAATTTTACAACTACGAGTCTCTATTTAGTAAACAAATGAGAAGTCGAACAATTAAATCTGAATATTATGGCTAACATTGATATGAACAAAGGAGGAAGAAACAAAAAGAACAAACCTCAAAAAAGAATTCTTAGAGTAGACTTTACCCCGATGGTAGATATGAATATGCTACTCATTACATTCTTTATGTTTTGCACAACACTCAGCATTCCGCAAGCAATGGATATAGCCATGCCTGCACAAGGAGGAAATCAGCCTATCCCCGAATCTAAATCGGTTACTGTTATCTTAGGAGAACAAGACAAAGTGTATTATTATGCGGGACTAGCCGATTATCAGAATTACGCCTCACTCAAAGAAACTGATTATATAGGCTTGCGAAATTTTCTTTTGGAAAGAAATGATAGGGTAGCATCCGAAATAAAAGATCTGAAACAAAAATATCATCGAAAGGAGATCAACGATGAAGAATTCAGATCGAAAGTTACAGAAACCAAAAGATCTAAAGAAGGACTAAATGTAGTAATAAAAGCAACTAAAGATTCGAATTACAAAAATCTTGTAGACGCATTGGATGAAATGCAAATTTGTGCAGTAGATAAATATACTATTGTAGACATGGAAGATGGCGACAATTTTCTTTTAGAAAATCTGAAAACAAAAGGAGGATTAACTGCAATGAGTCAAAAAGCACAAAACTAAAAAATAAACAAACTCCTCCGGTATTAGTAAATAATCATTTCATAAGCAGGAGCTTTTCACTTAATAGGAAAGCTCCTGCTTTCATATATAGTTTGACTAAAAAAGATAACGAAACACACATTTTTGCTAAAATAGAAAATTACACACCCATTCTTTGCAAAAAAAAGAAAATAATACCTACCTTTGTCTCTCAAAATAAGGCAAATAAAAAAAGTTGCAGACTTACAAAAAAAATACAATCTTACGGAAGAGAAAATATTATTGACAACAAACTCAAAACAAAAGTAATAGATAAGCTCTATTTTTCAGATAACAAACAAAGAATTACATAAATTTCCAACTCACGATTATTTCGAAAAAAAGACATATTACTTAGAGTTCCCAGACTTTATAAAAATTTATATCTCATATTAATCACATTCATAATAATGAAAATTTAGCATCAAAATCGTTAAAATGAAAAGAACAAAAGTCAAATCAAAACTACGTATTCAGCAAATATTCACAATTTCATTTTTGCTGTTTATTTCATTAAACCTGATTTCCATACCTACGTATGCTCAGGTGACTATAGGATCAAATCTGGAGCCGGAAAAGGCAGCAGTATTAGATATCAAAGAAAAAGCAGATAAAGACGGAGGACCAACAGTCGAAAAAGGGGGACTGATCTTACCGCGCGTCAATTTGGAAAAGAAAAAACAACTTTATCCATTTATTCGTGAAAAAGGGTATAGTGCTTCTAACTATGACAACGCAAGTTACGACCCTAATGTGGCAGACCCCGATTATGCAAAAGAGAAACCGGCTCACAAAGGTCTAATTGTATATAATCTGACTGAAAACGAAGAAGAAGAATTATGTCTGGGCTTGAATCAATGGGATGGTGAAGAATGGAATTGCTTTGAAGAAAAAATGGGAAATGCAATTGCCCATATAGTTAATTGCGACGACTTCAAAGTATTCGGATTATACAAATCACCGGACAAATACCCCGATACACCAAGTGACGATGTTTCTTTAGACGCATCTAACTATGTAACAATAAAACTAAAGGTGACTAAGCCCGGAGCATACACAATTACAGTTACTCCCAAATATGCAGCCGCACAAAATGATGAAACCAATGGTTATTTCTTCACAGCCAATGGAGTTTTCATGGAGAAAGGTGTGTACAACGTAATATTACAGGGAAGTGGAACTCCTTTTTGGTATACCCCTAAGGGAAACATTGGCGATGAAGTGACTGTGGTAATGAATGATAAACCCTTAACCCTCGAAAATGGCACAATCTGTGTAAAGGATGTACAAGTAGCTGACTATTCAAAAAAACCGAACTTTGAAATGGACTGCGGAAGAACTACTGTACATGGAGTTTATCAACAAAACAAAGAATTAGATCCGACAAGCAATTATATTTCTGTATGGATAACAATGAATCCCAGTGACTCTTTTGTAGAGGGCTCAACAGTCTATCTGGAAACAGATGTAGTGGATGGAATTAGCTTTGCGTCTGTACCAACATTAATTACAGCCGCAGATAAAGCTGCTGGAGAAAAGGAAATAATACTCAGAGGAAAAGGAAAACCTACGACAACAGATACTAAGAAAATGACAATTACATCCAATAGCTCCACAAGCGTAGCTACATGTTATGCTAATGTATCTGTGGCTTTCACTGTAAAAAAAACATATGGATGGGGATATTATGAAAATACAGCAGGATATTTAATGCAATCAGGTTCAGGAATTGGAAAGATTGCAGATGCAAATGTAAATTTTGGAACGGAAGACAATAGTACTGTGAAGGTTGTAAAATATAGTCCTACTCAAACCTTTAATCACGCTACACTATCCGGAGGAAGTGCATACAGCCCATCAAACATTAAAGCAATGTTTGACCAAAATCCAGAAATTACATTAACCGGTTTTGACTTGGCAATTGCAGATGCATCTAATAGATCTCAGGTTGTAAACTATATGGTTGATTATCTAAACAAAAGCGGAATACTCATATTCGTTTGTGAAAGAGACTATATGGCAAAATCATTCTTTGAAGCTTTATACCCTGGACTCACAGTAAAAGCGAGTGGTCTAATTTCGACAATTAGATTGCAATTTGGCTTTTTTAACGACGAAATACTAAATGGACCGTTTGGTGACATCAGAGGGAAGTTCTATGGGAATGATGCTGGGGGGACTATAAGTATATCCGGCTTACCTGAACAAGATATCATAGTATATGCAAGAGATTCAAACGGTAATCCAACAATGTTCCAGCATAAGTTTTATAACTTAATATTCCTCGGAGACGGTGGTATATTTGCAAATTATAATGGCCAATCAGGATCTACCACCGGTACTGCTACAACCTATCCAGTTACTATTGATAGTAATTCCAGACCAATCACTAAAACAAGTTGGTCCGGGGGAGATGTCGAAAATGCTCGATTGTTTGCTAATATTATGGCTTGGGCTGTAAAAACAGCACAAACTAAGGGGATATATGCTCCAAAATAAAGACATTCGATAGTGAATATATATTTACTGATAGCTACTAAGTAAGAAGAACGCGAGGAAAATCATAAGATTTCCTCGCGTATATTTTTGTTGGCTCTCCCAAAGAGAATCTTATATCATAAAGTGCAATCTATTTTGCAGATTCACTTCGGCGATACCGCCATCTATATCCAAATATAATATATTCATGTTAGGATATATTTCTTTTATACGCTTCTCAACTCCCTTTGCTACTATGTGGTTAGCTATACAGCCAAAAGGTTGGAGACAAACCACTTTGTTTACTCCTTTACGTGCATAATGAGCTATCTCACCGGGAATCAGCCAGCCTTCTCCAAACTGATTAGAAAGATTCAATACCTCTGAAGCAGACTCCGCCTTAGCATAAATAGACTCCGAAGGTTCGTAAAATTTAAATGCACTCAATATTTTTTCTGACTTTTTCACCTTACCATTAATATACCACCAAATAAGCGGCTTCAATGTTTTAGAAAAAATACTTTCCTCCTCAAGCCCGTTTGCTACATTTACTTTACTGTTTACAAAAAACTGCATCAGAAAGTCGAGTAATGGAGGAGTGGATACCTCCACATTCTTGGAGCGCAACCATTCCGATATATTAGCCTGAGCATAGTTATTATACTTAACAAATATCTCGCCGATAAGCCCGACTTTAGAATATTCCTTGTCATGGATAGGTATATTATTAAAATCGTCAACAGCCTCTTTCAGCAGACGAAACAACACTTTCGGATTGTTAGCTCTCACAGCATCTATCCCTCGTTCGATATAGAAATCGAAGATAGCCTGCGAAGCTCCCTCTTTTCGTTCTCTGACAGATATAGAACCATGCATCTGTTGCAAGCCATCGCCATACAACACTAATGGAATCGCTATTTTTGCCACTTTTTTCCAATCCATAGCAAAATCACTTTCACCATTCTGATATGTTTCTCCCGAACTGAGCGCAATGACCGGTATATCGTTAAAGCCGGCATTCAGCAGTCCGTTTTTGATTTGCGCTATATAATTTGTAGCCCGGCACTGTCCTCCCGTTTGAGTGATAGCCAGCACAATATCTTTAACATCATATTGCCCCGATTGCAATGTATTTATTATATCGCCCAACACGAGAGTAGAAGGATAGCAAACTTCATTATTACCATACATCAAGCCCAAGTCAGCAGATACCTTATTCGATTTTGGCAGATTAGCAACCTTTAGCCCCATCAATTCACCCAAAGCGGGTGCAAAAGGAGACAAGAAGTCGCATAACCAAGGAATAAGAATCGTCTTATTATGATCTTTTTCTTTCTTGTAAGGAACCGAATATCCTTGATATTGTTTGGCAGACACCACATCGAGCGATTTAACAGCTTTCAACGATTCTACTAAAGAACGCAGGCGCAGACGTATAGATCCCGGACTCGCAATCTCGTCAATACGCAGTACGGTTATATTCTTACCCACAGCCTTCAAAATATCGCGCGTTTCGTCCATAAAGAATGAATCGGGACCACAACCGAATGAATTTAACTGAATCAACTGAATATTCTGAGGCAGTTTAGCTGCCTCCATTGCTGCCTGAACTACACGATTGGGATACGACCATTGCGATATAATATTCAGCTTACTGAATCCTGCACTTTCAGGTTTACGGAAAACATCGTCGGTAAGAACTGTCACCCCAAGATCGGATAAAATTTGTCCTACCTTTTGATGAATAAGAGGATCGGCATGATATGGGCGTCCGGCTACGACAAAGGTAAGCTCTCCACTCTCGACAGCCTTATCCAGCAGTTCTTTCTGATAGTCATGCAATTCTTTTTTAAGTCCGCCTCTTACGGCTAACGCTTTCTGAAATGCAGCTTCGAAACGGTCTTTAGATACGCCCAATCCCGACAGATATGTAAAACAGCCATTGCGCAAAGCCTTATCGCTGCTAAAAGTAATTACAGGTTCGTCATAGGCTATACCATGTCTGTTTGCCGGATCTATCGAACTTTGGATTACATCGGGATAACCGCTGACAACAGGGCAGTTGAAAGAATTGGACGCTTGCCCGAATTCTTTTTCTTCTTTCGGCACTATCGGATAGAATATTCTATCGACCTTAGCTTCTATCAAGGACAAAATGTGTCCATGAACCAACTTGGCAGGGAAACAGATATTATCCGACATAACCCCTCCTACTCCTTTTTGATAAAGAGAGAATGTAGATTCGGGTGACAGACGAACATTAAACCCACATTCGGTAAATAGTGTATGCCAAAAAGGATAGTTGTCGAACATATTCAATACACGAGGAATACCGATCGTACGCCCACGTTCTATATTATCTGCATTTACCGGATGGTTGAATAATATTTTATTTTTACGATCAAAGGCATTATAGCCTTCTTTACGGTCGTTATTTTTGTTATAAAAAACCTTTTCGCACTTATTACCGGCGTAACTGATATTGCCATTATTGAATTTAAATCTAAGTACCGAACAAAGATTTGTACAGCCTTTACATGTCAACTCCTTAGAGTCGATAGAACTAAGATCGAACAATGCCTGCTCACCTGAGAAAGAGGTTTCTTTTTTAGTTTTTTGCCATAGACGTTGCGCATATAAAGCAGCACCTAAAGCTCCCATCAACTCAGGATGGTCGGTGGAACTGACTGTCTTACCCGATAGCATCTCCAATGCTCGATATACTGCATCGTTACGGAATGTACCTCCTTGCACGACAATATGATTTCCAAGCATATTCAGATTAGAAATCTTTAGCACTTTGAACAAACAGTTCTTAACTACCGAGTATGCCAATCCGGCAGCAATATCATCATTACCTGCATTTTCTCTTAGCGACTGTTTTACTTTCGAGTTCATAAATACGGTACAACGTGAACCCAGATCGCTCGGATATTTTGCAAGGCAAGCTGCACGTGCAAAATCGGACAACTCCATGTTCATTGTAGAAGCAAAATTCTGAAGGAAAGAGCCGCATCCGGCAGAGCAGGCCTCGTTAAGTTCTATATTAGATATAAGTCCGTTGTTTATAAAAATAGACTTAATATCTTGTCCTCCGATGTCTAACACGAAGGAAACATTAGGGTCTACATATTGAGCTCCCGATAGATGGGCGATTGTTTCCACAATGCCATAATCAAGTCCTAGAGCCGATTTCATCAAGTCTTCACCATACCCCGTTGCTGCCGAGGAAAGAAACTTTACTTTCACCCCTTTTTCTTCTGCCTGCTGAAAGAACAGACTAAGTCCTTCCATTACTTTTTTAAGAGGGTTGCCTTCGTTATTTCCGTAGAACTTATAAATAATATTGGCATCGGTATCCATCACGACAACTTTTGATGTTGTAGAACCGGAGTCGATACCTAAAAAACATTCTACATTCTTGTCCTCACCAAGCTCTCGGAATTGAAGCGTTTTTATATTTCGGTTAGCATCCCATGCAATGTATTCCAGTTCATCGTTAAATAAAGGAGTTAACGCCTCGGAATGATTGGACGATGTAGATATATTTAATTTAGTAATTAAGTTTTTCAGATCGAACAAAACTTCCTTATCATTTTTATATAAAGCTGCTCCCCATGCCGGAAAGAATTCGCCATTCTGAGGAACTATAAAATCTGAGTCCGTCAACTTCAACACATCACGAAACGATCTTCGTAGAGCCGGAATAAAGGTCAGCGGACCTCCGATGCACAGTATTTTAGGGACAACATCACAACCTCTAGCCAAAGTAGTTACCGATTGCAGTGCCACAGCATGTAGAATAGAGGCAGAAATATCCGACACAGAAATATTGCGACTGATCAGATTCTGTACATCTGTCTTAGCAAACACGCCGCATCGGGAAGCGATGGGATATATTTTTTCGTAATTAAGAGCTTTTTCGCCCAATTCGTTGACCGAAATATTCATCAAGCTCGCCATCTGGTCTATAAAGGCTCCTGTACCTCCGGCACAACTCCCATTCATACGAATATCAGGATGCTTACCTTCACTAAAGAAAACCATTTTGGCATCCTCCCCTCCTAAGTCTATAAGAGTATGAGCTTCTGTATAGGCATTTTTCACAACCTCAACGGCAGCGACAACCTCTTGAACGAATGGTATCCCCACACGTTCTCCGATTCCCATACCGGCAGAACCGGAAATATTAATTTCAAATTGCGTACCGGAATATTGAGTTTGTACTTTTTCTAATTCCGTAACCAAAGTTTGTTGTATGTTTGCCTGATGACGGCAATATGATTTATGGACTATCTGAGAGTGATTGTCCAAAATGACAATCTTTACGGTGGTTGACCCCACATCGATTCCCATTCTATACTGTTGTTGTCCGTTATTCATCATCTTGTAGTCTTAATTTGTATGGTTATCACAAGGTTTCAATGCATTGATTGTAAATTCTACCACATATTTCTCGTGATTGGCAATCAATGTATTATATGTATTATATGGAATTTCCATTAGTGTCATCGCCAGATTTCCAAACATGAAAGGAAACATGCACATCGACAGCATATTTAATAAGAAATCGGCGGCAGGTGTATTGCGGATTGTACCTTTTGCTATTTCGTCCTCGATCCGTTGTTCTATTTTTGAAAACGAATTGTATGGATTTCGTTTCTTTATACGCTGAGTCAATCCTTCCGGATTCAAACTCACTTCGTTAAGAATAAAAGCCGCAATTTGCGGATACTCAAATAATAATTCGTAATACGTATGTATCCAAGTTTCGATCAATTCAAAGAAAGGCAAGTCTGAAGTTATCGTATCAAAAATTCTTTTGGTAAATATATCCAAAGCATCCTCAAAGATGATTTCGAATAATTTATACTTGGACTGATAATAATAATTTACCATTGCCACATTTGTGCCGGATGCCTTAGCAATATCCCGTACACTCGTTCCTTTAAAACCATTCTTGATAAAAAGTTTTTGAGCTTCGATAAGTATCTTCTGCTTAACTTCCACAGAATGATTTGTTTCTAGTACATCTTTTTCACTAAACATGTGTTCTAAACAGTTGTTTAAACAGCAAAATTAAAAAAGAAATCAAAACTAAACAAGTGTTTAAGTATTGATTTCTTTTTTTAATTATATTTTTAAGAATTCAGAAAACTGAGATTGTTTCTTAAAACTTAAGCAAATCCAGAGCTTTTTCCATATCCTCAGGCGTATCTATACCTATCGTTTCTATATCTGTGTAGCCTACTTTTACTCGGTATCCATTTTCAATCCATCGAAGCTGCTCCAAGGATTCGGCTTTCTCCAATGATGATTGGGGTAAGGCTGTTATTTCAGACAATACATCTGTTTTATATGCATACATGCCGATATGCTTATAAAAGGTATGTCGATCTAACCACTCGGTATGATGTACATCTCGAATATAAGGTATGATGGAACGGCTAAAATATACGGCTTCGTCATTCTTATTGATAACCACCTTCGGTGAGTTTGGATTGAACAACACTTCGAAACCATCTTCTTTTCTAAAAGGTTTTACCAAAGTGGCTAACCTTACTTTTTTGTCTGTAAAACAGTCTTTGATAGCCTCTATTTGTTGCGGTTGAATAAAGGGTTCGTCCCCTTGTATGTTAATAATGACATCAAAGTCGCCGGTTATTTTGGAAAATGCTTCTTGTATCCGATCCGTTCCGCTTCTATGCTCGGTGGAAGTCATTACGGCTTTTCCACCAAAAGCTTCAACCGCATCAAAAATACGGGAGTCGTCGGTAGCCACCCAAACTTCGTCAACTGATTTTTTCACTTGTTCATAAACGCGTTGTATCATCGGCTTGCCTTTCATATCAGCTAAAGGCTTGCCCGGAAAGCGGGAGGAGGCATAACGAGCCGGAATAATTGCTATAAACTTCATGTTTTTGATTGTTATAAAGTTGAAGACAAATTTAAGGAATAAGAACTCCAAATTAAAAGATATAAGCTGCTTTATTTCCAAAAATGGAGCGTATATTTGTACACATTATGAATAAGGTATTACTTAGTATAGGAACAAATACTGACAGAGAGGTCAATTTGGCTCATTGTCACGAATTACTTAATAATATATTTGACGAAATACATTATTCGCAGACTTCTATAACGGAACCTTACGGGCATAAGTATAAAAACGACTTCCTTAATCAATTAGCCATTGCTTATTCCGAAAAAGACAAAGACTCGATTTATCAACTGCTAAAAGATACCGAAAAAAAGATGGGAAGAAAGACAACTGACAAGGATACGGGGGTGGTTGTCATCGACATTGATCTGGTAATATGGAATGAGGAAGTGTTAAAGCCATCAGATATATCCCGCAGTTATATTGCAGATCTTTTGCCAACACTAAATATATAGGCTATTCGGGTTTCCTTTCCACAAACTATTCTGTATCTTTTCCAAGACAGCCTCACTATTATCTGTAAATTTTCGGGCAAAGTAGGGAAAACGCTTCCCATATTCGTCGTTAAATTCAATATGGTCTTTCAGGAAATCGACATGCCTTTCTTCTATCACAGCCGGAGGGACAGCAACTTCCCAATCGGTATAGGTAAGGCTTGATGCTACATTATCCAGAAAAGGAGAATTGCCTATTATGGTTTGAAAAAAGGCCTCGTCAGGAACTAATGTATGTTTAAAGAACTCAATATATCGCTTATCTTCATCAATCGTTTTTAATATATAATCTACACATTCCCGAGTGAGGGCAAACCACTGAGTTCCTGCATATACAGTAAAAGGTGCGGTACGTTTGACATTCAATTTCTTCAACAACACTTCGAGTAAAAACTTAGGATTATAAAGCTTCAGATTGCGACGTTCGAAGTTAAAATAGTAATATTGATAACGTTCAACGGGTTTAAAGGGAACGGGAACGGGAGCTAAGTCTATATATTCTTTTTTTTGTTGCAGCAAATCGAGAAGAAATTGCTTGCTTCTGATAGGGTAATCGACTCCGCTAAGCAGGATATAATAATCGGCATCAGAAAAGTGCGAAACCCCATATCTGAGTAGAGCTAAAGAGGCTTCTATCATAGAATATCCACCCCACTTTATATCAATATGCTGAGGAATAATATGCACATTAGTATATTCGGGCATATAATTGACGTCAGACTTTTTGTCTATATGTATATAAAAGCAATCGTCGGATCTATACAACGCTTCAATTAAGCGATCTAAATGCCTGAAATTATTATGAGCCAGTATTAAATAACATATCTTCATCTGAGGGAAAAGCTTTTCACAAAAGTATATAAAAAAAGCCATCATATACAATGACAGCTTTTTTCATATATTGAGAATCGTTGATTAACGTTTTCTTTTTGTACTATTTGTTTTATTTTTCTCTTTCAGCTGTTGTTGTTGAATGCGTTGAGCTTCTTCGAGACGAGCCATAAAACCTGATTTCTTTTTAGGTTTTGCTTTATTAGCTTCTAGCTTAGCTAACACTTTGTCTTCGTTAATAATATAACGGAATCCAATAGTCAACAAGATTGTGATCAACAGAGATAGGAAATAATAATATGTAAGCCCTGATGGATAATCATTCAATACAAACAAGAACACTAAAGGCATCAGATACATCATCCATTTCATACCCGGCATCTGTTGTTGTCCGGTATTGGTCATCTCCATATTAAACTTTGTGTAGATAATGTTAGTCACAGTCATCAGTATACAGAACAAACTAATATGTGTTCCGATTAATGGAATATGATTTTTCCACTCGATGATAGCATCATAAGTAGAAAGGTCGGTAGCCCAAAGGAAGCTTTGCTGACGCAACTCTATTGCATTCGGGAAGAATGAGAATAAAGCAATCAGGATAGGCATTTGCAATAGTAGTGGCACACACCCACTCATCGGGTTAACTCCAGCCTTATTATACAGAGCCATCGTTTCTCGTTGCTTCTCCATAGCCTGTTCTTGCTTAGGATATTTCGCCCCTATTTCTTCAACCTGAGGTCGTAGCACCCGCATCTTGGCAGATGACATAAAGGACTTGTATGTCAGTGGTGATATTACAAGCTTAACGATTATTGTCAATAGCAATATAATGATACCCATCGACAGACCTGTTCCTTTCAACAGATTAAAGATTGGTATTACAAAATATTGATTCACCCAGCGGAAAAGTGTCCAACCCAGTGGAACTAGTTTATCCAAATCAAGTTGATGATTTGCATCACTAATATGATCGTCATACCCTTTCAGCAAGGAGAAAGACATTGGTCCGAGATAGAAAGTAAATCCGGCTTTGACAGAGCCTGATGTCATATCCATCTGTGCAGGAGCATATATTTTAGCTTCGAATGCTTTTAGATATTCACTATTTTCGTCAGTAACAAGAGCTTTAGAATCTAACAATGCTGTTTCTATCTTATCATCAGCAATAAGGATCGGCGAAAAAAATTGATTCTTAAATGCAATCCATTTAGCAGGCTCTTTTACTTCTACTTCTTCATTTTTATCACTGCTTAATTCTTTCACATCTCCTCCGAGATACTTATAGCATAAGTGAGAATAACGTTGTTCGTTCTTTACACTTTTCTCTTGTCTACGCAACTTCTGCGCCCAATCGAGTTCTATAATATCAGCTTTTTCACGATTTAGCATCGATCCCAACCCTACCAGATTGATATCATATTTAAGCATATAATCGTTTTCAGCTAATTTATAGATAAAATCTACGTGTTGATTCGCCGAATAAGAGAATCTCATTATCAAAGAATTATCACTATCTGATTTTATTGGAGTAAATATCAGCTCATTCGTGCTGAGAATCTTATTTTCTTTGTTAGTCAACAGAAGCGAAAAATCAGCATCATTATTAAAGAGGTATAATGAATCTCCGTCGTAACGAGAATACTCTTTCAATTGCACACTGACCATCTTTCCTCCTTTTGAAGAAAAAACGACCTTCAATTTATTATTCTCAAGAGTTACAAGTTCTTCAGCTCTCGAATTAATGGTTTGTAGCGAGTCGGTAATCGTAGAAGCCGAGTCTTTTTGTTGAATCGGTGCTGCAAAGAAACTATCAACAATATTCTCTTCGTTATTAGTTGTGGAATCTTTCCGATCGGCAAGTTTTTGTTCTCTTTCTAGAGTTTGTACATATTCCAAGGAATCTCTCCTAAACTGTTCTTTTTGTTTCGCTACCTCTTCGGCAGAAGGTCTGCTCAACAAGGTAAATCCGATGATTACAGCTGCAATAAGCACAAATCCGGTAATCGTATTCTTGTCCATCTATAGTTTAAAATAAATTTATATATTCCTTTATTATTTCTTCTTATTATCTACAACCGCTTTTACAAAACTTAAAAACAAAGGATTGGGAGAAACAACCGTACTATTGTATTCGGGATGGAACTGAACTCCTAAATACCATTTTTTACCTTGAAGTTCTACAACCTCAACCAGATCCATATCCGGGTTGATACCGGTACATTTCATTCCATTCTTCTCAAAATCTTCTCTGTAATCGCCATTAAATTCGAAACGGTGACGATGACGTTCCTCTATCATTTTCTTTCCGTAAGCTTTATAAACGAGAGAACCTTTTTCCAATTCACATTTATAAGCTCCAAGGCGCATAGTTCCGCCCATATTGGTAACGTTCTTTTGCTCTTCCATAAGGTCTATAACCTTAAATGGCGTATGAGGATTCATTTCAGTAGAATTTGCATCTTCTAATCCCAATACATTACGGGCAAATTCGATTACCATACATTGCATACCCAAACAAATTCCAAATGTAGGAACATCTTTTTCTCGTGCATATTTCAGAGCAACTAACTTACCTTCCAGCCCTCGCTGGCCAAAACCGGGAGCAATAATTATGCCATCCATTGAAGATAAAGTTTTTTCGACATTATCTTCGGTCAACTTGTCAGATAAGATAAAGTGAAGATCTAGTTTTCTATCATTATATATAGCTGCCTGCAACAATGATTCGTTTATAGATTTGTAAGCGTCTGGCAACTCTACGTATTTGCCCACAATAGCTATACGAATAGTTTCTTTTGCGTGTTTTTTCTTGTCCAAGAAGCCTCTCCAATCTTTCATTTCCGGCTTCTCATCTATTGGCATACCAAGCTTGCGCAACACGATCTCGTCCATATTTTGCTCCTGCATTTTCAAAGGAACTTCATATATTGTCGATACATCTACTGATTGAACAACGGCATCGACTTCTACATTACAAAATAGCGCTACTTTCTTTAATATATCTTTGTTAAGCGGATGTTCGGTACGCAACACCAACATATCAGGCTGCACCCCTTCGGATTGAAGCTGTTTCACTGAATGTTGAGTAGGTTTAGTCTTCACCTCTTTGGCTGCGGCTATATATGGTACATAAGTAAGATGTACACACAGGCAGTTTTTACCCAATTCCCAGCGCAATTGGCGAACGCTCTCGATGAAAGGCAGAGACTCAATATCTCCGACCGTTCCACCTATTTCGGTTATAACAAAATCATAATTATATTTTGTACCGAGCATCTTTATATTACGCTTGATTTCGTCGGTAATATGCGGTACGATCTGAACTGTTTTTCCAAGATAATCTCCTTTACGTTCTTTATTTATCACATTCTGATAAATACGTCCGGTAGTAATATTATTATCCTTGTGCGTCGGCTGATTAAGGAAGCGCTCATAGTGTCCTAAATCCAAGTCGGCCTCATGACCATCAACTGTTACATAACATTCTCCATGTTCGTATGGGTTTAATGTTCCCGGGTCGATATTGATATATGGATCTAGTTTTTGAATAGTTACTTTATACCCTCTTGCTTGTAAAAGCTTACCTAATGATGAGGCGATAATTCCTTTCCCCAACGAAGATATAACACCTCCTGTTACAAATATATACTTTGTATTAGCCACGACTTTTCGTTTTATATTTTTTTAAATTCCAAAAAGAAAGGACAAAAGTACAAAAAATATTTGGATACATGCCTCAAAAATGAGGTGTTACAAACCTAGTGAAATCAAAATATTTATTAACAGTCACTGCATACCACTTTTAATAGGAAAGATACTTTTATTTCGAATGATGAGCCAACTCTTTTTGTAGATGTAAAAAGGAATTCAACCCATAAAAACATATAAAATCTTATGTAATAAATATTTTTATACTAAATTTGCACACTTGAAATACATGTGTGCAATTTAAGATATGGCCATAAACAAAACTCGAAATATTCTGATTGATGTAGCACGCCAGTTGTTTGCAAAACTCGGTGTCGACAACACAACTATGAACGATATAGCTGTAGCCTCACATAAGGGACGACGTACTCTTTACACATATTTCAACAATAAGAACGAGGTATATCAGGCAGTGTTGGAAACGGAATTGGATCAGATGTATCACGCTTTACAGTCTGTTGCCAATAAAAATCTTCCGGCAGACGAGAAATTACTTTTATTTTTCTATACACGCTTCGATGCTATAAAAAATGTTGTAGCGAGAAACGGTACGTTGAAAGCTGATTTCTTTCGTGATATATGGCGTGTGCAAAATGTACGTAAAGCCTTCGATCGAAAAGAAATTCAGGTACTTAAAGATATATTAAATAAGGGAGTAGAAGAGGGCACATTCGAGATGCCCGACACTCAGGCTACTGCCGAAATTCTCCATCATGCACTTAAAGGGCTTGAAGTTCCATACATACGGGGGCAGATACGTGCCGAAAGCCTGCAAACCGAATCGCAAAGAGAGAATATTGCTTACCTTATCTTTGAAGGTATAAAAAAGAAGAAATAATCTAAATATATTAAATTATATAAATTATGAAATTACTTGAAGGTAAAACAGCTGTCATCACCGGTGCAGCGCGCGGTATTGGTAAAGCCATTGCCCTAAGATATGCAGCAGAAGGAGCAAATATTGCATTCACAGACCTTGCTATAGACGACAATGCGAAAGCTACTGAAGCCGAAATTGCAAAATTTGGCGTAAAAGCAAAAGGGTATGCATCTAATGCTGCCAATTTCGAAGAAACACACAAGGTGGTAGACGAAATATTAAAAGATTTCGGACGAATCGATATTCTTGTCAACAATGCAGGTATCACTCGTGATGGATTGATGATACGCATGAGTGAGCAACAATGGGATATGGTAATAAATATCAACCTTAAATCGGCATTCAACTTTATCCACGCCATCACTCCTATTATGTTGAAACAAAAAGGTGGTAGTATTATCAATATGAGTTCTGTTGTAGGGCTTTCAGGAAATGCAGGACAAACTAACTATTCAGCGTCTAAAGCCGGTATGATCGGATTAGCTAAATCCATCGCTAAAGAAGTTGGATCAAGAGGCATTCGTGCCAACTGCATCTGTCCGGGATTCATCATCACTGAAATGACCGGTGTGCTTTCTGATGAAGTAAAACAAAAATGGGCAGAACAAATACCTTTGCGTCGCGGAGGAACACCTGAAGATGTGGCTAATGTAGCAGTATTCTTAGGTTCAGACCTATCTTCTTACGTATCAGGACAAGCCATCCCAGTTTGTGGTGGTATGAATATGTAATCTCACATCTTATTTTATAAGATATAACCATAAAAAAAGGTTTCGGATATATTCCGAAACCTTTATTATTCGTGATGGTAAGGCTCATTATTTAATATTGTCATTGCCCTATATAGTTGCTCTACAAATATCAATCGCACCATCTGATGGGAGAATGTCATACGCGACAAGGTCAGTTTTTCGTTCGCCTTATCATAGACGGAAGACGAAAATCCATAGGGGCCTCCTATTACAAACACGAGCCGCTTGCCTACGGTGTGAGTTTTCTTTTCTATATACGAAGCAAATTGAGTTGAGGTATATTCTTTCCCTTTATCATCTAATAAAACAAGGCAGTCTCCGGCTTGTATCGTTTTCAGAATCAATTCCCCTTCACGATCCTTTTGCTGTTCTGCTGTCAAATTTTTAGTATTCTTAACATCCGGTATGATCTGTATTTCGAAAGGAATATAGTGCTCCAGCCTTTTCTTATATTCGTTTACAGCATCTATAAAATAACCGGCATCCGTTTTGCCTATAGCTAAAAGAACAATCTTCATAAAAATATCTTTAAAACGCAAAAATAGTCATTTTTCGCTTTTAGCTGATAAAAAACAAACGGACAACCAACAGTCATCCGCTTCATATATTTATTTTTCTCTATTTAGTGGCATCTATAACACCTCTGAAATACCCAATAGACTCTGCTATGCCGGCCAAAGGCGCTTTCATATTGCGTTCGTATTCCAAGCTACAAGCCCCTGAATAACCTACCTTGCGAAGCATTCTTACAAATGCAGGTATATCAATAACCCCACGACCTATTTCTCCAGTCTTACCTTCTTTTGTGGCAGCAGAAGTATTTTTCATATGTATGTCAAAAACTCTGTCTTTATATCTTTCCAGATCAAGAATCGGGTCTTGTCCGTCTCGTGCATCGTGACCTATATCGAGACACATACCTATACGAGGATCAAGGTCTTTTACATTTTCATAGATATCTGTCGCATTCGGATATAATTTAATGTCAGGACCATGCAGATGGATCGCATATTTGAAGTCATATTCTTTCACCTTCTGATCTACATAAGGTAACAATTCGTAGTTGGGAACTCCGACAATAAGCTTTACCCCTACTCTTTTCGCATATTCAAAAGCCTTATCTATCTCTTCTTTCGTTTTCATATAGATAGGACCCACAGCGTATCCGGTTACATTATGTGCAGCCAACTTTGCATGAAAGGCTGCGATTTCATCATCCGTACTATTGAGCGGCAAATGAAAATCTTTGATACAAAGATAATGCACATCCACCTCTTGCATCATTTTTAGAGTTTCGTCCAGATTGAAGTTTACAAAAGTGTATCCGGCAATAGCTACTTTAAATAATTCATCATTATTTTCCGATGGACGATCCGGTGTTCCGGCTAAAATATTTCCCGACATAAAAATGGTGTGCGCGAACACAACAAGCAAGATTAGTTTTAAATTCTTCTTCATGGCTTTAGTATTTTAAGGATTAAGGTTTAATTTGATTAGACTATTATCTATACACAAATGTATAAAATATTCAAGAAAATTAACAAGATGACTTTATTTTATTTTATCAAAATGAAGTAATATAAAACATCCTATGAATTAATCAAACGTCTTTTATTCAGAAAAATAAAACACAAATTACATATTTCATAAGAAAAACAACTATATTTGCCGCTCATTTATTTTTAACTAAAAAAAACCTTATGAAAGCTACAAAACTATTAATTCTATTAACATTTATTTTAACCGGACTAACCTTCTCATCATGTAGTGATGATGATGAAAATGAAAAAACTATTAACACTTTTGGTCCCAAAAATGTATTCACAGGAGATCTACCTAAAACAGTAGGGATATCTAGCGTGAAATACAATACAGAAGGACTAGTTGAGGAGATGTCCAACCTTTATTATAAAATCACATTCGAATATCAGACAAAATTAAAATCAGCAAACGACACAAAAAGCGTATTGATGACAGTAAATGATCTAGAGGATCCTGAGAATAGCTATACTGCCGTATTTGAAATAGGGGAAAATGGGTTTGCGAGCAAAGCTTTAGAAACTTATGTTGACAAAACAACTGACACCTGGGAGTTTAAATATAATAATGACGGACAGCTAAACTATATGAAAAGAAGTGAGGGTGACAACGAGATCACGACGATAACATATACTGACGGCAATATAACTGGAATAAAGATGGTATCTGACGACAAAAACGAAGGTACTTATTCAGCTTCAATAGCATATACCTCAGAAGTTCATTCCAAAGGAATCGAAAATAAAGGCTGCATAATGCTCTTCGATATAACTTTTGGCATTGATATGGATGAAATGGAGATTGCATACTATGCGGGATTGCTTGGACGTGCAACAAAAAACCTACCATTAACAATGACTCAAACATACACTTATTCTGATGAACCGTCATCAAGCAACACATATAACTTTGATTGGACATTAAACGCAAAAGGCTACCCAGTAAAAGTAAATTTCGAGGATGAAGAAGACATGGATTTCATAGAATTCGCTTGGTAACAAGAATAACTAAAATATAGAAAAAAGTGTATCAAAAACTGATACACTTTTTTTATTCAAAAAATTATTTGTCTTAAATAAGCTCTTTATATTTTAGAAGTGTAAGAATAAAAATACTTAATTATATATAAATTCACTTATATTTGTAATATAAAAAAATAAACTTATGCGAACAATACCTGACTCGGAACTGATTATAAATAGTGACGGAAGTGCATTTCATCTACACATTAAGCCGGAACAACTCTCGGACAAAATCATT
The DNA here is from genome assembly GCA_002409595.1 of Dysgonomonas sp. UBA5412. Lineage (GTDB taxonomy): Bacteria > Bacteroidota > Bacteroidia > Bacteroidales > Dysgonomonadaceae > Dysgonomonas. The sequence goes on from DHNQ01000029.1 coordinate 422,164, forward strand.
ATGATGGGCGATCCTGATAGGGTTAACCTCACAGCCTCTTTTTTCGACAGTATCGAATGCAACATTCAGAGTCGTGAGTTTCATACTATTACCGGTTTGTATAAAGGAAAACGCATCACAGCCTTATCTCATGGCATCGGACCCGACAATATAGATATTGTTATTACAGAATTGGATGCTTTGGCAAACGTAGACTTTGAATCGAGAGAGGTCAAAAAAGAGTTTAAACAATTGACAATGGTGCGCGTAGGCACATCTGGAGGATTACAGCCACATTGCCCGATCGGATCGTATGTAGTTGCGGCAAAATCAATAGGTTTTGATGGTGTGTTAAATTATTATGAGGGGCGAAATAATATAACTTTAAACGATTTTGAAGCTGCATTCAAACAACACGTAAATTGGAATCCTCTACACTGCTCTCCGTATGTGATAAAAGCTGATGAAGAATTAGTTCAACGCGTAGGACATGATATGATACAAGGGGTGACTATTTCGGCTATTGGTTTTTACGGGCCTCAGGGCAGATATGTACGCATGCCTTTGGCAAACCCCGACTTAAATAGTAAGATAGAATCGTTCGAATATGAAGGGGATACGATAACCAACTATGAAATGGAGAGTGCACCTTTGGCTGGTTTAGGCAGACTGATGGGACACAAGGCTATGACGGTATGCACCATAATAGCAAACAGATTGGCTGGAGAATCGAATGCCAACTATAAAGGATCGATCGAAGACCTTATCAAAACCGTATTAGACCGAATTTAATGAAACGAAAGAAGGGTAAAATACTAAAAAAAATTAGTTTGATTATAATTATACCTTTAATCACAATCATTCTTGTTATTCTTTTTGCCAATTGGAAGATTCCATACGACTCAAAAGATTATATATATAGCAGTACGGATAGTATCCCTGCTCAAAAAGCAGCTTTAGTATTGGGGGCTTCCCGATATATTGGCAATGTACCTAATCCATATTTTACATACCGAATACAAGCTGCAGCTGAATTGTACAACGCCGGTAAGGTAAAATCGTTTGTAGTGAGTGGAGACAATCGGACACATGATTATAATGAGGCTGAAGATATGCGCAGTGCATTAATAGAAGCCGGAGTTCCCGACAGTATTATCCATTGTGATTATGCAGGGCTTCGCACTTTAGACTCTGTTGTGAGAATGAACAAAATATTCGGACAGGATTCCTTTATTGTTGTTTCACAAAAGTTTCACAACGAGAGAGCTATATTTATTGCTCGTCATTCGGGACTCGACGTATATGGATACAATGCAAAAGATCTCACTCTCAGCCGTTTTTCATCTCGCACCAAAATAAGAGAAGTATTAGCGCGTGTGAAAGTTCTTATTGATTTGGCAACAAACAAACAACCTCGCCACCTTGGAGAGGAAATAGATATCAACTAACTGTGTAACCATAAAAATAATTTATGAAAAAACTACTATTTACTCTACTACTGTGTGTAACATACACCATTAGTTATGCTCAAAATTCGAACGATGAGCTATTGAAAAAATTGGTGGAGAAAAACGTTCTTACTCAAAGTGAGGCTGATTCTCTAAGTTCTTCTACTGCACCGAAGAATGAATCTAAATCATTTATTCAGTCTGTAGAAAAGGTCAGAGAAGGATTTAACACTCCTTACATGCAATTTGGCGGATATGGTATGTTAATGTATAAATATAATGACATGAGTAGCGTCAAACATAATGTAGATGCCAGAGTCTTATTTCTGAATGTGGAAGGAAAAATATTTAAAAATTTCAGATATTATGCTTTGATGGAATTTATAAATCCAACTCTTACAGAATACTTTGTAGAGTGGACACCTTCAAGCCGCTTCAACTTGAAAGTAGGACAGATGAAAACTCCTTTTTCGTTAGAGAATCAACAATCTTTAACGACTCTCGAATCCATTGTGAACAGCAGATCTGTGTCTGCATTAGCTGGTATGGGTGACGATGTGCTAAAGAAGCAGAATAATAAAAATAATGGAGGACGTGATATGGGTATATTAACATACGGAAGCTTGTTCAGTACCCCAACTCACGATCTTGTCGAATATGCTATCGGGCTCTATCAAGGAACGGGGCTTATCACAAGCGAGACAAACAACACAAAAGACTTCATAGCCAATATTATGATCCAGCCAATCAAAGGATTCCGCATTGGTGGAGGCGGGTATTTTGGTCAAGCCAAATATGGTAATGCCCAAGGATTGGCATTGAATCATGTTCGTAACCGCTGGATAGTAAGTTCTGATTACAAAAATGATAGGTTATATGCTCGTGCGGAATGGATAAAAGCTAATGATGGAGGAATTGAAAAAGAAGGCATACACGGAACGGCTTTGTGGTATTTCATTCCTCAGCGGTTAAATGCTTTTGCAAAAGCTGATTATCTAAATCAGAACAAAGATATTAATAGTGAAGTTATAGATTACACTATAGGTGTTAACTATTACTTTTATAAATCATGTCGTTTTCAATTGAATTATACATATTCAGACTATTCAAACAAATGGAATGCTCCTAACTCAAATACAGTATTAGGACAAATGCAGATAGTATTCTAAAAGTTTATTCATTTTATAGGAAGAGCCAACTAAAAAGCAATAAAGAAACTCCATCCGTAATAGATTGACAATATCCCCAAAAGCAATCTATTACGGATGAAATATTTTACGAATCCTCATCTCTATTTCTCTATATTAAGAAATAAATGTAACTTTGAAATAGTTATACCAATACATTTCATTATGCATCGAAACAATATCATCACAGCTATCTCTACCCCTGCAGGTATTGGAGGTATAGCTATTATACGACTTTCGGGAGAGGGTTCGATTAAACTCGCCGATACTATTTTTGAAGCAAAAGGAGATAAAAAACTTGTAGATCAAAAGCCAAACACAATTCATTTTGGAAATATAATAAAGGATGAGTGTGTACTCGACGAAGTTTTAGTCAGTATATTTAAAGCGCCTCATTCTTTTACAGGAGAAGACGTTGTAGAAATATCTTGTCATGGATCTCTATTTATACAACAAAATATATTACAACTCTTAATCTCTCAGGGTGCATCATTAGCTCAGCCCGGAGAATTTACACAACGAGCTTTTCTCAATGGCAAAATGGATCTTTCGCAGGCTGAATCTGTTGCAGATCTTATTGCTTCGTCATCAGCAGCGACACATCGTTTAGCGATGAATCAGATGAGAGGAGGGTTTAGCAATAAGTTAATAGAATTACGAACAGAGCTCTTAAACTTTGTTTCTCTCATCGAATTAGAATTAGACTTCTCGGAGGAAGATGTAGAATTTGCGAATCGAAGCAAGCTGAAAGAAGCTGCATTATACATAGAAACTCATATACAAAAACTGGCAGACTCATTTAGTCTGGGTAATGTTGTAAAAACGGGAATTCCTGTAGCCATAATAGGGGAAACTAATGCAGGAAAATCGACACTCTTAAATACGCTATTACATGAAGAAAAAGCGATTGTATCGGAAATACATGGTACTACACGAGATGTAATAGAAGATACGATCAATATTGAAGGTCTGACTTTTCGATTGATAGACACTGCCGGAATACGAGATACTACTGACGAAATAGAAACTATTGGTATAGAGCGCACATTCAAAAAGATAGAGCAAGCAAACATTATACTATGGCTTGTAGACGCAGGAGTGGCAGACGAACATATACTTGATCTGGCAAATAAGATTCTTCCTGTTACAGAAAATAAGAAATTAATCCTTGTTTTCAATAAAGTAGATACAATATCTCCGGAACGAAAAACGAAGAAAGAATATCTGCTTCAATCACAGATATCAGATCGCATATTCATTTCTGCTAAATACGACCAAGGGACGAAGGAGCTAGAACAGACTTTATTGGAAGCAGCTAATATTCCCGAAATAGGAGAACAAGATATAATCGTTACCAATATGCGCCACTATGAGGCTTTAGAAAAGGCATTGATTGCGATCCAAAGAGTTTCTGAAGGGCTGGATCTGAATATATCAGGAGATTTTCTATCTCAAGACATTAGAGAATGCATGTATTACTTAGGAGAAATAGCAGGTCAAATATCTACAGATGATATATTGGGAAATATTTTTAGTAAATTCTGTATCGGAAAGTAACTTGGTAAAATAACAACAAATTAAAAGTAGATAAATATACTGTATTTCAATTAATTATATATACAATTTAGATTTTGCAAAAACTTTATTTTCTTAATTCACCGTAAATATTTGCTGCAATATTACAACGAATGATTATATTTGCCGTAAACAAATGTAAAAACAGTACAGCTATGGAAATCAAGTTAATCAAACGTAAATCAAAAACCACAAATCGGGTTTCTCTTTCGTTGGAGTATTATATGGGATATACTAAAACCGAAGAGGGCAAAATCAAACACAATCGGAAGTACGAAACATTGGAATATTATTTGATTGATCCTGCACGTACTAAAGCTGAGAAAGAACATAATAAAACGAATCTTGAAATGGCTGAGGCTGTAAAAGCCAAACGATTGCTAGCTTCACAAAATAAACAGTATGGCTTTACAGTGGAATACAAGATAAGAACCAACCTAGTCGAATACATAAAAGGACTGATAGATCAACGCAAAAACTCTCCGGGGAATTATGGAAATTGGGATAGTTCTCTAAAACATCTGATAGCTTATGCAGGGCATGACACCACTTTTGAAGGAGTAGACAAAGCGTTTGTAGAAGGTTTCAAAAACTATTTAGCCAATACCGCTAAGACAAAGAGTGGAACAAATCTTTCAGCCAATAGCCAAAGTAGCTACTTCTTAAAGCTGAAAGCGACATTGAACCAAGCCATTGAAGACGGCATTATCCCCCATAGTCCTGCACAAACAGTAAAGCCAGCCAAAACAGAAGATACCCACAGAGAATATCTAACATTAGAAGAGTTACAAAAGCTAGTAAAGGAAGAATGTAAATTTCCTGTATTGAAGCAAGCATTCTTGTTTTCTTGTCTAACAGGTATGCGATGGAGTGATATTCAAAAACTGACTTGGAGCGAAGTGCAGGAAATGAACGGACAGACCCGAATCCTTTTCCGACAAAAAAAGACTAAAGGTTTTGAATATTTGGATATATCAGACCAAGCTGTAAAGTATTTAGGAGAACGAGGAAAACCAGATGAGCGAGTATTTGTATCTCTCAAATATTCTGCATGGCACAATCAAGCATTAGAAAAATGGTGTATGAAAGCAGGGATACTGAAAGACATCACATTCCATTGTGGAAGACATACATTTGCAGTTATGCAGCTAAACTTAGGAACAGAAATTTATACAGTATCAAAGCTGTTGGGACATAAGGAATTGAAAACGACTCAAATTTATGCTCGTATTTTAGATGAGAAAAAGAGAGAGGCAGTAAATAAAATGCCTGAATTATAGAATTTCTGTATAATTATATTGCATTTAAGTTAAGATGTCTTATCATTAAGATTTTTAGCATCTAAAAGCTCAATTTCATTTTTCAGATAGGCTAAGTCTATTTTCATTGGATGATATTTATCTAGATGCATACTAAATAATTGCTTTTTGGTTTCAATTTTGAAGATTTATGTGTAAAAGCTGTATCAAACCGTTTTGAACAAATCCCTACTGAAAGCAAGACAATGTATATTGACCCGATGTTGTTTAATATACCATTGGCGATAGGCGATAGAAGCGAGACTATACAGGATAACTCTTGTGCATTGATGGGAACTCGCTTCCCCGTGGAGGGTAATGCAGTCAGATTGTTTATGCAATGGGGAAAAGACCTTCCGGCACAACATCTGGATATGGATTTGAGTTGTCATATAGCTTTGTCTCATACAACTACGGTCTGCTCATACTATAACCTGACAGCTCCGGGTGCTAAACATAGCGGGGATATAAGAAGTATTCCTAATAAAGTGGGTACAGCGGAGTATATTGAACTAGATATAAACGAGCTAACTCGTGTCGGCGCTCAATATGTCGTTTTTACCTGTAATGCTTACAGTAATGGGGCTATCTCGCCTAATCTGGTAGTAGGATGGATGAACTCGGCTCATCCGATGAAGATATCCGAAAAAACGGGTGTAGCTTACGATCCGTCCTGTGTACAGCATCAGGTAAGAGTGTCTAAAAGTTTATCGAAAGGTTTGGTATTTGGAGTACTCGAAGTAACTACCCGTGAGATCATCTGGCTTGAAATGCCTTTCGGCGGACAGATAGTTGCCAATATGAATGCAAAGAATGTGGAAGCGTTGATAGCAAAATTGAAAGGCAAAACTACCATAGGTAACTTACTGGCAATAAAAGCTGCGGCTCAGAATATTGAAATAATTGATGCCGACAATGCTGATGAATCTTACACTATGCAATGGGCAATGAATACGGCAGCTGTGACGAAGTTGCTGATTGATTAGAGAAAAAATAGGCAAGGTATTTTATGAGTACCTTGCCTGTAAATTTTAAAGGTATCACTACGAATGTATATAGTTAATTACCATATTGCTTTGTAGATAAAAAAGGACGCTTTCATCAAATACGACATAAGGACTACCTATTTTAAAACAAAGAACTCTTTGTATATCACAAAACAGAACAGCTCGTTATTTTGGCTTAAGCTATAAAAACTGCACAGACTAAAAGTATATATACCTCAAAACAAAAACATTCGAGAGCTAATAATATTATATTTTCAATAATAGTTACTAAGAAAAAAGAACAAGAGGTAAATAATAAGATCTCCTCGCGCTCCTTTTATTTTCAGAATATTAGGAAGATCCATTTTTGCATACTTCCTGATCTTCAATCAATCACTATACATAAGAGAGCCTGATTCCTCTGAAGGGTTTAAACATTCGATTTACAAAAGTGTTAATTAAAGACAATAGGTTTTCCTTTTTGTCGTATATTTGTACAGTTAAAACATATGTAATATGAAAGCTATAAAATCTTCTTTTTGTTTATTTGTGATGGCACTCTTAGTTTTATCGTCTTGTAAAACAGAGAAGAAGACTGATGTACCTAATGATGTGGTCTATGACTCAATATCTGTTGCCAGAATCTATCATTTGGATAATGACTCTACAAAACCATCTTGCTCCCTTAAGATAAACTATATCTTCCCTATCAAATACACAGATGAGAAGGTGTTGGCTAATATGCAAAAAGAGCTAAACTATGCAATGATGGAGGATGAAAAATATGAAAATCTAAAGCCTGCAGCAGCTGTTGACAAATATATTGAAGACTATATAGAGAACTACAAAAATGATGCTAAGGAACAATTTCCCGATTGGCAGGACTCTCACGACACCGAAGATTATTTTTCCTATTACAAAACTTTGAATACAAAAATTTTATTTGATATGGGAGGCATTACGTCCTATCAAATATCCTCCATGGATTATAAAGGAGGAGCAAATTCGTCGACAGCCTATCGCAATATTGTATTAGACCTTCAAACAGGCAATACTGTGAAAGAACAAGATATATTTCGCTCCGAATACAAGAAATTATTAAACGATATGCTAATTCGTAAGATAGTTAATCAAAACAAGGTACAAAAACCGGAGGATCTTTTAGAATTTGGATATTGGGGAATAGAAGACCTGACCTCAAACAATAATTTTTCAGTCGACTCAGCAGGACTAACCTATATTTTTAATCCCGGAGAATACTCTGCACCCAGTTTAGGCGAGATTCGTGTATTTTTGCCATATAACGAAATACAAGATATGCTAAATATCAACTCTCCAATATATAGATTTTCAGAAAAATAACATGAACATAATACTTAAATATTTCCCTAATATAACATCGGAGCAAAAAAAGCAATTCGAAGCACTATATGATCTGTATGTCGATTGGAACTCAAAGATCAATGTAATATCCCGAAAAGATATTGAAAATCTATACACCCACCACGCATTACATTCCTTAGCGATTGCCAAACTCATAACATTCACCGATGGCAGTCAGATAATGGATGTAGGAACAGGAGGAGGCTTTCCCGGAATTCCCTTAGCCATTCTTTTTCCTAAATGTAAATTTCTGTTAGTAGACAGCATTGGAAAAAAAGTCAGAGTAGCCACAGAAGTTGCACAAGCTATTGGTTTGAAAAATGTCGAATTTCGCCATTGCAGAGCAGAAGACGAAAAAAGGACATTCGACTTTGTAGTAAGTCGGGCAGTGATGCCCTTACCCGATTTGGTGAAAATCGTGAAAAAGAATGTATCGAAAGAGCAACGAAATGCACTACCCAATGGTATAATCTGCCTAAAAGGTGGAAACTTGGATAGTGAACTCAAACCGTTTAAGAAAACAGCAGAAGCCGATGATCTGTCTATGTACTTTGAAGAAGAATACTTTAAGACAAAAAAGATAGTCTACGTCTTAATTTAATATATATTACTCATATTTGGATTATTCAATTTCAATCAGGCTCTAAGATAAGATCTTGACATATATTACTTATACATTTGTTTAGTACCTAATACACCAATAGATTTTTTTCAGAGAATGAAAAAAAATTTAAGCTACCGAAGATCGTAAATCTCTAATTTTCTATTTTCAAGTCCTCTTTACCACTTAGGATAAGCACTAAATCAAACACTTACCCATTTATATTGATTTATTACAAACTGACTTATACTCCGACTTTGTCAGAAACTAAAGGATATTCTATTTTTGTATTATTATAACATTAGTTATAGCAAGAAACTGTTAACTTTCATAGGAAAGTTATATCTTTATAGTATTATTAATTTTAATGAAAAGTCTTTATAGATAGCTATATGAACGTAAAAATATTCGAATTTAATCCCATTAGTGAGAACACATATATTGCATACGATGAAACAAAAGAATGTGTTATAATAGATCCGGGTTGTTTTTTCCCTGACGAAAAAGTTTTATTACTCGACTTTATCTTGGATAATGACCTTGTTGTGAAACATTTATTAAATACCCATCTCCATTTTGACCATGTATTTGGAAACAATTTTATATATGAACAGTTTAAGCTCGAAACAGAGGCCAACAAAGGAGACGAATTTCTGTTGGAGGAAATGCCTACACAACTGCAAATGTTTGGTTTCAAAAATGAAGGAGCAATCATTCCCAAAATTGGGAAATATCTAAAAGAAAACGATATTGTAAAGTTTGGAAAACAGCAATTTGTCGTTTTTGAAGTACCCGGACATTCGCCTGGCAGCCTAGCCTTCTACAATGAAAAAGCAGGTTGTGTATTTGTTGGCGATGCCCTATTCAGAGGAAGTGTGGGACGTACGGATCTGGCGGGAGGGAATCATCAACAATTAATCAAAGGCATTAAAGAAAAGTTGCTAACATTACCCAAAGAAACTGTCGTATATTCAGGGCATGGACCTCTGACGACAATAGGAGACGAGATCAAAAGTAATTTTTATTTACAATAAAACAGACGAGGAAATACTTATGAAAAGCGAAAGATTTGAATCCCGACACATTGGTATCAATGAACACGATGAGAGAGTGATGCTGAACAAAATAGGTGCAAAATCTCTTGATGAACTTATTGAACAAACTATACCTCAGGATATTCGTTTAGAAAGAGGATTGCATTTACCCGAAGCACTCAGCGAGCATGAGTATGCAGAAGAGATGGCTTTGATGGCTTCAAAAAATCGAATAAATGCATGCTATATCGGTATGGGGTGGTATGACACTGTTGTGCCTGCACCAATCTTCCGCAATGTATTCGAGAATCCTGTTTGGTACACCTCCTACACTCCATATCAGGCTGAAATATCTCAAGGACGTCTCGAAGCATTGATGAATTTTCAGACTATGGTTAGCCAACTCACAGCCCTACCTTTATCCAACTGTTCATTGTTGGATGAGGCTACTGCCGGAGCAGAAGCCGCAACCATGATGCATGCTTTACGCACTCGCGAACAAATAAAAAATAATGCAAATAAACTTTTTGTTGACAAAAATATTTTTCCACAAACGTTAGCCGTCATCAATACACGCAGTCAGCCGCAGGGAATAGAAGTTGTGGTAGGCGATTTTCAGCAAACAGAATTAGACAATGGGTTCTTTGGAGCAATCATACAATATCCAAACTCAGAAGGGCATGTGGTCGATTATTCCGCCTTTACACAAAAAGCTCATGCAGCAGAATGTAAAGTCGCTGTTGCCACAGACCTTATGGCTCTGACTCTCTTGGTTCCTCCCGGCGAATGGGGAGCAGATATTGCTTTCGGCAGCAGCCAGAGATTTGGAGTTCCAATGTTTTATGGTGGACCTTCTGCCGGATTTTTTGCCACTAAAGAAGAATATAAGCGAAATGTACCGGGACGTATAATAGGCATATCAAAAGATACTTATGGTAAATCAGCATATCGCATGGCTTTGCAGACTCGTGAGCAACATATAAAGAGAGAAAAGGCGACTTCTAATATCTGTACTGCACAGGCTTTGCTTGCCACTATGGCGGGCTTCTATGCTGTATATCATGGACCTAAAGGATTAAGAAGAATTGCAAAACGAATTCATTCCGTGACAGCACTTATTGCAGACGAATTGCGTGAACTCGGTTACACAATTGTTCACAATCAATATTTTGACACTCTAAAAATCATTTTACCGGTAAATATAGATCAGGATTCAGTCCGTATGTATTCCGAAATGCGAGATATAAACCTGCGTTATTTCGAAAGTGGAGAATTAGGAATAAGCATAGACGAGACTATTACCGAATATAAGGCTCACGAACTATTGGCTTTATTCTCTTTAGCAGTAGGACGCACGGAAGTGTTTATGATAGACGATCTGCCTGAAAAAATGATATTGAAAGATGACTTCTTACGAAAAAGCCCTTTCTTACAGCACGACGTATTCAATTCATATCATACCGAAACTGAACTAATGCGCTACATCAAACGGTTAGACAGAAAGGATATTTCGCTTGCACATTCTATGATTTCGTTAGGATCTTGTACAATGAAGCTAAATGCAGCCTCAGAATTGTTGCCACTATCTTTGGGTGGATTCCAAAACATACATCCTTTTGCACCTAAATCTCAGACACAAGGATATAATGAACTCATTGAAGAATTGGGAGAATACTTGAAAGAAATAACTGGCTTTGCAGGAGTTAGCTTCCAGCCAAACTCCGGAGCGGCCGGTGAATATGCAGGATTGATGACCATCCGCAAATATCAGGAAAGCATAGGAGAAGGGCATCGCAATATAATATTAATTCCGGCATCAGCACACGGAACTAATCCAGCGTCAGCAATTCAAGCCGGATATGAAACAGTAACTATCGACTGCGACTCTCATGGAAATGTAGTTCTGGAAGATTTAAGGACAAAAGCAGAATTACACAAAGATAAGCTAGCAGGCTGTATGATCACATATCCGTCTACTCATGGAATCTTTGAAAAGAAAATAAAGGAAATGTGTCAGGTTGTCCACGACAATGGAGGGCAAGTTTATATGGACGGAGCCAATATGAATGCTCAAGTAGGCTTAACCAATCCGGGCTTTATTGGAGCAGATGTATGCCATCTGAATTTGCACAAGACATTTGCAATACCTCACGGAGGAGGAGGACCGGGAGAAGGCCCTATCTGTGTTGCAGAACACCTTGTCCCATTCCTACCACATCACCCCGAAGAAGACGGCAGTTGTGTAAACACAGTTGCATCTGCACCTTATGGCAGCGCAGGCATACTTCCTATCACTTACGGATATATACGCATGATGGGTCCTGAGGGATTGACTCGTGCTACTAAAATAGCAATTTTGAGCGCTAACTATTTAGTAGAATGCCTAAAAGACACATACGGCATTGTATATACCGGAATATCGGGCAGAGTAGGACACGAACTAATATTGGAATGTCGCAAGATAAAGGAAACATCAGGCATCACAGAATCGGATATTGCAAAGCGCTTGATGGATTATGGATACCACGCCCCCACACTATCGTTTCCTGTTCATGGAACTTTGATGATAGAACCAACTGAGAGCGAAAGTCTTGCAGAACTCAATAGATTTGTAGATACAATGAATCAGATCTGGGAAGAAATTAAAGAAGTAGAAAACGGAACGTATACTAAGGAAGATAATGTATTGGTAAATGCTCCACATCCCGAATACGAAGTTTGTGGAGATGAATGGAAACATGCCTATCCTCGTTCCAAGGCTGCTTATCCTTTAGAATTTGTAAAAGACAATAAATTTTGGATCAATGTGGCACGCGTAGACAATGCCTATGGTGATCGAAACTTAGTTACTTGTTTATGCGATATGGGATAAAAAACCTAAAATACATTATATTTGTAAACATAATTGAAGTAAAAACCGTTTATTTATAATAATAAACACAATATATAGAACTATGAGAATGAAGATTTTTTTAATAACACTAGTATTAACCCTTGGCTTAGGAACAACTTTAGTTGCCCAAAACCAGAAAGCTCCATTGAAGAATGATAAGGAAACTGTTTTGTTCGACGTATCAATGACTTGTGAAAACTGTCAGAAACGAATCGAGAAAAATATTGCTTTCGAAAAAGGGGTTACAGATATGAAAGTCGATCTTGCAAATAAGACTGTATTAGTTGAGTTCAAAAAGACTCAGACATCGGTTGACAAACTACAAGCAGCCATTGCAAAGTTAGGATATGATGTAAAAATACATAAAGACGGAAAAGAATGAAAAAGTTATTTATTATGATTGCTGCTGCAGCATTATTATATAGTTGTGGTGGTAACACTCAAAAAAAAGAAGAATCTCAGGCCTCAGTCGAAGATTTTTCAGCGATTGCCGAATCTGTTTCGGATGGACATAATGCACAGAATTCTTTAGATTATGAAGGCATCTATACCGGAACACTACCTACGGCAAGTGGTGAGGGAATGTTGGTTACTATTACATTAAGCGATAGTACATATACCAGAAACATCGAATATATAGGTAAAAAAGGTAGCAAAACTGAAGAAAAAGGTAAATATACATGGGGCAAAGATGGCAGTGTAATCACACTCCAGAATGTAGATAAAGAGTCTCCAAGCCAATATTTTGTTGGAGAAAACACCTTAACTCAGTTAGATATGGATGGTAATAAAATAACCGGAGATATGGCAGAATTATATATTTTGAAAAAGTAAAAAATTCTAACGATTATAAACAAAGGTCGGATTTATTAAAAAATCCGACCTTTGTCTTTTATTAATTGAACAGTATATGATTTTTTCTTCTTTTATTCTGATAAAAGAAGAAATCATAGCACTTATAATTAACAGAACAAAAAGCATCCTCAATCATATCATTTTTTTACAAAAAAACGCTATTTAATTTTCACATTAATACAAATTAAATACCTTTGCATGTAATTTAATAGTAAAAACGTCCAAAATAGAAAAATGAGCTATTTAATAAAACCTCTAAAATACCATGCCCTACTCGGCTTACAACAAACAGAATTGGGGATAAAACAGATAAAAGATTTTTTTCAACAAAATCTATCTTCAGAATTACGTTTAAGAAGAGTTACAGCTCCCCTATTCGTATTAAAAGGAATGGGTATAAACGACGACCTGAATGGCGTAGAGCGTGCAGTAAATTTCCCAATAAAAGATATGGATGACGAATGTGCCGAAATTGTACATTCTCTCGCAAAATGGAAGAGACTCACCCTAGCCGATTATGGCATAAATGAAGGCTACGGTATATATACCGACATGAATGCCATAAGGGCTGACGAGGAGTTGGGCAACCTCCACTCCCTATATGTAGATCAGTGGGACTGGGAAATGGTGATGTCGCCGGAAAATAGAAATTTAGACTTCTTGAAAGAAGTTGTAAATCGAATATATGCTGCATTGGTGCGCACAGAATATCTTGTCTACGAATTATTCCCTGCTATTACTCCGATCTTGCCTTCGGAGATAAAATTTATCCACTCAGAAGAGTTACTACAAAGATATCCCGATCTGACAACTAAGGAACGAGAGAACGAGATAGCCAAAGAATACGGTGCAGTATTTATCATCGGTATCGGAGGCGCATTAAGCAACGGCAAACCACATGACGGACGCGCCCCTGATTATGACGACTGGACCACCCGCTCCGAAAATGGCTATCATGGCCTCAATGGAGACCTTATTGTGTGGAATCCCGTATTAGGGCAAGGAATGGAATTGTCGTCAATGGGTATCCGTGTAAATAAAGAAACTTTGTTGGAGCAGCTAAAAGTATCGGGACAAGAAGACCGCAAGGATTTATATTTCCATAAGCGTTTGCTAAACGAAGAATTACCTCAGTCTATTGGTGGTGGAATTGGTCAATCTCGCCTTTGTATGTTCTATTTGAGAAAGGGACATATCGGAGAGATTCAGGCTGGCATATGGCCGGAGAAAATGCGCAAAGAAGCAGAAGCTTTTGGCATGCCACTTATTTAAATCGTATTTTATAAAAAGATTTAAATAACTTTATTCTACCTTTCGATTGGAATAAAGAAGAGATGTTAAATCAATATTTTTTTATAACTTTATATTTAAGGATGTTTTATCAGAAACATCCTTTGTTTTTATTAATTCAAGCTAAAAAAAACATGGAGAATAAAGTTAGAATTCATTGTACTAATACAGATACTTACAAAGACTTTCCGACAGGAACAAGCCTTACTGAAATATTAAAAGTATTTTCGCCACAGACAAAATATCGCGTTGTAAACGCCAAAGTAAATAACAAAACAGAGCCACTATATTATCAGCCTTATCATAATAAGACAGTTACATTTATTGATCTATCCGAAGCTTCCGGTATGCGCACATACGTACGTTCGTTATGTTTCTTATTAGCAAAGGCTGTTTCGGAAGTATTTCCTGAAGGGCAATTGTATATCGAACATCCTATTTCTCTCGGATACTTCTGTCGTATAATCAATGTCTCTAATGTCATAGACGAGAAAGCCATTGTTGCGATCAAAGAAAAAATGCAGGAATATGTAAATGCAGATATTCCTTTTGAAGGAGTAGAAGAGGAAACTGATCAGGTGGTAAAGATGTTTAGAGATAAAGGATTTGAAGATAAAGCTCTATTACTGGAAACAACCGGCGAGATATATTCTAAATATTATAGATTAGGAGATTCTGTCGATTACTTTTATAGCTGCCTTGTACCTTCCACCGGCTATATTGATATTTATGATCTGGAACTATATCACGACGGGTTATTACTACGAGTTCCCAATCGAAGCAATCCCGTAGAATTGGAGCCTCGCATAGAACAACCAATGATGTATAATGTATATAAAGAGCATCTTAAGTTTCTAAACATCATAGGTATGGATAATGTTGGAGATATGAACAAAGCCAATAAGGAAGGTCTGATCACTAATATTATAAAAGTAGCCGAAGCATACCAAGAGAAAACAATTGCTAATATAGCAGAGCAGATAGCAGCACGTTCCGAAGATGGAGTTCGAGTTGTTCTAATCTCCGGACCATCATCGTCCGGAAAAACGACTTTCAGAATGAGACTGGAAGTACAATTGATGGTGAATCTGATGAAACCTGTAGGTTTATCTCTTGATAATTATTTTGTAGACAGACATCTTACCCCACTGGATGAAAATGGAGGATACGATTTCGAATCTTTATATGCTTTAGATATTCCCAAGTTTAATGAGGATCTTGAAAACCTATTAAGCGGAAAAGAAATAGAACTACCAACATTCAACTTCACAACAGGGAAACGAGAGTATAAAGGAGATAAGTTAAAGCTAGAGGAGCATACTATTCTTGTTATAGAAGGTATCCACGGATTAAATCCTGATCTAACTGCCGGGATTCCCGATAACCAGAAATATGGAATATATGTATCGGCACTAACCACAATATCTTTAGACAATCATAACTGGATACCGACTACAGACAATCGCCTTCTACGTCGTTTAATTCGCGACCATAGATATAGAAACTACTCTGCAATAGATACTCTTTCGCGTTGGCAAAGTGTTCGCCGCGGCGAAGATAAATGGATTTTCCCATATCAGGAAAATGCTGATGTGATGTTTAACTCGGCTATGATATACGAATTTGCCGCTTTGCGCCGCTATGCAGAACCTATTCTGCTTCAAGTACCGAACAACGCTCCTGAATATGCAGAAGCCCACCGTCTTCTTAAATTCTTAAAGTATTTTAATTACATAAATGACAGAGAGTTGCCACCAACATCACTACTGCGAGAATTTGTAGGCGGAAGCAGTTTCAAATATTAAAAAATAATGAGATAATTATTTCAACAAGTAGAGATTACTAAGGTAGTCTCTATTTTTATTATATAATATAAGGTTGTGTAAAGAGTGTTTTATTTTACTTCAGCATTAGTATCTTCTTCTTCTTTCTGTAAACTCAGATAAGTTTCGCTTTGCAATTGCTGTTGGGCTTCATGCAATCTCAAAATATGATCCTTAAAACCTAAGTTACGTTGCAATTTATTAAATGCTTCTTTTGCAGCCTTTTGTTGCGATTCCTTCTTCGAGTAACCGGTTCCCACACCGGCTTGTTCGCCTAGTATGACGACTGCCGTTTTGAATATAGGAGTATTATTCTCATCAACAAAGCTATCAATAAGATCAAAGCTTACCGATATTTTTTGCTTTTGGCTCCATTCTATCAAACGAGACTTATAATTTGCTTCTAACTCTGCAACAGTCTCTATATTCAAATGTTGCTGTATAAGCTTCTCAAAAACAAATCTTTTAGCAGCCCGATATCCCTGATCCAGATATATAGCTCCAATCAATGCCTCAAGAGCATTTCCATACATATGCGTATTGGGAGTTGTGTTTCGTGTCGAAGATTTTATCAGCTTATCAATTCCAATCTCTAAGGCTAATTTATTTAAGGTCTCACGCTGGACTATTTTCGAACGCATGTTGGTAAGGAATCCCTCTTTTTTATATTCGAACTCCTTAAATACAATATCAGCAACTATGGCATCAAGAATAGCATCACCCAAAAACTCTAACCGTTCATTATTTATCCATCTACCATCTTTCAATTTTATTGAAGAAGATTTGTGTAGTAGAGCCTGATCGTATAAAGTTATGTTATAAGGGCAAAATCCTAATATTTTGCTAAAAGATACGTAAGGCTCCTTCCCTCTTTTAGGAAGAAGCCTTATACCTCGATATATTTTTCTAAACACGTTGTGTTTTATTTCTTAAACTTTTTTACTATAACACAAGCATTATGTCCTCCAAACCCAAAGGTATTGGATAAAGCTACATTAACTTCGCGTTCTTGTGCTTTATTAAAGGTCAAATTTAATTTGTAATCTATATCAGGATCTTCATCTCCTTCCGTAAAGTTGATTGTCGGAGGCACTATATTATTCTGGATAGACAGCACACAAAACATTGTTTCTAATGCTCCGGCAGCACCTAACAAGTGACCGGTCATAGATTTTGTGGAGCTGATATTCAGATTATATGCGTGCTCGCCGAATACCTCTTTTATAGCCTTTATTTCCGAAGGGTCTCCAACAGGTGTAGATGTTCCATGCACATTGATATAATCCATATCGCTAGGATTAAGATTAGCATCTTGCAAGGCATTTCTCATCACCAATTTTGCGCCTAAACCATCAGGATGTGACGCTGTTAGATGATAAGCATCTGCCGACATACCACCGCCTGCAACTTCTGCGTAAATTTTAGCACCACGAGCTAAAGCATGTTCCAGTTCTTCAAAGATAAGACATGCCGATCCCTCTCCGATAACAAATCCATCGCGACTCGCACTAAATGGACGTGATGCTGTTTGAGGAGAATCGTTGCGTGTAGAAAGAGCTGTCATTGCATTGAAGCCACCAACACCCGATGCTGTAATAGCAGCCTCAGCACCACCTACTATCATAACATCTGCCTTGCCCAATCGGATATGATCGAACGCAGATATAGCACTATGTGTAGAAGAAGCGCAAGCCGATACAGTACCATAATTTGGTCCTCTAAGGCCATGACGGATAGAAATCAAGCCTGATGCAATATCCGAAATCATCTTAGGGATAAAGAACGGATTGAACTTCGGTCCCATATCTTCGTGTGTAAAATAATATCCAACTTCTTCTTCAAAAGTTTTGATACCACCTATACCGGCAGACATGATAACTCCGATTCTATCGCAATTTTCTGTAGCAAAATCTAACTTTGAGTCAGCTATTGCTTCTTCCGAAGACCCGATAGCCAACAATGTATATCTGTCACATTTGCGAATTTCTTTTCTATCTAAATATTTAGACGGATCGAAATCTTTTACTTCGCAAGCGAACTGTGTTTTGAATTTTGACGCATCAAAATGAGTAATAGGTCCAGCCCCACTCATTCCCTTGAGGGCATTGCCCCATGTAGTCTCTACATTGTTACCAAGAGGTGATATTGAACCTAGACCTGTTACTACTACTCTTTTTAATTCCATACTTAAAATTTGGAAAAAAGATTATTTTGCATTTGCTTCAATGTAAGAAACTGCGTCTCCTACTGTAGCGATTTTTTCAGTTTGATCATCTGGAATAGAAATACCAAATTCCTTTTCGAATTCCATGATTAATTCTACTGTATCAAGTGAATCAGCTCCTAAGTCGTTAGTGAAGCTTGCTGTATCTGTTACTTCAGATTCTTCAACACCTAACTTATCAACAATAATTGCTTTCACTTTTGATGCTACTTCTGACATAATTTTTAGTTTTGATTAATAATAATTTTTTTATTTCTAATTTTGTCGGTGCAAAGTAACAGTTTTTTATATATATGAAACAAATATTTTGTTGATAAAATAGTTAAAACTGCACATTATTTTTATTTGTGTGCAGCTATATCAAAAATTACAGAATGAAAAAAATAGCCATTTTTGCCTCAGGATCAGGATCTAATGCAGAAAATATCATTAATTACTTCTCAAATAAGCCTTATATAGAAGTGTCTCTCATTGTATCTAATAAAGAGGATGCCTATGTGCACCAACGGGCAAAAAAGCTAAATATAGAAGCTGTAACATTCACAAAACGAGATTTTGAGACAACCAATAAGGTTGTGGATTATCTGAAAAACAAGGATATAGACTTCATCGTTCTAGCCGGTTTTTTGCTAAAAGTACCTCACAATCTGCTGGATCAATATCCTGACAAAATCGTTAATATACATCCAGCCCTACTTCCAAAGTTTGGAGGAAAAGGTATGTATGGAGACAATGTACATAAAGCAGTAGTAGAAGCAGGTGAAACAGAATCGGGAATAACCATTCATTATGTGAATGAAAATTATGACGAAGGCAATATTATATTTCAGGCAACATGCCCGATATTGAAAACCGACACTTATGAAGACGTTGCAAAAAAAGTGCATACACTTGAGTATATACACTTTCCCATTATCCTTGATCAGTTATTAAAAAAATAACATCTTCTTTATTTTATCTTACGCATTACCGGCTGACTGGCAGGTCTAACACCGTTAGTTGGAGATTCTGACTCATTCGACTGAATCCATTGATCATTTACAGTTCGTGATATTACCCTTGTCCGACCATCTGAAACTCGTTCTTCTTCGCTTTTTTTTGCTGCATTAGAATCCTCAGTATCCTTGATCACAACATCCACAGTTTTCCCATCAGCAGTCGTTTCTCTTCTTACAACCGGTAAAGGTGCTGGTTCAGGACGTTTTTTCAAAACAGTAGGGTCTACTACCGCAGCAGAAGCCGTTGTCCGCTGTTGCATAAAATCATTAGTCAGGTAAACCGGAATTTTCAATCGGTCCAATGTCTTATCTGAAACCAAAAACCATATCTCCCCATAAGGATTACCGGATGCCGTGTTAGTTACCCTAGTCTCCCTTTTTATTACTTCTCCGGGAAAAAGCTCGCTTACAACAGAATGAGCAACCTCAACTCCATTTATATAATATGTAGGTTTACCATCAAAATTCACATATCTAGAAGCCAGTTCCTCTACCGATGTTTCCCTTATTTTGAGGAGACTATCAGCGATCTGACTGGCAACCTGCTCTTTCTTTCTGCGAGAGCGATGCTCTCTTGCCAATCGAAAAGCTAAAGCATCGTTATTTCCATTATTTAATTTTTTCTCTAAATCAACTTCGCGCAAGAGACGATCAACATCTAATGCAGCCTCTTCCAATCCGCTATAATCCGACTCATTATCCAGAAATATAGAATCTACTTCGGCAGTATGAGTTTTGCGGAACAAGAAATCAGCATATGAGTCTCTCAATCCACTACCCACAGTATTTACCACCTTAGTAGTTTCTCCATTACTAAGGGTATACTTCTTCTTCCCTATCTCTTCCGCCTCCCGTTTAGTAGGCGCTCTGTATATTTGAGCAGAAACAAGTATAGGAAATACTACCATTAATATTAATAGTAAAATGTACCTGTTTACATTCATTTTTAAGCTCGTTTTTCTAAGTTTATGTTTATACAAAATATGCTTGAATATTGTTGCAAAGATATATGTTTTTTCTATAAAGTCATTCGTAATCACATTATTTAGCAAATACACAAAATATTTTAAGTCTTTTATAAACTTATGATTATTGATAAGGTTGCAGATAATTGTTATATTTGTGTATTAGAAAATCAACTATAAAAAATATTAATTCATGGCAACACCTCCGTTTAAGTATCAGGAGACTTTTCCTCTAGGAAAAGACAAAACTGAGTATTATCTCTTATCTAAAGATTATATATCAACAGCAGATTTTGAAGGTCAGGAGATATTGAAAGTAGCACCCGAAGCTTTAACTTTGCTTGCACAACACGCTTTTCACAATGTAGAATTCTTGCTTCGCCCCGAACATCAGGCGCAAGTAGCAAAAATTCTATCCGATCCCGAAGCCAGTGATAATGACAAGTTCGTTGCATTAACATTTCTTCGCAATTCCGAAATCTCAGCAAAAGGAATATTACCTTTCTGTCAAGATACGGGAACAGCTATAATAATGGGCAAAAAGGGTCAAAATGTATGGACCGGCGGAAATGACGAAGAAGCATTATCGAAAGGAGTATATAACACCTTTACACAAGACAATCTTCGCTATTCGCAAAATGCACCATTAGACATGTATAAAGAGGTTAATACAGGAACTAACCTTCCTGCCCAGATTGACTTATATGCCATAAATGGAAACGAATATAAATTTTTATTTGTCGCTAAAGGTGGAGGTTCAGCTAACAAAACTTATTTGTACCAGGAAACAAAGGCTTTGCTGACTCCTGAAAAACTAGAACCATTCCTTGTCGAAAAAATGAAATCATTAGGTACAGCCGCATGTCCTCCCTACCACATTGCATTTGTTATTGGAGGTACATCTGCTGAAACAAATCTGAAAGTGGTAAAACTAGCTTCTACCAAATATTATGACGAATTGCCTACCTCAGGCAATGAAGGAGGGCAAGCTTTCCGCGACTTGGAAATGGAAGCCAAGCTACTAAAGGCTGCACAAGAACTTGGTCTAGGAGCTCAATTTGGTGGTAAATTTTTCGCTCACGACATTCGTGTAGTTCGTATGCCTCGCCACGGAGCATCATGCCCGGTAGGAATGGGAGTTTCTTGTTCGGCAGACAGAAATATAAAAGGTAAAATTAATAAAGACGGTATCTGGCTAGAAAAACTGGAAGACAATCCGACTCGTTTAATACCTGAAGAGCTTCGTCAGGCAGGAGAAGGCGGTGGTGTAAAAATAGACCTTAACCGTCCGATGAAAGAAATTTTAGCAGAATTGACCAAATATCCGGTTTCTACACGTTTGTCCCTTACGGGTACAATTATAGTAGGGCGTGACATTGCCCATGCTAAACTGCAAGAAAGAATAGACAAAGGTGAAGGGCTTCCTCAATATATAAAAGATCATCCTATATATTATGCAGGTCCGGCAAAAACCCCTAAAGGATATGCCAGTGGCTCTATGGGTCCAACTACCGCAGGTCGTATGGACTCTTATGTAGACTCATTCCAATCTCATGGAGGAAGTCTGATT
Source organism: Dysgonomonas sp. UBA5412 (assembly GCA_002409595.1). Taxonomy (GTDB): domain Bacteria; phylum Bacteroidota; class Bacteroidia; order Bacteroidales; family Dysgonomonadaceae; genus Dysgonomonas. The sequence continues at coordinate 444,273 of DHNQ01000029.1, forward strand.
ATGATCGCTAAAGGTAACCGTAGCCAACAGGTAACAGATGCCTGCAAGAAGCATGGTGGCTTCTATCTAGGCAGTATCGGAGGACCGGCTGCGATCTTGGCTCAAAACAGTATAAAGAGTTTAGAGTGCCTCGAATATCCTGAATTAGGAATGGAAGCTATCTGGAAAATAGAAGTTGTGGATTTCCCTGCATTTATATTGGTAGATGATAAAGGAAATGATTTCTTCAAGCAACTAAAACCCGTAAACTGTTCAATGTGCTAATAAAGTATTTATTGAAATAAATAAAAAAGGCTAATCTTGTAGGATTAGCCTTTTTTCATTTATCTGATAATTGTACTTTTGGGGTAATAAAAAATAAAAGCCTGACTAGATCCTAGTCAGGCTTTTTATCGTAAAGCAGTAATTATTTTACTTTAGCTACAATTGCTTTGAAAGCCTCCGGATGATTCATCGCCAAGTCGGCAAGAACTTTACGGTTGATTTCAACACCATTTTTGTGAAGAGCTCCCATTAGGCGAGAGTAAGACATTCCTTCAAGACGTGCAGCTGCATTGATACGTTGTATCCAAAGTGCACGGAAGTTGCGTTTTTTAGCACGACGGTCACGGAATGCATAAGTCAGACCTTTTTCCCAAGTGTTCTTGGCTACTGTCCAAACGTTCTTTCTTGCACCGTAATAACCTCTTGTTAGTTTTAATACTTTTTTTCTGCGGTTGCGTGACGCAACATGATTGACTGATCTAGGCATAATTTAAATGTTTTGAATGTTAGCGGTTCCCTTTTCTTTTTAAGAAACTCTTTGGTGCATACATCCGGTTAATAAATCTTTTAACTTGCTTAAAAAAAACAAAATTATTTAAGAGCTAATAATTTCTTCACTGCTTTTTCATCCACTTTGTGAACTGTGCTAGTGTGAGTTAAGTTTCTCTTTTGTTTTTTTGTTTTCTTAGTCAAAATGTGACTTTTGAAAGCATGTTTTCTTTTGATTTTTCCTGATCCGGTAAGGGCAAACCTCTTTTTGGCACCGGAATTAGTCTTCATTTTTGGCATCTCAGTTTATTAATTTAATTATTTAAAGACAATTAATATAATTGTTTATTCTTCTTTCTTTTCTTCTTCTTTATCCTCTTTCTTCTCTACAACTTTTTTTCCTGCATCTTTAGGTTTAGCCGGCGCTGTATTTTTAGGAGGGGTCTTCTTAGGAGAAAGCATCATAATCATTCTTTTTCCTTCAAGAGCCGGGAGTTGATCCACTTTTCCATAATCTTCCAATTCTGTTGCAAAGCGAAGAAGCAATACTTCTCCTTGTTCTTTGAATAAAATAGAACGACCTTTAAAGAAAACGTATGCTTTCAATTTTGATCCTTCTTCAAGGAAACTTTTTGCGTGTTTAAGCTTAAAGTTAAAATCGTGATCATCAGTTTGAGGTCCGAAACGGATTTCTTTAACTACAACTTTCACAGATTTAGCCTTAGCTTCTTTCTGTTTCTTTTTTTGTTGATACAGAAATTTTTGATAATCGGTAATTCTGCAAACAGGAGGTTCTGCTGTGGGAGAAATTTCAACCAAGTCCAACTCTAAGTTATCGGCCAAGCGTAAAGCTTCTTGTATAGTATATACACCTTGCTCTACATTGTCGCCGACTAAGCGAACTTCTCTTGCACGGATATTTCCGTTGATCTTATGTAACTCTTCTCTACGATTATTAAATCTGTTGTTTCTCATTCAAAAACTGTTAGAATTATCCTGTATCTTTTTATTTTGTTTTTATTTATATTCTTTATTAGTAAAATAAAGCCGGATGCAAAGGTAATAAAAAACTTATCGAATATATAAAATTCTTATATCTTTTTAATCTTAAGAGGGGTGGCTTATATTTCTGTAGCTAACACATTTACATATCCAAAGAAAAACCCTCCAAAAAGATAGAGGGCTTTCCAGATATATCAGTTTAAATGATTAGGCTTCGTGTTCCCATGCATTCATCATTTTTTCTATCTCCTCATTCAATTGGGCTGCAAAGCTAGTAAATTTCATAGAACCTTTATCTCCTTCGCCTTGTTTTCTCACAGACACTTCTTCTGTCTCAGCTTCTTTTTCTCCAACTATAAGCAAATAAGGGATTCTTTTCAACTCGTTATCTCTAATTTTCCTACCAATTTTTTCATTTCGGTCATCCACCTGCGAGCTTATTCCCTGTTGCTTCAAATAGCCCGATACCCGATACGCATAATCATTGAATTTTTCGCTGATTGGCAATACAACAGCCTGATCGGGAGCCAGCCATAATGGGAATTTACCTGCTGTATGTTCAATCAAGACAGCTATAAAGCGCTCCATAGATCCAAATGGCGCACGGTGAATCATTACCGGACGGTGCTTCTGATTGTCAGCTCCGGTATATTCCAACTCGAAACGTTCAGGGAGATTATAGTCTACTTGAATAGTACCTAGTTGCCAACGGCGTCCCAGAGCATCCTTTACCATGAAGTCCAATTTAGGACCATAGAAGGCAGCTTCTCCAAGTTCTACTTTGGCGCGCAAGCCCTTTTCTTCACAAGCTTCTATAATAGCACGCTCAGCTTTTTCCCAATTTTCGTCGCTACCAATGTATTTTTCTTTATTGTTCGGGTCACGCAAAGATATTTGAGCTTCAAAATTTTCAAAATCCAATGCTTTGAAAATGATAAAGATGATATCCATTACTTTCAGAAACTCTGTCTTCAGCTGATCGGGAGTACAGAATAAGTGAGCATCATCTTGAGTAAAACCTCTCACACGGGTCAATCCATGAAGTTCTCCACTTTGCTCGTAACGATATACTGTTCCGAATTCTGCTAAACGCAAAGGAAGATCTTTATATGAGCGAGGAACAACTTTATATATCTCACAGTGGTGAGGACAGTTCATCGGCTTCAACAAAAATTCTTCGCCTTCTTCCGGTGTATGTATAGGCTGGAAAGAATCCTGACCATATTTTGCATAGTGTCCCGAAGTTACATAAAGCATTTTACTACCAATATGTGGGGTCATCACTTGTTGATATTCAAATCTTTTTTGAATCTTCTTCAAAAAATCTTCGAGTTTCAATCGCAACTGTGTTCCACGAGGAAGCCACAACGGAAGTCCTTTTCCTACATTTTCGGAGAATGCAAACAATTCGAGTTCTTTACCTATTTTGCGGTGATCTCGTTTCTTAGCCTCTTCGAGCATGACAAGGTATTCGTCCAACATTTTCTTCTTAGGAAAAGTGATCCCATAAAGACGTGTCAGCTGTTTACGCTTCTCATCACCTCTCCAATATGCTCCTGCGGCACTAAGTATCTTTACTGCCTTAATGTATGAAGTATTGGGTAAGTGAGGACCACGACAAAGGTCGGTAAAAACGCCCTGTGTGTATGTTGTTATCGTTCCGTCTGCAAGATCATTGATGAGCTCAACTTTATAATTTTCATGACGGCCTTCAAACATTTTTAAGGCATCAGCCTTCGATATACTCTGACGTCTGATTTCTTCTTTGTTGGCAATCAGTTCCATCATTTTTGCTTCGATTTTTGGAAAATCAGCATCTTTGACCGGTGTATCACCAAAATCTATATCGTAATAAAATCCGTTTTCGATAGCAGGTCCGATACCAAATTTGGCGTCAGGATACAATATTTGTACGGCTTCGGCCATAAGGTGAGCAGAAGAATGCCAATAGGCATGTTTACCATCTTCGTCTTCCCATTTCAATAATTCGATCGTAGAATCTGTATCAATAGGCCGGGTCAGATCCCAAACTTGTCCATTGACTTTGGCGGCAAGCACTTCTTGTGCCAGACGCGAACTGATACTTTCTGCTACTTGCATCGAGGTGGTGCCTTTTGCAAACTCACGCACCGAACCATCCGGAAATGTAATTTTTATCATTTTGTTTCTATTTATATTATGCAACTCCTACAAACAAGCTGCTTTTGAATTTGCAAAAATAATCAATTTTACAGACTTAATGATATTATAAATTAGATTTTATAATAGATAATCTGTATGAATGATTGTGAAGAATATCTGAAAATAAATAAACCTTCATGCAACAACATGAAGGTTTATTTACATATCTCAAGAATGATTATTCTGTCATACGTTTTATTATACTATAAGCTTCTACTACTCCCATCTCTCCGGCTTTGCGCATATCGTCTAATGCACGATTTTTATCTTTCACCTGAAAACGAGCCAAACCTCGGTTATAATAAGCTTCGGCAAATTCGGCATCGCGTCTGATAGCTTCATTATAGTCGAGAATAGCTGCTCTGAAATCATTTTGCCGGTATCGGATTCCGGCTCTGTTATAGTAAGCATATATAAATTCAGGATTCAATTCTACAACCTTATTGTAATTCTTGATAATGAGGTCATATTCTATTTTTCCCGGATTAAGGATTGCTGAGGTAGATGACATCGGATCGTCTTTCTTTACTCCCCCCAAAGTTGCTAAATCTGCTTGTTCGCTCTTTCTATCATATTCAGGAACGTTTTCTTTCAGGTTAAGCTGTTTGGTATATACAACAGCCAGATTAAAATAAGCCAATGTAAATTTAGGATCTATACTGATCGCTTTATTAAAGTCTTCGATTGAATTTGAAAAGTCCTGAACCAACATATAATCCATCGCCCTTGCAAAGTATAAGTCAGCATCTGCCGGTTGTGTAGCAATGCGCTTCGATAGGTCGTCGATAGATTTGAAATGCTCTTGTATTTGTAATTCGTTCAGAGAACCTTCGCTATTAGTTATCCTCAATTTACGAGCCAACACATTCTTTTTGTTCATCGCATCTATAAACTGGCTATAATAAACAAAGCGGCGGAGATCATTCGGCTTTTCGTAATATGATACAATGAACTGCGGTTCAAGATCGAGTCGGACTGCTTTATTTTGTATCCGTCCTCTGGCATCATTATTATATTTACTTTTTTCTTCTTCTGCTTTATCTGCAACTACAAGTAAGTTGAACTTATCAATATCTTTATCTGATTTCTCACGAGTTTTTTCATTATCGCTCTTTTCATCAGTCTGTCCGGCTAGCAATTCTTTACTCTTGCGACGTTCTTCACTACGAGCATAAGCAATATCTCTTTCTGCTCCTTTCATATCGTTCTGACGTCGTTTGATTTCAGCTCTTGTGTAGAATCCATGATAGAATTCAGGATATTCTGCCAAAACAGCATTTAAGTCGTCTAATGCTCCGGCATAATCGCCAATATTATTTTTGAGCAACGAACGGTTGAAGTATGCCATATAGTTATTCGGCTCAAACTTCAAGACCACATCAAAGTCTGCGATAGCACGATTGTCGTCTCCGACTTGCGAACGCAACAATCCTCTATTAAAACGAGCTATTATATTATTATCGTCAAGGTCTATAACTTTATCATAGTCCGCCATAGCACCTCGCAAGTCGTTTTTAGAATATCGGACAAGTCCCCGATTTATATAATTGCCTACCATAAGCGGATCTAAGCGTATTGCTTCGTCCAGATCTTTGATAGCATTATCATAGTCTTTCTTATAATAATACAATAATCCTCGCATAGAATAAGATTGAGGGAGATATTTATCCAACTTAATCGCCTGATTATAACTATTAAAAGCTTGGACAGTATCTCCTTTTTCCTGATACAATGCTCCTTGCGAAAGAAAACCTTGTGTATAGGTAGGATATGATTTTAATAATGTATTCAAGTATTTTTCGGCCTCGTCATAGTCTTTTTTCTGTATATTGACTATCCCCATATTGATAAGGGCAAATTTATCATTGGGATATACTTCCAATGTTTTCTCGTAGTCTTCTAATGCTCCATCATAGTTATTCTGATTCTGTCGGGCATCGGCGCGCAACTGATAGGCCTTAGACATAAACGGATTCCTTTCGAGAGCGAGTGTGCAGTCGTCCTCTGTACCTTTATAATCATCGAGATAATACTTGGCTATTGCCCGATAGAAATAAGGTTCGGCGAGATAGGGCTTAGCCTTTATCGCCTGATTAAAATACTGAATAGCCAAGACGTAGTCTTCGAAATATAACGAATTACGCCCGATCAATATAACCCGATCTGTATTTATCTGGGCTACTGACAGTAAGCTATTCAAAAGTAAGAAAACGAAAAAAATAAATTTCTTCACTATAAGGTCTATTAATCATTGAGTAGCAAATATATAAAAATACATCTATAAAAAAGAAGAGAGGCTGTACAGGCCTCTCTTTTTAATATATTTTTTAGTTTTCAAAATAGTCATCGTGGTAGTAAGTATTCTTCTTGAGATAGTAGGTCTTATCGCCATAATACCGCGATGTACCATAATACCCTTCCCTGCCTTTGACATCATTGAAAACTAACGCCATATTTTCTACTCCATCATATTTCAATTGGCTGATAACACTTTTGAAGAATGCTCTGTTGGTCTTAGCTCGCCTTACAACAAAAATGGTCGTATCAGCAATTTCTGATAACACGTATGCATCAGAAACCAGCCCGACCGGACTACAGTCTATTATCACATAGTCATATATCTCTTGCAGGTGTTCCAATACTTGTCGGGTTTTTGCCGTCTTAATCAACTCACTCGGATTGGGCGGCAAAGTCCCTGCCGGTATTATATCAAAGCCATAGTCAGGATGGGAAATTGTTATTTCTTCTAGTGTAACCTGACCGATCAGATAATTAGAAATACCCTTCTGTGTATCTAACTGCAAGGTCTTTCCTACTGATGGACGCCTTAAGTCTAAGTCGACAATAACAACTTTTTTCCCAGTCAACTGATAAACCGACGCAATATTAGTGGCTATAAACGTTTTTCCATCTGCCGGCTCTGTCGAGGTAACTAATACTGTTATTTTATTTTCGCGTTGAGCCATATATTCTATACGCACCCGCATATTACGAAACGATTCGGCAAAGCTGGATTTCGGATAGTTCTTGACCAATACAACTCCGTTTGCTAATTTTTTAGATACATTTTCAATTGTTTCTATAACAGGAAGTCCTGATATTTTTTCACACTCCTCTTTTGTTGTAACAGAAAAGTTAAGCACTTCTTCTTTTACTACAACAAAGATAAGAGGTATTATCAAACCTATTATGAAGAAATAAACATAGTTCTTTCCTATTTCTCCGCCATTAACGGCTCCGCCCATCTGACGAGGTTCTTCCCAGATGGAGTTATCCGGTGTGTTAGATGCTTTCTGTATCTTAGCCTCATATTGTCTTTGTGTGAGGTATTGATGATACATTTCATTTACGCGAAATTCTCGTTGAAATTTAATTAGATCACGCTCTTGAGGAGGTAAATTCTCAATCTTTAATTCGAGAACTTTGTATTTTCGAATCAGATTGTCTTTCTGATTCTGCAAATTGATCTGAAGCACCTGAACTTCTGTCAATATCTTTTTTCTTAAATCGTTAAGCTGATCAACAGTTTTATTATATACCGGATTTTTAGCACCTAGATTGCGAGATCTCTCTAAGAGTTCATTATAACTTTTGATATAATCGCTCAGCACTCTATTATCTATATTTAAGCTAATGGGGTCTAACAGATCTTCACTACCCATTATGGTTTGCTTCATCTTTTCGGTTAACAGCAAAATGGATCGTTCCTTGATCGACAACGCATCTTTTTCTCTGTTGGCGCTATCTAATTCTATCCTCAACGAGTTTGAAGAAATATCATAAACTCCCGTTTCTTTTTGAAAATCTTCGAGTTTTAGTCGAGAATAATCCAAGGAATCGTTTATAAGTTTTAGCTGATTGTCCAAAAATTCTATTGTAAGTTCGGCTTGTTCATTTTTTAACGAAAGACTATATTCCTGAAACTCTTTTAATAATGTATTCATATAGTCTACATCTCTCGCAGGATTTGTTCCGTTCATAGATATGATCAGAATTGTAGAATTTTCTCCTTGAGGTCTCGAAGCTACTCTCCCATTATACATACCGATCAATTGATCATCTGATAGGAATCTGAAACTAATACTAGCCAGATCAGGTTTAAAAGCGTTTACACCTGAAACAAATGCTGATGTTTTGTGTAGCTTTATTTTGAAAAGGCTACATTCTACCTCTTCTTCGTATGAGGCTATGATTGAAACTTTATCTTCTTTATCAGGATTTTCTTTATAACTTATTTCACATTTATTGTCATCAATATATGTAAGGTCATAAGCATAATTATATGCTCCGGGCTGAATATCCAATACTTCGACCTGAATGGGAGTGTCTGTATAAAAATTAATTGTCTTGAAACGGGTATCTTTGAAATAATCGACTCTCATACGAGGAGGCAGTTTGCCTACTGTCCGTTTAGTTAGACCGTATGATTCTAATACAATTTGCTGATTCTCTGTATTACGTAGCAAGCTGGCTGTAGGAACTGCTCCTGCAACAACGCTAGCTGCATTTTTGTCTTCCATAATCATCATGGCCTGAACATAAAATACAGGAACCCACGATTTATTTTTTATATAGGCATATGCAAGAAACAGACCTATTGATATGACGAAGAGATACCAATATTTCAAGATACGGTAAAACCAAAGAACAAAATCAAAAGAGATTGTCGTTTTAGATTTTACTTCCTCAAAATAAGGATCAAAGTCTATCGGTTTTTTATTATTTAAGTTAGTTTCCATTATCTGCTATCTGCCATTTAGAAATTATATAAAATAGAAAAAAGAAGGAATTGGAATGGAATCAATAATGTTGTTGTAAATGAACTCAATGAACTAACATTGAAAAATGAGTTTTTGTTCGTTGGAAAATATATTACATCATTAGGTTGGATATAATAATATTCCGATTGAATAACATCTTGAGTTCTCAAATCAAAAGTTTTCTGATCGGTTCCTCCCTGATCATTTTTTCTTAATATCGTAACCCTTGTCAGGTCCATAGTCCCGGTTGTCTGTTGCGATATGGCAAGAGCCTGATAAATAGTCAGGTTATCTTTATACACCTGATATGATCCTCGCTTATCATTGGCATAAATATAAAAGAAATTATTCGCCATAGTCACCCTTACTTGTACATCTTTCACCGACTCCTGCATTACTTTTTGGATAATAAGCTCAGCTTCCTGAACCGTATGTCCGGCTATTTTAGCCGCCCCAAAAAAGGGCAAAACAACGGTACTGTCTTCGTAAATTGTGTAAGTTTTAGAAGCATTTTGATCATTAGTAATAACAGTATTAAATGTAGCGACCAATTCGGCATCACTCGACGATATACCACACGAAATCATATCACCTACACCTAGCTTATACTCCTGAAAGTCTACTAAAGGATATTGCTTATCAATAGCCAGCAAGTAATTTATCTCTTCACTTGATATACATGAAGAAAACAAACCTAGGAAGGAGAAACAAGTTACTAAAAGATATATTATATATTTCATACTAAAAAACTCTGAGTATTATAATAATAACACCTGCCACCGACGTCAACAACCCGAACAACCCTGTAAAAGAAGTTGTAGAGCCCAAGAATTTACTTTTAGTCTGAGGCACATACAATACATCGTTAGGCTGTATGTAATAAAACTCTGTATCAATAATCTCTTTACTTCGAAGGTCGAATGTTTTAGTTATAGAACCGTTCTCATTTTGTCGGATAATGGTAACTTTAGACCTATCGCCATATGGACCTATATTAGTTGCAATAGCCAAAGCCTGATAGATAGTCATAGAAGTGCTGGTCATTGTAACACGATTAGCTCCGGCTTCTCCCAGAACACTAAAATATCTATTTGCTAAAGTAACATCGGCCATTGTACCTTCGGCAAACTCATTGAGTTTCTTGCTCAAAATTGTTTTTATTTGCAACATGGTAAGTCCCTGCACATACACCTTGCCTATATAAGGAAAGTTTATTGTACCATCAGCATACACATTAGTCGGTCTTATATTCCATGTATTCTCAAGACCTCTTATTTGAGATCCTACATCCACTCCTGTCCTATCAGTATAGCCCTGATGTGTGAATTGCGGTGTATAGCCCGAAAACATACGGGCAGTCTCCTGATCCCAAGCATACACAACAATACTCAACTGGTCGCCGGGTATAACTTTATATTCTTCCGGTTTTACGAGCAATTCCGGATGATCTAATTTTATGTCTTGCAATAAATCAGTCTGCTTGCTGGTTACGCAAGAACTAAGGCTGGCAATAACAGCGAGTAGTATAAAAAATATCTTACTTAAGATCTTCATAAAATAACGTCACTCCGGGTTCTTAGTTTCTTTTTCCTTCTACGGATTTAACTCTATAACGGCAATTAACTCTTCCTTTGATAAGGTTATTAAGCTTACTTTTGATTAGTTGTTTGCGTATACCTGAGATTTTATCTATAAAAAGAATACCTTCTATGTGGTCGTATTCATGCTGAATGCAACGGGCAAAGAATGAATCGTACTCCTCATCGTGAGAATTAAAATTTTCGTCAAGATACTGTATTCGTATTTTCGCCTCACGTTCCACAGCCTCATTGATACCCGGCAGGCTAAGACATCCCTCGTCCATCTTCACCACGTCTCCGGTACGCTCTACAATTTGAGGATTGATAAATACTTTCTTAAAGCCCGCGTATTTAGGTTCATCTTCTGCCAGCGGCTCCAAGTCTATAACAAACAGACGAATATCTAAACCTATCTGAGGTGCAGCCAAGCCAATGCCATCAGCATTATACATGGTTTCGAACATATTTTCGATAAGCTGTTTTAAATTGGGATAATCGGCTGGAATATCTTGTGCTACTTTTCGCAACACCGGTTGTCCATACAAGTATATTGGTAAAATCATATAATTTTTTTGATATTCAATTGTTTCGTAATCGCAGACTTTCCATGTAGCTTTGCAATATAATTACTGCACTGACTTCATCCACAAGAGCTTTGTTTTGTCTGTCTTTTTTTTTCAAGCCTGCATCAATTATCGTTTTCTGTGCCAACACCGATGTAAAGCGTTCATCATATAACACAACCGGAATTGTAGGATAAAGCGACTTTAGCTTGTTTACAAAAGGACGTATATGCTTCATATTATCTGAATACTCATTATTCATTTGCTTTGGCAGCCCCACAACAATGCACTCTACATCTTCTTTTTCGAGATACGATTTCAAATAGTTCAATAAAGTATGAGTAGGTACAGTAGTTAAGCCGTTTGCTATTATTTTGAGCGTATCGGATATTGCTATACCTGTACGTTTCGTCCCATAATCCAATGCTAAAAGTCGTCCCATATTAATCGGCAAAGGTAGAAAAAAATCATTACCCCCGCATAAAATTCAGGTTAATACTTACATAAACAGAGTTATAGACTCCTATATTGTATCAAAAGTATCGGAAGTTCCATTTCCCGAATCTTTAAGATGTTCAAAATTCCTTCGTTTCAATTGGAAATCGCGACCCAGATATTTCTCTCTTACAATTTCATTTTCAGCCAATTCTTCGGCTGATCCCTGAAACAAGACTTTACCTTCGAACAAAAGATATGCACGATCGGTAATACTTAGCGTTTCGTCAACATTATGGTCGGTAATAAGAATACCAATATTTTTATATTTCAGCTTTGCTACAATCTCCTGAATATCTTGTACTGCAATAGGGTCTACTCCGGCAAATGGTTCGTCGAGCATTATAAACTTAGGGTCGATAGCCAAACAGCGTGCTATCTCGGCACGACGCCTCTCTCCTCCCGACAGCCTGTCTCCTGTATTTTTTCGCACTTTATGCAAACCAAATTCATCAATCAAACTTTCCAGTTTTTCTTTCTGATAGGCAGTCGACTGTTTTGTCATCTCCAATACCGATCGTATATTATCTTCTACCGTCATCTTGCGAAAGATGGAAGCCTCTTGAGCCAAATAGCCGATACCGTTTTGTGCCCGTTTATAAACCGGATATTTAGTTATTTCTTGTTCGTTAAGGAATATTTTTCCTTCATTCGGCATTACAAGACCAACGGTCATATAGAAAGTTGTAGTTTTGCCGGCTCCATTAGGTCCAAGCAATCCTACAATTTCACCTTGTTTTACATCAATAGAAACATGATTAACTACTGTCCGGGATTTATATCTCTTTACAAGATTTTCGGTACGGAGTACCATTCTTTCCACTGACTTAGCAGAAGCCTCATTTCTTTTAATTGTTTTTTCCTGATCCATGCCTTATCAAAGGGTATTTTTAATCTAAAATAGTAACCCAACCATGAGTGTCCGGCTCATCTCCAAGCTGAATGCCTCTTAGTTTATTATATAGCTTAGTGCTAACCGGGCCGGCATTACCATCTTTAGCTATCACGTACGATTTATCTTCGTCTATATCGTCCACTCTCAGAATCGGACTGATAACGGCAGCTGTACCCACCTGACCGGCTTCTTCAAATGTAGCCAGTTCTTCTTCCGGTACTTGTCTGCGTTCAACCTTCATTCCCATATCTTCAGCCAGTTGCATAAGGCTTCTATTGGTTATAGAAGGAAGTATAGATGTGGAAAGTGGTGTGATATATGTATTATTTTTTATTCCGAAAAAGTTTGCCGGACCACATTCGTCCAGATATTTTTTCTCTTTAGCATCCAGATAAAGTACTGCCGAATATCCCATTTCGTGCGCTTTGTGACCAGCAACAAGGCTTGCTGCATAATTTCCGCCGATCTTGATTGTTCCTGTACCAAGAGGCGCAGCACGATCATATCCGCGAAGGATAACGACCGGTGTAGGTTTGAAACCTTCTTTGAAGTATGGACCTACGGGTGTAACAAATACTAGAAACAAATACTCATTTGCAGGTTTTACACCTACCTGAGCTCCCATACCCAAAAGTAATGGGCGAATATATAATGCAGCTCCACTACCATAAGGTGGAATAAAGCGTTCGTTTAGTTTTACGGCTTTCTTCACAGTCTCTTCGAATACTTCGACAGGCAGCTCTGCCATCATAATACCATGACATGACGATTGCATACGCAAGGCATTATCCCGCATTCTGAAAACACGAATTTTGCCATCTTTTCCTTTAAATGCCTTTAGCCCCTCAAAGGCTTCTTGTCCGTAGTGCAGACAAGTGGCGGCCATGTGGATGTCAATACTTTCAGATGTAGTTTCGGTAGGAGTACTCCATTTTCCATCTTTGTAATAACTTCTTACATTATAATCTGTCTTCATGTATCCGAAAGACAAATTCGACCAGTCTATTGCATCCATTTTAGTATATTTTTTAAGATCAGTATAATTGATAGATTTGTTTACTTTTACAAAAATACAATTTTAGCTGACATTCGGGTTTAAAAAGCAATATTATGTTTTACAAAAACAATTATCAGAATCTTTTGTGGCTGAATCTTTCCTTTTTAAGAATAAAAAGATCGCCTTTAATCTATTCACTCAACCTGTCGATAAACAAAATTCCTTGAAGGTGGTCAAATTCGTGCTGAAAGATAATACCGGTAAAGTCACCACCGCGCGCACCACCCGACAATCGTTCTTTGATAAGCTCTCCCCGTTCGTTATAATACTCTACATCCACCCAAGCATAACGCTTAGTAGTACCCGACATATCGGGAATGGACAAACAGCCATCGCCTTCGAAGTTTATTATCTCTTCCGAGTGGTTTACAATACGAGGATTTATCGCTGCTTCAACATTTCTTTCCGGTTTATCCATACGCATAAAAAGAAATAAATTTCGGCTGACACCAACTTGTGGTGCTGCAAGCCCTACTCCAAGTTCTTCAGCCAACGTCAATTTCAAACGTTGAATAAAATGTTGAAAATCTTTATCTCTAACAATATCTTGAGGGTTCGCAAAATCTATACTCTTTTGGCGAAGAAGCAAAGAGTCTTCCTTATTAGTCGTCAGCAAGACCCTAAAAGGAGTATTTGCATCCGAATCTACAATTATTTTTCTTTCTGTATCTGTCATATATTTAATAGAATTACATGCCGGCAATACAAAGCAAACGGCTAATATGAATAATATTTTTTTCACCTTGTTTTCTGTATTAATATTCTGCAAAGATAAGAAAAAAGCAAATTATCTTTGGTTTATAAAAGAGTATAGATACATAGCTAAATACAAAATATTAATCAATATGATCAAAGGTGTGACAAATGTTCCATTTTTGCGACATATTAAATAAAGCTAACTCCGCCGGATGAAACAAGAGGTAAAAAGAGATGAATTGTTTTTAGAAATGATACACCAGAATGAGGGTATTATTTATAAAGTCGTTTCTTTTTATGCTGATGCAGAACACCCCATTGGAGATTTATATCAGGAAGTGGTCTTGAACCTTTGGAAATCATATCCTTCATTCAGAGGAGAAAGCAAATATTCTACATGGATATATCGCATTGCATTAAACACATGTGTATCGTTCTATCGCCGCAATAAAAAAAATGTAACGTATGTGGATATTTCTGTCGACATGCCGGAAATAGAAGACAGCAGTGAAGAAATTCAGGAACTTTACAAACTGATCAATTGCTTAGGCAAAATAGAGCGCGCCTTAGTATTACTTTATTTAGACGACAAGTCGTATAAAGAAATAGCTGAGATAACAGGACTATCGGTAACTAATGTGGCTACAAAGCTGAGCCGGATAAAAGAAAAGTTAAGACTAATGTCTAACGGACAAAACTAATAGTTATGGATTTAGATAATATAAAGAAAAAATGGCAGGAGACAGAGATAAAGCCGAATCTTGAAACAGAAAAGATTTGCGCCATGCTGTCGAACAAAGGATACAGTGCCTTCAACAGTTTACTCCGATACGAAAAGATGGGAATGATAGCGATGGTAGCCTGTTTGGGCTTAGGCTATTTGATATTCTCAAGATACCCGTTGATAGTCATTATATATTGCACTTCTGCAACATTCGGTTTTTTCTGGCAATTGTATAAATGGAAAAAACTAAAAAATACAAATATTGCCGAAATGACAATCATGGAAGTATCTACCTTATTTTATTGGTATAGGAAAGTGATATACAAAGAGTTTTTCTTAGGAGTAGTATGGTTTATATTATTTTTTATCATACTCGGATATTTGGAAATTACACATGACCCTTCATTCAGAAGCCTTCGCATCACAATATTTATTGCCGGAGCCTTTATTGGTTTAATAGGCGCAATTGTTACTTATAAATTAATGTATTGGAACAATATAAAAAAGCTCGCTACGGCAATAAAAGAAGTAGAGGAATTTGAAGAAGAAAATCATAAATAACTTAATATCACAAACGATGAGAACAAACAAGTTTATTCTTTCCTTATTTACATTATTATTAGTAATAACTCAAATCTCAATTGCACAGAATTCAGATAAATATACAGGATCTCTACTTTGGAAGATATCAGGAAACAACCTGAACCAACCTTCTTATATACTAGGAACACACCATCTGGCGCATGTCAGTTTTGTAGATAGTATTGCAGGATTGAAAAAAACGCTTAATGATGTTGATCAGATTGTAGGCGAATTAGTATTGGACGATATGCCTGCTTTGCAAACACAAATGCAACAAGCCGCATTGATGCCCAAAGGAGAAACTTATGCCGACCTGCTTACTAAGGATGAACTTCAAACCTTAGACGCGGGACTAAAAAGTCTTTTCACCGTCGGGCTCGAACAATTTGGACAATTAAAACCGGGAATGCTATCCTCTCTATATACTGTAACAATGTATGCTAAACAGCATCCTGAATTCAACCCGATGTCTCACGAAGCAATAGATGCCTATGTGCAACGGATAGGTAAAGAAAATGGCAAAAGCATTCTTGGACTTGAAACAATAGACGACCAGATATATGCACTATTTAATGCAGAGCCATTAAAGGATCAGGCCAAATCTCTAGTTTGTTTGACACAGAACATTAATACGATAGAAAAACTGATGGATAAATTGAATGAATATTACAAAACCGGCAATCTGGCAGAGATGTATAATCTGTCTTTCAATAATCCAGAAGACCCTTGTCCAACCTCAGCTATTGCAAAAAGTGCTTTATCAACAGACAGAAACAATAAATGGTTAGAAAAACTACCGGCAATTATGAACGAAAAATCAAATCTGATAGCAGTAGGAGCTTTACATCTTGTCGGAGAAGACGGATTACTTATCCAATTATCCAACATGGGCTATACAGTGGAAGCTGTAAAAGAATAAGGCTAAACGAGATTTCTTATAATCCAGAATAATAGAATAACAATCAGTATTCCCCATACCGATATTTTAGAATAAAGAGCTTTCCTCAGTCGGGGAAAGCTTTCTTTTCCTCCAAAATATTCGAGATATAAGCAAAGCAAGACATATGGTATAGCAATTACCAACAGAGGGTTGCTAAAAAAAGATTCTTTTATTCGCAGATGCAACAAATGATGGATAGCCCGCTGCGACCCGCATCCGGGACAATCTAAACCTGTCATTTTATGAAAAGTACATTGTGGAAAAAAATCATTTTCAGCAGGGCTAAACAGATAATAAAATACTCCCCCGATTATGATAAGAATCATAATAATAACCAATCGAAGGATATATTTCTTTTCCATCGTCTATCTTTTAAAGTTTACCGATCGCACCCTACCCTATACAGATTCAGAAAAAAAACAGACCTAACATGCTACCGAATATTATCAAAACCACATAGCAAGCCGGAATAAACAACAAGCCTATCAGTGCCCACAGTTTAGCCTTATTGGCATACTCCTGAGCCTTTGCATAATCTTTTGCATAATACAGAGACTCTACTTTAGCAGCATAAAAGACACCTACAATACTGATGGGGGAACAACAGAAAAGTGATATTAATATAGACTCTATCAGCCAGTTTTTAGGCATCTGGATGATATCGTCAAAACTGCTCGATTCTGGGTTATTATAACTATCGGCACGTTTGGGAGCTACATCTTTGACAGAAGGTTGCTTATCAAAAGGCTGTTCATTTTGCTTAGGCTCAGATGTGTTCTTATCAAACAAGAACCTCAATTCTTCTACATCTCCTGCCTCTACCCAATCTGCCATACCCGAACGCCAAACCATCGTATTACGGGCTATCGGATGACGACGAAGATCGCCTATAGCAATAGGGCCACGCTGCTGTTTGCTTGCAGCGTCTATATAATAATATTTTACCATTAAGAAAATTTCGGATTTACAAGCTTCCGATTATTTGAATATTTTATCTATCCCCACCGAAGTATTGTTACTATTGGATGGCACATCGTCTTCACTTGTACTTCTATCACAAACACCATAACCCGGAACGGAGACAAATTGGTCATTTTGTTTGTAACCAAGTTTAGGATTCTCATATACTTTCTTCATAAACAGACCAAATATAGGCAGAGCCATAGCTGCACCTTGTCCGTCGATAGTACGGTCGAAGTGAATGGAACGATCTTCACCACCTACCCAACATCCGGCTGCCAGCTTAGGCGTGAAACCCATATACCATCCATCAGAGTTATTTTGAGTAGTACCTGTTTTTCCTCCCATCGGAGCTGTTATTCCGTAGTTCCTTCTGACACGTCCTCCCGTTCCGCCATCCACTACGCCTCTGAGCATATCAAGCATTTTAACATAAGAGCCTTCGCTAAATACCTCTTCGAGTTTAGGAGTAAAAGATGCAATTGTATTTCCCGAACGGTCTTCGATATGTGTTATATATAAAGGTACGGAGCGAACCCCCTTGTTAGCAAAAGCCGTATATGCTGCCGTCATTTCGGCTACAGACACATCGTGCGTACCCAATGCCATAGAAACAACAGGGTCGATATGACCAGTAATACCGAATGAATGAAGCAAACGGGCAAATGTATAAGGTGATGTCCTACTCATCAGATATGCAGTAACAAGGTTATCTGAATTTTGGAGTCCCCACTTTATAGTTACTTTTTCTCCAAATTTGGCAGAACGCCCTCCGCGAGGAGTCCATTCCTTTCCTGTTTCGGTTATCAAGGTTTGAGGTACATAAAGCATTTCGTCGCAAGGAGTTGCACCTTCTTCCATAGCCAGTGTATAAAGATATGGTTTGATAGTAGATCCTACCTGACGGCGTCCCATATTGACCATATCATATTGGAAATATTTGTAATCTATTCCCCCTACATAAGCTTTCACATAGCCTGTATAAACGTCCATCGCCATAAATCCGGTTCTCAGGAAACTCTTGTGATAGCGAATAGAGTCCCACGGAGTCATCACGGTATCTATTTCGCCTTTCCACGAAAAGACTTTCATATCAACCGGTTTTTTGAACTCTGTATATATTTCTTTTTCGGAAAGACCGTCTCTTTTCAGACTTCTATATCTGTCGGTATTCTTCATTGACCGATAGAGTAATGTGTCCACATCTTTTGCTACCGACGAAGAGAATGGAGCATATTTACGTCCTTTCTTTTCTTTATCAAAAGCGGGTTGTAATTCTTTACTAAAATGTTCGGCAACAGCTTCTTCTGCATATTGCTGCATCTGAGAGTCTATGGTAGTATAGATTTTAAGACCGTCAGTCGACAAACTATAACTGCTTCCATCAGGTTTTTTATTCTTATTACACCATCCATAAAGAGGATTTGTTTCCCAGCTAACCGAATCGGCAGCGTATTGCTCCTTTTGCCACGAAGCATAATTATCCTTATTGGGTTTCTTTGCATTCAGCGTTATTCTCAAATATTCTCTCAGATAAGGAGCTAATCCTGCATTATGGCTGGCTCGTCTATAATCAAGCTTCAGCGGTTTTACTTTTAAAGTATCAAACTGCTGTTCGCTGATATAATCATATTTCTCCATTTGAGAAAAGACTACGTTTCTGCGATTTTGAGTAAGTTCGGGTCTTATACGAGGATTATATAACGAAGAATTGTTACACATCCCAACAAGCATTGCCGCCTCCTCGATAGTAAGGTCTTTCGGCTTTTTGCCAAAATAAACTTGTGCAGCCGACTGGATACCGACAGCATTGTTTCCAAAATCGTACTGATTGAAATAGAGATTAATTATTTCTTCTTTTGTGTAGTATCGTTCCAATTTTACAGCTATAACCCACTCTATCGGTTTGCGCAAAAACACACGTACCATCCAATTTTCGGCAGGGGGTGAGTACAATTGTTTCGCCAATTGCTGTGTAATGGTACTACCTCCACTGGTTTTATGTCCCGACAAGGTTTGTACTACTGCCCGTGTAAGTCCGATAATATCTATTCCCGAATGAGAAAAATATCGGGTATCTTCTGTCGCCACAAGTGCCTGTACCAAATAAGGAGGAAGTTCGTCGTAACTGGAATAGATACGATTATTTCTGACCAGAGAATAAGTCCCCAACTGAACACCATCTGAGGAATAGACTTGAGAAGCATACTTGTCTATCGGATTTTCCAATTCTTCCACATCCGGCATATATCCGATCACCCCTGTGCTGATAAGGGTGAACAGAGTAATAACAAGAGCCACGATACAAGCAAAAATCAACCACAATGTTTTTACTATTTGCTTGGGTGTAAATTTATTTAGAAATTTATTTTTCTTCTTTTTTGTTTTCCTATCCATATAGTATAAATAAATGCGAATCTTAAGCACCTGCAAATTTATATAAAACGTTTCAATATTGTAGATAAAAAAGCTTAAATGGTTAAAATCCTTTAAGGACAATGTTTTTTCCCGTTGCCTTTTGACGATCAGAAACATATATTTTCAAGAGAATACATATTCTTTATCTATATGATAGATTAAACATTTGAGAATTTTTTTATTTTAACTTTTAAGATTATGGCAAAATACACACCACGATTGGTAAATAAAATTGTATCCCTGATAGAAGCGGATACTTATACAATAAGCGAAATATGCGAAACTCTGCGCATAAGCAGAAATAGTTTTTATGAATGGAAAAGGGAAAGACCGGAATTTGCAGCCATGATAGATGATGCAATGGAACGCCGAGACGAGATGTTGCTGCTAAAAGCGCGCCGGTCGCTGATGGAAAAACTGGATGGATATACAGTAAGGGAAGTGAAGGTTACGTACGAACCTGACAAATATGATACGGAACAAATGAAGATAAAATCAAAAGTGATAAAAACAAAAGAATGTCCACCGGATATGGCTACGATCAAGCTCGTACTGGAACGCAACGACAGGAAGAAAGCTTCTGCCCAAAGGGAGTCTATTGAGGAAACTCAGCCGGCTGTGATTATTGTGCAAGACGAGGAAACGAAAACAAATTTGGAAATACTACGTCTGAACGGGGGTGAACCGGGCGGAGCTTTGATTTATAAGAAAGAAGGTGATATAATTGTAAAACGAAAAGAGGGCGAAAAGTGTACAACTTTGTAACCTTTTAGTTAAAAAGAAGCAAGGCTGCGGCATACGAAAAGATCACAGTGGGTCTACATCGTAATGCAACAGAATAGGACGCAGATCGGTATTATCGAATACAGCAGCCTGATGGAAATGAATAATATCCCTTACTTTTTGGATAGATGCTGTATTCTCTATTTTGAGTAGTATATTTCGGATATATAGCGACTGTATTCTGGAAATAACGGGCTTACTTGGTCCTAATATCCGTTCGCCGAAGGAAGATTTTAGTGCTTGGGCAAACTGAGACGATGCCTTCTCGACTACAATCTCGTCCCTGCCTCGTATGACAATGGAGATAAGGCGAAAATAAGGAGGGTATCTGAAAAGTTTCCGCTCTTCCATCTGGGCTATATAAAACGATTCGTAATCGTTAGCTTGTACACATTTTATCACCGGATGCGAAGGGTGTGCAGTTTGCAACATTACCAATCCTTGCTTGTTTTTTCGTCCGGCACGTCCGCTAACCTGAGTCATTAGCTGAAATGCTTTTTCGTATGCTCTGAAATCGGGATAATTAAGCAGATTGTCGGCATTGAGGATTCCCACAACAGATACATTATCAAAGTCGAGTCCTTTGGAAACCATTTGAGTACCGATAAGAATATTGGTTTCATTATTCTCGAACTTGGAAATAATTTGTTGATAAGATCGCTTACCTCTTGTGGTATCAAGATCCATTCGAGCGACGGAAAATTCGGGAAATGTATTGCGGACTTCTTCTTCGATGCGCTCTGTGCCATATCCCAACAATTCGAGTGTGGGTGTTTTACATTCGTCACAAACGGTAGGTACGGGATAGGTTGCACCACAGTAATGACAAACAAGCATTTGCTGATATTTATGATAGGTGAGGCTCACATCGCAATGAGTACAATGAGGAGTCCATGAGCAGTTTTTACATTCGAGCATAGAAGAAAATCCTCGCCTATTCTGAAACAGTATAATCTGTTCTTCATTCTCCAAAGCTGCCTTCATCTTATCAATGAGAGGTGGAGAAAGGATAGATTTCATTTGTTTCTTGCGCCTTAGTTCTTTGGTATTGACGACAGCTATCTCGGGCAATCCTATATCCTTGTGCCTATGAGTCAGCCTTACAAGGCCATATCGCCCACTCAAGGCATTATTATATGTCTCGATCGAAGGGGTAGCTGTCCCCAACAACACCTTAGCATTGTGTATTCCTGCCAACACAATGGAGGCATTACGGGCATTGTAGCGGGGGGCGGGGTCTTGTTGCTTGTAAGACCCTTCGTGCTCTTCGTCTACTACGATCAGACTAAGCTTGTTGAAGGGTAGAAAGAGGGCAGAGCGTGCGCCTAATATGACTTGTGCCTCATCCTTCTCTAAGAGATTCGTCCAAACCTCAGCTCTTTCGTTGTCGTTAAACTTGGAGTGATATACAGCTAGTTTATTGCCAAATACCGACTTGAGGCGATTGGTTATCTGAGTGGTCAATGCTATCTCCGGCAACAGATATAAGACTTGCTCTCCCCTACTTATAGCGTCTTTGATCAGTTGTATATATATCTCAGTCTTACCGCTGGAGGTAACTCCATACAGTAAGGTCGTATCTTTTTCTTCAAACGATTTTAGAATCTCACTGTATGCTTGCTCCTGATATGAGTTAAGGGCATAAGACGAATCAAGATTAGTCTCTCCATAATCGAACCGGCTCATTTCTATCTCGCGTGCCTGAAGTATATTCTTCTTTATCAATTCGGACAAAATACTTGACGAGACATCTGCTGCTTCGAGCAACTCTTTCTTTAATACTTGATTATGGGTTTGACTCAAATCCAGAAACAAGGACAACAGATGCTGTTGCTTTTTTGCTCTCGACAGTTCATCTAAAATGGCAGACAATTCTTCCTCTGAAAATGTCTTTGCCAAGCTTATCTCGGTTTGAGTTTTCGATGAATAGGAGTTTTCTATCTTTTCTGATATTCGGGCAGCCTGCTTGTCTACAAGCGATTTTATAGCCGGAATTGGGTTGGACACTCCGCTTCTTTTTTCTATTTCGCCTATTGTCACCGCTCTTTCTGCATCTAAGACATAAAATACTTTTTGCTCGTTAGCAGTAAAAGGGATTGTGGCTTCAAAGTCGGGATTTAAAAGAATATGGGTTTCACTTTCAAGCTTGAGAGCAGCCGGTAAAGCTGCTCTATATACATCGCCGAGCGAACACATATAATAAAAAGAAACCCATTCCCAAAACTTAATCTGGGAAAGGGTAATTATAGGGGTGTCTTCCAATGTGGAGACTATTTCTTTGATTATAGCATCGGACGGTTTATCTGAATCGTGGATACGAAATACGATGGCTGTGTAAAACTTCTTCTTCCCGAATTGGACTATAACTCTGCTACCCTCCCGTACAGTGTGCGACAGGTCGGATGGTATAGAATATGTGTAAAGTCCTTGAAAAGGAATCGGTAATACGACATCGGCGTATAGCATTTCTCTATTTAGAAGTAATAATTAAGTCCGACAGTCCAGGTTTGGTTCTTCTTATTCTGGAACGTATCTGCATCCATATATTCGTAACTATAATTCTTGGTCAGATCGCCACGGAAATATAGTCCGACATCGAAATGCTTGAATACATTTACTCCGGCTCCTGCACCTAATCCGAAGATAAAGTTCTTTTTCTTATATTCACTGATCACATCTCCGGCATTCTTTATATCGCCACCATTGATTTTTACATTACCATAAGCTCCACCGGTAAAGAAGATTCCAATAGGACCGAGCCCTATACGCTGCTTAAGATTGATAGGAATGCTGATATAATCATAGTCGGATATTGACGCATCGTTTTGTTTGTCTTCGGCTTTATATTCTTTCCGACCATACAAAACTGCAGCATCTATGCCAAAGCCTGAGGCAGGAACTATAAATTCGGCAGTGGGACCTATTTGATATCCTAAACGGTTGCTAGCTTTAAGTACATTGAAATTCATTTTATTCTGAATAACATCTACTCCACCTCTCACCCCAAATCTTAGCTGAGCAAATGTATTTATGCTAACGAAAAATAGCAATAATACGAGTATCAAATATTTTGTCTTCATAATCTAATTGTATTTTAATTATCTATAATAATATAACAAGAAATGAGTGTGAAGGTTTATATACTCTACAAAAGTAACTAAAAAAAGAGAATAATATTTTATTGGAGAGTCATCAATCTATGTTTATTGGGAAAGAAAAATTTTATAAATAGAAATTATACATTATTTTTAATGATTCTTTCAAATGTAACCAACTTTGTCTTTTACCATAAAAACAATATATAGCATGTTATCTTTTCGCAGTTTCTTAACAGTCTTAATATCTTTATCCTTATTTATTTCATCATGCAACAAAAAGAAAACCGACTCTAACGAAAGAGGATATGAGACAAGCAGCACCTACACAAATCCTCTACTACCGATAGGAGTCCGTCCTTGGGCGACTTTCTACAAAGATCATTATTATTACCTCCAAGACATAGACGATCGGATAACGATATGGAAAACAAAAGATATTACGGATCTTAAAAATGTGAAAGGTAAAGATGTTTGGATACCGAAAAAGAAAGAATCGGCTTTTCATTTATGGGGACCGGAATTGCATCGGATAGATAATAAATGGTATATTTATTTTGCTGCCGACGATGGCAATACTGATAATCATCAGATCTATGTGATAGAAAATTCGTCGGACGACCCCACTGACGGCGAATTTGAAATGAAAGGTCGCATAGCTACTGATGCCGGCAACAATTGGGCTATTCATGCCAGTGTATTTAATCACAATAACGAATGGTATATGATATGGTCGGGGTGGCAAACCAGACGTATAGAAACAGAGACTCAATGTATATATATTGCCAAAATGGAGAATCCATGGACTTTAAAGACCGACAGAGTAGTTATATCGAAGCCCGAATATGAATGGGAACGTCAATGGATCAGTCCCGACGGCAGTAAAACCGGCTACCCGATTTATGTGAATGAAGACCCACAGTTCTTCTATTCGAAGGATAAAAGTAAAGTACTGATCTATTACTCGGCTAGTGGGACATGGACTCCTTATTATGCTGTGGGATTGCTGCAAGCCGATGCAAATAGTGATTTGTTGAATCCGGCTTCGTGGACAAAATCTAAAAGCCCCGTATTCTCCCAAAACGAAGACAATCAGGTGTATGCTACGGGAAGCCCTTGTTTCATACCATCTCCCGATGGAACGGAGACATACTTCCTCTATCAGGCAAGAGCTATAGACAAAGAGCCTTATGGGTCTCTACCATCACGCTCTGTGGATACGCGCTCTCCTCGATTGCAAAAAATGGAATGGGGTGAAGATGGACTCCCTGTATTGGGCGAAGCTCTATCCGAAATAGAGAAGATAAAAAAACCTTCTGGGATACGTTAGATTTGATTCTTAAACAGAACTTTAGATAAGAAGTAAGATCATAACAGAAAAATGCTGAAGCACAAAAGAAATTATTATCTTTGAATATTACTCTTAATCTAACATTAATACCAGTATCTGAGGGTCTTAATCCCCCTCTATGTTTCTAAAATGAAACCATGAAAAGACTCTATATATTTTGCCTGCTACTCATATTATCCTCATCTTCTATTTTTGCCATTTACTTCAAAAAGTATCAGGTAGAAAGTGGGTTGTCTCACAACACTGTATGGTGTATCTTGCAAGATAGCTACGGCTTTCTATGGTTTGGAACAAATGACGGACTAAACCGATTTGAAGGACGTAAGTTTAGCGTTTACAGAAATGATATACAAGATCCTTTTTCGTTGGGCAACAATTCGGTACAAACCTTATTTGAGGATGATGACAAGAATATATGGGTTGGCACAAGCAGTGGCGTTTATATATATGATCGGCAGAAAGACAACTTCCGACACTTCGCCGACAAAACTCAATATGGCGTCTCTATTAGTGGAGAAGTAAAGAAGATAATAAAAACCAACAATGGCAAAATATGGATAGCAACTTTGGGACAGGGAGTCTTCATCTATGATATTTCTACTCAAAAACTAAGTCAGCACAGTGGACATACAGCCTTTGTGTGGGATATGGCACAAAATGATTCTCAACAGGTATATTTATCTTCGCTTCAGGAAGGGCTGATCTGTTATGATCAGAAAGGAGAGTATATTGAATCGTTTAACACCTTTCTGAAAAGAGAAGATTTAGCCAGCTTTAAAATCAATTGTATACAGGCTATCGACACTAATATATGGTTCAGCATCGGAACAAATACCCTCAGTGTATTAAACAGTAAAACAAAGCAAATCACATATTATACCAACAATCAGAACATAGGTACAATAAGGGCTATATCTCGTTATTCAAACAATGAAATACTGATAGGGTCTGATAATGGTTTATATACATTTAACGTACTGAATCATAAATTTACCCGTATAGATAATCTCTTGGATCGGCGCAGCCTGAGCGACCAATCTATTTATGCAATACTTAAAGATGCCGAAGGGGGATTCTGGATATCTACATATTTAGGTGGAATCAATTATTTAGCTCCTCAAACCAAAAGTTTCGAATATTATTATCCACTCTCTGATCCTCTATTGAGCACGGGTAAAGTAATCAGTCAATTTTACGAAGACAAAGACCGAAATATATGGATAGGTTCGCAAGACGGGCTTAAAATACTGAGCAATAAAACACAGGTTTTAGAGCCTTATATATTGCCTCTGAAAAACCAGAAGATAGACATAAGATCTTTACTTATTGATGGCGACGATCTCTGGATTGGTACGTATTCCGAAGGCTTGAAGATCGTAAATCTAAAAACAAAGAAACTGATAGAACATTATCATATACGAGAATCGGCAAGTAGTATTTGTAGCAACGATGTCTTATCTCTTTACAAGAATTCTTCGGGGCAAATATATGTAGGTACTTCATGGGGGTTGTGCAGGTATAACCGGGAGAAGAATGATTTTGAAACATTGAATTTTGTCGGTACTATGACTTCTGTATTAGATATAATGGAAGACAGCCGACACACATTATGGATTGCCACTCACAATTCGGGAGTATTCAGATATATATCTAAAAGTAATCAATGGAAACATTATACGCACGAAGAAAGAAACCCTGCAACCATAACCAGCAACTCTATCATTAAATTGTTTGAAGAATCGGATGGTAGAGTCTGGTTCGGGACAAATGGCGGAGGACTCTGCTATTTCAATGAAGGAAATGAGACTTTTATAGATTTTGATCCTCACAATGAGATTTTACCCAATAAGGTAATTTATTCTGTCGAAGAAGACAAATCGGGCGATTTCTGGATTTCGAGCAATGCAGGATTATTGAGGATAAATCCGGCTAATAAATCAGACAGGAAACTCTTCACTCAGGAAGATGGCTTGCAAAGTAATCAATTCAACTACAAAGCTTCTCTAAAGTCAGATATCGGCAAGTTGTACTTTGGCGGCATCAATGGTTTTAACGCTTTCTTTCCAAATGAGTTTAAAGAAAACACTTATATACCTCCGGTGTATATTGTGAATGTAAAACTATATAATACTGACGAGAACGAAGCCCGTAAATTACTCAACTTTACCGGTCCGGTATATACTGCCCAAGCAATAAAGTTACCGTATGCGAACAATAGCATTACAATCGAATTTGAGGCTCTTAGCTATCAAAAGCCGGACAGAAACATGTACAAATATAAACTACAAGGCTTTGATAAGGATTGGGTAAACAGTGGAAACTCAAATCTTGCATCATATACGAATCTTCCTCCGGGAGAATATACTTTTAGGGTGCTAGGGACAAACAACGACAATAAATGGAATGAAGAAGGAGCTAGTATCCACATAGTGATTCTTCCTCCTTGGTGGAGGTCGCCCATAGCTTATAGTGTTTATTTTATATGCTTGATTGTTAATATATTCTTCTTCGTAAAATATATAAACAAACGGTCACGAAACAAATTCAGAAGGCAACTGGAAGAATATCAGATAGAGAAAGAGAAAGAAGTATATCAATCTAAAATAAGCTTCTTTATAAATCTTGTACATGAAATAAGAACGCCATTGAGTCTGATCAGCTTGCCTTTGGAAAAATTATCAGATCGCTATAACGACGACTCTAAAAGCTCTAAATATTTGACCGTTATAAATAAAAACGTCAATTATCTTCTAAGTGTTGTAAACCAACTACTCGACTTCCAGAAAATAGACAACAAAGATCCGGAAGTAAACCTCACTAAAGAAAACTTGGATAATTTACTTCTTAATATACACGATCAGTTTCTACATTCAACAGAAGCGGCTGCAATCAATTTCACACTATCATTACCTCAACAGGAAACTATATTATACATAGACAACGAGAAGATAACAAAGATAATAATCAATCTATTAGGAAATGCGATCAAGTTTGCCAAGTCTAGAATCGAATTAAAACTAGAATGCTTTGACAATCATTTTGCAATAACAGTGATAGACGACGGTCCCGGAATAGCCGATACTGAAAAGGATAAAGTCTTTGAAGCTTTTTATCAGATCGGGACAAAAGACAACACCAATACGGGCACAGGTATCGGACTGGCATTCTCTCGTCTGTTAGCAAAGAATATGGGAGGTAATCTTACAGTGACAAATAATGAATGGGGAGGATCATCATTCACTCTATCCGTGCCCGTCAAGGAGATCAACGCAACCCATGAAGCAGGCGATCAGGCTTCTAAGATGATCAATGTTTCTGAACCAGAAAATACATTGAGCGAGAAAGGAGAAATAACTCCTCAATCCGAATATAAGGTTTTACTTGTCGAAGACAATATTGAATTGCTAAATCTGATAGAAGATTCGTTAAACCCTTACTTCTCTATATTGAAAGCAATAAACGGGAAACAAGCTCTTAACATAGTAGAGCAACAAGAGGTCGATGTAATAGTCAGCGATGTTATGATGCCGGAGATGGATGGTTATGAACTGTGCAAAAACATAAAGTCGGATATAAACTACAGTCATATACCCGTTATACTGTTAACGGCAAAGGCAACTTTAGATGCGCGGATAGAAGGGTTGGAACACGGGGCGGATGTATATATGGAAAAGCCTTTTTCGAGTAAACAGTTACAGAAACAAATAGAGAACCTGATCAAGTTACGTTTGTCTTTCCAAAAGAAAGTAACCTCTTACCCGACACCAACAGTAGTAGAACTTTCAATACCTAAAAAAGATAAAGAGTTTCTTGAAAAGTTGCATACCGAAATAGAAAATCACATTGCAGATCTGGATTTTTCTATTGACAACATTGCCGAAACAATGTTTATGAGCCGATCCAGCTTCTATCGAAAAATAAAGAGCATAACGGGTATGTCTCCAAACGACTATCTAAAAATACTACGACTGAATAAAGCTTCGGAACTTATCCTTGAAGGAGACTTATCTATTTCCGAAATATGTGAACAAGTAGCTTTCAGTTCATCATCCTATTTTGCAAAATGCTTCAAGGCACAATTCGGAGTATTACCTAAAGACTATACAACCGAAATACAGAAGCAAACAACAACCTCAAAATAAGTAGAGATAAGACTAATAAAGAAAAGAGAGTTGGATTCTGAACTGCAATCAGATAGATCCAACCCTCTTTAACATCAGGTATAAATGAGAAAATTAGTTTATTCGTACGATGCTGGGAACGAGGTTATACGCAAGCGTGCCGTACCCATCGGAACTAGTGTTATATCTTCTTTTTTATCCAATTTTTCAGAATGTTCTTCGGGCAACACACCACACAATTTATATTCATCCAACACCCAAGAAGGAATCTGACGTCCTTTGACCTTCACTATGATAGGAGAGTTCTGCTGAGTGAAGGGGTAATTATCTGCCGGCCATGCTCTCTTTTCCACTACAAGATCGCTCAATGGATTCTTGGCATCTAATACAAGAGCATAATTCCATGCCGACTTAGGATATATTTCATACGAAGGCCATTTGGAAGGATCGGCGGTTTCTTGCCATTTGGAATCCCAAATCGCACTCTCCTTGCTATCTACCTTCTTATAGTCTTCTTCTATATTCAGCGAAAGAGTGAGAGGACCATAGTTTACACTTACACTATTTTGATTCACCTGCCATGTCTTTAAAGAAAAGTGCATTGGATAAGTAACTGTTACCACATCTCCATTCTTCCATTCTCTGTTGATACAAGCATATTTACCCGATTCGAGATCAGCCGAAATCGGCTTTCCGTTTATTGCCAATTGAGCCCCTTTGGTCCAAGATGGAATTCTCAGATAGAAAGGAAACTTTACAGCTTTTGGTGTAGACACTTTAAATCGAATGGCATCATCGAATGGATATTGGGTATCTTCACTTATTGTCACTTCAGTGCCATTACCAACTTTAATTTTCGCATCACAAGCGGCATATATAGCGGCGGCAGCTCCATTATCAGGCGTAGCCAAAATCAAATTCTCGATAAAGTACGGCCATCCCTGAGCGTGATTATGTTGGCAGCAACGACTACTAAATGGATTCATCGCTAAAAAAGGACCTCCATTGTCGATACCCGGCTTATGATTTTCCGAATCACTTTGCACATGATTAGGACATGTTATGTAGCGCAGCGATTTGAAGTCCGGCATTACTGCTGCGGGATACGAGTTGAATGCAATATCTTCACAATGTTCTGCCCATAAAGGATCACCAGTATACCATAACATTATTTCGTCAGAAGCCATCTGCTCCACGAATCCACAAGTCTCTGTACCTTGACGAGGATCTATGTATCCCATGCGGGCATTTTCATCCGCACCGAACATTCCTCCGGATACTTGCCCGAATGTACGGCGAATCAAATTATGAACATTATATGAAGCTTTGAGGTGTGCCGGATTCTTTGTTAGCATATAATAAGTAGCCGGTTCGCGAAAACCTTGTGCTATATTCACATTATGCCAGTTGGGGAGAGAAGAGTCCATCATCCAGTTTGCAGTATTGCGGTGTATCTTATGCACTAGATCGAGAAGAAAAGCTTCTCCTGTAATATTATACAACCAATACACACTGTATATGTTATCTCCACCTCTTGAGTTTTCCCAATAGTCTTTTAAGAACTTATCGTCGGGAACGCTCAATTGCCATTTGAAGTAATTGGTCATTAAATCAATAACCCGATTATCTTTTGAATATTCGTAATATGATTGCAAACACCATAGCATAATCATATTTGCCCACAGTTCGCGTTTTCCGTCACGCTCATTTATAGGTCCGAAATAACCGTCAGATTGCTGGCTTTTGAATACAGCTTCTATCCATGTTTTGGTTTCGGCTATCATTTTTTTGTCTTCGAGAATATAAGCTATATTCCCATAGCCTTTTAGCCAGTAAGGAACTTCCTCCCACCCATATTCTCCTCCGGCATTCAACCACGCATTATTTTTTTTATTCAGCCATGCGCTTATTTCACCTAAGTGACCGGTCAATCCATCACGTTGCAGTTCTAAATATCGTTTAGTCCATCCTTGTGGCTTTACACTGCCAACAGGCAATTTTATAAAGTTACTGGGCAGTAAAGGTTGTCTATTTCCTTTATAATAACTGTTCATTGTGTTCACAGCGGGTCTGTCTACTATCGTTACCTTAGTATCAGTATCTGAAGCAGATATTGTGGCACTAACAAGAAAAGACAATCCGATGGTTATTAGTTTTAAGATATTCTTTTTCATGTGTTTTACTTTTCGTTTAAAGTACAGATATTAAATAATAAATAATATTGGATCGGAGGAATATCCGATCCAATATTTCAAATACTATATTATCGTTATAGAAAGAATAATTATTTCAGAAGTCTGTCGCTTAACATCTTAATATAATATCCACCTACTACCGAACGAGCTTTAAATCCAACATGTGTTGTATTATCAGTATTGTACCAGTCTGACATAGGTACACGATCAGTAGTTTCGTTCATAAATTTATGGATAGGTGATACAAGTTTTTGGAATGTAGCCTCATCGTCAGATAAAGTAGCAGTCCAGATAATCCAATCCGATTTAGTATAATTCTTTCGACTATCAAGAGGCAAACCATACTTATTCTGTTTTGTCAGATAGTAAGGAAGTTCTTTTTCTGCTACCGATGCAGGGAATACATCTAATTTTAGAACTTTGTTCCAAATTAAATTATATTTTTGACTCCATGTTCCCGGTTGGTCAAAAGTAAGGCGGAAATGATCTCCATCATCAGCCATCTTTATCCATTCCTGAGCCATTTCTTTAGCTTTTGCAGTATATTTTTCGGCAACATCTTTCTTACCCAGTTTGTCTGCCATATAGCCATAGGATGCAATACCCATTATTGCTTTTACCGAAAGGTTTACATTGTGAGCAAAGTGCCCGGCAAAGTCATCTGTACATAGTTGGTTTTCCGGATCGAGTCCTTTCTCCACTAAATAATCAGTCCATACAGTCAATACATCCCAATGTTTTTCGGCATATTTAGCGTTGCCTTCTACGGCTGCAATGGCTGCACAAAGAGATAGCATATTTCCGGCTTCTTCCACAGGCATATCTCCACCATAAGTTTGTCCGTTAGCCCAAGGGTATGTACCTACATCATGCGCAGGGAATGGTTTTGTCCATTTACCACTTTCGCTATAATAGAATATATGGTTGAGAAGTCCTTTTGCCAATTCAGGGTTGTAATATAAGAACAACGGAGCTGAAGGATAGGTTACGTCTACTGTACCAATAGAGCCATTACTATTATTCTCTTTAGATAAGAATAGTAAATCTCCATTCGGTGCTTCTACCAGCTTATGAGCGGCAATAGACTGACGATAGGCTAATGCACATAGTTCGGCATATTCTTTTCCTCCCGAGGCTAAAGCTTCACTCATTAGTTTATAATCGAAATCGGTACATTTAACCACTAGGTTATCATATTCCTTATTTGCTTCTACAAATGCTTGCTCGATGGTTTTATCTCCTTTCTTGTTCCAATATGGACGAAGGTTATCTCCAAAATACTGGATGGAGTATATATCGTCATATCCGATCAATATTTTTCCGGAAACAGATTTTCCTTTACCCAAAGATTGAGCTATCGCCAGATTAGCATTTTCTTTTGCGCTTACATCGCCACTGAGTTTTCCTTCTTTAGAGAAAGCATCGCGCATAGCAAATGCATCGCCTACATTATAAGTAGAATTGCTTTTATCTCCACTCAAATAGAAATAACCCCAATCGATGCGGATATCATCGCCACGTTTACCTAATACCTTCTGAGCTGTACTTCCTGTTTTAAGGAATAATAATCCATCTTTTTCAAAGCCCTCACCGGAATTTGCCTGCGATGGTATATTTAAAGCCCAATGTGGAGTAGCCTCGAAGTATATCTGAACATCGTGGCTTTGTCCGTCCAATGAGTTAACATCATACGAAATATAGTTTACCGGACGAGATATAAGGTTAAGATCGTCCATCAATAGCGGAGCAATGAAAGACAGATTCAACTCTACATTACCGCATTCGAATGTATAACGGGTTTGAGTAGGTTGCACATCGGCAGAAGTTTGTTTAGCTGTTGTACTCAGATATGTCGCAACATCTTCTTCTTTATACAATCCGAAGTCGACAAGTGCGCCGCCTTCTCTGTTCTCACAATGTACAGAGATTACATTGTTTCCTTTTTTAAGGGATTTCACAACCTCATCGCTAAGCGGAACAATTACATTTTTGTTCCAGCTATAATCGGTTTTAACAACTTCTATTCCGTTTATGTATAGAGTAAATACATCATCGTGAGAATATTCTAAAAAGATCTTTTTACCCGACAGATCTTCATCTATATTGATGTATCTGCGAACCCAGATATTTTTTGTATTCCAAACGCTGTTAACATTGGTTTCATCATCTGTACCAAATGCAGCCTGACCTTCTTTCCAGCCGGCATCGTTAAAGTCGGCCTTTTCCCAACCATTAGCCGGAGCATCGTATGTATATTTTCCAGCCCATGCTTTTTCGGTAGACATTGCAGCAATGGCTTTCATCGGAGTTTGTTCTACTCCCATAAAGCGATACACTTGTCCGTCGACACGTATTGCTCCAAGCAATGGGTATTCTTTTCCTGTCCAATGTTTTACCGATTCGTCATAAAGATTGTCTGTCAGTGACCAAGCTGATGTGTAGGGGTCTATTGTCACCAAAGGGTAGCCCGGAGCCCGCAGATCATTCTTGATAATCTTAGCCGGCTCTTTAGCACTTTCGCAACTAATAAGACCTGCCAGACAGCATAAGTAAAGTAGTTTTTTCATGTTTTCTAAATATTATTTTTCGACTTTTAATTAATCGTTCTTTCAATCAAGGCTCGTTATTTCAGAGAATTACAAATCTCCAGATTGATCTTTCTTAATCTGGCTTCATCTACTTTGATTTCCTTACGATCGTATGTCATTAAGCCATTTACTTCTCCCTCTACATCGGTAGTTTGAGTATATACTGCGGCTGAGTATGCAATCTTGATCAGGTTAAGCAATTCTTCTCCGTATTTCACATATTCGTCTGTTACTTCCTTGGCATTCTTGAACTGAACATATCCCCAGTTTTTATCAGGTTGCCATAAATGATTTTTCAAAGGAAGTCCGATTCCTCCAAATTCTCCTAAAACAGTAGCTACGGGCGATTGTCTTTCATACAATGTAAGTTCAGGTCCCGGATAATGGTGGATATCTAATATATCGCCTAATCCGTGATAATGATTTCCTCCACTTGCAGGGTTTACCAGACGAGACGGGTCGTATTCTTTAGTCCATTTGGCAATTTCGGGAGTTTTGAATTGTCCCCAAGCTTCGTTGAACGGAACCCACACGGCAATTGACGGATATGAATATAGATAATCCATTATTTCTTTCCACTCTTTGCGATAGTCTGCTTCAGATTCTGCGGAACGCATCATTTCTTGTCCGTTAAAGAATTGTCTCATTTGCCATTGAGGCGATGTCTCATAATTACCATTTGGCATATCTTGCCACACAAGGATTCCTTCACGGTCGCAATGAGTATACCAGCGAGCAGGCTCAACTTTTACATGCTTACGGATCATATTGAATCCGAAATCTTTCGTTTTCTTTATATCATACAATAAGGCTTCGTCTGTTGGCGCTGTATAAAGTCCGTCAGGCCACCAGCCTTGATCTAACGGTCCAAAATGGAAGTAATCTTTGTTATTAAGTTGCAGGCGAACAATATCTTTTTTGTCTCTCTTTATAGATACTTTACGCATAGCGGCGTAACTCTTCACTGCATCCAGAAGCTTGCCGTTGCTATATAGATTTATTTCCATATCATATAAAAAAGGAGATTCAGGCGACCAAAGTTTGGCATTTTCTATGGCTATCTGTGCTTCTTGTCCTGCTATTGTTTTAGTGTGAGAAACAGTTTTTGAACCATCTTTAAGAACGATCTCTACAATATCGTCAGATGCTGCATTTTCTGCACATACCTTCACATTCAAGACTCCATTATCAATATTAGGAACGGTTTTTATATTGGCTATATGTTTATTATTTACAGGTTCTAACCAAACTGTTTGCCAGATACCGGATACAGGTGTATACCATATCCCATTAGGATTGTTTATTTGTTTTCCTCTGGCTTGATATCCGTCATTTGTCGGATCCCAAACTTTCACAACCAGTTTTTGATCTCCTGATGTTAGGAATGGTGTAATATTAAAAGAAAATGGAGTATATCCTCCTGTATGTGTTCCCACTTTTACATCGTTTACAAAAACTTCGGTTTTCCAATCTACTGCGCCAAAATGCAACAATACGTCTTTGTCTTTCCAATTGGAAGGAACGGTGAAAGTACGTTTATACCAAAGTTCATTGTCTTTTCCTAACGATTTTTGCACTCCTGATAGGCTCGATTCTACGGCGAAGGGAACAAGGATCTGTCCGTCAAAAGCTTTGGGCTCTTGTTTACCAACGGGTAGAATGGCGTATTGCCACAATCCATTGAGGTTAGACCAATCGCTACGCTCCATTATAGGACGAGGATATTCAGGAAGGACATTCTTGACATCAATGGTTTCCGCCCACTTCGTCTTTAATTTATCTCCGGCAGGTTTCCACTGTGCAGATGCATACATCGTGCATAATGCAAATGCAAATAACAAAACTTTCTTCATTTACTAAGTGCTTTTTAGGTATTATACAATAATTTACTTAATCTCTAATAATTGGGCATATATATTCCGAATGGTTTATCTCTATCTTTGACTACAAGTTCTCCATTTTCTAATATTAATTCAGCTACTTGTATTGACGAACGCCTCATTTGATAAGGTATATTCCCGTTTTCATCGTGATAATCTTTTGTGTGAAATCTACGACCGGGATGCGTAAAGTAAAAAATATAAGCTTTATCTTCTATAACGACTACATCTCCATGCGATCCACTAGGATAGTCGTCTTTTCGGCTACTTGGTGTATCCAGGATGCGGTTAGCCTGCTTTATCCAATTTTGCAAATCGTCTGATTTATAAACAGCCATTCCTTTCCACTCATCTGTTACAAGCCAATACGAATCTTTAAATCTAAACACTTTTGCTCCTTCATGGGGGGTATCACTTACCGCAGGTGTTGCATCTCCTACCCAAGTAAAAAGGTCTTTACTATCTGCAAAAAGAGATTTACTATCCCACTTATACCACATCCGCCAATCGCCATTTGGC
Source organism: Dysgonomonas sp. UBA5412 (assembly GCA_002409595.1). Lineage (GTDB taxonomy): Bacteria > Bacteroidota > Bacteroidia > Bacteroidales > Dysgonomonadaceae > Dysgonomonas. Next base: position 480,411 of record DHNQ01000029.1, read on the forward strand.
AACTGTATTAATGTTGCATCTATTACATTATTTTTTGGCAACTTTGCAGGACCTTCAAATTTCCAATCCCAAAGATTTATACTAGTATAATGCATCATAGTAGCCACACCACTCCAATGGTTAGCAACTCCTTTTATATAGGAAACATACATATGATATACTCCATTATGCAACACAACATCAGGTGCCCAGAAAGTATTTTTCCCTCTCTCAAATTCAAGATTGAGAGTACCTCTGTACCTCCAACTCCTGCCATTATCTTCAGAGTACGCTATCCCAATTTCGTTACCATAACAGTAGGCTACATCAGCAGTCTCAATATTAGCTCTTCGTTGTGTATAAAGCATCCACCAAACCTTTTCGAAAGGATTGTACACTAAACAAGGGTCTGCCGCTCCATCAGTAATAGGATCTCTAAACAAAGGAGCATCAGGCTGTTTAAATTCCTGTGCATTTGCAAATAATACGAATACAAGTAATAGCGAAAGAATAGTTATCTTTATTAATTTCATCATATTAGCCTAAAATAGATTAACCTTATATTAAGAAAGACGTACCAGCGTCGATCATCCACATATTCGGATTTCGGATAAATCTTTTTTATATCCGGACAGACAATACAAAAATAGAAGGATAATATGTGTTTTGTTTTGACTTACTGTTCAAAAATTAAAAAAAACTGGTCATAAAAACCTTATCTGATAACGATTTAAGTAAAACATTAGAAAAAAGAGCCTGCATTTTTTGTTTATTAAAAAAAATAATATACTTTTGTACCGCCTTTTAGGGCAATCGGATTGTCTCATGGTGTAATGGCAGCACTGCAGATTTTGATTCTGCCTGTCTAAGTTCGAATCTTAGTGAGACAACAAAAAAAAGCTTGAGAGTATTATTCTCAAGCTTTTTTTGTTGTTTTAAGATATATTCTGATTGATTAATCAGAGAATTAGGTCAGATCAGAATCAGAATGAATAAAAGCGATGACTATATAAAAGAATGACCGATAATTATTTCTAATTATCGGTTATTCTTTTTAACTATTGTTGTCTCATTAGGACTCGAACCTAAACAGGCAGAACCAGAATCTGCAGTGCTACCATTACACCATGAGACAATATTACTTTTGCGAATACAAAAGTAATAATATTTTTATTTTACAATCAAAAGGAAATAGTTTTTCTTTCCTTTTTGTGCAATAATATATTTTTCTGCGATCAGATGAGAAGTATTGATTTCATCATCGAAATTAGAAATCTTCTCTTTGTTTATCATTACTCCTCCGGCCTGAACAGTCTTACGCATTTCACCTTTAGACGGAAAAACGGAAGTCTTCTCTGCCAACAGATCAACAGCTTTAATACCTGATGCAATATCATCTTTAGACACTTCGAATGAAGGAACCCCTTCAAACACCTGAAGGAATGTATCTTCGTCCAATCTCTTTAAAGCATCTGCAGTAGCATTTCCGAACAGAATATTGGAAGCCTCCACAGCTTGATCATAATCTTCTTCCGAATGCACCATAACTGTAACCTCTTTAGCCAATCGTTTTTGCAAAGGACGCAAATGAGGTGCAACTTTTTGCTCTTCGATCAAAGAATCTATTTCATCTTTACTCAAAGCCGTGAATATTTTAATATATCTCTCTGCATCTACATCTGTTACATTTAACCAAAACTGATAAAATTTGTATGGAGATGTATATCTTCTATCCAGCCACACGTTACCAGATTCGGTTTTACCAAATTTAGTCCCATCCGCTTTTGTTATTAACGGACAAACCAAAGCAAAGGCTTCTCCTCCTACTTTGCGACGAATAAGTTCCGTTCCTGTAGTAATATTACCCCATTGATCAGAACCACCCATTTGTATGCGAACACCCAATTTGTCGTATAGATAAAGATAATCATAAGCCTGCATCAGCTGATATGAGAATTCGGTAAACGACATACCTTCCGAAGCCTCACCACTAAGGCGTTTCTTTACGGAATCTTTAGCCATCATATAGTTTACAGTAATATGTTTACCTATATCACGAATAAAGCTGAGGAAAGAAAATTCTTTCATCCAGTCATAATTGTTTACCAATACAGCTGCATTTGGTTTGTCAGACTCGAAATCGAGAAATTTAGCAAGTTGCTTTTTCAACGATTCCTGATTGTGGCGAAGAGTTGCTTCATCCAACAGATTACGTTCTGACGACTTCATCGAAGGATCGCCGATCATACCTGTTGCTCCACCGATTAGGGCTACGGGACGATGTCCTGCACGTTGGAAATGTTTCAATATCATTACACTTACCAAGTGCCCGATATGTAACGAGTCAGCAGTAGGATCTATTCCCACATAGCCCGAAGTCAGTTCCTTTTGCAGTTGTTCTTCCGTTCCCGGCATGATCTCTTGTATCATACCTCTCCATCTTAGTTCTTCAACAAAATTCATCGAATTGGTTCTTTTTTAATACTTTCAGTTTATTAACTAATTCATTTAGTTAGTGTGCAAAAGTACGACCTTTTTCGAAAAGAAAAAATATATCTACATTTTTTAGGTCATCACTTATCGTCTTATTTATTTCAGTCGTAAAGAATATGACTCCTAAATACTTATGTTTCTCTAAAGAATGAGGATTTGGTGAAAATAAGCAAAAGAAATTCATTAAGAAAAGAATTATAGCTAACTTGCAGCCGTTTTTAATGTAGCCTCTCTTTTGGGGCTATACTTTTTAGTCAACTAAACACTCTTTGATGAAAGATTTTATCACATTAATCAGGCGCTTTATCCCTCCTTATAAAAAGCAAGTTGCTCTGAACATTCTGTTTAATATACTAAGCGCTTTTCTTAATGTATTTTCATTCACGTTACTTGTCCCTATCTTACAAATCTTATTTAAAGTAGATCAGGGTGTTTATGAATATATCCCGATGGATACATCAAGTATAAGTTCTATACTCGACTTTGGTGTTCTCAAAAATAATGCATACTGGTATATCACAACCCTTGTCAACAATAGTTCTGCCGGATTAGCATTAATGATTCTAGGATTGGTTTTCGTTCTGATGACCGCCATCAAAACCTTTACAGCCTATATGAGTGGCTATTATATTGTAGACGTCCGTACTGGAGTAGTACGCGATATTCGCAAACAACTAAATGACAAAATATTGTCCCTTCCTTTAGGATTCTTTTCTAACGAACAGAAAGGAGACATTATAGCCCGGATGACAGGTGATGTTGGAGAAGTAGAAAATTCTGTAATGAGCTCTTTGGATATGATAACAAAGAATCCGATAATGATTATTATATATCTTGGATCAATGCTTGTTATCAGCTGGCAACTGACAATATTTGTTTTCATCCTACTTCCCTTAGCCGGATATATTATGGGTAAAGTAGGTAAAAGTCTCAAACGAAAATCAGTTGAAGCTCAAAATCTATGGGGACGATTAATTTCCCAGATAGAAGAAACACTTGGTGGATTGCGTATAATCAAAGCATTTAATGCAGAAAAGAAAATATCTGATCGTTTCGACAATTCGAGTAATATATTTCGAAGAATGACGAATAAAATCGCCCGTCGCCAGCAATTAGCTCATCCGATGAGTGAATTGTTGGGAACTCTTACTATTGTGTTTGTATTATGGTATGGAGGTTCATTGATCTTCTCAGAAAACAGTTCAATAGATGCATCTCAATTCATAGCTTATCTGGCTATCTTCTATTTGATTATAAATCCTGCAAAAGATCTGACAAAGTCAGCCTATGCGATCCAAAAAGGGATGGCATCCGTTGAACGGATAGATAAAATATTGAAAGCGGAAAACCCTATAAAGGATCCGGTAACCCCGAAGCCCCTTATCTTCGACAAAGAAATAAGCTATCGCAACATTTGGTTCAAATATGGAGAACCTTGGGTAATAAAGGATGTAAACATTACCATTCCGAAAGGAAAAACGATTGCACTTGTCGGTCAATCAGGATCAGGAAAATCTACAATGGCTGATCTACTACCTCGATTTTATGATGTAGACAAAGGTGGTATCTATATAGATGATACTAATATAAGAGATGTAAGCATACATGATCTCAGATCGTTGATGGGTAATGTAAATCAAGAGGCAATATTATTTAATGACACTTTCTTCAACAATATAGCCTTTGGAGTAGAAAATGCAACAATGGAACAGGTTGTAGAAGCAGCTAAAGTTGCCAATGCACACGATTTTATCATTACCTCCGACAAAGGATATGATACCAATATTGGAGATCGTGGAGGACGGCTATCAGGAGGTCAGCGTCAGCGTATAAGTATTGCACGTGCAATACTTAAAAACCCTCAGATACTAATTTTGGATGAAGCTACATCTGCGTTAGATACAGAGTCGGAAAAACTAGTTCAAGATGCACTTGAAAAGCTGATGAAAAATCGTACTACACTTGTAATTGCACACCGATTGTCGACAATCAAGAATGCTGATGAAATATACGTAATGCACGAAGGAAAGGTTGTAGAATGTGGTCATCACAATGAATTATTCGAACTGAATGGTTATTATCGCAAACTATGCGATATGCAACAATTCTAAATAGATTATTTACGGTAACAGAAAATAAAGAAAAAACAATGGGAAAGAATAAGCTTGCTAAGTTTGCCAACATGGAGGAATACCCCCACGTATTTCAGTATCCTTTTGCTGTTTTGCAAGAAAAAGGATTTGAAATGAAAGGCAAATGGAACGAACTATTTTTCAAAAACAATAACCCGATTGTTCTAGAATTAGGCTGTGGTAAAGGAGAATATACCGTAGGACTGGCAAAACTTTTCCCTCAAAAGAACTTTATCGGAGTAGATATAAAAGGTGCACGTATGTGGACCGGAGCTAAGCTAGCTTTAGATGAAGGAATGACTAATGTGGCTTTTCTTCGCACGCATATCGAACTCATCACTCATTTCTTTGGCAAAGGAGAAGTTTCAGAAATATGGATTACCTTTCCCGATCCTCAAATGAATAAGACAAATAAGCGAATGACATCGACTCGCTTCATGAAATTGTATCGCGAAATTCTGACTGACGATGGTATTATACATCTTAAAACAGACAGCAATTTTATGTTTACATATACTTGTGAGATGATAAAAGAGAATTTGCTACCCGTATTATTTCAGTCAGACGATTTATATCACTCCAGATTAGTGGACGATATTCTTAAAATTCAAACATTCTATGAACAACAATGGCTTGCACGTGGTTTAAACATCAAATACACCAAATTTGAATGTCCACATCGCGACAATTGGATAGAACCAGATATAGAGATCGAAAAAGATTCGTATCGCAGCTTCGGGCGAAGTAATATGTTAAATCAATAAATAAAAAAATGGCTAATATATATCCTAAACTAATTTTGGACGCACTTCGTAATGTGCGCTATCCCGGAACGGGAAAAGACATTATAGAAATGGGATTCGTATCTGACGACATCCATATAGATGGAATGAAAGTCAGCTTTTCGATGCTTTTCGACAAGGCAAACGACCCTTTCATAAAATCAGTAGTGAAAGCTGCCGAGACAGCTATTCTTACCTATGCCGATCCCAATATAGAAATAAAAGGCAACATTGAGATAAGAACAAAACAAGCAGAATCGGCAAAACCGGCAAAATTACTACCTCAAGTAAAAAATGTAATTGCAATATCTTCAGGTAAAGGAGGAGTAGGTAAAAGTACCGTCTCAGTCAATTTAGCTGTAGTCCTTGCAAAAAGAGGGTATAAAGTAGGTTTGCTAGATGCCGATATATTTGGACCGTCTCTTCCTAAAATGTTTGATGAAGAAGAAGCTCAGCCATATCTTGAGCCGATAGACGGCAAAGAATACATCATCCCTATCGAAAAATACGGAGTTAAAATGCTCTCCATCGGATTCTTCGTTAATAAAAATGATGCCGTAGTCTGGCGCGGGGCAATGGCGGGAAATGCTCTCAAACAACTCATAGCTGACGCTAATTGGGGCGACCTTGATTATTTCCTCATAGACTTTCCACCCGGAACAAGTGACATTCATCTGACTCTAGTGCAAACATTGGCCATAACGGGAGCAGTGGTAGTAAGTACACCACAACAAGTAGCTTTAGCCGATGCACGTAAGGGAATCAATATGTTTACGAACGAGAAAGTAAATGTACCGATACTTGGACTGGTTGAAAATATGGCTTGGTTTACTCCTGCCGAACTACCCGAAAATAAATATTATATCTTTGGCAAAAATGGAGCTAAAGAACTAGCCGAGGAGATGAACGTCCCTTTATTAGGACAGATACCTATTGTTCAAAGTATTTGTGAAGGAGGAGACAAAGGAATACCGGTAGTTCTCAATGAAAACTCTATAACGGGTATGGCATTTGCTCATCTTGCAGATCAATTTATAGAATCTGTTGATAAGCGAAACGCCGAAATAGCTCCAACCCAAAAAGTAGAGATTCACACTAAATAAAATAAAAAGGACAAGCATATGTTTGTCCTTTTTTATTTATCAAAAGATGAAAATACATATCATACGAATATACTTCTATCACAGCCGAAAGATTATCTTTGTTATTATAAAACAGTATTACAAAAAATTTATATTTATGCAATTAATCGATGGGAAAGCTATTTCTACTCAAATAAAAAAAGAAATTGCGGAGGAAGTAGCAATAATAAAAGCTAATGGAGGAAAAACTCCTCATTTGGCAGCTATATTAGTCGGTCACGATGGAGGAAGCGAAACATATGTAGCAAGCAAAGTTCGTACTTGCGAAGAGGTGGGCTTTAAATCTACCTTGATTCGCTTCGAAACTGATGTTACAGAAAAAGAATTATTGGCTTGTGTCGAACAATTAAATAAAGATGCTGATGTAGATGGTTTTATAGTACAATTACCATTACCGAAACATATTTCAGAACAAAAAGTTATTGAAGCTATTGATTATCGTAAAGATGTAGATGGTTTTCATCCTATTAATGTAGGGAGAATGTCTATTGGACTTCCTTGCTTTGTATCTGCAACACCAGCAGGGATCTTAGAGCTTCTGAAGAGATACAATATACCTACTCAAGGAAAACATTGTGTCGTTCTTGGACGTAGTAATATAGTCGGTAAACCTGTCGCAAACTTGATGCTGCAAAAAGGCTATCCGGGAGATGCAACAGTTACTATTTGCCATAGTCGCACACCTAATATTAAGGAAATATGCTTGAGTGCCGATATTATAATTGCAGCTTTAGGTTCTCCTGAATTCTTAAAAGGAGATATGGTTAAAGAGGGTATTGTAGTTATAGATGTAGGGACAACACGCGTACCGTCAACAGAGACTAAATCAGGGTTTAAACTAAAAGGAGATGTAGATTTTGGAGAAGTAGCATCAAAAGCTTCATACATTACGCCCGTACCGGGAGGAGTTGGTCCTATGACCATTATATCACTTATGCGGAATACTCTGCTTGCCGGCAAAAAAGAAATATATAAATAGTGTTTTCAAAAACCTTGAATAAGCAAAACGATACTTAAATAAAGTA
>DHNQ01000005.1:0-1994 GCA_002409595.1 Dysgonomonas sp. UBA5412
AACGGGAGAGCTTCATATATACTTTTAGATAGCTTAGAGAATAGGAGATGAAATACATTGAGCGGTTTTATAAATAACGGAATCATAGAAGTTGCTGCCGTAGCGCCTGCATCCATTCAAATTGGAAATCCAAGTTATAATGTAGATAGAATGTTGGAGCTTATAGGTGATATTAATATAAAGAATAGTACTGGTGAGAGACAGACAAGAATCGCAGTATTTCCGGAGCTTTGCATTACGGGATATAGCTGCGGAGACTTATTTAATCATTCCATCCTAATTAATAAAGCAATGAATGAATTGATGAGATTTGTTGAAAAATCCAATCATGAATTTAATCCGATTATGTTCGTGGGAATTCCCTTACGAAAAGATAATCAATTATTTAACTGTGCAGCTGTCATTCATAAGGGTAAGCTTCTTGGTATTGTACCAAAAACCTATATCCCGAACTATGGCGTTTTTTATGAAGCAAGAAATTTTAAATCCTCCTTGGATCGAATAAACGATGAAATTGCGATAAATGGTGTTCGGTATCCGTTTACCCCCAATTTACTCATTGAAGATGAAGCATCCGGAGTGGTTATCGGTACGGATATCTGCGAGGATCTGTGGGCCCCTGTTCCCCCATCCTCGTACCATTGCTTACATGGTGCGAATATCATAGTAAATCTTTCTGCAAGCAATGAAACCATTGGAAAATCGGATTATCGAAGAAATATGATAAGGATGCACTCCGCAAAGTGTATATGCGGTTATATCTATGCTTCTGCAACATCGGATGAATCTACAACAGATAACGCATTTTCAGGACATTGCATTATAGCAGAAAATGGTTATGTAATATCGGAAACAAAATTCTTTGATAACAAAGAGATAACATATGGTGAAATTGATATTGAAAAATGCATCAATGACAGGACAAGGAACAGTTCCTTTATGATTATCCGTGAAAAACAGGAATATAGATATATTACAACGAAAACATTTGACTGTTTGACTGATAGGTTTAAATCAAACAAGGAATTATCCCTCTTACCCTTTGTTCCGCAAAATATGGACAGCCGTTCTGAGGAAATCATAAACATCCAGGTCACAGGATTGGCTCAAAGACTGAAAAAAATACATTGTGACAAGGCAGTCATTGGGATATCGGGAGGCCTCGATTCTACCCTGGCGTTAATGGTAACGGTAGAGGCATTTAAATTGAACCAATACGATAGGAAAGGCATCATAGGAGTTACCATGCCCGGCTTTGGTACAACAAGCAGAACCTTAGATAATTCAAAGAAGCTGATGGAGGCTTTGAATGTCACAACATTCGAAATACCAATCCGGGACGCCTGCATTCAGCATTATAAGGATATTCAACACGATATCAATGTGCATGATGTAACCTATGAAAATGTGCAGGCAAGAGAGAGAACGCAGATTCTTATGGATATGGCGAATAAATATAATGGAATTGTTGTCGGAACAGGAGATTTATCTGAGCTGGCTCTGGGATGGTGTACTTATAACGGAGATCAAATGAGCATGTACGGGGTAAATGCATCGATTCCTAAGACACTTGTAAGAGGCATAGTAAAATCCTATGCAAAGAAGCAGGAAGATGCGATTAAAGAGACGCTTCTTGATATCTGTGATACGCCGATAAGCCCGGAATTATTACCTCCGAATCCGGACGGTACGATTGCTCAGAAAACGGAGGAAGTGATCGGCTCATATGCGGTACATGACTTTGTTCTATATTACATGCTGCGGTATGGATTTGGACCGAAAAAAATCTTTGAATTGTATGTTAATTCATTGGAGCTGCAGACGGTTCGAGAGGGCGGAAATCCCGAAAAAATAGATAAGCAAAGAATTGGTAAAGATATGAAAACTTTCTACAAACGATTTTTTACACAGCAGTTTAAACGCTCCTGTATGCCGGACGGTATTAAAGTCGGTTCGGTTTCGCTATCCCCGAGGGGAGATTGGCGTATGCCAAG
>DHNQ01000005.1:2183-7332 GCA_002409595.1 Dysgonomonas sp. UBA5412
CTAAAAGAAACCCGGTAAGGAAAGACTAGAAAATGTTCCTTACCGGGTTTTTTCTACTTATGATTTCTGCTATACGTCGAAAAGCTGTAGTACCATTCTACCCCCTTCAGTATTCTACAACTCTGGCTTAATATTCGACATAAATAGAACTGAGAGAATTTAAGAAACAGTTTCGTAAGTTACTATAATTAATTGCTTCATTATATTTAGTAAAAAATAAACAAATACCTATGGACTAAACGACAGGTATGTTATAATATGGATATAATACAATAAATAACATATAACGTAATATTATAGCAATAAAGTTGTAAGAGGGTAAATATATGGCGAAAGATATCGTTCTAGGGGTTAAATGTGGTGGAAATCCAAATTGGAATGGACATGACTGTAATGTTGCCATTAAGTTTATTCGTATGTTATACATAAAACCGTCGAATTAACATTAACCTACCGGATGGGAAACTATCCAAACATTGTAAAGAAGGTGATTCCATTGGTATTTTAGAATGCTACTAATATTAAGTGTGGACATAAACTAGCTTGATAAGAAGAGGACAGTCGAAAATGAAAAAGATTCAGCAATGATATTTACTGTTACTGTGTATGTTCTATTCTCTTCTTTAACAATGACAGTATATACAGAAGCGTTAATAGATGAAATGAGTGCGAAAGAACAGTATCTTTGACAAATTACTTCCTTTATTAGCTCGTTAACTTTTATGTAAAAGATTGTAACTAGTCCATTACCAGTGTCTCAAGGTGTTTTACAGCATTAACCCGAGTACTGCGGCATAACATACAAATGGATAGGGGTGACTCCACTGGCTGCTTGATATGTTTCTCTTAGTCGGTCTTCAAACAAAAACAGAAGGAATGGTTAAATAGTTACAATGGAAGCTTAAAAGATTCAGGTCAGGGACGATGTACATATAGTCAACGTAAGACAAAAAGTAGGATACTGTATTAAATGATCTTCGCGGATATGTAACAGAATGTATTGGTAAGAGTAGCGTTATAACAACCATTTAAATTTAAATGGGGAAGGGATGTTCATATGAAAAATAAAATAAGAATAATATGTGGCTTATTAGTGTTTACACTGTTAGTAAGTACTACGTCGTGGTTTACATCAAATGCAAGCGCCGTAACTTCTGACTCAACATCATTAGATACTGTTATATTAACTACAAAAATCGGTAATGGGAAAGGCGAAATAAATTATTCCGATAGTATGCAAGGTGGTGGCGAAGGTCCTGAGGCATTTACAGTAACTGACGATGATACAATTTATATTGTTGACAATGTAAATAAAAGAGTGAACCTATATCAGGATGGCAAATTTATATATGATATTGATACTCCTTATATTGTTTACGTTAGAAGCATTGTAGTTTCTCAAGAGATGATATTCTTAATGGATTATGATGCCGGTAAGATCTATGTAATTGATATGAAAGGAAATTTAGTTCAAGATATAGCTCTTCCTGATGATATGGAGAGTTATTTAATGCAAAAATTGTATGTAAGTGAAGATGGAAATGTATGGTTGTATTATGAAAATAACTATAGTGGTAATATTAGTAAAGGAATAAACTATAGTTATCTTGTCAGTGATATGGCCAGTGGTAAAAAAACATGCCTTGAAGGCTTTACAAAGAATAAAGGTAATACCTATACTGTTGTTATGGAGGGAACTAATTCTGCATCAATCAATTCAAATAGTAACATAAAATTAACCACAAATGAATTACTTGGTAACCTTCAAATTTTAGATGTCGATAATAATGACTGTTTATATGTAGATCTTTTTGAACAGATAGATACGTCAATAGTATTTGGAGAATATACTGTTAGGAAGTATTTGGGTGATAAATGTTTAGGTATTGCATCCATAGATTTAGAGAATTATTATTTTATGCCCAATAATGTTCTTGAAATCTCCGAAGACGGAGGTTTATACCAAATCAAATGCTTCGACGATAGAATTCAAGTTATAAGGAAAGATTTTGTGACTTTCGAAAATTTTAAGTCCAATATTTCCGAAATAAAAAAAGAAGCTTTAGAAGCAGATTTTATCAGTTCTTCTTCCAATGCAGTTGCTGAAACCATAAATGTTCCGAATACCGTAAGTGAAACTATGGACAATGCAATAGACTGTTGCCTGTTAAAATGGACTTATACTGCTAATAATGCTAAAAATCCTGATTCAAACAATGTAACAACACCAGACTATTTAGCAATTGCATCAAAGCCGTCTGATCAAGTAGGTATTCCATATTGTTGGGGAGGTTTTGATGGCCTTGATACACATTCTTCTTCATCCTGGACTAGTTTTCTCGACGCAATGAGTAAGAATATTTTTGCAGGAAATATTAAAACAAGTTCCGGTGAATGGCAAGGAGGTACGGCTGGCTTTGATTGTTCAGGCTTTGTATCTTCTACTGCAGGCTTTACATCTAAATTAAGCACAACCAAACTTGCTTCATCAACTTATACTAAATCTATAAGTGAATCAAATAGAAGTATATATGATATGTATGTAAAGGCTGGTTCTCATGTATTGTACTATGTTGGAACTTCCACTAATGGAATAAGCTCGCGCGAAGCCACAACTTCGGGAGATGATAAAACAAAACTCTATACAAGAAGTATGACTGCTTTAAGTGGTTATTCTTTAAGACGCTTTAATGGTTGGTAAAATAAAACTTGATTATAATGGGATCGGAGATGATTTGTAGAGACCATTTCTACAAGGAAGTGGCTAAAACGCCATATAAGTTACTAGAATTATTATCATAATTATAGGGGAGTTCTATATGCAGAAAAAAGTTTTGATCCTTTCCGTAGCTATTTCATCGATTCTCTTTTTGGTGTTATTAATTGGTTTGTTTACTGAATCAGCAAGGACAAACAAAATAAAAGAGGAAGTGGTTTATCGGAGGATAGAGGACTTTACAAATCAATATTTTACTTTTGCCGAGAAAGTTCGGATTAATACGAGCGATGGGAAGATGTCAGTCTCTACATCATTTGTTCCCGAAGTGGGTTCCTTCCCAGTTAAAGAAGATATATATCAAAGCATTGCTTATCACGCGCTACAAATAGTAACATTTTTCCCGGAAGTTAATCATTTTGATTATATCGTTTTATGGGATGACAATTCAAAACAAGAGGTTATGACTTTGGCTATTAATGAAGATGCCATAAAGCAGTTGGCTAAAATATATTATGGAGAATATATAAATCAAAATGGCGGGATTGAAACATCATTTAGAAAGGTTTTCTCTTCGATTGTGGAAACTGAAGAATCTAAATCTTGGAGGGAGAGGATAGATCCAAATTCTGATATTCCATAAAGTGCCAAGTGTTTATGAGCGGAATAGTAACATAGTTGGAATGTGGAAAAAATTTACCGTTCCTTGGAAAAAGGGACGGTAAATTTTTTGTTTAGCGCATATGCTTTTTTCTACTATCATCAAACTAAAAGAGTATTACAGGTATAATATTTTCAAATATTTTAAATTCTGATTTAAGCCATTCACCCATGCGCTCGCCGCACCACTATGAAACGAAAACAGGACATTGGCACCATATTTGCAGTGAAGGGTAATTAAGCAGATCTATGAGGAAGTCTGTTTCACCGGACTAGTAATCATTAAGGAGACCGTTCAAAAAGCATTTCGGCCGTTTAGCTCCGCAAAACCGACTGTTCTGGTTCGCCATTTGTAAACAGCAGGGAGTATCTGCTCATGGGCACGTTTTCGCCAGATAATAATAAAAATGTTGGAAAAAAGAAAAATTCAAAATAGTAAGCAAAGAATAGGTAAAGATATGGAAACCTTCTATAAACGATTGTTTACACAGCAGCTTAAACGCTCCTGTATGCCGGACGGCATTAAAGTCGGTTCGGTTTCGCTATCCCCGAGGGGAGATTGGCGTATGCCAAGTGATGCTTCGGCAGAAATATGGCTGAAAGAGCTTGCTATGGTTGAAGAATAATCCTAATAAGAGACCCGGTAAGGAAAGACTAGAAAATGTTCCTTACCGGGTTTCTTTATACTTATGCTGCTATAAATCGAAAAGCCGTAGTACTTTTCTAATTCCAAGAACTTTGAATTACGATATCCAAGGTATTTAATCGTAACGGTTTTATAATGATCGTATGTTTTACAGAGGATCCATCCAATAGGATTGCTTTTATTAACATAATTCATTGCTATGTTATAGGTTGGTAAAATTAAAAAATACCGATTGGCTAGATGATAAATATGTTGTAATATGGGAATATATAATAAATTACATAGGATTCATTTATTCATAGCGTTTGTGCCTTCAAGGTATTCGCAAACTTCATGATGTAAAAAAACCGCGTAGAAATGAGGGAAAGTATGTATGAATAGTAAAGAGTATATTTATGATTACATAAAAAAGAGCGGAATATTATTACTTGGTTCTAATTCTCAGTTTGATAATCTTATGGATATCGGGGGCGATTGGGATACTATTATGGAACTAATCCAAGAGAGAAAAGTTTACTTTAGTAAAATATTTAAAGGTATGACAACTTATATTTCAGATGAAATGTATCCTTATTTTAAAATTATGAAAGATCACAAAATAACGGGTGAAAATGAAGAGAAGATATATGATTTTTTAGAGCAGCATGGAGGACAGGATACGGAATTGATAAAGACAGTATTAGGAATAAATAAAAAAACTTTTGATAATGCCATGAATAATCTGCTTAAGGGGATGCAGGTTACCGTATTAGAAAGAGGGGTTACCCTAAATAAGCAATGGAGTACTTATATCTGGGGGACCTGCGAGCAGTGGGAAAAGGAAGCAAACTTAAAACATAAAATAATAAGTACAGAGGAAGCATATCGTAAAATATATGAAAAACTTATCGGAAGATTATCAGAGAAAAAGATCAACAATCTATTGAAATAATGGAAGGTCATAGTTGTATCAAAGAGGGAATGATATTATAACGATGTTTATGTATCTATAGAAAAGTGGCGACATGTCGCCATTTTTGGAAAGGACGTTTATACATGAATAATGAAATAACACCCATAACTCATATAGATGATCTTTATTCAGAAATATCGGAGATGATATAGGATGCTAAAAATGATGTTAAAAA
>DHNQ01000019.1 GCA_002409595.1 Dysgonomonas sp. UBA5412
TATTAATCATCTGCAAGACAAAGGTATACATTGTAATCTTTTTTAAGGGGAAGGGAATCTGTAGATATGTTATATAGTATAAAAATAGATTTTATAGTTTCATATAATTTTCTTTGTTTTGTACATAATATCACCCAAACATCATATTTATGATTTATACGCAATTAACAAACCCTAAAAGTATCGTAGTAGTAGGGGCATCTGATAACATTTTGAAACCCGGAGGCAGTGTTCTTCACAATATAATCAATGGAACATTTAATCAAGATCTGTATGTGGTTAACCCAAAAGGTGGTACAATACAAGGGGTTAAAGCCTATAAACATATGGAAGATATACCGCAAACGGATCTTGCAATCATATCAATTCCAGCCAGTCAGTGTATAGAAACTGTGGAGTATCTGGCAAACTACAAGGGGATAAAGGCTTTTATCGTATTTTCAGCTGGATTTAGTGAAGAGTCGGAAGAGGGTGCAGAAATGGAGAGAAAACTAGTGGAAGTGGTAACAAAAGCCAATGCTATCATGATAGGTCCTAATTGTTCGGGATTCTTCAATACGGAACACCAAAGCATCTTCACACGCCCGATTCCTCATCTCGACCCGAATGGGGCTGATATTATATCAAGTTCCGGTGGGACAATCACGTATATAATAGAGTCTGCAATGCGGATCGGACTTCGATTCAACTCTGCATGGTCGATTGGAAATGCGGCTCAAGTGGGTACAGAAGATATTCTGGAATATATGGATAAAGAATTTGATAGTCAGACTAGTTCCAAAATCAAGTTGTTATATTTAGAAAAGATATCAGATCCCGACCGTTTTCTTTATCACTCTGCGTCTTTGATAAGAAAGGGTTGTAAGATAGCTGCTATTAAATCCGGAAGTTCAACCTCTGGTAGCCGAGCAGCATCGTCTCATACCGGAGCTATTGCCAGTTCTGATCTGGCTGTGGAAGCATTATTCCGAAAAGCAGGGATTATCCGTTGTTTTTCAAGAGAAGAATTAGCGAATGTGGGTGCAGTATTGTCCCTCAAAGAGATTAAAGGGAAGAGTCTGGCTATTATAACTCAGGCAGGAGGACCGGCGGTGATATTGACTGATGCTTTATCGAAAGGCAATATTGATGTGCCTGAGATGGACAAAGATCTTGCAGCCGAGTTGAAAAAGCATTTGCTGCCGGGGGCTGCTGTTTCTAACCCGATAGATATTATTGGGACGGGAACCGGTGAACACATGGGGTTATGTATCGACTTTTGTGAAAAACATTTCGATAAGATAAACGGTATAGCTGTCATATATGGCAACCCCGGAGTCAGCAATGTAGCCGAAGCATATGAGATTCTGGATAGAAAAATAAAGACATGTAAACTTCCCATTTACCCTATACTACCATCTGTTATTGCGGCAATAGAAGAAATGGATGCATTTGTAAAACGTGGTCACGTTAACTTTACCGACGAATATGCCTTGGCTAATGCACTATCTAAAGTTGTTTCATGGACTCCTCCATCAGTCGGTAAAATGGAGGATACTTCGGTAGATATACCTCGAATCCGTTCTATAATAGACAATGCTCCAAATGGATATGCCAGCAGCGATATTGTGAAGCAACTATTTACGGCAGCCGGCATACCACAGGTTCAAGAACTGGTTACAACAAGCAAACAAGAGGCTATTGACTTTGCCAACACCATAGGCTATCCGATAGTTGCAAAGTGTGTAGGACCTATACATAAGTCGGATGTGGGTGGCGTAGTCTTAAATATCAGGTCTGACGACCATCTCTCTCTTGAGTTTGACCGACTGATGAAAATACCGGAAACAACCGAAGTCATGCTTCAACCCATGTTGTCGGGACAGGAGCTATTTGTAGGTGCAAAATACGAACCCAAGTTTGGACATATTATATTATGTGGTTTGGGTGGTATATTTGTAGAGATACTAAAGGATGTGGCTTCCGGTCTTGCTCCTCTGAGCTACCATGAAGCATCTTCGATGATACGTTCATTGAGGGCTTATAAAATAATAGCCGGAACCCGGGGACAAAAGGGTTTGAACGAAGAGCTTTTTACCGAAATCATAGTAAGATTATCCATTATGCTGCGATATGCAACGGAAATAAAAGAAATGGATATCAATCCTCTTTTAGCAAACGACAAGAATGTGATAGCCGTAGATGCCAGAATAAGGATAGAAAAATAAGATATATCTTTGGAATAAAGCAATATTATCAAATATGAATGATAGTATTGCTTTTTTCATATACTATTATATTTATCCGTTTCTCGATTAAGCATTCTGCTATTATTAAAATAACTTCGACTCAAAAAAGGTGACAAAGGTGACACTTTTTAGCTACTTTTTCAAATGTTACTTTTCTACCTTTCGAACTATCTTTATATCCATCGGTGTGGCTCACTCAGTCAAGTCTAGCGAAATAGAAAAGTGACAAAAGTGACAGTTTTTCTGTTTTCAAAGAACGATTATATTCTGAGGCAAATAGCTGAACATAAATAGACTTACCTAATTTAAAGATAAAGATACTGAGAACTAATTTTATATAAACTACTATAATATTTGATCTGCAAGAAACCTATCTATCATAAAATATTTACCTTTGTTCCCGATTTGACTGATATTAAGCAGCTTTGACATAAAGAAATGCAAATGCAGACGCTTCAAATATTGAAATTAAGACATATAATACAAGACTTTGCAGTATAATGAAATATAAAAAATATTTTTCGAAAGCATACCCTATCCTCATCTACATACTTAAAATCCATCTATTAGCTTTGGTCATACTCAGCATATTAAGATTAATATTATTACTGACTAATCTTGAGAATGCCGAAAGTGTAGAACCTACATATATCATAAATGCTTTTCAGCTTGGCTTCTTTTTCGATAATATCGGAGTAAGTATCATTACTGTCTTTCCATTGTTAGCCACCTTTGCGCTATCATTTTTTAAATCAATAAAAGATTTTGTCCGAAAACTATTCAATCTGTATTATATAGTTGCATATACCGTCCTGTTTGGTTTCTCGATAGCGAATATTCCTTATTTCAATTATTTTTTTCGTCATCTGGATGTCGGCATCCTCGACTGGCTCAGCCACGACACAGAAGGGTTTGGTATGATTTTCACAGAATCAGGATATTACAAATATTATATATTGTTTTTTGTTATTATAGCTCTATTTATATGGGCTGTAATCTCTTTTAGCAAAAAATGGAGCAATACAAATAATTCCGATCGGGATAAAAACAACAATATAGGAATCAAATTCGTATTGACTTGCACTATACTTCTCGTCTTATGTTATTCAGGTATTACAAGAAAACATCATATAAATCAACCAATTCTCTTATGGACTGCCTATCTAAGCCCTAGTTCATTTGCAAATGAACTGACCACCAGCCCCGTATATAATACTCTTGTGAGTATTGTAACTCCTAAATATAAAGACAAGGAGGTAAAGCATATTATTTCGGAAGAGGCCGCATTAGATCTGCTAAAGAAAGATTTTGCAGTTCAGAGCATTGACACAACAGTGTCCCCTATCTGTCGAAAAATAATTCCCGATGGACAAGAAAGAAAAGCTAATGTGGTGATCGTTCTTATGGAATCAATGTCTTCTTTCTATTTGAACGAAACGCCACAACTCACACCATATCTGAACAAGTTAAAAGACAATTCATACTTCTTCAATAACATATACTCTCCGGGCACACACACCAATCAAGGTATATTTGCTTCTTTGTATGGAATACCGGGATTATTTGACAGAGTGATTATGGACGACCGTGTTATGGGTGGGACAGACCATCTGCCGTTGTGCGAAGGTTTACCTTTAAACCTCAATGCTAAAGGTTACACATCTTGTTTTTTTGTTTCGCATGACAAGTCTTACAATAATACCGATATGTTTTTATATCGCAACGGATACGACCTTAAGAATATATATGCAAAGGAAAATTACCCGAAAGAGAAATATGTAAATTATTGGGGTGTAGATGACGATTATTTATTGGGATATGCGATACAGACTTTTAACAAAGAGAAAGAAAGCCCTTTTTTCGGAACTATTATGACAATAACTAACCATCCTGAATACGTGGTTCCGGAGGAGTTTAAATCAATAAGTAATGACGCATCGGAGCAAGCTGTCTTTTATGCAGACCATTGTATCCAAAAGTTTATGGAAGAAGCCTCAAAAGAGGATTGGTATAAGAATACTATATTTGTATTTGTCGGCGACCACGGTAAGATACTGGGTAAACAGCAGTTTGAAGTACCAACCACACTCAATCATGTTCCTCTGATGATATATTCGCCTTTATTTGCTGACATGCCAAAAACAATAGAAAATTTCGGAACACAAATAGATATATTTCCCACAGTTATGGGATTGTTAAATATTGAATACGAAAACACCTCGTTGGGAATAGATCTCCTTAAAGAAAAAAGACCTTATGCCGTTTTTACAACAGACGAAAAATTAGGTTGTATTAATGATCATTATTTATATTGCTACAATACTTTATCGAAACAAGAAGTGATGTACAATTATAAAAAAAATGACGTTACTAACTTGGCAACAATAGAAAAAAATGCGTTTGACAGTATAAGAAATTACGCAGCAGCAACGGTACAAGCGACAAACTATTTACTGAAAAATGGTTTCACCAGAAGAAAAGATCATACAGAAGAAAAAAAGGAGGACTAAATATTTTAGCCCTCCTTTTTGAATTTGTCTATATAACTTACGTTTGTAAATCTTTTTTAGATCCCTAAATTATCTTTCTCAATATCTTTAAAATATTTGTAAGTACCCACTCTCAGTTCGTCAGTAGCTCCTTCATCACACACTACAATTCCTTTAGGATGCAACTGCAAAGCAGTAATAGGACACATCTGACTTACAGATCCTTCCACAGCCTGAGCCAAAGCTTTCGCCTTAGCATGCCCGTTTACCATGATTAAAACCTCTTTTGAGTCAAGAATAGTACCCACTCCTACTGTCGCGGCAGTTTTAGGCACCTTAGTAATATCATTATCAAAAAAGCGAGAATTGGCAATAACCGTATCCTGAGTCAGAGTTTTTACTCTTGTACGGGAAGAAAGAGATGAACCTGGTTCATTGAAGGCGATATGCCCGTCTGTACCAACCCCTCCCAAAAATAAGTCTATGCCGCCGACAGCTTTTATCTTAGCTTCGTACGCAGCACATTCGGCTGTAAGATCAGTAGCCATACCATTCAGTATATTCACATTTGAGGGATCAATATCTACATGATTAAAGAAATTTGACCACATGAATGTATGATAACATTCGGGATGATCTTCCGGCAAGCCAATATATTCATCCATATTGAATGTAATGACATGACGAAAAGAAACCTTTTTATCTTGATAATGCTTAATTAAACCTTTATACATTCCTAAAGGTGAAGAACCTGTAGGCAAACCTAAAACGAAAGGCTTGTCGGCAGTCGGATTTGCAGCATTTATTTTCGATACCACATAATTTGCAGCCCATTGAGAAAGTGAGTCGTAGTTTGGTTGAATGATTAATCTCATGATATTTATTTAATAATATTATAGTTACTTATACATTATACAAAAATGAAGCAAACCTTTCAAAGATAAGCATTATATCCTGAAAGGCTTGCTCTATTATTACAATTCTACAAAGGATGATATTCTACAAAAGCCTCTATTGCCTCATAGGAAGCCAAACCAAGCTGTCTGTATAATTCAGCCGTTGCTTTATTTCTATCTTCCGAACGTTGCCAGAACAAGCGTTCATCGTTACCCAAAAACGGAGCGCTTTCCATCTGCGACTGATGTTTAAGGATCGAGTTACGTTTCGAACGAAGTTCTTCTGGAGAAATCGGCACAGCCATCTCAATATAATCTATCTCCCACTCTGCCCATGCTCCTCTATACATCCAAAAGCGACATTCTTTAAGCCAATCAGCACCTTTCAGTTCATCTACGGCAGCAAGAATAGCATCCAGGCAGACTTTATGCGTGCCGTGAGGATCGGCTAAGTCGCCGGCAACAAAAACTTCATGAGGCTTTACCGATTCCAGATATTTTTTCACAATTTCCACATCTGCTTCGGATATCGGATTCTTCTTTACTCGTCCTGTTTCATAGAATGGCAGATCGAGGAATTTAGTATTCTTTGTATCCATACCTACATAACGGCATGCAGTTGTAGCTTCCTGACGGCGAATACGTCCTTTCAAAAACAAAATATCAGGTGTATCTATATCTCCTTCTTTCTTGTCATGCAATAAATATTGCAGAATTTCAGCATATTTCTTTTTCAAAGATTCATTACCCGAATCGTATTTAGAACGCACATCCTCAAGAAAAGATACGTAGCGAATCACTTCTTCATCTCCCACAGCTATATTGCCCGAGGTCTGATAAGCAACATGTACATCATGCTTCTGATCGACCAATCTTTTGAATGTACCTCCCATAGAGATAACATCATCATCGGGATGCGGACTGAATATTATCACACGTTTAGGGTAAGGTTTCGCTCTCTCAGGACGGTTAGTATCGTCTGCATTGGGTTTACCTCCCGGCCATCCGGTGATAGTATGTTGCAAATCATTAAATATCTTTATATTAACATTATACGCAGAACCATAAAGAGCGAGTAAATCTTCCAATCCATTGTCCTGATAGTCCTTGTTTGTTAATTTCAGTATCGGTTTATTTACTTTGAAACACAACCAAACAATTGCTCTGCGAATAATTTTATTATTCCAATCGCAATTCGTAACCAACCACGGATGGTTGATACGAGTAAGTTCGAATGCCGAATTGAGGTCGACATGAACTTTTGCATTCTCATGCGCTTGCAGACATGAAGCCGGTGTCGCGTCGGTAAGTGGACCTTCTACTACATCTTTTACACTCTTAGACTTGTCTTCTCCCCATGCTATGAGAGCAATTTCTTTTGCTTTCATAATAGTGGAAACTCCCATTGTAACGGCACTTACGGGAACTTTGTCTAAAGAACCAAATGTATTTACGGCTTCTTTCTTTGACTGAATATCCAGCAATATCAGACGGGTCTGAGAATTCATACTCGATCCGGCAATATTTATACCTATATTTCCCGAACGTCCAAGTCCCAACAACAAGTAATCAATACCACCTACATTGCGGATTGTTTGTTCGTAAGTTTTGCAATAATTGAGAATTTCTTCTTTTGAAACCGAACCATCGGGAGAATAAATATTTTTAGGGTCTATATCCACATGATCTAAAAATGATTCTTTAAGCAATTTCAGGTTGCTGTTAGATTGAGGAGCAAGCGGATAGAATTCATAAATATTAAATACTATCACATTTTTAAAACTTACACCCTCTTCTTTATGAAAACGGATAAGATCCTGATAGATAGTTTGAGGAGAGTGTCCTCCGGGCAATGCCAGAACAAAAGGAAGACCAGTGGCTTGCTTTTCTTTTATTCTATCTACAATTTGTTTTGCAATATGCAAAGATGCCTCTACCGAAGACTCATATATTTCGGTAGGTACTTTTTCGTAGCGGGTAAGAGCTGACAGTTCAAACTCGTTCTCTGGTCGATAGTAGCGCTGAGGCACTCTATCTAGTACAATTTGTGAACTTAAATCTAATCTCATATCAAAGTTATTTATGTAATTTATTTTTACTTAACAAAATATTGTTCGTTTTCAATGTCATAGTCAAACGACAAGGGCTGCAGCCCCTAAAAGATTAATATCTTCGCGTCGCGACAATAATATTTTTATACGTTCTACTGTCTCTTGAAACGGAAACTTATATACACTCTCATACATAGCTGCCGAAAACAATTCGTACCCTTTCGTTATCGTACCGCCCAGCACAATAGCCTGAGGATCGTAGGTAAAAAGGATTGTCTTTATAAGGCTGCCGATATGCTCGCCAAGCTCGTTCCACAAAGCCAGCATTTTGGGGTCTCCCTCCAACGCTAATTGATAAGCCTCATCAAGAGTGGTATCATTACGTATAAAAAATTTCTCTCCACAATAACGTTCGTAATCAGAATAGAGATAAGGTAAACTGCCTAATTCTCCTGCTCCCGTATTGTAGCCATTGTATAGTTCGTTATTAATTATAATACCTGTACCAACACCAAGACTCAAGGTTACGCATACAATATCACGATACAAAGTTCCTTCGCCATAATAGCGTTCGCCAAATGCAAAGCAATTGGAATCATTATTGACAAAAACGGGAATATTAAATTCCTTTTCGAGAATTTCTTTCAAGGGAACTCTTTTCCATGACGGAATATTTATTGCATCCTGTACAATTCCCTTATCGGTCTTAACAATGGCTGCAACACCAATTCCGACACCTCTAATATTTGAATTTATTATCTTACCGATCGAGTCGATCAAATGAGCTATTATAACACCCTCCGGCTCGTCCGCTTTGGCCGGAACTATGAGTTTTCTGAAAATCTCGCCTCCATCTACAATGCCAAGCCGTATATTTGTACCATCTATATCTATTCCAATTCTCATAATATCAAGAATATAGTATATTTCTACTGGGAAAAATCTCTAAAAGTCTTCAGAATGATTTTTCTCTTATGTTTTTCATAACAATGAAATACAAATATATACTTCTAATAGAGAAAAAGAGAATGCGAATTGTTAATTAACATTTAGTTTCAGTGAAGATTTTATATTTTACATTTCATTAAACTATTTTAAAGATATATTCTCATTTTATAAGTCTCGAAAACAAAATAAAACTTATATATCTTCTCATATTGGAGAAATTAGTATTCGATTTGTATCTACTTCGAATATCGACTTAAATGAGGGTCCAATGTAAATATTCGGACAAAAATTTTAACTTTACAAAGCAAAATAGTTTCGACAATACAAAAAATGACAGATCATTCGCAAACGGATATAAAGTTTTTAGCAGGAGTGGGGCCAAAGAAAGCCGAAATTCTGAATAAAGAGATTGATGTATTCTCGATAGAAGACCTGCTATATTATTTCCCTTATAAATACATTGACCGCAGCCGCATTTATTTCATTCACGAGATAGATGGAAATATGCCGTATATACAAATAAAGGGAAGAGTTACGGCTTTCGAAACATTCGGCGAAGGACGAAAGAAACGCTTGGTTGCTCACTTTACGGATGGCACAGGGTTTATTGATCTGGTCTGGTTTCAGGGGGCAAGATTTATAGAAGATAAATACAGAATAAACCTGCCATATATTGTTTTTGGGAAACCAACCATGTTTGGCGACAAATTCAATATTCCACATCCCGATATAGATCCTTACATAAGTGAAGATGAAAGACCCAGCGGCTTGATGCCATATTACAATACTACCGAAAAAATGAAAAATCATTATCTGAATTCGAAAGCGATTCAGAAGATAATGGCGGCGGCATTTACCTCTGTTATACGAAATTTAGGTGAAACATTACCAGAAAAAGTATTGAAAGAAACTCGTCTGATGGAATTGAGGCAGGCAATGAAAAATGTTCATTTTCCCGAAAATGCAACTTTATTGCGAGAAGCACAATACAGATTAAAGTTTGAAGAATTATTTTATATACAGCTAAATATACTAAGGTACACGGCTGATCGCAAATCGAAGCTTAAAGGATTTGTGTTTACCAAAGTCGGTAATTATCTGAATGACTTTTATGCTCACAACTTACCTTTTTCTTTAACCAATGCTCAAAAGCGCATCATAAAAGAGATTCGTCAGGATATGGCTACCGGCGAACAGATGAATCGCCTGCTACAGGGTGATGTAGGAAGCGGAAAAACGCTGGTTGCATTAATGCTAATGCTCATTGCTCTCGACAACGGATTTCAGGCTGCAATGATGGCTCCTACCGAAATATTAGCAACACAACATTTTCACACTATAAAGGAATTTCTGAAAGGAATGAATGTACATGTGGAATTACTAACCGGATCGACAAAAAAGAAAGACCGCGAGCGCATACATAGTAATCTATTAACAAATGATCTTCAAATCCTTGTCGGCACGCATGCCTTGATAGAAGATACTGTGCAGTTTGCTAATCTGGGGTTAGTTGTAATTGACGAACAGCACCGATTTGGGGTAGCCCAAAGGGCGAAATTGTGGGCGAAGAATGTAAATCCACCTCATATTCTTGTTATGACGGCAACACCCATTCCCCGCACTCTGGCAATGACAATATATGGAGATTTGGATGTGTCGGTTATCGACGAACTTCCACCGGGACGTAAGCCTATACAAACAATCCATCAATACGATAAGAAGCGAGGTGCTTTATACGAATCTATCCGAAAACAATTGAAAGAAGGGAGACAGGTATATATGGTATATCCCTTGATAGAGGAAAGTGAAAAGCTGGATTTAAAAAATCTGGAAGAAGGATTTGAACATATAAAAGAAATTTTTCCCGAATATACAGTCTGCAAAGTACATGGAAAGATGAAGCCGAAGGATAAAGAAGCCGAAATGCAACGTTTTATTTCGAATGAAGCTCAGATAATGGTTGCAACTACTGTTATCGAAGTTGGTGTAAATGTACCCAATGCCTCAGTTATGGTTATCGAATCGGCTCAACGTTTCGGGCTTTCGCAGTTGCATCAGTTGCGCGGACGTGTTGGGCGTGGAGCAGACCAATCGTTCTGCATATTGGTTACTCCATATGAACTTTCTGCCGACACTCGCAAACGGATAGATATTATGGTGGAGAGTACAGATGGTTTTGAAATAGCAGAAGCTGATCTAAAACTTCGCGGACCGGGGGATTTGGAGGGTACACAACAAAGTGGTATTCCTTTCAATCTACGAATAGCAAATCTGGTGCGTGATGGAGAAATTCTGCAATATGCACGAGAGATAGCTCAAAAGGTATTGGATGAAGATCCTTTATTAGAAAAGCCCGATAATCAGATCTTGCAAAAACAATTGCGTAAATTAGGTGGAAATAAATATAATTGGGGACTGATTAGCTAGAGAATAAAAAAGCAAGGGTTCCCCCTTGCCTTTTTCTAGTAGTGTTAGTGAAGTTTTATTTATAAACTTTCAGAAAATAAATATAGTTTTACTGTATTATATTATTTTGCCGGTGAAGAGACAGTAGTCTCTGCTTTCAACTTAAACGATATTGGTAGTGTAAAATAGACCGGTACATTCACACCGTTTTGTTTACCCGGAGTCCATTTAGGCATTGATTTCACAACACGTAAAGCTTCGTTGTCCGAGCTTTCTCCGATACCACGTACGATCTCTACATTTGTGATATTTCCGACTTCATCAACGACAAAACGAACTATAACTCTACCCTCCACTCTTGCTTTCTGGGCATCCTCGGGATATTTCAGATTTTGAGAAATAAAAGTGATCATAGCTGACTCCCCTCCGGGAAATGCAGGCATTTGCTCAACTGATAGGAAAGGACGTTCTTTCTCAACTTTCTCATCCTCATCACCAGCTCTTAAAGAAGCAACACTTACGATTACTTTTTCTTTAATCTCATTCGGATTACCATTTGAAGCATCTATTTTGTTCGAACTGTCAGGTAGTCTGAATACAATTGGCAATGTATAATATACATCTACCGCAACCCCATTTTGCTTTCCGGGTTTCCAATCCGGCATAGCCTTTACGACACGTACAGCTTCATTATCCAATATGGGATCAATCCCTCGAACAACATTTACATCACTAACCTCTCCTGTACCCTTAACTATAAAGCGAACTGTAACTCTCCCATGAAGACCTGCTTTTTGAGCTTCTACGGGATATTTCAGATTTTGAGAGATAAATGTATGCATTGCAGACTCTCCGCCAGTATATGCAGGCATTTGTTCGACTGCTACAAACACATTCCCTTTCTTAATCGGATCTTGTTGTCCTTCTATTATATACTCGGATACTAATTCAGATTCTTTTATGACATTCATTAGTTCTGATGATGCCTGAACCGCGTTACTAAGTAATAATGCCACTCCAACCGGGACTGCTAACAAATACTTAGAAGATAGCAGTGTTCTACTTTTTCGTCTATTCATCATGATAATACGTTTTTTAAGTTGTGATATATTAAAGTTATTTATAAGTGATATATTGTTGTTTGTATTAGACACTTGCAGCAATACATATTGATATTTTTGAGGATCGAATCCAGCGTCCAAGACTCCCTGATCAGCAAGATATTCAAGATTTATTTTCATTTCTTTTTTAAGAAGCCAAACAAAGGGATTCCACCAAAAGAAGGCACACAATATTTCGAACAGAACCACATCTATGGAATGACATTGTCTGACATGTATCTGCTCGTGTACAATTATTTCGTTCAATTCGGCAGCATTACGAATTTCTGTATTTATAAAAATCCAACCAAAGAAAGAAAATGGAGCAGATTCCTTATTTTTCATTCTCACAACGTGACATCCCAATAAGGTTTCATGTTCATTGTCTTTTTTCAACTTCAAGATACAAAGCAATTGAATCAAGAAACGAAGAAGATAGCCAAGGGAGATGAGCGAAACTGCAATCAATGCTACCTGCCATCCACTCATAGCCTGAGACGCATTACTCTCTACCGAGATTTCGGACAGATCAATCTCTGACAACCAATAACCAGGCATCGGCACAGGGTCTTTTGCAATAGGAATTTCGATAGTAAATAGTGGGAACAGAAGTGTAAAGATGACTACAAACAGAAAATATATCCGTCTTAATTTAAAGAAAGTGTCTTTCTTCATCATCAACGCATATAGCCCGTAAAACAAGGCAAAAGCAATTGATACTTTTATCAGGTATGTAAGAATAAGGTTGTCCATGGCTTATATTTTAGTATTATTTCTTTCCTTTTTCGATCATTTGCATTATTTCCTGCAATTCTTTAGGCGAAATTTTTTCTTCTTTGACAAAGAAGGATACCAGCTCTTTGTATGAGTTCTCAAAGTAACTTTTTACAACATTCGACATAAAAACTTTCTTGTATTCATCTTCTTCCACTTTAGGAGAATAAACCCATACGTTTCCATATTTCTTAGAATATAAATAGCCTTTTTGCTCCAGATTGCGAACAATAGATGCCACTGTTGTATAAGGAGGTTTAGGTTCGTCCATTTTGTTTACAATATCTTTTACAACGCACTCCTTTAGCTGCCAGACATGTAACATTACAGTTTCTTCCTGATGTGTAAGCTTTTCCATATATTTATAAATTCTACGTAAAACTACTATTTTTTCGTAAATATACAGAAAAAAAATAACTCGCAAAGAAAATCTTTCTTTTTTTACATGTTATTCTCTATTTTTTTTCAAAATGATTTGATTTCAGTTTTATCAAAATCACCTTCGTGAGTCAAGCCATTGTTAGAATAGCAACTATATTTACCATCTTGTGTTATTTCCTTTATACGCATTTGTTTACCCGTACTAACATTCTGAACAAGTACTCCTTTTCTTAATGGATTTCCGGTTTCATCTTCTTCTACAACATCAGTAAAGTTATCCTCTTTTAAGTATTTTTCTTTTATACTTTTGATATCGTTAGTCATTCCCCAGATCTTGAAGAAAAGAATAATCTGCAACACTCCAAAAACAAGAAACACGACTGAAATTAAAATCTCCATAATAAATAATAATATTTTAGTTTAAATAAAAATCTATCTCAATACCTTATTTTTGGGAGTTGTAGCCACAAATTCTTTCAGATAGAAAGGCTCGAAATAAGCCACATCTTGAAATTCACTTTTCACAAAAGCTTCGTCAGCAAGCCTGACCATATCAGCGGCACGAGGATAAATATTATCTATAAACACTGCTGATGGAGACTGCAACACAGCTCTACACTTAGCAGCACCATTTCCAAAAAAGATTATTTGATGATCGTTTAAGTATTCGGCAAACGAGTCTCCATCTATAATATCTGCCGAAACCGGACGTATTTCATTCAGATCTTTATCTAATAATACGTCATACACTTCCATCCGACGGGCATCAATCATTGGACATAACAATGTATCATCTCTCAAGTCTGAATTACCTAATACACCATTTGCCATTATTTTTAACGAACTTAATGCAATTAAAGGAATATTCAACCCAAAGCAAACACCTTTGGCTTCAGATACACCGATACGCAAGCCGGTATACGATCCGGGTCCACAACTTACAGCCACAGCATCTAAATTAATACTTTCTGCCCGCAAATAACGAATAGCCTCGTCTACAAAGCTCCCCAACAAGACAGCATGAGAAGGACCTTCGGTTTCCTCTTTCTGAAATATAACTTCTCCATCTTTCGATACAGCTACCGAACAAACCTCCGTAGCCGTTTCTATATTCAATATACAAGGCATTATCTTATTATTTTTATTGAGGAACAAAATTACACATTTTAATTCTTTTTCGTACATTTGAGAATTACAATACTTGATTTATCTCCAAAATTAAGATAAACCGAAGTTCATAAATAAAGAAATATATAACTGTATGAGTAAAAATAAAGCCCCGCACAAGTCTGATAAAAGGAAATCGAAAAAAGATATAATTAATAACATTGTTAACTTCTTTAATAGAAATTCCTCAGAATCTTTCAGCTACAAGCAATTAACAGAAAGGTTAGGCTTTAATAAACCTGCCGAGAAACAATTAATAAACAATATACTTTACGATCTGAAAGAAGATGCTTTCATTATAGAAACATCTCGCGGAAAATTTAAATCGAATAATAGAGGTATATTCCTAGAAGGTATATTTGAGAGAAGAAGTAACGGAAAAAACTTTTTCACACCCGATGACGACAGCACTCACATATTTGTGGCTGAACGTAACTCGGCTCATGCCATGAATGGAGACAGAGTAAAGATACAAATGCTAGCCAAACGAAAAGGATATGAAGCCGAAGGAGAGGTATTGGAAATACTTGAACGCAAACAAAATACCTTTGTAGGTGTATTGGATGTGCAAAAGCAATTTGCCTTTCTTGTAATGGATAGTAAAATATTAGCCAACGACATTTTTATTCCTAAAGAAAAACTGAATGGAGGTAAAGATGGAGATAAGGCTCTGGTTGAGATTATAGAATGGCCGCAAAAAGCAAAAAATCCGATAGGAAAAGTTATTGACATATTGGGACAGGTAGGTGACAACAACACCGAAATGAACGCTATATTGGCAGAATTTGGGTTACCATACAAATATCCTGAAAAAATTGAAGCTTATGCCAATACTATATCAGAAGAGATAACGAGTGAAGAGATAGCAAAAAGAGAAGATTTCAGAAATACGACTACTTTTACTATTGATCCCCGCGATGCCAAAGACTTCGATGATGCTCTATCCATCAAACAATTGGACAATGGAAATTGGGAGATAGGCGTGCATATTGCTGACGTAACACATTATGTGCAAGAGGGTGATATTATAGATAAAGAAGGAGAAAGCAGGGCAACCTCTATCTATCTTGTAGACCGTACAATCCCCATGCTACCTGAACGGCTGAGCAACGGACTATGCTCTTTGCGTCCACACGAAGATAAATTATGTTATTCTGTTATATTCGAGTTCGATAATGAAGCTAATATAAAGAAAAGCCATATAGCCCGAACTGTAATTCATTCGGACAAAAGGTTTACATACGAAGAGGCTCAAGATATTATCGAAACAGGAGAAGGAGAATATAAAGAAGATGTATTAAAGCTTAATGATCTGGCTAAGAAATTAAGAGCAAAACGCTTCGAACATGGTGCTATTGCATTTGACCGACACGAAGTCAGATTCGAAATAGACGAAAAAGGAAAGCCAATAAGTGTATACTTCAAATATGCCAAAGAATCAAACAAACTGATAGAAGAATTCATGCTTTTAGCTAATCGCACTGTCGCCGAATTTGTAGGAGACGTACCAAAAAGCAAAACAGCAAAAACCTTCGTCTATCGTATACACGATCTGCCTAATGCCGAAAAAATGGAGAATTTGTCAGAATTTATCCGCCGATTCGGTTATAAAATAAAAGTAGACGGAACAAAAACGGCTGTATCTAAATCTATCAATCATCTATTGGATGAGGTGAGCGGAACGGCTGAGGAAAACTTAATATCAACCATTGCCATCCGCGCGATGGCTAAGGCTGTATATTCGACTGTAAATATAGGGCACTATGGTTTGGCTTTCGAATACTATACTCATTTCACCTCTCCTATTCGTCGTTATCCGGATATGATGGTACACCGTTTGCTAACCAGATATTTGGACGGAGGGCGCAGTGTAAGCAAGCAATTGTATGAAGACAAATGCAAGCATAGTTCCGAAATGGAACAACTGGCTGCCAATGCCGAACGAGCATCTATCAAATACAAACAAGTAGAGTATATGTCGGATAAGCTCGGACAGACATTCGATGCCGTTATATCGGGTATCACCGAATGGGGGCTATATGCTGAAATAAACGAAAACAAATGTGAAGGCATGATCCCGATACGAGATCTTGATGATGACTTCTACGAATTTGACGAAAAAAATTATTGTCTACGTGGACGACGCAACAAACGGACATATAGTTTAGGCGATGAAATAAAAATAAAAGTAGCCAGAGCTAATCTGGAACGGAAACAACTTGATTTTGCATTGGTCGAATAATCATTGTTTTAACAATTATAGCGAACCTGATATTTTCTTGTTAAATATCAGGTTTTTTCTTGCCTGTATCTGCAAATAGTCTATTTTTGTACTTATGTAGAAATGTTAAACCTTAGATAAATATATGACACAAAAAAGCTCCAACAGATTATTAGCCCTAGACGTATTACGGGGAATTACAATTGCAGGAATGATACTAGTAAACAATCCCGGATCGTGGAGTGCAGTCTATTCACCTCTCCAACATGCTTCGTGGAATGGATTAACACCGACAGATCTCGTTTTTCCATTCTTCATGTTTATAATGGGTATTTCCACCTATATATCATTGAGAAAATTTAATTTCGAGTTCACGACTCCTACTTTACTGAAAATAATAAAACGAACTACCATTATATTTCTGATAGGAATAGGGCTTTCGTGGTTGTCTGTATCTTTCTCAACATATTACTCACTGCAATCGGATGGGCTTTCGTTCGGAGAAAGATTCTATACAGCCATAAGCAATTTTCAGCATATACGTATATTAGGAGTTATGCAAAGACTGGCTCTTACCTATGGACTAGCTTCCATCGTAGCAATAACAATAAAACATAAATATATTCCTTATATAATAGGAATCACGTTGGCAGGCTATTTCCTCATACTCGTCTTCGGCAATGGGTTTGCTCAGAGTGAACAAAACATTATCTCCATTGTAGATCAAGCCATATTGGGTGTAGACCATATGTATAAGGATGCAGGAATTGCTTTCGACCCCGAAGGACTGTTAAGTACGATTCCGGCTGTGGCACATGTTCTGATTGGTTTCTGTTGCGGAGCAGTATTAATGAATGTAAAAGAAAACAGTCAACGCATTAATCAACTATTTATCATCGGGACTATCCTCACATTTGCAGGATTTCTGTTAAGCTACGGATGCCCCATCAATAAAAAGATCTGGTCACCTACATTTGTTATCGTAACATGCGGGCTTGCCTCTCTCTTTCTTGCACTATTGATATGGATTATCGACATTAAAGGGTATAAAAAATGGAGTGTATTCTTCGAATCGTTTGGTGTAAATCCTCTTTTTATATATGTATTGGCAGGAGTTTTAGGCACTCTAGCGTATCAGCCATTTTTTAATATTCAGGGCGAAACATTATCTGTAATAGACTGTATATATTCATTGACACTGAAACCTATATTCGGAAATTATTTTAGTTCTTTAATCTATGCTGTATTATTTGTTTGTATCTGTTGGATTGTAGGTAACATACTTTATAAAAAGAAGATATATATAAAAATATAATTTCACAGCAGAACGGAATATCATTAATAGCATTTTTATACATATATTTACGGAAGAAATGCGATAAACACATTTCAGAATAATAACAATTAAATAAGTTAAAAAATTATCTATTATGAATAAGTATTCCATTAAAACATTTATTGACGAAACAGCTCAAGATGAATCAAAAAATGATTTCTTTCAGCTCGAAAGCCCATATATGCTGGAATTGAACATAGAAAATAAAACCGTCATGCTAAAAAAAGGAGCGATGGTCGCTTATGATGGTAATATCAAATTTGTGAGAGAAGGAATGTTCAGTAAGGGTTTTGGCAATCTTTTGAAAAAAGCAGTAACAGGAGAAGGTACTACCATGATGAAAACATCGGGTACTGGCAAAGTATATGTTGCAGATTATGGAAAAAGAATCCGCATACTATATCTCGAAAATGAAGCAATCAACGTTAATGGTAATGACATCCTTGCACATGAGGACAATGTAAAATCGGAAATAAAGATGATGAAAAGCGTTGCCGGAATTATGGGAGGAGGCTTATTTCAAGCCCGTCTAAGTGGAACAGGACATATTGCTATCACAACTCACGGTCAACCACTCACTCTTCTAGTGAAGCCGGGTCAACCTATTTTCACCGACCCAAATGCAACTGTAGCATGGTCAGGCAACCTGACTCCAACAATTAAAACAGATGTTTCGTTCAAAACATTTGTAGGACGTGGTAGTGGAGAAAGTTTTCAAATGATGTTTCAGGGAGAAGGTTGGGTTATAGTACAACCTTATGAAGAAACATACACTACAGCTCAATAAAAAGTAAGATTTAAGATATTCGTCAAGGCAGGAAAATATAATCTTTTCCTGCCTTATTTTATAAATATAAAAAATCTAAAGCTTAAAAATCACTGATCATGATATACATTTAAGTGATTTATACTACTTTTGCAGATCAATAACATTTTATAGCATAATCATCCATGAATACTGTAAAAATTAAGGACAAAGAATTTGCATTATTCCTTAGTCAAGAAACAATAGAGAATGCCATTGATAAAATAGCACAAAGACTAAATAAAGACTTGGAAGGAAAAGACCCCTTATTTATCTGTGTACTCAACGGCTCATTTATGTATGCTTCTGAACTGATGAAGCGTATCTCCGTTCCTTGCGAAGTTTCTTTTGTCAAGATGTCGTCTTACAAAGGCACTTCCTCTTCGGGCAAAATAAAAGAAATATACGGTTTAGAAGAGGATATAAAAGGACGTACAGTAGTTCTGGTAGAAGATATAGTAGACACTGGCTATACAATGTCTCTGATGCTTGAGCAGTTGGCTTGCGACGAACCCGAAAAAATATTGGTTACAACATTGCTGTTGAAACCAGATGCTTTAAAACACGATCTGAAATTAGATTATGTGGCATTGGAAATACCCAACGATTTTATCGTAGGATACGGGCTCGACTATGATGGATATGGACGAAACTATCCGGAAATATATAAAATAAAAAATTAAGAATATAAAAACTTTTATTAATCGGATTTTCTTAGAGATGAAGATTAATAACCAGTAACACAATTGACATGCTAAATATTATTATTTTTGGCGCTCCGGGTTCGGGTAAAGGAACTCAAAGCGAAAATCTAATCAAGAAGTACAATCTGGCTCATATCTCGACAGGAGATGTATTGCGTGCCGAGATAAAAAACGGAACAGAGCTAGGTAAGTTAGCGGAAGGTTATATCTCAAAAGGACAATTAGTTCCTGATGATGTAGTAATCAGTATGTTGGCAAATGTGCTAGATAGTAAAAAAGATGCTGCAGGTGTAATATTCGACGGATTTCCACGTACAATAGCACAAGGGGAAGCATTGGATAAAATGCTAAAAGATAGAGGTCAGGAAGTTTCTATTGTGGTAAGCTTGGAAGTAGAAGAGCCTGAATTGATTGATCGC
The DNA here is from genome assembly GCA_002409595.1 of Dysgonomonas sp. UBA5412. Lineage (GTDB taxonomy): Bacteria > Bacteroidota > Bacteroidia > Bacteroidales > Dysgonomonadaceae > Dysgonomonas. Next base: position 19,926 of record DHNQ01000019.1, read on the forward strand.
TTGATAAAACGAGGACAACAATCAGGTCGTTCCGACGACAATATGGAGACTATAAAGTCTCGTCTTGATGTTTACAAAAATCAAACATCTCCGCTTAAAGAGCATTATAAAACAACAGGTAAGTTAGCTTCTATAAAAGGGGTTGGAGGCGTTGATGAAATATTCGTACGCATTTCTGAAGCTGTAGACAAAGTAAAATAACAGAATAATTACAATATCAGGGAAGTTATAAAGTATCAAACACTTATAACTTCCTTTGTTATCTCTAAAGAGTACTTTAACGAAGATTCGTTAAGTAACAATTTAAAACCTATAAATGTTATATCAGACAGATATACATATAGGATTCAACAAAAAAGTCAGAAAATATGTCAGATTCGAATTTCATAGATTACGTCAAAATTTACTGCCGGTCAGGTAAGGGCGGTAGAGGTTCTACCCATTTCCGAAGGGAAAAATATATTCCGAAGGGCGGCCCTGATGGCGGTGACGGAGGCGATGGCGGACATATTATATTGCGAGCAAACAAGAACTTATGGACATTGCTCCATCTCAAATTTCAACGTCACGTATTAGCCGGACATGGCGAAGGCGGAACAGGAAAGCTTAGTTCGGGAAAAAAAGGTGATTCTAAGATTATAGAAGTACCTTGCGGAACGGTCGCTTATGATGCCGAAACCGGAGAGTATTTATGTGATGTAACTGAGGATGGGCAAGAAGTAATTATGCTCAAAGGAGGTAGAGGTGGTAGAGGTAATAACCACTTCAAAACATCTACAAATCAAGCCCCTCGCTATGCTCAACCCGGCGAACCTTATGAGGAACGCAGAATAGTATTAGAACTAAAGGTATTGGCAGATGTGGGATTGGTCGGATTTCCAAATGCCGGCAAATCTACTTTACTTTCAGTAATGACTGCGGCTAAGCCTAAAATTGCAAATTATGCTTTCACAACATTAGAACCCAAGATCGGAATTGTAAGCTATCGCGACTATAAGTCGTTCGTAATGGCTGACATACCCGGTATAATAGAAGGTGCAAGCGAAGGCAAAGGGTTGGGGTTACGTTTTTTGCGCCATATAGAGCGAAATTCACTACTCTTGTTTCTGATAGCTGCCGATGCTGATGACATACATCAAGAATACAGAATATTACTTAATGAATTGGCTCAATATAATCCCGAATTACTGGATAAGAGACGTGTACTTGCCATATCAAAAGCAGATATGCTAGACGAGGAGCTGATGGAGGCCTTGGAAGCTGATCTTCCCGAAATACCTCATATATTCATATCTTCTATTACTGGATACAATCTGACTGCCTTGAAAGATCTCTTATGGCGTGAGATGAATGCTGATGGAGAATATAAGAAATCGTTCAATATTACTCATCGAAATTTGGATATAAAAACCGTAGAGTTTGAAGATGACATTGACGAGTTGCCTGAAGACGACTATGAAGAAGATTGGGATGAGGATGAAGAAGTAGACGGATTCTTTTATGAAGATGGTCTGGAAGAAGAGAAAGATTAGACAAAAAACACAATAATAAAAAAGGAGATGAATCACAATTCATCTCCTTTTTTTATTTCACTAAGCACTTAATTCCTTTTTTATCTAAAAAGACCATTTTTAGCCGCACTCTTTTCAGCTTTTAATTTTGCCTTTTCAGCTTTATATTTTTGTTTTAAAGCATTGACACGAGCTTTCTTCTCATACTTATCTAAGCGTGGGTCATCTTTAATAGCGTCTTTTTGAGCGTCATATTTATCTTCCAAAGCATCTAATCTGTCGTCATAATTGTCACTTATGGCGTCTTTGATTCTATCTCCCTCATATATTGGTCCATATTTTTTCTCCAATGTGCTCATTTGTCCATCAGACAATATAGCACGTATCTGCGCTCTATGTTTCATTGCCAATTCACGCTTTCTTTGTCCTTTCTCGTAACCGGAGATCGAACGATCTCTACCAATAGCAGCAAATTTAGGACCAACTTCTCTCTGTAATTTCTTTATTTTAGAAATTTGATCTGAAGAAAGATTCAAATCTTTGTAAGTATCTACCCCTTGATAATATCTTTCATAATCAACATCTTGAGCCTTTGCCCCAAAAGAACATACTGCAACAAGGAATAATAATAGCATTTTTTTCATAATAACCTGTTTTAATTAATATTTTTGTTATAGTTCTATAAAGTTTTATTTTCAATTAAATATTCTCGTAATGAAATCTGTTCAATATAACAATATACACTTATTACAATTTCGTTCCTTATCTAACGAATCTTTATTTCATTTCACCTCTACTATTAAAGGAGGAGTGAGTCAAGGAACATATACATCACTCAATCTCAGTCCATATTCAGGAGACAATCCCGATGCTGTAAATGAAAACCAAGAATGTATTGCAAATATAATGGGCATTTCTGTAGAAAATCTGTACATTCCATATCAAGTACATAAAGACAACATTTTAACAATAGATAAATCATTCTTACAGAAATCAGACTTAGAAAAACTCACCTTAATGAATGGTATAGATGCTCTAGTTACCGATCAGAAAGAAATATTTATCGGAATTGCCACAGCAGACTGTGTACCACTACTCATTTTCGATCCTAAAAAGAAAGTTTTAGCTACAATACATGCCGGATGGAAAGGCACAGTACTCGGTATTGCCGAAAAAACGGTAAAAAAAATGATAGAACAATACCATTGTACACCTCAAGACCTATTGGTAGGTATAGGTCCATGTATATCACAAAAAATATTTGAGGTTGGCGATGAGGTGACCAAAGCTTTTATCGAAAATGGATTTGACGAAAAAGAAATCAGCTATCGTAATTCCGTATCGGGGAAAAGCCATATAAACTTAGAGCTAGCAAATAAAATACTATTAACCAAAGCAGGAATACCAGAGCAAAATATAGAAATAGCCAATATATGTACATACTCAAATCCTGAAATTTTATTTTCTGCCCGCAGGCAAACAATTCATTCAGGACGAATGTTAACAGGAGGTATTATAAAATAATTATTTTGTATTTTTGTTAGTCCTATTTATTAAGAAAAAAACAGTTTGATGAAACAATCCATATTACTGCCACCCGAATGGTATCCGCAAAGTGCCATACAACTTGCCTGGCCTCATAGCCACACCGACTGGGAATATATGTTGGAAGAGGTAACAACTTGCTATGTCAGTATAGCTACTGAGATTTTGAAAAGGCAAAAATTAATCATAGTGTGTCATAATGCCAAACTTGTAAGATATGAGTTGGAAAAGCTAGAAGCATTATTCGACAACCTTATTCTTATCGAATTACCAAGTAACGATACTTGGGCACGCGATCATGGAGGTATTTCTGTTTTAAAAAATGAAGAAAGATACATCTATGATTTTACGTTCAATGGGTGGGGTATGAAGTTTGCTGCAAACGATGACAATCAGATAACAAGAGGTCTTTATGCAAAAAAGATATTTGCATCAGACGTTAAACTCGAAAATAAAAAGAATTTTGTACTGGAAGGAGGAGCAATAGAATCGGACGGAATGGGAACACTCCTTACTACATCCGAATGTTTACTGTCGCCTAACAGAAATTCTTTTATGTCCAAAACCGAAATTGAAGATTATCTCAAAAATATTTTCGGATTAAACAGAATATTATGGCTCGATCATGGCTACCTATCAGGAGATGACACTGACAGCCACATAGATACTTTAGCTCGCTATTGCGATGCACATACTATTGCATACGTAAAATGTGAGGATAAAGAGGACGAACATTATCAGGCTTTAGCACAAATGGAACAGCAGTTACAGACGTTTACCGATTATGAAGGCAAACTATACAAGCTGATAGCCTTGCCAATGGCGAAACTGATATATGATGAAGACAATCAAAGGTTACCGGCTACTTATGCAAATTTCTTGATAATGAACAAAGCTGTCCTTGTTCCTTTCTATAATGATGCCAAGCTAGACGAACAAGCCCGGAAGCAGTTGCAAACAGCTTTTCCCGACAAAGAGATTGTAGGAATAGACTGCTCACCACTAATTCGTCAGCATGGGTCATTGCATTGCATAACAATGCAATATCCGGAGAGATATGTTTAACAGATACTCTTAAAGAATGAAGGATCAGAAAGCTTTATTACTCAGATGCCTCAAAAATGATATACCGGCAATGGTATTCTCCGGAAACGATATTTTGTTCTTACCTTTGTTGAGACAATATCTCATTGATGCTGAAATGGCAGGATGTACTCAAGAATTTCTGGATGATATAAAATTGAGGATAGCCGAGTTTGAAAAGCATGTGGAAATGTCGCCCGAGACAATAAAATTACCAGACTAAAGAAACTAATTATGAAAATAGGACTTATACAGCAAGCTAATACTCCCGATATAAAAGGCAATATACAACGACTAAAGGATAGTATAAGGAAAGCTGCAAAGCAAGGGGCACAGCTCATTGTCTTACAAGAACTGCACAATTCCCTTTACTTTTGTCAAGTAGAAGATACCTCTATCTTTGATTTGGCTGAAACTATTCCGGGTCCTTCGACAAATGAATTTGGAGAATTGGCCAAAGAACTAGGTGTAGTCATTGTTCTCTCTTTGTTCGAGCGACGTGCACCGGGACTATATCATAATACTGCAGTAGTGATAGAGAATGACGGATCAATAGCCGGTAAATATCGTAAAATGCACATACCTGATGATCCGGCATATTACGAAAAATTTTATTTTACACCGGGAGATCTAGGATTCAAGCCAATAGAAACCTCTCTCGGAAAGCTTGGTGTTTTGGTCTGTTGGGATCAATGGTATCCCGAAGCTGCCCGATTAATGGCAATGGCGGGAGCAGATTTACTAATCTATCCTACGGCTATAGGTTGGGAATCAACAGACATACAAGAGGAAAAGGAACGACAACTGAATGCATGGATAATATCGCAAAGGGGACACGCCGTAGCAAATGGGTTACACGTAGTATCGGTAAACCGGACGGGATATGAAACAGACCCATCGGAACAAACAAACGGAATTACATTCTGGGGAAACAGTTTTGTAGCAGGTCCTCAAGGCGAGGTTCTTTGGCAGGCTTCGAATAATAATGAAGAAGTTAAGGTTGTCGAAATAGATATGAAACGCTCGGAACAAGTGCGCAGGTGGTGGCCATTTTTCAGAGACAGACGTATAGATGCATTTGGAGATATAACAAAACGATTTATAGATTAAACCCTTTTCTCTAAATAGATAAACTAAATTAACATAGACAAGATTGGTCTGAGAAAACAGCAATAGATTATCAGATCAAGCTTTCTCTACATAGAACCCTTTTAGACACAAACTACAAAACCAAATAATGGAATATTGCATTCCACTATTTGGTTTAATTTAAATTATAAATTCATGCAATTACAAGAAACTTCAGACAACAAACAATATCTAAAGAAAAGTACCCTTTGGCTAATGGCAATCGGAGCCGGGTTGGTAGTTGCCAACAACTATTATAATCAACCTCTTTTGGGTATGATAGCAAAAGAGTTGGGCGAATCGGAGGCCGCAACAAGCAGAATTGCCATGTTTACACAAATAGGCTATGCAGCAGGATTGCTATTGATCATCCCATTAGGAGACATGTTTAAACGAAAAAGAATTATCCTCATCGACTTTATATTCATAATCATATCTCTGTTAATATTTGCTTATAGCAAGTCATTAACAGTAATGATTACTGCCAGCTTCTTTATTGGGTTAACATCTGTCGTACCTCAAATATTCGTCCCTATTGCAGCACAATTATCTTCACCCGAAGAAAAAGGAAAGAATGTAGGTATAGTCATGAGCGGCTTGCTGATAGGGATTCTGGCATCACGCGTATTCAGCGGAGTATTGGGAGAATATATTGGCTGGCGTGAAGTCTTTTATATCGCCGCCGGAATTATGGTTGTTTTAGGAATCCTCATAGCTTGGTTATTGCCCGAAATGCAGCCTACATTCAAAGGAACGTATAGTCAACTGATGGGTTCTATTGCACGCTATACAAAAGAATTGCCAAACCTGCGGCTCACATCATTAAGAGGAGCATTGAGTTTTGGTGCATTTTCTGTTTTTTGGACTACTCTTACATTTAGGTTAGAACAAGCTCCATTCTATCAGGGAAGTGATGTTGCGGGTTTACTCGGACTAATCGGGATTATTGGAGCTCTAGCTGCATCCGTAACCGGAGCTATATCGGGAAAAATAAATAAGAATATAATTATAACTATCTCTTCCATTCTGATGGTTCTCTCATGGGTTGCATTCGGGCTGTTAGGCAATAGTTATACGGGGCTGATAATAGGTATTATATTTCTCGACATGGGATTGCAATCCATGCACGTTACCAATCAGACTATTGTATTCGCAACTCACCCCGAAGCATCCAACAGACTCAATACAGTCTACATGGTATCTTATTTCGTTGGGGGTTCGATAGGTACATTGCTTGGAGGTATAGCATGGCAACACTATGGATGGAATGGTGTGGTAGCAGTAGGATCAACCTTTGTGGTACTATGCTTAATTATTCACCTACTTTTGCATAATAAGAAACGATACAGAGTCTAATCGGCTCGTTTGAATAGTTTAGAAAGAGTTACTCCTACGATTGTAAACCCAAGTAACAAGAATGGCATATACCAGATAATATAGTCTATCTGAGGATGCCAGAAGGAGTGCTCTTTAAAAATCACATACCACGAAAGTGGGCAAGCCACAGACAACATAGTGGATAGAATGATGGCATTGTATTTCCGTTCCAACGAATTGCGTGTGATGATAAATAAGACTAGTGCCATCACTATTATAAACCCAATAAGATAGGCGAAAAAGAATTGGAACGAAGACGGAGCAAAACCCCAAAAGTACATATCGCCCCGCAGATAGTCTTTAATAATATTATTCCACAAAAAAGAGAGTGTATCCGAATTGGCAAACCTGTCGCCGGCATCATACACGTTAGCCGAATTATCGAAGCTGGAACGCTTGACAAAGGCATCGGAAAGATATTGGAAAGCTGCTGAAAAATCTCCCAAAAGATATTTTAATTGAACAATCAATATTGCAAATTGAATAACTACTGCGCCGAGTGTAACCAATCCGGCATTGACAGATCGTATTATAAAATCTTTAATCTTCCATCGTTCTAGCCAAGCATAATATACGATCGGGATAAAAGGAGTCAACATTACTGTCGATATAAATTCTAATCCCGAAAATGCCAATTTAATTAAAAACGCAATAAATAACCAACTTAATATTTTAACATTAGAGACTTGTCGGGGATTGCAGTGTTTCTTCTCCAACAACAAAAGCATTGTTAAGAACGGTGCAAAGAAACTCCATAACGACCACCATAAACCGTTACCGGCAAAAAGAACCAGCCAAGAGGAAGTAAATATAAACAGAAACGTAACCAAAGCTGCAACGAAATCGAAGTTTCGGTAAACCCACCCAATGAATAAAAGGAAACAAAGAGCCAACAAGGCACAATTTAAGGCTCGCAACAACTGATAGCGAACATCTTTATCGAAAGGAAGCAATTTTTGTACATAATAATAAAACATTGCCTGTCCGCCGGAGTGACTTACATATACACAATAGTTGTCGGGTGTTTTTTCTTGATTCTGATAATATTTTATCTGCTCCAATTTAAACTGATTTATAATATTATCTCTTACATACATATCCTCTACCCTATCCACATTAGCTCTAACAAGGCTATCCTGCACAAGATTCTTATCATAATTCACGCCCGGAAATCCAGCTGAAGCCAAAACTCCATCTTTCTCGGCTTTTGCCATTTTGCCTACGACTAACGACTCTACAAAAGTTTCGTATTCTGTATACATATCATCGGGGATGACTTTAAACAGATTGAGAAAAAAACTCAAAAAAAGAAGAAGGAAGCATATTATATAAAAAACAGATTGTTTTTTCTTTTGATAAGATGAATTCATATAGGGTTCGAGTTTGTATAAGCCTTTGTCGATTTCGAAAAAAAGGTAAAATCCTTTTCTTGTGAGAATACAAAGATAATATATTTTAGACTTCTAGTAAATATTTTCAAAAATGATCTTTAAACCAATACTTTATAGCCCACCATCTACGATAGAGCTTTCGCAATTTAAATCGGTATTTATAATGAAACTTACTGGGATAAAATTTATCGCGTCGTGCCTGTATCGGATATTTATCGAGCAAAGACCAATCTCGTTGAAATATCTCATTTGTAGATATTTCTGCAATGCCATATTTTTTAGCCAATATTGAATAAAGGCTCTGATCGTGGCGATTTTCTACAAATCCCGGTAGATTAGGTACACGCGAAGGAGAATCGGTAGCCAGACTGTAATCGTCAAGATATGCCTGATACCAATCACGAACAAATTGCATTACCAATGGGCTTTTTCTGAAAAAAATAATCGTAGATTCAAATTGAGGAGTATGAGTATATGTCTTGTCATCATACACATCAAAATAGGCAAAAACATCTCCCTTAGTCCATTCATATTCATAATAAAGGGTTTCGGGCATGCCATTATAGCTTTGTTCCTGGCTTTTTACACCCAACATTCCCGTCGGATGCTTTTCTGCAATATCAAAATATTCTAACAGACGCTCACGCCCCGCAGGATTAAAGTAACAGCCGATGTCGGAATATAAAAGTATATCCCCATCGTCCATCTTCTCCAAGATTTTGAGAATAATATAAGCCTTCCAGCACCAATAACCGAATCCTCGCGAATAGGGTATCAAGTAACGTCCCCAATACTTATAAAAATCAGCATCCAGATCTTTTTCGCTGATAGTATATACTTCGTCAAAAACATCCATACCTTCTGCCATTTTCCGAAAACGGGGAAAGCCTTCTGTCAGATAATAACTACCAAATGTGCAAACTGCTTTTTTCATCTGTGATATGTTTTGGGGCGAAGAATACTTTTAAAGAAATATTTTATATTCCAGACTATATTGTAATATTTTCTCAGACTAAAACGATGTCGATAGTGCCACATGCTTTTATAATACACATCACGCCTTGCCCAGATGGGATAGTCTGACATTATATTCCAATCAAGATTGTCAAACTCGGTAGGACATAATTCATTGCGGGAAAATTCAGATATCTGATATTTCTTAGCCAACATAGAGAAAATGCTCTGATCGTGGCGATTGTCTTTAAAACCTTCCAGATTGGGAGCTTTTGACGGTTTATCCGTTATAAGGTCAAAATGATTGTAAATTACATTTACCCATTCATTTACAAAAGCAATAGAGGCTGGGCATTTTTTTATAAAGACAATCGTTGCTTCAAACTGATTGGTATCTGTAAACGACTTATCATCACGAACTCCAAAATAATCAAAAATATCTCCTTTAGTCCATTCATACTCAGGCAATCTTAGTTCAGTACGCGTACTTGTATTCCTCTCTTGCGCTCTGACGCCTAAAATACCTGATGGAGAGTGATCTACTATTTGAAAATATTCATCCAACCGCTTTTTTCCTTTAGGATTAAAATAACACCCCAAATCGGTATACAACAAAATATCTCCTTCCTGCATACCATCGAGCGTTTTCTTTATCATAATAGGTTTCCAACTCCAATATCCATATCCTCGCGAATAGGGATAGAGAAAACGTCCGAATCTGCGTCTAAAAGTGGCATCCAGATCATTCTCGTCGTATGTATATATCTTATCAAATACACCCAAAGCCTCAGCCTCTTTCCGATAACGTTCGAAACCGTTAGAAAGTGGATAATTGGCAAATGTGCATAATACTTTTTTCATTTATTATCTCTGCAATATTCTCACAAAAATAGGGTATTTATTTGACAAATACCCTATTTTATATATACAGCTAATGTTAGCTTATTGTTTTACTTCTACCCAGTGTCCTGTTGTACGGGTTTGCATAATAGGACTATACATAGGTTCGTTACTAATTGCCGGCAAATAGAATTTACCACAATATGCAGCTTGCAATCTCAGGCGGAATGATGAAGAATAGCCATTGCTAAGATTATAATAGGTGTACACTCTGTCGTCGCGAATATCCTGATAATTGAATGCGCCGCCAACACGGGTGTCTGCCTCATTAAACAATCGTGTATTAAATATTTCCCAACCCGAAGGGAATATCTGGCTCAATGTCATATCGGTCAGATACATTCCCGATATATTTTGAACTACAACATTGGCAAAAAATTCTGTTCCTTGCTTCAAAGATGTCACATCAAGTTCTCTACCATTTTCGTCTACATAATTTACATAAAGATTCGTTCCATTACTAACTGCCGGAGTGTTATCGACTAACGGCTGCGTGCGTCCGAGCAAACGAACGAAAAGTTTCCCTTGTCCTTTATTAAGTATCGAAATATTTATTTTCTCCTGAGGTTTTAGATTTATTTCCTGAAATACTTCTCCCGAGTTACCCTTTGACTGTTTAACTCCGTTCAACTCCCATTCGTAAGAAATAACGCCCTTACCCATCTTTTTGGCAAGCTGAGACATTGCTATCAACCCATACGAAGCTTCTTGGGTAGTAACATATCCACGGCTCAATCCTTCTGATACCTTGAAGGATAAGGCTAACGCCTTTTCAGTTTTACCAAGCAACAGATATGTTTCCATAATCATAGACAAGTCCCGAGTAGAGCTACCATAAGTATTGTTGTTGAACATATAAGGTTCTACGGCATCAGAGAGCCCAACAAGTAATTGATTCGCAGCCTCTTTCTTTCCTGCCAAAGCATAAGCTGCAGCCAACCTCCAACGAGCCTGAGGGGAAAGTCCTTTCATTTCTTTCAAACGATTCATCGCACCCAATTCAGGTTCTCCGGCAAGTGCAAGAGTATACAATCTGTATGCTTGTTGCAGATCATGCATCGACAGACTATAATAAGAACGATAAATATCTGCATTGTTCCATGTCTGAGCAGTCTTCTTCTGGAATTGCTTCCACTTAGTTAACACTGACGCCGGTACATCGCGTCCGGCACGCTGAGCCTCAACAAGGAAATGTCCGGCATAAGTAGAAACCCACTCATTAGGATATACATTACCCGGCCAATATGCGATACCTCCATCGGATAACTGACGTGATGAAATAATCTTTATACCTTCTTTGATATTATTATCAATAACGGCTTTTTCTTTTTCCGAGAACGGACGGAATGCTTCTACGTATAGTAATGGAAATACTTTAGAAGTAACCTGCTCCGAGCATCCATGCGGATAATCATGTAAATAAGATAGGTTCTTATTCAGATTGACTCCTGGCATACGAGATATTTCAAGTTTTGCCCAGTCTCCCGGCTGAATAGATTCGAAATCAATAGACAGATTGGCTGTATCGTTAGCCGTAATCAAAGCCTGAGATGTAATTATCTGAGGAGGATTAGGATTACGAACTTCTATATCTATTGTTTCAGTTGCAGTTTCGCCATTACCTGACGCTTTTATTACCACTTTCTCAAAACCGGTCTTCTTAGATACTTTCACTTTGAAATAAACCATCTTATCTCCCACTTCTGTAAATGATACAGACTTAGAAGTTCCGTCTTGGAATTGGAATAAACCACTGGACTGAACAGTGACGGTTACATTCTTCACTTTCTTATCCATAGCAAATACATTGACAGGCAATAATATTTCTTCATCGGGTCCGGCTACACGCGGCAAGGTAGAAAGAATCATCAGTGGGTTTCGTACCGGCACAGCTTTTTCGGTATTGCCGTACGCTCCCTTTTCATTTCCTGCAACTACCATTACACGCACCGATCCAAAGTAAGGCGGCAACGTAATTTTGTGAGTATCGGTCTTTCCTCCTTTAAGAGAAAAAGGTCCGAGATATTTGACAACGGGTTTGAATCTACTCATCGTATTGTTTGATGGCTTCAAAGCTTCGTCTCCACCAATACTCAAGAGAGGTCCCATTTTTCCGGTTTGCGCGCCTACTACCATATCAAACATATCCCATGTGCGTACACCTAAAGCCTGACGGGAATAAAAATCGTTCCAAGGATTCGGCGTTTTGAAGCCCGTAAGATCAAGCAAGCCCTCGTCTACAATGGCGAGCGTATAGGTCATATCTTTCTTATTCTTCTCAGATACGGAAACAGAAAATTCTTTTTCAGGTCGTAGCTCATCCGGCATTGAGATAACCGGAGTCAGAATAGTTTCTTTATTCTCAACATTGATATTCAATACGCCATACATACGTATAGGCAAATCATTATCGGTCTGGGCATGAGGTTGAAGCAAGCTTGCATAAATATAGAAGTTAGGAGCCATATCCTCAGTCACCTTAAATGTATATTTTGTATCTTCTTTGCCACTGGTTTCTACCCATTCATGCGAAATAACTCGTGAGCCATCTTCTATACTCATCAAAGCTCTTCCTTCCGAACTCTTTGGCAGAATGACCGTAACTGTTTCACCTACATTATACGATTGCTTGTCGGTAGTGAACGAAAGCATTGTCAAACCGCTAGGATCTTGTTTATCGGAGCGTCCTCTCCACGAAGGCCAGTCTACATATAGCACTTTTCCGGTAGTATGTCCGCCTTGCTGATCTTTTACAATAACAAGATAACGTCCCCAGTCGGGATAATCTACACGAAACTTGACACTTCCTTTACCTCCGACAGTCGACAAATTCTGATCCAGCACTATCTCGGTCGATGTATTATTGACATAAGAAGCCAGATTATCATTCGAATTCCACCACCAAGACCATTTTATCTTGTAAACTTTTACATTCAGATTAGAGCGGTTTATCGGTTTGCCTTGAGGAGAAAGAGTTACTATATCAAGTATATTGTCTTTGTCCGTTTCCAGCCAACCATAATTTGTATCTAAAGGAGATTTGACTCCCACGTATGCCGAAAACGGAGAATAAGGCACTACTTGTGCATAGATGCTGGCATCTCCTCCCGACTCAAATACGCGAGAAACAATATTAGCGCGAAGCATACCCGGAGCGTAAGCAGCCTGAGGCAATTCGGCTCTTACATTGGCATTACCCGAAGCGTCTAAATGTCCATCAAAAATGGTATATGTTTCGGACGTAAAGCTTGAAGCCGGATTGTTAAATGAGTATTGTTCGTATCCTTTAAACGGCACACGAACCGATGACAGAGTCATCTCTACTTTTGCAGCCAGATTGACTGCTGGGGCTCCATGCAACCATTGGGAAGACAATCCTGCTGAGAATGAGCCTGAACCGGCATTTATCATATCGCCAACATCGAGACGCACCTTCAATCGGTTAGGCTTAACGGTTTCTATCTTTAATGTTTGGAAGAATGTTACTCCCCCAACTTTTATTCTAGCTTGCCAGTTGCCTGTAATCGCATTTGCATCGGTAGCCATGCGGAATGGATAAAATCCGTCTTTACCCGAGTTAGACATATATCGTTGCGCCAATTGTCCGCGAGGAGTATAAAGTTCGAGCGACACAGGGTGATCTTTAGGCAGCGTCTTGGCTTTGTCTTCGAGAACAAAGGTCACAAAGATGGAATCGCCCGGACGCCAAACACCTCGCTCACCGTAAATATATCCTTTGAGTCCGTTCTTTATTTCCTTACCGCTTACATCAAAATTACTTAACGACAATGACAGATTGGAAGTCACCTTCAGGTAACCTTTTTCTTTATCACGTGATGCGATTATGGCAAATGGAACTCCTCCTTTATATTCTATTTCAGCAAATCCATTACCATCCGTTTTACCGCTTCCGATGCGTTGCATCTGGAAATTATAGATATCTACTACTGATCCGGATATGGGTTTGGTAGTCAAAATATCGGACAGTACAACCAACATTTTCTTATCTGAACCTAATTTAGCTGTAATACCAATATTAGACGCTAAAACAATGCTGTGATAAGTCTTATTCATATAATATGTCGGATCGCACGGATTGTCTCGTTCTTCCCATCTATAGTTATTCCAATCCCAATTTTCAGAGAAATAGCTTTGTCCGTAAGCATCATTTTCCTCTTCACTGTCACTATCCAATCTGGAATCGAAACGCTCTAATGAAGCTCCTCCTTGAGGTATTTGAGGTGTAATGCCTCCACAAGGATAGAGTGAATATTCTTTCTTCATTGAGAACTCGATGCGATACACCGCTCCGGGATCTTGCTTTATCATCCGGGCAAGGTCTAAAGAGAAATTATTCCACTCCTCAAGTTTGAGGGTCGGGTCTTCGTCAAGACGAACCCTTTTTTTCAATATCAAACGTCCAAAACGTTTCAATTCAGCGTTTTCACCAAAGTCATTTGCCTGTAAATAGCCTAAAACATTACTTTCAAATATCTTGATTACTTTCACATCCACAGCCCATAGATTTACAGCCTTGAACGGAATACTCAGATTGTTGGAGTTGGGCAATATACTACCCGTTTCATTCAATTGGATTTCAGGCTTATTTTGCTCAAAATTGACACTATAAGTATAATCTTCTTTCAATTGTACGTTATTCGAACTCTTAATTTCTTTATATATTTTCAGTTCGGTACTAGTGCCCCTTGTGGTCTTATCCAAATATAAGCGTAATATATTTTTCTGAATATCGTATGTATAAGAATCTATGTTACCGGGACTGATCAAGCCCTGTATATTTTGATTTAAAGATAATGGAGAAGTGAAAGTTATTCTCACGCATTCTTGCGGCTCGTATTCTAAAGCCACATCTAAAACCTCAAAACGAGAAGTTGAAGGCATTAATATTTTCAGTTCCTCATCTTTCTCTGCTCCTATCGCACTTCCTTTAACTTGTAGTGTATATTCCAAATCTTTGTTACTACGATACAAACTATCAATTACAAGATTAAATCTACCTTTTATTTCGGAAGGTGTTACTTTTAGTTTTGCATCCTTTACTTTATCTCCACCTGTAAGCGAAAACATATTCTGAACATCGTCAGCAGTGGCATCATCGGCTAATAAGATTGTTCCTTTTACTGTGTTCCATGACAGATCATTGTCTTTCATTGGAGAATAAGGGGAAAGCGTAACATTGTAGTTTTGCTCAGGGACATGAAAATAGAAGTAAAATTCTTTGAATTTACTGTCTACTTTAAGCACCTTATCCAACTTAAACCAAGCTTCGTATTGCTTGCCTTGTTTCAATTCTCCGGGTTCGGGTACAAACTTTATTGTGCGGGAGTTGGTCCAATAGGCTTTTCCTTTGAGTGAAGGGCTAAATTCGAAAAGATCAGTATCTATTTCCTTATTTAGCTCTACGGTAGGAATATCCTGAGTTAGTTCTATTATAATTTCGGAAGAAGAGGTTACTCTTCCAAATGTAAATGCTGCTATATACTGAGCAAATTCCTGATCAATTTCATGCCCTCCACTCCTTTTGCAAGAGTTAAGAAAAAAGAGGCTCCCGCAGGAGAGAAGAAAAAGAATGAGAATAAGTATATTCCGTTTCATAAACTAATTTTATTGTGTTTGTTTGTTAATTATTTCTGCACAAGAACTGTAAATATAAGTCAATTTTTTGCAATATTGCATAAATTAAGCCTTATTAAAACGTGTTAAGGTAAATATTCACACAAAGAGATAAAGACTAAAAGCCATCAACAGCATCCCTGCAACCAAGCCGGAGATAGACAAATGATGTTTTCCATACTTTTCGGCACTGGGAAGCAATTCGTCAAGCGATATAAATACCATAATCCCCGATACAGCCGCCAATATGATTCCGTTCATGGCAGGAGTCCAGAATTGCATCAAGAACAAATAAGCGATAAGTGCGCCAAAAGGCTCGGCAAGA
This sequence comes from Dysgonomonas sp. UBA5412, assembly GCA_002409595.1. Taxonomy (GTDB): domain Bacteria; phylum Bacteroidota; class Bacteroidia; order Bacteroidales; family Dysgonomonadaceae; genus Dysgonomonas. The sequence continues at coordinate 35,774 of DHNQ01000019.1, forward strand.
CCTGATGCAAATGATAGCCAAAAAGCCTTTTTGCGGCTGCCGGTAGCATGATAGATAGGCACAGCAACAGCTATACCTTCGGGTATATTGTGTATGGCGATAGCGACAGTGATGGGGATGGCAACATCCAATGATCCTAATGCTGATGTAAAAGTGGCTATACCTTCGGGGAAATTATGTATGGCAATAGACAATGCCACTACAATGCCCGTTCGTTTCAGAGAACGTTTTTTGTCCATATCCTCGACTCCTTGTATTTCGTGAGGATTGAGAGATTTGGGAATTGCAAAGTCGATCAGATTAATAAGAGCAATACCTGTAAAGAAAGCTAATATCAGATATAACGTCCCTAGCTTCTCACCGTAGACGGATACAAGTTCCAATTTGCCCTGAGGCATCATTTCCATGAATGAAACATAGAGCATAATACCTGCTGAAAAACCCAACGAAGCACATAGAAATTTTGTATTGGTATGTTTTGCGACAAGGGCAATAAGACTCCCAATTCCGGTAGATAACCCGGCAACGGCTGTAAGAACAAATGCCAGTAAAATATTTTGATCGCTCATTTTCTGTTGACTAAAATTGTGTAAATATAAAGCTTTTGTATCGGAGGATAACCTATTTTTTCGATGGAAAGCAACAATAATGCTGAATTTCCTTTCTACAAAAGTAACTATTCGGTATTTTTAAGGGCTAAAAAAACGATCTTGAGATAAAAACATTTCACGCATTATTTATCTATATAGATTAGAGACAGATATACAAAAGGGACACAAACATAAAAACAACACCGAAAAGTGTACAACTTTGTCACCTTTTAGTTAAAATGAGACAGTAAACGAATGAAAAATTTATTTCGAAAATTAAAAAAAGATTATAATACAATAAATCCAAAACAAAAATCGGGATTATTGGAAGTAATGAAATATATCGGCCCGGGACTGCTTGTTACAGTAGGGTTTATAGATCCCGGCAATTGGGCATCGAATTTTGCTGCCGGATCGGAGTTTGGATATACACTCCTTTGGGTAGTTACCTTATCCACAATAATGTTGATCATTTTGCAACACAATGTAGCACATCTTGGTATTGTCACTGGATTGTGTCTGTCAGAGGCAGCCAATAAGTATCTGCCCCGAAGCGGTTCGCGAATAGTCCTTTGGTCCGCCATCGGCGCATCAATATCTACCTCGCTCGCCGAAATACTAGGCGGGGCAATAGCCTTGAATATGTTGTTGGATATCCCTATCAAAGTGGGGGCTGTATTGGTTACTATATTTGTATCTATAATGATGTTTTCGAATTCGTATAAGAAAATAGAACGTTACATAATATTCTTTGTCTCCATCATAGGGCTATCTTTTATATACGAGTTGTTTCTTGTCGATATAAATTGGGGAGAGGCCGTTCACTCATGGGTAGTACCGTCTATTCCCGAAGGGTCAATGCTCATTATAATGAGTGTATTGGGAGCGGTAGTAATGCCACACAATTTGTTTCTACATTCGGAAGTAATTCAAAGCCGTCAATGGAATCTGCAAGATGAAAAAGTAATCGAAAAACAACTGAAATACGAATTTTTTGACACTTTTTTTTCCATGCTCATCGGGTGGGCTATAAACAGCGCAATGATCTTGCTGGCAGCAGCTACATTTTTTCAGCAAAACATAATAGTGGACGATCTCCAGCAAGCACATTCTTTATTGCAGCCTTTACTGGGCAGTAATGCAGTTATCATATTTGCCATTGCCTTACTTTTGGCAGGCATATCTTCGTCTATGACATCGGGTATTGCAGCCGGATCTATATTTGCCGGTATGTACAACGAGCCGTATAATATAAAAGACATCCATTCTCGCACCGGAGTATTTATTTCTCTGGGTGTCGCTTTACTTATTATCTTTATGATAGGCAATCCCTTTAAAGGGTTGATCATATCGCAAGCCATATTGAGTATGCAGCTTCCGATCACAGTCTTTTTGCAAGTAAGATTGACGTCTTCCAAAAAAGTAATGGGTAAATATGCCAATAAGCCATGGACTAAAATATTGCTTTACAGCATTGCCTCGATAGTGACCTTCCTAAACATATTATTATTGGCAAGTTTCTTTATAGACATCAGGATGTAAGGAAATTTATTATCTTTATACACTCATTAAAAATTATAGATTATGAAAAAAATTATAGTTTTTGTAGTTCTATGTGGTCTGATTATTACAGCCAACACTAGTTGCAACTCGAAATCGAAGACGGACGGCAATACGGAAACGACTGCTGTTGATCAAACCTCTAAGGAACCGGCTCAGAAGAAATATATAGAATTGGCTAAGGAAACAAATAAGAAGATGCCTATGCCGATTCCCGGTGGAATAAGAATGGATAAGACAGAAGCTTTATCTAAGACTGAATTTAAATTCTATTATACTTTCACCAAAGCTCCAGCCGTATCGGCAGAAGAATTTATCAGAAGTACCAAGCCTGCTCTAACGCTTGGATTACAAACCGTAAAAGGTGACGACTTGGATATGTTCAAAAAAGATAAGATGAATCTGATATATGCTTACTATACAATGGATGGAAAGCTTTTTGCAGAAATCAGGCTCACTCCCGAAGATTATATTAACGATTAAAAAAATATACAGCTATTATGGTAAAGCACATAGTAATGTGGAAGCTAAAAGAAGAAGCTCACGGCAATGATAAAGCAACAAATGCAAAATTGATAAAGGAAAAACTTGAAGCCCTGAACGGAAAAATAGACGGACTACTGAAAGTAGAAGTCGGTGTTGATTTTCTGGGAGGGGGCAATTTTGATGTTGTTCTTTATTCTGAACTATCAAAAAAAGAGGATTTGGATACTTACCAAAACCATCCTTTGCATCAGGCAATATTGCCTTTTATAAAAGAAGCGGTTGTAGACAGAAAAGCAGTAGACTACGAAGTATAAGCAAAGGATGTATCAAGATATAATAAAAGATATGCGCACGCGCTGCCGAATGGGCATGAATGGCGTGGCATCGACAAGTATGCGCCAACGTGGGCTAGATTACAAAGTTAATTTCGGGCTATCAATTCAGCAAATTAAAGAATTGGCATCTCGCTACGATGCTAATGCTGAGCTTGCCGAAACTCTATGGAAAGAAAATACAAGAGAACTAAAAATATTAGCCACACACTTATATCCGGTTGATGCCTTTACACGAGAGAAAGCTGACGAATGGGTGAAGGCAATACCTAATCAGGAAATAAGGGAACAAGCGTGTGCAAACCTCTTTCAAAATCTGGCATTCGCTACTGAAGCAGCTACTACATGGAGCAACAACCCAAACTCTGAGGTACGAGCTACGGGATATTGGCTTTTAGCACGTTTGCTTTTAACCAAAAAGGCAGATTCGGCTTTACGCCCAGAATCTTTATCTCTTATATGGGAAGATGTGATATCGGAAGATACATTTCTCAGAAATGCTGCACTATTGGCTCTTAAACAAATAGGGCGACAAGCGGAAAACACAGCAAATGATATTTTACATAGATTATCTATATACAAAGATGATCCCGATCCGATGAAGCAAGAAATATATAATGCGATGGATTTTGAATTCGATTATTTCTTTAATAAATAAAAATGAGTTAGGAAAATACTTTCCTAACTCATCTAAAATATTTCGGATTTATCTATTATAAATCTACTTACCTAAAGTATATCTGAATCCGACATAAAATTTGCGACCCATAGTAGGCCCCCAGACCATAGTCGCATCAAAATCGCTACTAAATGGATTGTCGGCAGAAACAATAGGGTTCTTTTGTTTGAAGTCCGTTATATTCTCTGCTCCTGCATATACACTCCAAGTTCGAAAATTCTTTGTAATTTGAGCATTGAGGATTGTAAAGGCATCAAACCGTTTGTCCCACAATGGATTCTCGGCATTGGGTGTAGGCATACGCCCTCCTCCATTAAACTGAGCAGTAAGATCAAACACCCATTTTTTCAAAGGGGTTTCGTAAGAGCCGCTAACCATCGCTTTATAGTCGCTAACCAAAGGCTTCTTCATCAGTTTACCTCCATATTCAGTCTTTACATTCATCCAGCGGTAAGCCCCTAATATATTGAAACCCTTGAACAAAGGATAGGATACTTCTACCTGAAAGCTATTAGCATAAGACTTGCCATCCAAGTTGTAGAACTTTACAGCATGCGGATCGGAATCTACATCGGTTACTACCTGATTATCAAAATCAGTCCGATACCATTCGGCTGACACAGTAAGCTCTTCTCCTCTGACAGGAATATAGAAGGAAACGCTTGCTCCGTAATTCCATGCAGACTCTTGAGCCAGATTGGAAGCTATTTCCAACTTACGGCTACTGGCAAGATAGAAGCTATTTTCGGGCATTACAAAAACTGTACGATATCCTTTACCTGCCGAGGCTCTCATATTAACCCATGGTTGAGGCATATACTTCAAATGCAAACGAGGAGTTACAAAAGCCTTCTTGTGCAAGGAACTATAATCGGTGCGTAGACCGGCAAGGGCAATAAACTTATCATCTTTATTAAAGGTATATTGAACATATCCTCCGGTAACAGTTTCTTCATTTGGCTGATCGGTGATCGGTTGAGCCAGATAAAGAGATTGATTATATTTATCCCAATTCATACTCACTCCGGCACTCAATTGATTCATCTTGCCAAGACCTGTTTCATACATTAACGAAGCATACAAATTGCTTCCATATACATTATATTTATTGGCAGCATATTGCGACTTCTGATCGTGATAAGAGCCGGTAAAGATAAGGGCTACATTACCGTTCCTATCTTCTGCCTCATCCACAATGTAAGAGTTCTTTGTATAGAACTCTCCTCGGTTAGTATTCACAGATATCTCATACGGATTATCCTTATTCACAGCAGAAGGTGTCAGCGTATGCATTGTCTGTCCACTAGTACGATAATCTTGCAACACTTTAAAGCCAAACTGAGAAGCATATCGTCCCGACATATAATGCCAACGATTCATTACATTGAACTGATGCTTCTTTGGGGAATCTAAAAAGCCATCATTATTATCGTCGTGTGATGCAGTCTCATTAGAGTAATGTAGAAAAAGCCCTGTATTCAATTTATCATTCAATATAAGAGAAGCATCAGCATTCGCCTCATATCGTCCGGCATCACTGGCAAACACGTTTAAGCTCAAAGGCTCTGTTCCATTCGGTTTTTTATACTCAACATTCATCTGGCCGGTTATAGATTCGTATCCATTCTTTACAGATGCAGCACCTTTGGAGATTTGAATACTTTCCATCCAAGGACCGGGAATATAGTCTAAGCCATAAATAGAAGCCGGACCTCGTAAATTAGGATAGTTCTCAGTCATCGTTTGCACATACGTTCCCGCCAAGCCTAACAGTTGAATTTGCTTTGCTCCGGTTACAGCATCACTAAACGAAACGTCTACCGAGGGATTTGTTTCGAAGCTCTCGGATAGATTACAGCAAGCTGCCCGATGCAGTTCCTTGGTAGTTATCTTTTCGGAATGGAGTAAGCTGGTACGTGATTTTATAGTTCCCGGAGGGGTCTTTTCTATTACCACTTCGCCGAGTTCATTATCTTCTTCTAATGTTATGGTTTGAAGATCATTGAAAGAGTGAATATGAACTACCTTATTCTTAAAACCAATATAATTAACTTCCAACATATGATCTTTATGCGGTGTTCCAGAGATTTCGAAATAACCTTCATCATTCGTAATGACAACATCTTTTGTGTTTTCCCAAAACACATTTGCCCCTATCAAGGGCTGTTTTTGGCTATCAAAGACATAGCCTTTCAGCACTCCTTTTGCAAACAAAAGAGGTGAGAATAAAAGTGAGATAAATAAAAATATAGTTTTCATAAGATTCTTTTGATTCTAAAATAAATACAAATACAGAACGAGCCACATATCTATTGATATACAGCAAATTGCAAATATTTATTGAATCAAATAATGAGAATCCGTATAAGGGATAAATAATCTCTGGGAGGAATATCCGGAGGAGATTTAAAATGAATAAAGTTGTCTGCGGCTTCTATTGTCTGAAAAAGGATTGAACCTTGCATAACAAAGAAGGCATCTGTTATCCATACAACCGGGGTAGATACATGGGGACGAAACGACGAAGCGTCTATATCGGCAGACACACGCGATGGTGCGCAATGAGAATCTTGTGCATATGCCAACTTATCACAATCCGTAGCCGTATCTTTATCAGCAATGGCACAACAAGAGACATTCTCTTCGTGGCGAAGCGAAGCCTGTTCGCAACAAGTATGATGTTCTGTAATAAATAAGGTTTGCCCTCCACAAGAATCACAACAAAAATCTATAACAGTAACTCCTGTACCTGTAAGGAACACTGTTACTGCCAAAATTGACATTGTGAGTATTTGAACAAACTTTTTCATCGCAGAGGCAAAGTTAAGAATTGTTCTAAATAATTCAGGTATTCATTTTATTTTTTTTAGATTTATTTCAAATAATAGAAATAGCTGAGTTTCAATTCATCAGAATTAGAACTCAGCTATAACAAATGTCTATTATATAATATTCAAAACCCTTATTGGGTCACCTCATCAATGAGATAGAATATTGATTTAAAGTTAATATCGCTATATTCGCTCATACCTATTTCGCAAGTACGGCTAGTGGAATATCCATCTTTGCAATCTGCCGGAATCTGTTCATTCAAATGCCTTTGTCCATGAGCATTCAGTTCGGGATAAGTAAACCCTCTATCACCGGCAAAGCCACAACAGTTAGTTTCTACAAATGCGACCTCTTTAGAACATTTTTTAGCCAACTCCAGCAACTTATGCTCCATACCGATCTTCTTTACTGAACAAACCGGGAATACGGTAACGATATCACGTGGATGTTTTACTTCTAACTTTGGCATTACAAATTCGAGCATGAACTCAACAGGATCGTATATTTTCAGATTCTTATTTTGATAAGCTTCATGGAATGTGTAGAAACAAGGGCTCATATCAAACAAAACGGGATATTTTCCATTCTCAGAAGCTTTCAGCAATGCTGCTTCCAATTCATTCGATTTGCGAGTACCTTCTTCTTTCAGTCCTTTACTACTGAATGCCATACCACAACATAAACTGTTTATGCCTTCGGGATAGATAATCGTAAAGCCTGCACGTTGAAGCAGTTCTTTCGTTTTTTGAGTAAGTTCGACATCTCCTTTTTCATAGCCTTTCGATTTACCCATCGTCCTATTGATACATGACGGGAAATAGACAACCTTGTGTTCTGCATTAGGATTTACAATCGCATCTTTTATTTTATGTGCCCCTTTAGGCATATCCTTGTTCCATTTGGGAATAGTTTTGAATGACGCACTACGCATTGTGGAAGCGATCGCCCCCATAAGATTATCGCCCAACATGGAATGAAAGAAATCTACGAAATCGAGTCCGCCACGCATTAACGCGGTAGTACCTGCCATGTGGTTTCCGATATATGAGGCTACGCTTTTTGCTGTATCCGAAGCTTCGGTATGACGCAAGTCTTTTATAAATTTACCGGTATCTATCTTAACGGGACATACGAGTCCGCAAAGCCCATCAGTTGCACAGGTTTCGTTTGAATAATATTTTGCATCGTGCAGCATTTGCTTCAATCGTGATGTATCTGCTCCTACAAATTTCAATCGCGATATTTCTCGTGCGATAACAATACGTTGACGAGGCGACAAGGTAAGTCCTTCGGCTACACAGTTAGGCTCGCAAAAGCCACATTCCATACATTTGTCTACAATCTCATTGACTGCCGGCAAAGGTTTAAGATTTTCAAGATGAACTTTTGGGTTGTCGTTAATAACAACTCCGGGATTAATTAAATGATATGGATCGAATATATTCTTTATCCTCACCATAATTTTATAGGCTGTTTCTCCCCACTCCATTTCCACAAATGGAGCCATATTACGCCCAGTACCATGCTCAGCCTTCAAAGAGCCATCGAATCGATTGACTACAATATCAGCCAAAGCATCCATCATATCGGCATAGCGCTGCACTTCGCTAGGTGTATTGAAGTCTTGAGAAAAGACCAAATGGAAGTTACCATCTAAGGCATGTCCATACAGAACAGCATCGGCGTAACCGGATTTCTTGAACAAGTCTTTCAAGGCAATACAAGCCTCGCCTAATTTGTCGATCGGGAAGGCAACATCCTCTATCAAGCATGTTGTACCCGTTTTGCGCAGACCGCCGATAGAAGAAAGCAAGCCTTTACGCGCTTTCCAATTGAAGTTATATTCTTTAGGATCTGATGTAAATTTATATGGCTGTAATGTTTGAATAGATTCGATAGTTTTACGGATAGTAGCTTCCTTACCGTCCATTTCCTCTTGTGTATCTCCTTGAATCTCGACTAATAGCAAGCATGCCGTTTCGGGTAGAGTCTTAAAATAAGCCGGAGCTTCGGGGTCGTCCTCTATAGAACGAATTGAGTCACGGTCTAGTAATTCGACTGCGGACACCGGAGTTTTCTTCAACATGGGAACTACCGCACAGGCTGTCTCTATTGTTTCGTATATCATCAGCGTACAAGCTTTGTATTTCTCGTCTACTACAGTATTATATGTAATATCGGAGATGAAAGCCAATGTACCTTCTGAGCCAATCAAGAGATGCTTTATGATATCAATCGGGTCTTCATAATCAACTAAGGCATTGATACTATATCCGGTTGTGTTTTTTATTTTAAACTTGTGCTTAATACGTTCCGACAAAGACGGGTCAGCTTTAATTTCGTCTCTCAGAGCTTCTATCTCTTTAATTATAGCGGGATGTTTTTCCTTAAATTCTTTTTTAGAAGCCTCGTCTGCCGTATCCAATATTGTGCCATCGTATAACACGATTCTAATGTCGGCGATTGTCTTATATGAGTTCTGGTCTGTTCCACAACACATTCCACTTGCATTATTAGCAGCAATACCTCCTATCATACATGCGTTTATGGATGCAGGATCAGGTCCGATTTTACGACCAAATGGTTTCAAAAATATATTAGCCCTTGCTCCTACTATTCCGGGTTGTAGTTTGATCTTGGTTGCATTTTCATCCAAGATCGTATATTTGCGCCATTCGTGAGAGGCTACCATGAGCACAGAGTCAGTCAATGCTTGCCCCGAAAGGCTTGTACCGGCAGCTCTATAAGTGACAGGGATGTTGAGACGACCGCTATGGCTAATTACCGCAACAGCTTCTTCTTCGTTATGCACCTGCACCACGATTTTGGGGATAAGGCGATAGAAACTCGCATCCGTTCCATAAGCTAATAGCTGTAAAGGATTTGTAACAATTCTTTTTTCAGGAATTATTTTTAACAACTCGGCTTTTAATTGCTGATAATTAGGAGGTAACATGGCAGTATATTTTAGTTAATCTTATTGTTTGACAGAAAACAAATGCAAGATATAAAAGATATCCGACATATTATGCGTTTTTTATATTTTAGTTTCCATCCATTTATTGAGGTTTTATTCGCCTGACAAGACAAAGCCAAAACTCTTTCTATGCTGATGAACAAAGTATATTATGAACCCTCCACTGATGATACTATACACCATCTGAAGGGTTGGACAAGTCATATTCTTATCATTAAGATATGGAAGGCACAGACATAAGGATAAAAAATCTAAAAGGCGGAAATTCCACCTTAATTAATTCTATAAATACAATAAAAAAGACTATTTTTGTTGATCTCATTAGCAAACTAAATAACAAAATATATTATTCATTTTAATTAAATTAATAAGAACAATGAGAATCGAGAAAATTTTCGCACGTGAAATCTTGGATTCAAGAGGAAATCCTACTATCGAAGTTGATGTTACACTTGATTGTGGCATACTAGGTCGTGCTGCTGTACCTTCTGGTGCATCAACAGGAGAAAATGAAGCTTTGGAACTTCGTGATGGTGACAAAAAACGTTATGGCGGAAAAGGTGTTACTAAAGCCGTTGATAATGTAAATAATATTATTGCTCCTGCGTTGATCGGTGATAGTGCTTTGGAACAAAGAGCTATTGACCAAAAGATGTTGGATCTTGATGGAACTAAAACTAAATCAAAACTCGGAGCTAATGCTATCTTAGGTGTTTCTCTTGCTGTTGCTAAAGCTGCTGCAAACTACTTGGAACTACCTTTGTATCGCTATATCGGAGGAACTAACACATATACTCTTCCTGTACCGATGATGAATATCATCAATGGAGGTTCTCACTCTGATGCTCCTATCGCATTCCAAGAGTTTATGATCCGCCCAATAGGTGCAAAAACATTCAAAGAAGCTCTTAGAATGGGTGCTGAAGTATTCCACACTCTTAAAAAAGTTCTTCACGACCGTGGTCTTAGTACCGCTGTTGGTGATGAAGGTGGTTTTGCTCCTGCACTAAACGGAACAGAAGATGCTTTGGATTCTATCCTTAAAGCAATCAGCGAGGCAGGTTACAAAGCAGGAAAAGATATAACTATTGCTCTTGACTGTGCTGCTTCTGAATTCTTCGACAAGAAAGCTAAAGTTTATGACTACAGCAAATTCGAAGGTAAAGACGGAGCAAAACGTTCTGCTGAAGATCAAGTTAAATTCTTGAAAGGTCTTACTGAAAAATATCCTATCGACTCTATCGAAGACGGTATGGATGAAAATGACTGGGACGGATGGAAAAAACTTACCGATGCTATCGGTGATAAAGTACAGCTTGTAGGTGACGACTTGTTCGTTACTAATGTTGACTTCCTTCAAAAAGGTATTGAAAACGGATGTGCAAACTCTATCCTTATCAAAGTAAACCAAATCGGTACTCTATCTGAAACTTTAGATGCTATCGAAATGGCTCACCGTGCAGGATATACAAGTGTAACATCTCACCGTTCGGGTGAAACTGAAGATGCTACTATTGCTGATATTGCAGTGGCAACAAATTCAGGACAGATCAAGACTGGTTCTCTTAGCCGCACAGACCGTATGGCTAAATACAACCAACTTCTTCGTATAGAGGAAGAACTTGGTGAAAGAGCCGTTTACGGATGGAAGCGTGTTCAACGCACAAAATAAGAAAATCTTTTCTTAATATATATAAAAAAGCCGATACCTAACAAGTATCGGCTTTTTGTTTTATGGAGAATACTTATCTTTGCCTCCTCTTGGAGAATAAGTATTACACGAATAAGCCAGATGAAATACCTTAATATTATATTTTTACTTTTTATATTTACAGATTGCCGCCCTATTTTATCAAAAGAAACTAAAGATATCCCTTTGGCAGGAGAAGGCATATATGCTTTCCTTAGAAGAAACAATCGCGATGCTACAAATGATTATGAGGCATTTATCAAACTGAATAAAGATAAACTAGGGAGAGATAATAGTCTGCTGAAAGGAACATCATATACATTGCCCACTTTATCCGACAATAAAAGAAAGCAAGAAGATCCTCAACCCAAGATAGAGAGTAACAGTAAGATAAAGAAAGAACCTCTTTTTGGGAAACAATATGAGAATTACACGATTAAATCAGGCAAACTAAAAGGAACCTGTTTTTATCTTTCATCCGGACACGGGGGTCCTGATCCGGGAGCAATAGGTTATGTAGATGGACATGAACTACATGAGCATGAATATGCCTATGATATAACCCTTCGCCTAGCTCGTTGTCTGCTCGAAGAAGGAGCAATGGTACATATCATTGTACAGCATCCAACACACGGCATACGAGACGACAGATATTTGAAAAACAGCAGAAGGTCTACTTGTATGGGAGAGACTATGCCTTTGAATCAACTAAAAAGATTGCAACAGAGAAGCGATAAAATCAACAGTTTGGTCAGACAAACGAAGGCAGATTATAAAAGGGCGATATTTATTCATGTAGACAGTAGAAGTAAAAAGAAACAACTGGATGTCTTTTTCTACTATGCAAAAAACAGTAAAGGTGGTAAAAAGTTAGCTAACACGATGAGAGAAACTTTTGCATCTCACTATGATAAACATCAGCCTAACAGAGGATTCTCAGGCACAGTGAGTATGCGGGAATTATATGTATTAAGTAATACAACACCGGTAGCTCTTTATGCCGAATTAGGAAATATACAAAACAGTTTTGATCAACGTCGTTTTTTAGATCCCAACAACAGGCAGGCTTTAGCTAATTGGATGTGTAGGGGGTTGATTCGTGATTATGAAAACTCTAAGTGAGAAAGCTAAGAACATGATAATAACAAAACAGACACAAACAATCTTACTTTTATTTACTTTTATACTACTTCCTTTCAAATCTATAAGCCAGAATAAAGAAGAAGCTTTTGAGAAAGCAGTGTACATTCTAATAAAAGCCTTTGAGAATAATGATCAGCAAACTGTAAACAGTTTCATTAATAAAGATTTCAAGGTTGTAGCTATATTCAAAATAGGAGTTATAAATAGATTTGTATTTTCAGACAGCCTAGATCTATCAGCTACCGATTATCGAAATGGATACAGACCGCTTCATTCGGTAAATTCCGATCATACAATACAATACGAACAACTACCCGAATTTGATTGTGACACCGAAAGATGGACAAAGCCATCAGGGCTGCATTGTGATAAAGGCAGAAAAGATACTCTCTTTACCGAAACGGTTCGTTTTTTCATGAACTACGAAATGAAATATTTTAAGAAAGGGGATGAAATATCCGACAAACAGTTCAAGGTATTTCAGGATATAGAGAAAAATAGTAGAAGAATAGTTCTTTTGGACGACAACAACGATCTCGTATTTTATCTATCATGGATAAATAAGAAATGGTATCTCACCATTATTGATAGAGTAAGTTCCGATTGCAGTGCCTAAATCAGTTTCAATTCTAGTCAAATATTAATATATTTGTATCTAAACAAATATAAAATACAGACATGAAATTATTACTCATCAGCAACTCGACAAATCCCGGAGAGGCATATCTGGATTATCCTAAAAATAATATAAAACAATTCTTAGGCGACAAACCAATCAAAGCACTCTTCATACCTTATGCAGCAGTAACTTTTTCATATGATGAATATGAGCAAAAAGTAAATAACCGTTTCAAAGAAATAGGTCATAGTGTCATTGGCATTCACCATTTTGAGAATCCTCAAAAAGCTGTTGAAGAGGCCGAAGCTATTGTTGTAGGAGGAGGAAATACATGGAAACTGGTACGCACTATGCGAGATAACGGATTGATTGATCTCATTCAGAAAAAGGCAAAAACGGGAACTCCGTATATTGGCTGGAGTGCAGGATCGAATGTAGCTTGCCCCACTCTACGTACGACCAACGATATGCCGATTATCGACCCAAGAGGATTTGACACAATCAACCTTATACCATTTCAAATAAATCCACACTATCTGGATGTACACCCTCAAGGTCATGGAGGAGAAACGAGAGAAGACCGCATCAATGAATTTATTACCGAGAATCAGAACGATGTTGTAGTAGGATTACGTGAGGGAACAATGTTGAAATTAGAAGATCAAACCCTAAAGCTAATAGGAGCTAAAACTGCACGTATTTTCAAATATGGACAATCTCCTAAAGAATTAGGAGAGAACGATGATTTTAACTTCCTGCTAAAATAAAATATAATATATGCCTGGAAGGGCTAATTCTGTTCTTCCAGACATACTATTACAAATTCTTTTTCTATCTCATAATAAGCTCTAAACTGGTGAGTTTTCCCAGTTTTACTTTCTGTTGCTGAAAAACAGCCTTTCTTATCAGGAACAAACCTCTCTACATACAGATGTTCCCGAAAATCGACACTCTCCGCATCTAGAAACTTAAACATTGCTTCTTTTGCTGACCAATGGAGAAGCAAATGAACTAATTCATTATTTTTGTCGATATATTCATTCGCTCCAATCACGCGACTTCTCACACGCGTTATCTTTTCCGATATTTGTTCTATATCCAATCCAACCGGTTTTGTCTTATTTAAGGCTACAGCTACATACCTTTTAGTATGAGACACACTTATATGAAATGAATTATCAACCAAATAGGGTTTGCCCGAAGTTGTATAAAACACCTGCTTTTCCTCCCCCGTAAGCCGTTTGATCAATAAGCGGGCAGCTAATATCTCTAACACTCTCGATTGAGATTTTATCGTGCCTATAACGTCAACCCATTCGTAGTGAGTAAGCTTAGATAGCAACTCATCTCTGGATTCTTCAATCTTCCATATACCAATCAAAGTAGATTCTGATATATATTCTTGTCTGTATAACATTCAAAAATCGGACTATAAAAAGTCAAGTAATATTATTTCAAAGGTAGCACTTTTTTCATCAGGTCGCTGAATATAGCAGCCATACGTTGTTGTATATATTGATCTTCTCCATGATATGGATGCCAACCAAAAACCTCTCCATCAATTTTCTCCAAATTATTATCAGTATAGAGGATACTATATTGCTCTCCGGTTACCGGATGCAAATGGTTTTTAGAAAATCCGATATACTTATCAAATTCAACAACAGGGAATCCCCATTTTTCACTTAATTTACGTATCGAAGTATTGAAAATAGGGCGTCCGTCATGCCAATGCGTACAAAATACAATGACTGCCGGCTTGCCACTTGCTGTATTATAATATTTCGAATTGGGATTAAATTTCAAATTATAGCATTCTGTTATATACCGTTTTATCACATAATCATACGCAATTGCGTAATTTAATCTATCGAAAGGAGTCTTATAGTCTTTGTAATTATCTTTTATGGCTATCTCATCAGACACATCTTTGTCGTGTACGTGCATAATCACAAAAGCATCTATATCTTCCAATTCTTGCATTGTATAAAGCTTTCCTTCTACCATACTATTAGCTGCATCTACAATAGCCGTACCTTCAATAGCCTTATTTAAAGGCTTAGCATTGAGATTGCGACAAGCAACTTCAAACCATCCGTTGTTGGATGATGCGAAAGAAGCTCCGGTCAACAAAATAGTATATTTAAGTCTTAGACCGGCATTATTTTGAGAATATACAGCAGTAAAAGTAAATAGTAATAATGCTAACCCGAATAATATTTTTTTCATAACAAACAGATTTCTTATTCAAAAATAAGAAAAGGAGCTCTATCTTCATAAAACTCCTTTTCCATATAATTTATATAAGCTTAGTTAATATAAGCTAGAACTTGATTTTTCTGAACTTTTGCACCCTGCTTAGTCTCTATTTGAACTATTTTCCCTGAAGCCAAAGCTTTCACTTCTTCAATTCCATAATATGTTTGAATAAAGCAAATAACATCACCTTCCTTCACTTGAGTTCCAATAACCGGAGCAGAAGACACATCATCTACATCTACTTGCCAGATAACCTGACCGCTTACAGTAGCTTGTATTGGTTTTGCATCCGGATATTTAGCCTGAATAGCAGCAGCATCGAATGCAGGCACTTCGATCACCTGACGTGTTACAACAATAGGTGCGCCAGCTTTTTCTTTTTGTTTTTCAAGATCTTCGTTAAAACGCTCTTTAGCCAAACCTGATCTATAGTCTCTATATTGACGGTCGTGCATA
Organism: Dysgonomonas sp. UBA5412; assembly: GCA_002409595.1. Lineage (GTDB taxonomy): Bacteria > Bacteroidota > Bacteroidia > Bacteroidales > Dysgonomonadaceae > Dysgonomonas. The sequence continues at coordinate 51,397 of DHNQ01000019.1, forward strand.
GCCAATTCGAACAATTCTTCATCGTCTTGTCCATAATCCCAACCATTTTCATCCATCTCTTTACGATATGTATCAAGGGCATCCGGATATTCATCCTGAGGATTTCCGGTATAGAATTCCAAGTTCTTAGCTTTTGCCAATTCTATGATTTCATCATCCAATTTACCTGGAAGCTTTCCTGACTTACCAAGAATCATATTCCAGCTATCTTTGTCGATATTAGAGAAACGTGGTTGTCCTTGAGCCATAGCAAAAATATTCATCAATGCTATATTTTTAGTATATTGACTAAATGGTGTTACTAATGGTGGATAACCTAGTTTTGGCCAAATATGTTCTACTTCTTCAAACAATTGTACCACCAAGTCATTTAGTGAAACTTCCGGTTTTCCGTTGTTACGAAGAGCCATATTAACAGCCGGATGCATAGTACGCAAGTCAGCCATCATAGAACCCATCATACCACCGGGTAGTCCACAACCGACAAGCAAGGAATTCATTATTTTGTTAGATGGATCGATCCAATAACCAAGGAAGTCATCTATAAAAGACTGAGTCAAGGCACGAGCTTCCATATAAGCAGTCATGTTGATATCAGGTACAGAGAAGCCTGCATCTTTCAACATAGCTTGTATAGTGATTATATCGGGATGAACCATACCCCAAGCCAACGGGTCGATAGCTGTATCCAGATAATCGGCTCCGGCACGGGCTACTTCCAACATAGAAGCAACGGAGAAACCGGGTCCTGTATGTCCGTGATATTCGATCGGAATATTTGGATGGCGGTCTTTCAACGCCTTAGTTAGCTTTCCTAGAAATGCAGGACGACCAACTCCGGCCATATCTTTTAAACAAAATTCATCTGCACCAAAATCAACCAATTTATCTGCAAAGTTCAAATAATAATCTACAGTATGAATCGGTGAATGTGTAATACAAAGAGCTGTTTGAGAAATCATCCCGGCTTCTTTTGCATATTTAACAGACAATTCCAAGTTACGGGGATCATTCAAACCATCGAATGAACGCGAAATATTAGTTCCCTGAGCTTGCTTAACTTTAAACATTAAACGACGCACATCTCTCGGAACAGGATACATACGCAAAGCATTCAGACCGCGTTCCAACATATGTGTCTGAATTCCCACCTTATTAAAAGGAGCTGTCCATTCACGTACTGCTTTGTTTGGATTTTCTCCATACATTAGATTCACCTGCTCGAAAGCTCCACCATTTGTTTCCACACGGGCAAAGCATCCCATATCTATAATTACAGGTGCAATTTGAGTTAATTGGTCAACACGCGGCTGGTATTTTCCTGACGATTGCCACATGTCACGATAAACGAGGCTGAATTTAATTTCTCTTCCCATAGCTTGTTTTACATGTTATATTGAAAGAGCATTGCAAAGGGTTGCAAATACTCTAAAATCTATGAATTCGTTAACTGTACACTAATCTTTTGATAGTCTTACAAATTTAAGTTTTTATATCTGAATAAAAGAATAAAAGAATTATTAAAATTATCAATTTGTCATAAAAAAAGACTGTCAGACAAGAATTCAGAGTACAATTATAAAGAGTTGCACAAACATTAAAAAAGTGAGCACACATTTTGTTTTTTGAAAAACCTGAACCCTTTTCAATATGAGTTTTATATAGAAAACAAAGGAGGGAAGCAAATGCTCCCCTCTTTTCATTTTGTATTTTATTGAATCAAACTAGTTCTGTTCTTTCAAAGCTTTATTCATTGCAGCTGCAGCCTTGCGACCATCGCCCATTGCCAAAATCACAGTCGCACCTCCACGCACGATATCACCTCCTGCATATACATCGGGCAATGCCGATTGCATTGTATCTTGGTTGACAACAATAGTCCCCCATTTTGAGACTTCCAATCCTTTGAATGTAGACGGAATAAGTGGGTTTGGAGAAACTCCTACACTGACTATCACTTGATCGACATCAAACCATTCTGTTGCACCTTCAATAGGCGCAGGTTTGCGACGTCCTGAAGCATCTGGTTCGCCAAGTTCCATTTTTTGAAGTAGCATTTTTTGAACGTGTCCGGTTTCATCGCCTTCATATTTGACCGGATTGTGAAGTGTATAAAACTCAACACCTTCCTCTTTGGCATGTTTCACTTCTTCGAGACGGGCAGGCATCTCTTCTTCAGAACGACGATATATGATATATGCTTTTTCTGCACCAAGGCGTCTTGCTGTACGCACAGCATCCATAGCTGTATTGCCGGCTCCTACTACTGCAACTTTCTTTCCCATCTGTACCGGAGTATCACTATCTGGATTTGAGGCATCCATAAGATTGACTCTGGTTAAGAACTCGTTTGAAGACATAACTCCAATAAGGTTCTCTCCCGGAATATTCATAAAGTTAGGAAGCCCTGCTCCACTTGCAGCAAAAATTCCTTTAAAGCCATCATTATGTAGATCTTCGTGCGTTATAGTTTTACCTACTATGCAGTTGGTAATAAATTTCACACCCATTTGACGAAGAACATTTATTTCGACATCAACAATTTCGTTAGGTAAACGAAATTCGGGTATTCCATATTTAAGCACTCCTCCTATTTCGTGTAAAGCTTCAAAAACAGTGACATCGTAGCCCAGTTTAACCATATCTCCGGCAAAAGCCAGACCGGCAGGGCCTGATCCAACAACTGCAATCTTGATTCCATTAGCCGGAGCTAGTTCGGGAACAGCGACTTTTCCACTTTCTCTTTCATAATCGGCTGCAAATCGCTCTAAATTACCGATTGCAACGGGTTCTTTCTTCATCTTTTGGATGTAGATACATTTAGACTCGCATTGTTTTTCTTGTGGACATACTCGTCCGCATACTGCAGGCAAAGCACTTGTTTCTTTAAGAATACGTGCTGCTTCGAGAAAGTTGCCACGTTCTATATTTTTTATAAATGTGGGTATATTTATACTCACCGGACAACCTTCCATGCAGGTAGGGTTGGCACAGTCTAAACAACGTGCTGCTTCGAAAACAGCTTGTTCGGCAGAGAGTCCCAGATTGACTTCATCCTTTAAAGAGTGGCTTCTAATCTCAGGGTCTAGTTCTGGCATATGCACCCGAGCTCTCTCTCCACGCTCTTTTGCTTTCATGCTTTTACGAAGTTCTTCCCTCCAAGGTTCGCTCCGTCTGGCTTGTATATATCCTTGTTCTGTCATAATCTATTATAAGTTTAGTGTAATGTGGAAAAGATTGAATGAACTTAATTCTCTATACAAAGAAATTTCTAATCTTTTCAATGCTTAGTTGTAGGCTTTCAGTCTCATTAACATTTCATCGAAATCAACATCGTGAGCGTTAAATTCAGGACCATCGACACATACAAACTTAGTTTTACCTGCTACTGTGATTCTACAAGCACCACACATACCTGTTCCATCAACCATAATAGTATTTAAGGATGCCATTGTTGGAATATTATATTTTTTTGTCAGCAAAGAGACAAATTTCATCATAATAGCGGGTCCGATAGTTACACAGAGATCTACTTTTTCTCTATTAAGTACCATTTCGACTCCGTTTGTAATCAATCCTTTTTGCCCGGATGATCCATCGTCAGTCATAACAATAACTTCGTCCGAATATTCAGAGACTTGCTTTTCGAGAATAACGAGATCTTTGTTGCGAGCGGCAAGTACAGAAATAACTCTATTGCCTGCTTTTTTCATCGCTTCGATGATTGGCAACATGGGAGCAATACCAACGCCTCCTCCGGCACAAACAACTGTGCCATAGTTTTCAACATGGGTAGCTTGTCCTAACGGCCCGACGACATCTGTGATGTATTCTCCAACATTTAATTCACAGATTTTTTTGGACGAAGCTCCTACTGCTTGGATCACAATGGTTATTGTACCTTTTGCTACATCGGATGCAGCTATTGTAAGAGGAATACGCTCCCCTTTATCGCCAGCTCGTACTATAACAAAATGTCCGGCTTTTCGGCTACGCGCAATAAGAGGTGCTTCTACCTCAAATTTCACTACATTTTCTGAGAAATACTCTTTATCAACAATTTTATTCATTCAGAATATTAGTTTAAGAACTATATAGATTTTATGATTAGTTTTTTCGTATAATCTACAAACTTTTCGTTATTTCAACTGTTATAACCGTTATACTAAAATAGTAGTAAAATAAAGAAAATGTTATCAATTTGGCGGCTACCATGAGCCTTGAAATACAATTAAAACAAGAAAGCACCTTTTGTTCAAGACAATTTCTTATTTAATCAGCAAAGTTAAAACAAAAGTTTGTTTACAACATATATATCCTGATAAAATATCGGTTTAAGGTTTTTCTTTTATATTCTTATCAAAAAACTCAATAATATTCCCATAGCCTTCTATTCCTAACTTTTTGCGTATAGATGACTTTTTCATCTGGATAGTATTTACACTCAATCCGAGGATGAGTGCAATCTCACTATTTAACAATCCGGCATATGTAAGACAATACACTCTGATCTCGGATTCGTCTAACTGAGGGCATTTAGATCGCAAAGTGTCGGGAAATCCTCGATACAATTTATTCATCGTGTCATATAACATTTCCCAATCGAGAGAGTTTTTGTTATAAACAATATCGTTTACTTTTTTCAGTAATTTCTGACCTTGCTTCTTTTCATCTTCTTTCAGATGGCTTTCCAACAGAGCTACTTTTTTAAAGATATCAAAATGTTGAAACAATACTTTTTTGAAGGAATCCTCCTTTTCATCGTAATTATCGACAACATCTTTGAGGTGATACACCTTATTTTCGGCATCTACAATTGCTGCTTTATTTTTAATATTTTTTCGATAGAAAATAAAGCTCATAATCAAGATGAGGATAAGTAATGTGAGTGCGAGCAAAAAAGCCGATTGTTTTTCAATCAACAATTTATTATTTTCATTCTGAATCAATTCAAAATCATATCTTCTTTGGGCATCCATCAAAGCTTGATCATTGATATCCTGCATCTTCTTGCGAATTTCATTAGCATGTAATTTATAAAAATGCAAAGATTCTTTATAATTCTGTTCTTTAGCTTTTATATCCGATAGATTAGAATAAATTACGCTTTTCAGAGCATGATCTTTTTCGTCAGACATGGTTTCCAGCGATTTATTCAAATAATATAAAGTAGAATCCTGCTCTTGGCGGTTCTTGAAATAGAGAGCCAGATTGAGATATAGCTTTGATTTTCCTTTTTCTTGAGAGATAAAAGATAATGATTTCCTAAACAATTTGTTAGCGTTTTCAACATCTCCTATCTGATCATAAACTAATGATGTATTTTGAAGAAGATAAGCAATTTCTAATGAGTCTTTTTCAGCTTCTGCCAATGACAGACTCTTGTTATAATAGAAAAAGGAACTATCAACATCTCCTTTTAACAAAAAGGTCGATCCTATTTTATTATATGCAATAATCTCATTCTTATACCTTTGTGCTTTATTAAAATAAGATGCTGATATTTTATATCGTATGATTGCATCGTCTTTGATCAACTGTTCATAATACAAATCTCCAATATAAAATTCGATCAATCCTCTGAGAGAATTATCATCTATCTCTTTTGCATAAGTTTCGGCATCTAAATAAGAGAGTATTGCCTTCTTATTATAGCCTTGTGACGCATATAAATGACCGCTATAGAATGATGACAAAGCAGCTCTTCTCCAATCTTTTTTACTTACAAAGTAATCTTTTGCTTTGAATATCAATGTATCATTAGTTATATTTCTATCATCTTTATCTTTGGCTTGAATCAGAAGTAAAGTATATTTATTTAGTTGATCTTTGTTTAACTCTTTAGGATATATTCGTGTTTCCAATAGATACACCACACTATCCGGTCTATCTTCTATCAATTTTTCTGCTGACTCAAGAACATCATCAGCTTTAAATTGATTGAGATGACACTGTGATAAAAATATAATTAATAAGAGAAGTACAAGAAATAGTTTTTTCTTATGCAAAAAGACTTTATTCATATCAACAAAAACAATTAATCTTTACTCAAAGATATGATAAAAACAGATATTTTGAGAAAAAAGGTTTAATAAAATTCTATATCCGAACAATACACAAACAAGACAAACGCTTATTTATCAATAATATAACAAAAGGAGGGGGAAGAAAAATCTATATCCAACAAAAAAGCATTGTTTTTGCTATCTACTCACACTAGATTTGCAATGTGTTAGGAAAGGAAATCAGGCACTAAAAAAACAACGGCTATGAGAAAATGTTTATTACTAATAATGTTTTTTTCTTTTTTAGGGTATTTACAAATATACTCAAATAATAATAGTCTGACAAACGAATCTCAATCAACTATGAATATAAATGATAAGGATTGGGATGAAATAGAAATACAAGGAAGACAACAATCTGGACGACCAAAATCCGGAGTAGTTGATCCAATAAAAGTATATAAAAACAGTTCTTATTTAAAGTTGGATATCGTATTTGATACAAAATTAGATATACAAATTATAAAACAAAATGGAGCCACAGTTTATTCAACAAAGTATGTACCGGGAGATCCGATAATGCTGATTAATATTGCAGGATGGAACTATGGCAATTATAAAATAATCTTGAAAGACACTTCAGGGTTGATTATATCAACTGGTGACTTTAAAATATGTTAGGTTTATTAGGCAAGAACTTCCCCAGAGACTTAGCTTACTTACAATTACAATTTATTTAGGGAAGTTTTTTGTAACAGCTACTTGCGAATAGCTATTATGGTAAGGGTGAGTCTTGTTAGATTCGCCCTTGCTTTTTCTTAAAATGCAGCACTCAGAAAATTAAACACATGAATATCAACACTAGATCAATTCATTAAGGATAGCCAATGCTTGATCTTCGCATTTCGTCATTAAAGATTGATCTTCGGGTGTCTTATCATCTATTCCACAAAGATGAAGCACACCATGTATAATGACACGATAGAGTTCTTGTTCATAATCGGCTTTAAATGTTTCTGCATTACTTTTTACTGTATCTAAACTAATATACAAGTCTCCTGATATAACATTTCCTTCAGAATAATCGAACGTTATTATATCTGTATAATAATCATGCTGTAAGTATTGCCTGTTAACTTCTAATATTTTTTCATCAGAACAAAATACATATCCGATATCTCCTACTGTTTTTCCATGAGTTTCGGCTATTACCTTTATCCACGAAGAAGTCTTTCTTTTTTTTATAGAAGGTAATGCTACACCTTCGTTATAATAACATATTGCCATAATTAATCCTTTTTTTTTAATATTATATCCAACGAGACAAAGTTAGTTCTAAATTTATAAGAGAAAAGATTAACAAAGAGAAAGATTACATATTATGACAAAAGGATAGATTTATTTTATATACTGATAAGAAAAGCTTATTTATGAAAAGGAGGAAGAATACAAATATTCTCTTAACTTTGGATTATCATTAAAATTAACTAATATTTATGTATCATGAAAAATATCACAAGAAAAACCCTTGATGAGTTTATCATTGAAAGACAAGAGGATTTCAGATATTCGACCGGAGAACTCTCCCGCCTCTTGAACTCAATTCTACTAGCAGCAAGAGTAGTTAGTTACAAAGTAAACAAGGCTGGCCTTGTAAATATTCTGGGTTCTGCCGGAAATACGAATGTGCAAGGCGAAGAACAGAAAAAACTGGATGTCTATGCCAATGATGTATTTATTCAGACATTGGTTAATAGAGAAATAGTATGTGGTATCGCCTCTGAGGAAAACGACAATTTCATCACTATAAAAGGGTTAGATGAAGGACATAATAATAAATATGTCGTTTTGATGGACCCTCTGGATGGCTCGTCAAACATAGAAGTTAATGTCTCGGTAGGAACAATATTCTCTATCTATCGTCGCATCTCGCCGGTTGGCTCACCGGTTACAATGGAAGACTTTCTTCAACCGGGTGTAAATCAGGTTGCAGCAGGCTATATCTTGTACGGAACATCGACCATGATAGTATATACTACAGGACGCGGAGTTAATGGATTTACATTAAATCCGGCGATTGGAAGCTTCTATCTTTCACATCCAAATATGCGATGTCCGAAGAATGCAAAAACATATTCAGTAAACGAAGGGAACTATGTTCATTTTCCTCAAGCAGTAAAAGACTATATAAAATATTGTCAGGAAGAAAAAGATGATCGTCCATACACAGCCAGATATATCGGAAGTTTAGTCTCAGATTGTCATCGTAACCTTATAACCGGAGGGATTTATTTTTATCCATCCACACACAAATCGCCAAAAGGAAAGCTTCGTCTATTATATGAATGCAACCCTATGGCATTTATAACCGAACAGGCGGGAGGTAGTGCCACTGATGGACGAAACAGAATACTTGAGCTACAACCGACAGAACTGCATCAACGTACTCCATTCTACTGTGGAAGCTCCAATATGGTAGAAAAATTAAAAGACTTTGTTGCCTTAGCAGACGAGCGGGAGAAAAACAATCAAAAATAAAATCAACTCAAATAATAAAATAGAAGAGGCTCTAATAACTTCCTAAACTGTGGTTATTAGAGTCTTTTTTATAGAAGAAGAAATGTTATCAGACCAAAAAATATTGCATCTGCAATACTCAACAATAGAGAATGATCTAATCAATCAGCAGCTCTACTTTCTTTCGCAAGATGAGAACTTCACAAAGCAGCGTAAAAAAGAAAAATATAGAATTATAGCCCTATCCATAGTATGCGGAGGAGTCTTACTTATCGATCAGACATTTTCTTTTCTACCATTTTATTTCTTTGGATCAGCTATCCTTTTTTTCATTATATACCCATGGTGGTCGAAATGGTTCTACAAGCGAATCATAAAAACAAGAGTAATAAATAAACAAAAAGATATATTCCCTCAAGACACAATCATTACTTTCGGCGAAGATTTTATAAATGTAACCTTTAATCAAATAGAAACAAGCATTCCATTCTCTCATTTTTTTAGAATAATAGAGATTCCCGATTACTTTTTCATCCTGACATCCAACTATCCGATAATTAACATTCCCAAAAATCAAATTACCGATTCAAAATATGCTTCTACATATCTGAAAGACTATTGTGAAAGTCATGGAATAAGCTTTGTTGCCGACAACAATTACAAATGGAAGTAAAGATATTTAGCTAATTTTACGTTTTAGATTGTTTTTTCAAGCTTTTATTGCAATCCAAAGATTGCATTTTTAGTATATTTGTACAGATTATAAAACCGAAAAAATACATAATACTCATATATATTACAATATAAAATTATCATCATATGGATTTAATTAAACAGATTGTAGAAAGGGCTAAAGCAAACAAACAACGAATAGTCCTTCCCGAAGGAACAGAAGAAAGAACCTTAAAAGCTGCCGATCAACTATTAGCAGATGGTGTTGCCGAAATTATCCTGATAGGTAACATTAAGGAAATAGAAGATTTATCAAACAAACTAAATCTTAAAAACATAGCTAAAGCTACATTATTAGATCCACAGCAATATGAAAAGAAAGAAACATATACAAACCTGTTGTTCGAACTAAGAAAAGCCAAGGGTATGACTATCGAGCAAGCTGCCAAACTTGCTGAAGACCCGTTATACATTGCTTGCCTTATGATAAAGAACGGTGATGCCGATGGAGAAATAGCCGGAGCAAAGAATACAACCGGCGATGTACTTCGTCCGGCACTTCAAATCATTAAGACAGCACCCGGGATAAGCGTAGTATCAGGAGCATTCCTGATGTTTACCAAACAAAAAGAATATGGTAAAGACGGACTTCTCGTAATGGCTGATTGTGCCGTAACTCCAGACCCGACAGCATCTCAATTGGCTGAAATAGCCGTTGCAACAGGACGCACAGCACAAGCCCTAGTCGGAGAAGAACCCCAAGTTGCTATTTTAAGTTTCTCAACTAAAGGTAGCGCAAAACATCCATTGGTAGACAAGGTGATAGAAGCAACACAATTAGCTCAAAAAATAGATCCGGAAATGCATATAGATGGAGAGTTGCAAGCCGATGCTGCACTTGTACCAGCAGTTGGAAAACAAAAAGCTCCGGATAGTAAAGTCGCAGGACAAGCAAATGTACTAGTATTCCCATCTTTGGAGGTTGGAAACATTGCTTACAAATTAGTACAACGTCTCGGCGGTGCAGAAGCTGTAGGACCAATTCTACAAGGCATGGCTGCCCCTGTAAACGACCTATCCAGAGGTTGCTCAGTTAACGACATTTATAATATGGTAGCGATTGCAGCAAATCAGGCGATTGCAGCTAAAAGAAAATAACAAACAACTAAATATATATGGCAGAAATTATTGAGCCTATCGAGGAATTCGGGCTAAGTAGTAAACATAAAAAAAGATCGCTTTTTTCTAAAATCGGAGTTGTTGGCTGTGGTCGCGATGGACGACATATAGTTAGCCTTACGGCTCTCTCGGGAATGGAAGTTGTATTTATTGAAGTTTCTGAAGAAAGAATACAAGAAGCCCTTAAAGATATAGAACATGGACTAGATACTAAAATCGAGAACTGGGGTTTAACACAGAGCGAAAAACGTGCTACAATGGGGAGAATATCAGGATCTCTCGATTATAAAGACCTTGCCGGATGTGATTTTGTGATAGAATGTATTCGTTACGAAGCAAACGGGGAACGTAGTACAGAACTACGTAAAGAGGTGTTCCGCAATTTAGAAAATGCACTTGCACCCGATGCTATAATAGCAACGAATGCCACGACCATTATCATCAGTGAACTTGCAGCCGAACTTGTGCACAAAGACCGTTGCATTAGTCTCCATTTTCCTGTATCTCACACCGATGCCCGCCTACTGGAAGTAGTAAGGGGAACATTCACTTCGCAAGAAGCAGTAGACAAGATTTATCTATTTGCGCACATGATCAAACATGAACCGATCTCGGTGCATGAAAGCAGTGGATTGGTAAGTTTTCGTCTGATGATCACTATGCTGAACGAGGCTTGTGAAATATGGATGGAAAACGTAGCATCAATAGAAGATATAGATAAAGAATTTACGATCATATACGGGCAACGTTACGGAATATTCCATCTTGCAGATATTATTGGTATAGAAAAACTAGTCATGTTGATGGAAGACATGTTCCATGAATATGGAGACAAAAAATACAAAGCTTCACCTATACTATGGCGTCTTTATCGTTCTAAGCAACTAGGAGTTTCCTCCGGTAGAGGATTCTATATATATGATGAAACAGGAAAACAACTAGGCCTTAATAATTTAATATAATAATATGAAGATATTGGTATTGAACTGTGGAAGTTCATCTATTAAATATAAGCTTTTCGATATGGAAAGCAAAGAAGTAGTAGCCCAAGGTGTGGTAGAGAAAATAGGGCTCAAAGGCTCTTTTCTAAAAACACCTCTTCCTAATGGAGACAAGCTGATACTTGAAGGAGAAATACTAGAACATCAGGCGGGAATAGAATATATACTCGGTGTACTTACCAATGAAAAATACGGTTGTCTGAAATCGTTAAGTGAAATAGATGCTGTCGGACATCGCGTAGTTCATGGAGGAGAACAATTTAACAAAAGTGTATACATAACTGATGAAGTGGTAAAGAAGATGGAAGAGTGTATAGAGCTTGCCCCTTTACATAATCCACCCAATCTGGCTGGCATCTATGCTGTGAAAGAGCTGATGGGAGACATACCTCAGGTAGGTGTTTTCGATACAGCCTTCCATCAAACAATGCCTCCTCAGGCTTATATGTACGGATTACCATACTCGTTGTATGAGAAATATGCTATTAGAAGATATGGGTTTCATGGTACAAGCCACCGCTATGTATCACACAAAGCATGCGAAATATTAGGTGTAAAATATGAAGATCAAAGAATCATTTCAGCCCATATTGGTAACGGAGGATCACTTGCAGCTATAAAAGGAGGAAAATCCGTCGATACATCAATGGGTATGACTCCCGTAGAAGGCTTATTGATGGGTACTCGTAGCGGAGACGTTGATGCAGGCATTATTTCTTTTGTTATGGAGAAAGAAAATATTGGAACTCAGGCAATTTCTACTTTGGTAAATAAACATAGTGGACTCTTGGGTATATCCGGTGTTTCTTCCGATATGCGAGAAATTCGTGCAGCAATAGCGGCGGGAGATGAAAAAGCGAAGTTGGCTTACGATATGTTTGTTTATCGTATAAAAAAATATATCGGAGCATATACAGCAGCACTAGGAGGCGCAGACATCTTATTATTTACCGGAGGTATTGGTGAGAATGCAGTTTATATAAGAGAACAGGTTTGTCTCGATTTAGCATTTTTAGGCATTAAGCTTGATGTAGAAAAGAATAACAAGATATTCGGAGAAGAAGCTGTAATAAGTTTACCAGACTCTAAAATTACAGTCATGGTAGTTCCAACGGACGAAGAATTTATGATTGCATCGGATACTATGGAAATAGTAAACAAATAAAATCCATAAAGCTAAAAGCTACAACTTACTTTAATTATTTGTTGTAACCAAAAGCCCTCAAAATATTTTGAGGGCTTTTTGATATTTTAATAAAAAGGATTGACAGTCTATTTCTGATAATCTAAATAGACTTTAACCGGATAGTGATCGGATGGCAGACGAGCTTCTGCTTCGAGAGAAAATACTTCTTTCGGAAAATCTCCTTCACGCACCTCTTTTCCATTTTCGGATGCTACACGATAAGTATCGGTCAGAACACCATAACGATCAACTTTAAATTTGTCCGAAACAAAGATATGGTCAATACGACTATTAGTAAATAAATTAACATTAAAGGCATTGAATGTACCATTAAGAGCATAACGAGCTTTTGCAACTTCATAAGAGTCAAAAAGAACTGATGAATTAGCCAACAGTCTATAGCTTTCATGCGTCTGGTCTACGTTAAAGTCTCCGGTAAGTATTACAGCATCTTTGCCACACATTTCTTTTATCTTAGCCAATACCAATTGGGCACTACGACGACGAGCCTCTACACCAACATGATCCATGTGTAGATTAAAGAACCATATATTTTTCTTTTTAACCTTATCTTTAAGTTGAACCCATGTACAGATTCGAGGTAAAACGGCATCCCAACCTTTATTTGGGAAATCGGTTTGTTCAGATAACCAGAAATGTCCTGATTTCAAAAGATTAAATCTGTCTTTTTTATAGAAAATGGGGGCATATTCGCCTTCTGTTTTTCCATCATCACGCCCTACACCTACATATGAATATTGAGGCAATTGTTGCTGCAAATCTTCTAATTGATTATGAAGCACCTCTTGTGTGCCAAGAATATCAAAAGAATTAAATGAAATCAGATTTGTAATAACCGGATAACGCCGTTGCCAGCCATTGCCATTTTTAGCATCGCCCTGATTATCGTAACGAATATTGTAACTACCTACAACAAGATCTTGAGCTTGTGCCAGATGAATGGTTAGAAAAAAGAATAGAAATAAAAAAAGTTTGTTCCTCATGTTAAAAATATATTAAGCATTAAAATTTCGTTTATATGGAAATCTGAAAGAATTCGAAAATACAAGACTCTGCTTATTCTCGGTAATATACATGTTTTACTCTACCGGATATAGAGGTTAATATTTCGTATGGAATTGTATTTATCTTTTGAGCTAATTCGACAACCGGAAGTTCTTCTCCGAAAATAATAGCAGTATCTCCTTCTTTTACATCTTTTCCTGTAATATCAATCATTGTCAGATCCATACATATATTGCCAACAATAGGTGCTTTCTGACCATTGACAAGTACACAACCTACCCCGTTTCCAAATTCACGGCTCAAACCATCTGCATAGCCAATGCGGATAGTAGCAATAGTCGCATCGTGGTCAAAAGCACCTTTGCGCCCATACCCGACTGTTTCTCCGGCTTTGATGTGTTTGATCTGTAATATAGTTGTTTTCAAGGTGCATACATTTCGTAGACCATCAAGCCCGCTGGCACTAATGCCATACAAACTTATTCCTAAACGTACCATATCCATTTGTTCTTCGGGAAAACGTTCTATTCCAGCCGAATTCAGAATGTGTCTCATTATTGGATAACTACATTTATCCGATATTTCGCTTGTTATCTTTTTGAATGTATTGATTTGTTGCGCCGTAAAGTTATCAAAGTTCCAACTTTCGCTAGCAGCCAAATGAGAAAATACCGATTGTATTCGCACACCACTTTGTTTGTTGATGCGATCCATTAACTCGGGAACATCTTCTTCGGTAAAGCCTAAGCGATGCATTCCCGTATCTATTTTCAGATGAATCGGATAATTTGTAATGCCTTGCAATTTAGCCTCTTTGATAAAAGCATCTAATATTCTGAAATTATACACCTCCGGCTCTAAAGAATATGTAGCCAATTCTTCAAATCCTCCGACTTCGGAGTTAAGAACAATAATGGGCAGTTTAATACCTTGCTTTCTCAGGGCTACACCTTCTTCGGCTACAGCGACAGCCAAGTAGTCGCATTTGTGATATTGCAATGTTTTGGCAACCTCGGAAGAACCTGTTCCATAACCATCTGCCTTTACCATACAAACCATTTTTGTGTCGGGTTTCAATCTTGAACGATAAAACTTAAAATTATGAACTATTGCATCCAGATTTATATCCAAAACAGTTTCATGTGTCTTTACCTCTAATAGTTTATTGATGGTTTCGAAAGAAAAACTTCTCGCCCCTTTTAGCAGGATAAACATATCCTCAAAGTTCTGCCATATATTAGAATGAATAAAGTCGTCTGTTGTCTCAAAAAAGTGTCCCTCTGTTTTTTGAAATAAATTCTTATGTTCTGATATTTCTTTACCAATACCTATCAGCAAATCAATATTTTTGCTCATTACCAGATTTGAAGCTAGAGAATACAGTTCTTTCAGAGCCATCCCTGACTGAGGAATATCGGAAAGAATAAGAACCTTTTTCTGTTCATTATTTGTAGCTCTTTGGACTAAAAAGTCGAGAGCGATACTCAATGAATTAATATCTGAATTGTAGGAATCGTTAATCAGAGTAGAATTATTTTTGCCCGGTCGCACATCTAAGCGCATTGCCACAGGCTCTAAATTAGCCATGCGAGCATTAATTTCTGTAAGAGAAACATGCAAATATATTGCTGTAGCCAACACATGTATCGCATTCTCGATAGAAGCCTCATCGGTAAAAGGAATAGTAAGTTCCGATGCCAATCCGAGCAAAGCATAGTAGATAGTGGTCGATTTTTCGGATTTTACGATTTTCTTTATAAATAGAGGGCTTTCGCTCGATCCCCTGCGCGACCAAGTGAGTCGTTTGTGAGACAAGCATGCGATTTCCATACATTCTTCAATCAGCTTATTTTCTTCTTCGCAAACAATAACATCGCAATGAATAAATAATTCTAATTTCTCCAAGCACTTTTGTTTCATAGTTTTAAAACCTTCCTGATGCGCTTGTCCTATATTAGTTAATACTCCAATAGTAGGATGTATGATGGCTTCCAATTTTGCCATTTCCTCAGGCTGTGAAATACCTGCCTCGAAGATACCGAGTTGCGTATGATCATTCATTTGCCATACAGACAAAGGCACTCCTATTTGAGAATTATAGCTACGGGGAGAATGGGTAATATTAAAATCCTGATGAAGTATTTGATACAGCCATTCTTTTACCACTGTTTTTCCATTGCTTCCCGTAATACCTATAACGGGAATATCGTATTGACTTCTGTGATATGCAGCTATACGTTGCAGTGCATTAAGCGTATTTGTCACAACAAGAAAATTGGCATCATCATACCTCCTCCACTCTTCATCGAGATGTGATACGACAAAATTACGAACTCCTAATTCATAAAGTTCGTTGACATATTTATGCCCATCGTTATTCTTGGTAGACAGTGCAAAAAACAGCGTCTCGGCAGGATAAAAAACTTGTCTGCTATCGGTAAGTAATATACTTATAGTTGCGTCATTAAGGTCAGATACTATAGCATCAAGTACCTTTGCTATTGTTTGTATCGAATATTTCATTTCTTATCTCTTTATAATAGGCGTGCTTCCAATTCGGAAAGCTCACTATCACAACAAATGTATGGATATTTATCTCTAAAAGCTTTTATCTTTAACAAAGTTTGCCTTAAAAAAAGCTTATGTTCTTCGCTGACTCCGTTTATTGGTCTATGGTTGAGCGCCTGATGGATCTTACTCCATTCTTTTATTATCGAATATGTATCCGAACGAAAATACGTATCTCCGAATCGCTCCCATATATATTGTATTGCAGTCGGGCTTGGATGTATCATATCTTCTCCATAAAACCGATAGTCTCGTAGTTCGTCCAAAACGAGTTCGTATGATGGGAAGTAATAAACTGATTCCTTTTCCTGCAGCAATTGATCTATAGCAAGCAATAAGGTAGCTTTACTCAATTGGTTCTGAGCCGCACCATCTTTAAGATGTCTGATAGGGCTTACAGTCAGTAAAATTTTTATTCGGGGGTTAATTTCTTTTATCTTATCAATTAAGAGAGTCCACTCCTTTACAATATCATCTACATTTAGCCTAAAACGATCAAAAGTTGCGGCAGGCAATTTGTGACAATTACCGACTATCATATTTTTCTCTTTATGCCTAAAGACATAAGCTGTCCCAAAGGTTATAATCAGCACGTCGGCTTTACGCAAATCGGAAGAAGCTTGTTTCAGCTCATTATTTATATAGGACAGACATTTCTCAGAATCTTTGTCAGAAAAAAAGCCATGATGATAGAAACTGTGATAAAGCCCTTTATCAAAAAAAAGATCATCTTTTGTAAATTCTTTTTCTTCAATCAAAAGATTCAATGCTGTACTGATAGATAATGGATTGTAGAGAATACCAAAAGGATTAAGGTTGACCTGGAATTTATTATCGGAAAGTATTTTACCTATATTTTCTATAAAGCATGAACCCAACATTAAGAGTCGGTTTCGATGAGAAATTATTACTTCTGATGTGGGTATATCTATTTTAGTTCTGAAATCCATTTAGATTAGTAAAAATAAGGTTATACAAAAATAAGAATTAATCTCTTTCTATTGATACAAAATCAAGGGTAAGATATAAAAAAGAAAAGGTTGTCATCACGACAACCAATCTTCATTGTTAACCTTAAATCTAATACTATGAAAAACACATTACAAAGATAATGGGTGTTGTAATATTATGCAAATAA
This sequence comes from Dysgonomonas sp. UBA5412, assembly GCA_002409595.1. Lineage (GTDB taxonomy): Bacteria > Bacteroidota > Bacteroidia > Bacteroidales > Dysgonomonadaceae > Dysgonomonas. Next base: position 68,689 of record DHNQ01000019.1, read on the forward strand.
CGAATGGGTTATTTTTACGCATTTAAAACTGTTTAACTAAGTAGGCCGAATAATTAGCAACAATGTTAATTTTTCTTTCACATAGTCAACAAACAAAAACAATATAACACAAAAAACACCTTCTAAAAGTTAAAAGAAACAATTTAGGAGGTGTTTTTATATGGTAATCTATCTGAACTATATCATTTTGAATAGATTCAGGAGATGAGACTTTTCTTAATTTTTGAAGTCTAATTCTCCGTCTTTCAAGTCTACAATAATAGAATTATCCCTATCCACAGTTCCGGCTAAAAGCTGTTTAGACAATGTGTCAAGGACTGTACGCTGGATAACTCTTTTTACGGGACGGGCTCCAAATTCGGGATCATATCCTACTTGGGCAATCCATTTCACTGCTTCATCGGTAAATTCGAGTTTCACTCCATTCTTTTTCAGCATTTGTTCGACACCTTTAAGTTGTATTCGCACCACTTCTTCTATCTCTTTCAGAGTAAGAGGTTCGAACATTACTGTCTCATCTATACGATTCAGAAATTCGGGACGCATATTTACTTTTAGCATATCCAATACTTCTTTCTTGGTCTTTTCTACTACTTCATCGTGATTAATAGGAGTGATCCCTGCAAAGTTTTCACGAATAAGAGAAGATCCCATATTAGATGTCATTATAATAATGGTGTTTTTAAAATTAACGACCCGACCTTTATTATCAGTCAATCGTCCGTCATCCAAAACTTGCAATAAGACATTGAAGACATCAGGGTGCGCCTTTTCTATCTCATCGAACAATACTACTGAATATGGTTTTCGACGTATAGCTTCGGTCAACTGTCCACCTTCGTCATATCCTACATATCCCGGAGGTGCTCCGATCAATCGGGTTGCACTGAATTTTTCCTGATATTCACTCATATCTATACGAGTAATCATATTCTCGTCGTCGAAAAGGAATTCAGCTAAAGCTTTTGCCAACTCAGTTTTACCGACACCGGTAGTTCCCAAGAAAATAAAAGAACCTATCGGACGTTTCGGATCTTGTAACCCAGCACGACTTCTTCGTATAGCGTTAGAGACAGCAGCGATAGCTTCATTTTGCCCAACGATACGATTATGCAAAACGGTTTCAAGATTCAGAAGTTTTTCGCGTTCGCTTTGCAGCATCTTATTAACAGGTATCCCCGTCCAACGAGATACAACATCAGCAATGTCATACGAATCGACTTCTTCTTTTATCATAGCCTGACTACCCTGCATTTCATGCAATTGAGTTTGCAATTTCTCGATTCCGGTTTCCAATTCTTTCAATCGCCCATAACGCAATTCGGCAACCTTTCCGTAATCGCCCTCGCGCTCAGCCTTATCAGCTTCGAATTTTGTATTCTCTATATCAATCTTATTCTGTTGAATCTTATTGATTACGTCTCTTTCCGATTGCCATTTAGCTTTTAACTCCTGCTCTTCTTCTTTCAGAGAACTAATCTCTTTCGACAATTGTTCTTCTTTCAGTTTATCATCTTCGCGGCGAATAGCTTCACGTTCGATTTCCAACTGTTTGATCCGGCGGCTCTTTTCGTCCAATTCCTCGGGAACAGAATCAACCTCCATCCGCAATTTTGCAGCAGCTTCATCCATTAGGTCAATTGCCTTATCCGGCAAGAAACGGTCTGTTATATACCGACTCGACAATTGTACGGCTGCAATAATGGCTTCGTCTTTGATCCTTACTTTATGGTGATTTTCATACTTTTCTTTCAATCCACGAAGTATCGAAATAGCATCAGTTTCGCTTGGCTCGTCTATGATGACAGTCTGGAAACGACGTTCGAGAGCTTTATCTTTTTCAAAATATTTTTGATATTCATCTAACGTAGTTGCTCCTATCGAACGCAATTCTCCACGAGCAAGAGCAGGCTTCAAAATATTTGCAGCATCCATTGCTCCTTCGCTCTTTCCTGCACCTACGAGGGTATGTATCTCATCTATAAATAAGATAATCTCTCCTTCTGATTTTGTAACTTCGTTTACGACAGATTTGAGCCGTTCTTCAAATTCACCTTTATACTTTGCTCCTGCAATCAAAGCCCCCATATCCAAGGAGTAAATTTGTTTGCTTTTAAGATTTTCAGGAACATCTCCTCTTACAATACGATGTGCTAAGCCTTCTGCAATTGCAGTCTTTCCGGTTCCGGGTTCACCTATTAATATAGGATTGTTCTTAGTACGTCGACTAAGGATCTGCAACACCCTTCTAATCTCTTCATCACGCCCTATTACAGGATCTAGTTTGCCGTCTTTAGCTCTTTGAGTCAAATTAATTGCATATTTCTCTAACGATTGATATGTGTCTTCGGCCGACTGGCTTGTCACATTACTACCCTTGCGCAGTTCGTTAATTGCCAACTGTAATTCTTTTTCGGAAACTCCGGCATCTTTTAGCATTTGGGCAGCAGAACTCTTTCCTGATAATACTCCCAACAAGATATGCTCGAGCGACACGTATTGATCGCCCATCTTTTTAGCATACTCCGAAGCCTTTTCTAAAGAAGAATTACTTTCCCTGCTAAGGAATGCTTCTCCTCCACCCGACACCTTAGGGTAAGAATCAATTTCTTTACTCAACACGGATGTTAGATGTCCGGGATTTGCTCCCAGTTTTTGAAAAAGAAAGTTGACTACATTCTCACCGGTCATAATCACACCCATTAGGATATGAGCAGGCTCGATGGACTGTTGCCCCTTTTCTTTTGCTATCTCAATAGCCTTCTGAATGGCTTCTTGAGATTTAATTGTGAAGTTGTTGAAATTCATATATTTATTATTTTCTTATATTCTATATTTTAATAACAATTCTTTACATCTAATCGTTCAAAATATTTGCCAAAAGCAACAACATGTCAATTTGTCAGCATTTTTTTCATATAAACTCATCCATTAAAAAATCATTCCTTATTTCTAAACTTAAAATAAATGTGATGTATAAACCATAAGAAATAGAAAGCCTATTTTATTTATCAGACAGAAATAATTTATCTTTTTGCACTTATATTTCATAATAATGTAATCATAATTCCACTAGACTTTTTTACCTTTGAGTATTAATTTCAAATGTCATAAACAAATGGCTCAAAAAGATACTCGAAACGAAAAGTTCTCTACACGAATTATCAGTGAAAAATTTAGAAAAGAAGACGTACATGGAGCCATATCCATGCCTATTTACCGCAATGCCGCCTTCGAATTTCCTAATTCAGAAAGTATTGCAAATGCTTTCCAGTACAAAGAAGATATTGCTTCGCATACTTATACCAGAATAACGAACCCAACGGTTGAGAATCTGGAAAATAAGATAAAAGCAGCATCAGGCGCTGACGATGTAATGATGGTGGCTTCGGGGATGGCTGCAATATCAAATACATTTTTCACTATTGCTTATGCAGGGAGTAACATCGTTACGTCTCCCCATCTTTTTGGAAATACATTTTCTTTATTCAAATTTACGTTAGCTGCGTTTGGAGTTGAAGTACGATTTGTAAATACTGACAATCTGGAAGAAATAGCTTCTGCTATTGACGAAAATACATGTGCTTTCTTTTGCGAATTGATTACTAATCCTCATCTTGAGATAGCAAATCTCCCTGAAATATCAAAAATATTGAAAGCCCGTAATGTTCCGATGATTGTAGATACAACAATTGTCGCATGGTGCGGATTCGATGCACGTGCAGCAGGGGTAGATATAGAAGTGGTATCTACAACTAAATACATATCAGGTGGTGCAACTACAATAGGTGGCGCAATTCTGGATTATGGAACATTTGACTGGAAACATAACAAAAGGTTAAGCTCGGTAGTAAAAACAGACACAATGTCTCAGTTTTCGTTCAAGCTTAAACGCGAAATAGCCAGAAATATAGGTGCTGCAATGGATCCGGAAACTGCTTCATTGCAAGCTCTAGGCATGGAAACACTACAACTGCGATTTGAAAGGATGTCGGCTTCAGCCTATCAATTAGCATTATTCCTTTCGCATCAACAAAAAGTGGTTAAAGTAGGCTATCCCAAGTTAGATTCTTCTTCATACAAGAGCATATCGGACAGATTATTCTCTGGAAATCCGGGAGCAATGCTCACTTTCAGCCTCGAAAGTAAAGAAGCATGTTATAAATTTATGGATAAGCTGCAAATTATACGCAGAGCAACTAACCTATTCGATAATAAAACACTGATCATTCATCCAGAGTCTACAATATATGGAACATTCTCGCCCGAAATGAAAGAAGTGATGGGTATAGAAAGCAACCTGATGAGATTATCAGTAGGATTAGAAGATATATCTGATTTACAAGAAGATATTATAAACGCTTTAGCCATATTAGATTAATAAAAATTATAAATACTTAATAGTTTAATTAATCTAAAATCCTTATCTTTAAATTTGCAATATATAAAGTATTATAGAGTTCTTTCAAAGAAAAATAGTACTTTTGCCTCTCTAAATCGGGAGCCGGATAAATTAAAGGTTAAATAGTTGATAAAATGAAGATACTGATAGTGAACGGACCGAATCTGAATCTGTTAGGGAAACGGGAGCCGGACGTGTATGGAAATAGTTCTTTCGAATCTTATTTCTCTCATTTACAGAACATAAACAAAGGCTGTGAATTATCTTATTTTCAATCAAATCACGAAGGAGCATTAATAGACAAACTCCACGAAGCAGGATTTTCTTATGATGGAATCATACTCAATGCCGGAGCATACACGCACACTTCAATAGCGCTTCACGATGCTATAAAAGCCATCACAACACCGGTCATCGAAGTACATATATCCAATATATATACGCGAGAAGAATTTCGTCACAGGTCGATGATTGCCCCTGCTTGTAAAGGGTCGATTGCCGGATTGGGATTATTATCATACGAACTTGCAGTCAGTTTTTTCCTCAAAGAAAAGAATACTGGCTCTGAGATTAAATAAAACAAAAAACTATATACATTAATTTAATTTGCATTTATGACTCAGAAGAAAACGAAAATTGTAGCTACAATTTCAGACATGCGTTGTGATGTTGATTTTATCCAATCATTATATAATGAAGGAATCAACGTAGTGAGAATGAATTCTGCTCACATGACAGAAGAAGGTTTTGTAAAAGTAATGACAAATGTGCGTGCGGTATCAAATCATATTGGTATTATGATGGATACTAAAGGCCCTGAAATACGTACTACTGCTACAGCTACAGGCGAAAAAATCGTTGTTAAAACAGGAGATAAACTTAAAGTAATCGGTAATCTGGATGTACTGTCTACTCCTGAACAAGTTTCAGTTTCATACCCTAGCATCGTAGAAGACGTTCCGGTAGGAAGTACTCTTTTGATCGATGATGGTGAAACAGCATTGAAAGTTGTTGATAAAACTGCTGAATATTTACTTTGTGAAGTACAAAACGATGGAACAATCGGTAGCCGTAAGAGTGTAAATATACCGGGTGTTAGTGTAAACCTTCCTTCTATCACAGCTAAAGACAGAAGAAGCATCGAAATCGCAATCAAATATAAAGCTGACTTTATTGCTCACTCGTTTGTTAGACACAAACAAGATGTGCTTGACGTTCAAAAGATATTAGACGAATATAACAGCCCGATCAAAATTATCGCTAAAATCGAAAATCAAGAAGGTGTTGACAATATCGACGAAATCTACGAAACAGCTTATGGTGTGATGGTTGCCCGTGGAGACTTAGGTATCGAAGTTCCTCAAGAAAAGATTCCTGGAATCCAACGTCTACTTATCCGTAAGGCAATAGAATATAAAAAACCGGTTATCGTAGCTACTCAAATGTTGCATACTATGATCGAAAATCCACGTCCTACACGTGCTGAAGTTACAGATATTGCAAATGCAGTATATTATGGAACTGATGCTGTGATGTTGAGTGGAGAAACTGCTTATGGTAAATATCCGGTTGAAGCAGTACGTACAATGGCTCAGATTGCTGCTGCGGCTGAACTATCTAAACTTGAAGAAAAAGTAATACCTGTACCTTTCAAAGACGAAGAATACGATACTACTTCTTTCTTGGCAAAACAAGCGGTAAAAGCTGCTACTCAATTAGGACTAGGTGCTATCATTACAGACAGCTACACAGGTCGCACGGCTCGTACAATCGCTGCATTCCGCAGTAAATGTCCGGTATTTGCTATCTGTTGTGACGATGCAGTTGCTCGCCAACTTGCAGTTTGTTATGGTGTAGAAGCCAGCTATCAAGCATCAACAGGTTTCACAACTCACAAACACAAAGAATACTTCTTGAAAGCATTGAACTCTTTATTAGAAAGAGGTTTGATTAAGAAAGAAGATCTTGTTGCTTATCTTAGCGGTTCGTTTGGTGAGGGTAAAGGAACATCATTCCTTGAAATCAACGAAGTTGGTCGCGTAGTTGATGCAGCTGATTCATTTGAAGTTCCGGTAGACTAAGAAATCAGATTATTCTGAAACTATATAATGAGATAATAGCTATATTTGCTATTATCTCATTTTGTTTTACAACTAAAATCTTTGATATGTCATTAGACAAAAATGAAGAAATAGAAAATTATATACTTTCACATATAGATGATGAAGGCGACCTGCTGAAACAACTAAACAGGGATGCACATGTAAATCTGCTAAAACCTCGCATGTTATCAGGACACCTTCAGGGACGAATATTAAAGATGTTTTGCCAGATGATTCGTCCTAAATATATACTCGAACTGGGAACTTATACAGCTTATGCTACTCTTTGTCTGGCTGAAGGGGCTACCGAAGATGCCGAAATATATACAATAGAAGTGAACGACGAGTTGGAGGATTTTATAAAAAAATACTTGCATCAAACTAAGCTCAAAGACAAAATACATTTACACTTGGGTGATGCACTGGAGATTATCCCGACTATCGACTGCACGTTCGATCTGGTATTTATTGACGCTAATAAACGACATTACATTGAATATTATAATCTTATATTCGACAAAGTGCGCTCCGGCGGACTCATAATAGCAGATAATACTTTGTGGGATGGGCATGTACTGGAAACAGCAAAACCCTCGGACAAACAGACTATAGGCATACAGCAATTTAATGATCTGATTGCTAAGGATGACAGAGTGGAAAAGGTGATCCTCCCTATACGGGATGGGCTGACAATGATTTGGAAAAAATAGGAATAAAGATGTTTACGCTCTTTTTATTCAGTCCGATCTCACCAATACCATATATGGTTAACTGAAAAGTATTACCTTTGTATCCAAAATATATACAAAAGAATGGATAGTACAAGACAAGAAAAAATAAACAGGTTGCTCCAAAAGGAACTGAGTGAAATATTTAGAAAGCAAACGCAACAGATGCGAGGAGTGTTGATATCGGTAAGTACAGTACGGGTTACACCTGATTTGGGCTTAGCAAAAGCGTATCTAAGTATCTTCCCATCCGACCAAGGTGAGGAAATATTGAAGAATATAAAAACGAATGTAAAACAAGTACGCTTCGATCTAGGACAAAAGGTAGGAAAGCAACTGCGTATAATTCCTGAACTGGCTTTTTATTTAGACGATTCCCTCGATTATCTCGAAAACATCGACAAGTTACTGAACTCAGACAATCAGAACAAAGAAGACTAAACAAGTTGAATCTTCCTTTACATATCGCCAAGCGTTATCTGTTTGCTAAAAAATCTCATAACGCGATAAATATTATATCATCCATTTCGATATGTGGTATCATTGTTGCCACAGCAGCATTGGTGTGTGCTTTATCTGTCTTTAATGGATTTACGGAAGTTGCGTCTAAATCGTTCAGTGCTTTTGATCCCGAACTACAGATAACGCCTGTACAAGGGAAAGTATTTGACCCCTCCGATTCTAAAATAAAAGAGGCAATGAACATACCGGAGATAGCATTCGTCTCCGAGTCGCTCGAAGAAAATGCCCTTCTCAAATATGGAGACAGGCAAGAGCCGATTATATTAAAAGGAGTTTCTCCTAAATTTGAGAGCCTAGCCAATATACACGATCTCATCGTAGATGGAAAATTCATATTACGTGAAGGCGACATAGACAATGGAGTTATCGGAGCGGGCTTGGCTACATTACTGATGGTGCGGGCAAACTTTATAGATCCAGTTGATATTTATATTCCCAAAAGGGACGCAAAGGTAAATCCGGCTAATCCTTCCACAGCCTTCGATCAGGCACAGGTTTTTATAAGTGGAGTATTTGCATCCAATCAGGCAAAATACGATGATCAAATGTTAATCGTATCCATAAATCTTGCACGTGAACTTTTGCGATACGAAACTGAGGTTTCATCAATAGACATAAAATTAAAAGGAGAGGCTAATATTGATAACGCGAGATCAAAGATACAATCCATTTTAGGTGATAAATACCAGGTAAAAGACCGATTCGAACAACAAGAAAACATATATCGCATGGTTAATGTCGAAAAATGGGTCACATTTCTCATCTTGGCAATAATATTGGTTATAGCTGCGTTCAACATCATAGGCTCGCTATCTATGCTTATCATAGAAAAGGAAGACGATATTCAAATATTGAAAAAAATGGGAGCCGGCAATAAGTTGATCACAAAAATCTTCTTATTTGAAGGTTGGCTCATAAACTCGATTGGTGCAATTATCGGTATTATCTTGGGGCTTTTAGTCTGTCTGCTTCAACAATATTTCGGACTATTGAAGCTTGGTTCTTCACCGGGAGCCTTTATTATAGATGCATATCCCGTTGTCGTACAACCTCTCGATGTAGTACTTATATTTATTACTGTTACGATTATAGGCTTTCTAGCCGTTATATATCCGATAAATAATTTACGGAAAAGACTATAGGATCAACTGCCAAAATTCTACATCTATAAGTTTATCAAATTTAATTCCTGATTCTTTAAAACATCCAACCAAATCAAAGTTGAATTTCTTGTGCAACTTCTGACTCTCAGGGTTAGGCAACGATACAACCCCTATCAGAGAATGGATACCTATTATTCGTGAACGATCTATCAATTCTTGATATAAAATACTCCCCAAACCTTTTCCATGAGTATTTTCATCCAGATATACACTTGTTTCCAAAGTAATATCGTACGCTATTCTTTCGCGCCAATTGCTCACATAGGCATATCCTTCAACATTTCCGTTTGCTTCGTAAACAATAAAAGGAAATCCTTTTTTATTAATTTTCTCAATACGTCTCATCATTTCTTCCTCAGAAACAAGATCATATTCGAAAGTAATAATAGTATCCTTAATATAATAATTGTAGATGTCAGCTATTCTTTTAGCATCTGCTACTGTTACATTTCTTATCATAAAAACGATTTGATCATAAAGAAGCCGGAGGTATCTCCATATTTTGGTTTTGCTCTATAACTGGATCAACAGAAATAATACTGTCTACTACAAATTTAGAATATCCTCGCCAAGGCAAACGTCCATAATACTCCTTATAATGTAATTTTACATTCTGCCCGCTCATATTCATTAATTTTATTGCAAGATCCTTATCATCAACCGAAAACTGAAAATCGTTCGATTGCAACCCTTGAACCCCTTGTCCAAAACCGGATTGAATAAGTTCTCCCTCATATGTTTTAAAAATAATTCCTTTATGCTTTATATTATTCAGAGTCCCGGCTTTGACCCCTGAATCGCTGAAAGGAACATTATACCAAACATAGCCAAAGATGAGGAGAGCTACAATGAGCAGACTTAAAACTGCTACAATAATTTTCTTTAATGTCATAACATTTGTGTTTTATCGTTAAAACAACACACAAGATGTTATGTTCATCAAACAAAGATATTCATATTTTTAGACTATTTTTGTATCAAGGTTTTAGATTTATCCAAAAAGGAAGACCAAATGAATATAGAAGAACTAAGAAAATACTGTCTCTCGATAAAAGGAGCCACAGAATCTTTTCCTTTCGACAAAAAAACATTGGTATTTAAAGTTATGGATAAGATGTTTGCCTATATAAACATAGAGCCTAAAGATGGTGTATTTCGAGTCAACCTCAAGTGTGGGGCAGATAAATCTGTTGAACTCAGGGAACAATATACAGGAGTTACACATGGCACACATACCAGAGGGCTGTTATGGAATCAGGTGTCGCTGAATGAAGACTTGACAGACGATTCGATTAAAGAGTTGATAGATCATTCTCTGAATGAGGTAATAAAAAAATTGCCAAAACAGAAACAGAATGAATACAGAAATTTATAATAATAAAAACAGTAAAAAATGATTATAAAAAGTGCCGAATTTGTAATAAGTAACACAGATTATAAAAAATGCCCTCCCGATGGAAAGCCCGAATATGCATTTATCGGACGATCGAATGTAGGTAAGTCTTCGCTGATAAACATGCTGACAAACAGAAGAAATTTGGCTATGACATCTTCTAAGCCGGGTAAGACACAACTCATAAATCACTTCATAATCAACGATGATTGGTATCTTGTCGATTTACCCGGATATGGATACGCCCAACGGGGTAAAGAAGGACGAGAAAAGATAAGAAAAATAATAGACAGCTATATATTGAAAAGGCAAGAACTAACATGCTTATTTTTATTGTTGGACTGTCGGCACGAACCTCAGAAAATAGACCTTGAGTTTATGAACTGGCTGGGAGAAAACAACGTTCCTTTTGTAATCGTATTTACAAAAACAGATAAATTGAGCAAAGGAGCTCTTAGCAAGAATGTAAATGCGTATATAGAATCATTGAAAGAAACATGGGAAGAATTGCCTCCTATCTTTTACACATCATCCGAACACAGATTAGGAGGTGATGAAATACTTAACTACATAGATAAGATAAATAAAGATATTACTGTATAATGAAAAAAGAACACAACTTACAGCATGACTACATGCAAAAAGCGATAGAGTTAGCAAAACAAAGCGTCGAAAAAGGAGGCGGGCCATTTGGAGCCGTAATCGTAAAAGATGGAACAATCGTAGCACAAGGACATAATTGTGTAACATTAGACAATGATCCTACTGCGCATGCCGAAGTATCGACAATAAGAAATGCCTGCAAAGAGCTGAGCACATTCGATCTGTCAGGATGTGAAATATATACTTCGTGCGAGCCTTGCCCGATGTGCCTTTCTGCAATATATTGGGCACGAATAGATAAGATCTATTATGGTTGCACCAAAGAAGATGCTAAAGATATAGGCTTCGACGATTCTTTCATATACGATCAGATAGATCTGAAACCCGAAAAACGGTCTATACCATCAGTACATCTGATGCGCGACGAAGCTTTAGCTGCTTTCCGCCTATGGGATGAGAATGAAAATCGTATAGAATACTAAAACAAAAAATATTTTCAGACATGCTTGTATCAAGAGTTAATATAGATGATATAAACGACTTAGCTGCTATAAGTAAAACCTTAGACGTTTTGTCTTCTCATCAGATAGACAAAGCTAATTGGGATGAAACGTCTGTTCAAAAACCTAAAGCATCATTCAAGATAGGGCATAATGGTACACACTTGTTTCTTCAATATTTTGTAGAAGAAAATGAGATTTTGGCTATAACTACCGAAGACAATGGCGCGGTATGGACAGACTCGTGTGTTGAGTTTTTCATCCAGTTCACTAATTCAGATTATTATTACAATCTTGAATTATCATGTATTGGTAAAGCTCTGTTTGGTTATCGCAAAGAGCGTAAGAATGTCGTATATGCCGATTCTGAAATAATGTCATCAATCAGACGCTATCCCAGTCTCGGCGAAAAAAACTTTGATAAGAAACAGGGAGACTTCAAATGGAATTTGCTTGTCATTATACCCGCATCAGCTTATTGGCAATCAGAAATAACATCTTTTGATAGAGTAAAAGCAAAAGCTAATTTTTATAAATGTGGCGATAACCTTACAAAGCCTCACTACTTATCATGGAATCCTATTCGTTCAGAAAAGCCCAATTTTCACATACCAGACTATTTTGAAAACATAACTTTTGAATAAAAAACAAGCACACTGACATAAAATGCAGATATAGAGAAAGATATAAGATTTATTTTTATGTTAAAAAATCTTTCATCAAATAGTTTTTTTTCTATCTTTGCAAGCGTTTAAATAGCAGATTTTCTGTCATTTCTCTAAATATGGATATATTTAAATTTTTATGAAAAATAACTTCTTTGATAGGTTTAAGCCTAAAGAAAACAAGTTCTTCCCTCTTATGAGCGAAATGGCTCAGGTAATTCTAGCCGCATCAGACCTTATTGTTGAATGTGTACAAGTAACCACACATGCAGAAGCTGTAGAATACTACAAATTAATTAAAGAACAGGAACACAAAGGGGACGATATTCAGAATCAAATTTTTGAAGAATTAAACGTTACATTCATTACTCCTTTCGACCGTGAAGACATCAATCACCTTTCGTCTACAATGGATGATGTCACAGACTTGATCAATAGTTGTGCTAAACGCATAATGCTATATAGTCCGAAAACTATGCCCGAGGCAGCTACCAGATTAGCCACATTTGTACATGAATCGGCAGGTTTTTTAGTACAAGCTATTGATGAACTTGGAGCCTTAAAGAAGAGTACAACAAAAATAAAAGAATATTGTGTACAATTAGGAGTTATAGAAGAAAAGGCAGACGATGTTTATGAGCATTTCCTTATTGACTTGTTCGAAAATGAAACTAATGCCATTGAAGTTATAAAACTAAAAGACATTCTTCATGAATTGGAGCGTGCCACTGACGCCGCGGAAACCGTAGGTAAAATTATAAAAACAATGATCGTTAAGTATTCGTAATCTAAAGACTAAAATGACATTACTGATAATAATTATTGTCTTAGCTATAATATTCGATTTTATCAACGGATTTCATGATGCAGCTAACTCTATTGCAACCGTTGTATCTACAAAAGTACTCACACCCACACAAGCTGTTATTTGGGCTGCATTCTTTAACTTTGTTGCTTACTTCATCGCAAAATTCATAATAGGAGGCTTCGGTATAGCCGACACTGTTTCTAAAACGGTAGATATGAGCTTCATACCAAACCCTTCTCTTGTTATCATAGCCGGATTGGTAGCAGCCATTGTATGGAACCTCATCACATGGTGGTTAGGCATACCATCATCATCGTCACATACTCTTATCGGTGGATTTGCAGGTGCAGGTATTGCCAGTGCAGGATTTCAGGCAGTACATGCCGGTGTGATTGGGGTCATAGCGTTGTTTATTGTTGTAGCTCCACTAATCGGTATGGTGGGAGGTAATATAATAACTCTTATCACACTACATTTAGTAAAAAAGATTAAACCCGGAAAAGCTGACCGCTGGTTCAAAAATCTACAATTGATATCATCTGCCATGTTGAGCATTGGGCATGGGCTCAATGACTCTCAAAAGGTGATGGGTATTATTGCTGCGGCATTAATTGCTTTTACTCAATCTAACCCGGATGTTCACCCTTGGCTTCAAATGAATTCTATGGCCGATATGCACGATTGGGTTCCAATCGCATGTTTTACAGCCATTGCATTCGGTACTGTATGCGGAGGATGGAAGATTATGAAAACCATGGGTAACCGTATCACAAAAATTACTCCCATCGAAGGTTTCTGTGCTCAGACTGCGGGTTCCTTAACTCTATTTATTACAGAGATTCTGCATGTTCCGGTAAGTACTACTCATGTTATCACCGGTAGTATTATTGGTGTTGGGTCTGTAAAACGTCTTTCCGCAGTACGCTGGGGAGTTACTAAAGACTTATTGATTGCATGGATACTTACTATTCCAGTAAGTGCTGTAATGGCAATGCTTTGTTATTCAGCTTTAGGTTTAATAATAAAATAGAAATTAAATATAACTCTTATATATAAAGGTGAGGTTTATTAAAATCTCACCTTTATGTTTTATAATATTTTTGGCATTAAAATTGCATTATATATTGAAAAGCAATATCTTTGCACCGCTTTTTAAGCAATTCATGTTTAACTAATTAATGATACTGATCAGGACTGGCGCCAGATCGATTTTGAATGATTGATAATTTAAAAAATGTACAACCGGTTGCAGACTTTGATTGGGATGCGTATGAACTGGGTGACTCTTTCACCGGAAAGAGTAAAGAAGAATTGGTAGAAACCTATGACCAATCGTTGAACAAAGTAAACGATAAAGAAGTGGTGATGGGAAAAGTAACTGCTATGAACAAACGCGAAGTTGTTGTTAATATCGGTTACAAATCAGATGGTATTGTATCAATGAACGAATTCCGTTACAATCCAGATCTGAAAATTGGTGACGAAGTAGAGGTATACATCGAAAGCCAAGAAGACAAGAAAGGCCAACTTATCCTTTCTCACAAGAAAGCTCGTGCTACTCGTTCTTGGGATCGTGTTAACGAAGCTCTTGAAAAAGATGAAATCATCAAAGGTTACATCAAATGTCGTACTAAGGGCGGTATGATCGTTGACGTATTCGGTATCGAAGCGTTCTTACCAGGATCTCAAATCGACGTGAAACCTATCCGTGATTACGATGTATTTGTAGGAAAAACAATGGAGTTCAAGGTAGTGAAAATCAACCACGAATTTAAAAACGTTGTTGTATCTCACAAAGCTCTTATCGAAGCTGAACTTGAACAACAGAAGAAAGATATTATCTCGAAACTTGAAAAAGGTCAGGTACTTGAAGGTACTGTTAAAAACATTACTTCATACGGAGTATTTATCGACCTTGGTGGCGTAGACGGACTTATCCACATCACAGACCTTTCTTGGGGACGTGTTCAACATCCTGAAGAAGTGGTTAAATTGGATGAAAAAATCAACGTTGTTATCCTTGACTTCGATGATGACAAAAAACGTATTGCTCTTGGATTGAAACAATTGACTCCTCATCCATGGGATGCTCTTAGCGCAGAACTTAAGGTTGGCGATAAGGTGAAAGGTAAGGTTGTTGTTATGGCTGACTATGGTGCATTTATCGAAATTGCTCCGGGTGTAGAAGGCTTGATCCACGTTTCGGAAATGAGCTGGGCTCAACATCTACGCAGCGCACAAGACTTTATGAAAGTTGGTGACGAAGTAGAGGCTGTTGTTTTGACTCTTGATCGCGACGAGCGCAAAATGTCTCTTGGTATCAAACAATTGAAACCAGATCCATGGGGTAATATTGAAGAAAAATATCCTGTTGGAAGCAAGCATACTGCTAAGGTTCGTAACTTTACTAACTTCGGTGTATTTGCTGAAATAGAAGAAGGTGTTGATGGCTTAATCCACATTTCAGACCTTTCTTGGACTAAGAAAATCAAACATCCTAGCGAAATCACTCAAATAGGTGCAGACATCGATGTTCAGGTTCTTGAAATAGACAAAGATAATCGTCGTTTGAGCTTAGGTCACAAACAACTTGAAGAAAATCCTTGGGATGTATTCGAAACTATTTTCACAGTAGGTTCTGTACACGAAGGAACAGTAGTTGAGATGGTTGACAAAGGTGCTGTAATCTCTTTACCTTACGGTGTTGAAGGTTTTGCAACTCCTAAACATTTAGTGAAAGAAGACGGTTCTCAAGCTAAGGTTGACGAAAAATTAGATTTCAAAGTAATCGAATTCAATAAAGACTCTAAGAGAATCATTGTTTCTCACAGTCGTACATTTGAAGACGAAAAACCTGAGGCTAAAGAAGCTGCAGCTGAGAGAAAAGCAAAAAAATCTGCTAAGAAAGAAAAAGAAGACACTATTGTTCAATCTTCAAATGTAGAAAAAACTACTTTAGGAGATATTGAAGAACTAGCGGCTTTGAAAGAAAAACTTTCCGGTGGCGATGCTAAATAAGAATTAGAATCTTATTAATATAGAAAGAGGTAACTGATTCAGTTACCTCTTTTTTTGTCTATATAGCATCATAAGTTATTTCAATAGAATGGCCAATATCAATTTATTTCTTAAAGACTAAGTATACTGCCGCTATAAGAAAGATGAAAGCCAAAAGATGATTCCATTTCAAAGCCTCTGTTTTGAATGCTAATGTGCTAAACAGGACAAAAACGATTAAAGTTATCACCTCTTGTATTATCTTGAGTTGCATTAAAGAGAACGGACCTCCATTGCCTTCAAAGCCCAGTCTATTAGCCGGAACCTGAAAACAATATTCAAAAAAAGCAATACACCAACTGATAAAGATAACTCCTATAAGAGGGAGTGCCGCAAACCAAGAATATTCTTTTAGTTTCAGATGACCATACCAAGCAAAGGTCATAAAAACATTAGATACAACAAGGAGCAAGATAGTGTATAAACCGGTCAAATTCATATGGATATATAATATTAGTATTATTAAAATTCACAGCGCAAATGTAAAGCATTTTTTCATAGTCTCACCATCTTAAAATTTAAATTATTATCTTTGATTTTAGTAATTTAATAGCTTAAGTTTATGAAATTGTTCATTACATATATATTGTTTTTTATTGGTAGCATATCAAGTGTTTTTGCCCAAAATTTGGCTGAAGCAAAGGAATTATATCTTAATGGAGATTATATACATGCCTTACCGATCTTTGAAGCTGAACATGCAGCTAAACCAACTGATGCAAATCTCAATCAGTGGTATGGAGCTTCTTTGTTTGAGACGGGAGGCGATTTAAAAAAAGCTGAAGAATGTTTACTCATAGCTTCAAAGAAAAATATACCGGAATCTTTCTTTTATTTGGGGCAAATTTACACCCAAAAATATCGTTTCACTGAGGCATCTGAAGCTTTTGACAAATATGAGTCTTTATTAAAAAAGACATCTCAACGAACTAAAGAGCAGAAGGCTAAATATGAAGCTAATGCAGAACGACTGGCTGAGAAGATGAAACAATTGTCGCGTCTCCGCAGAATGGTTTCCAACACAGAGGATATACAGATAATAGATAGTTTGGTGGTAGATAAAGCGGACTTTTTATCGGCTTACAAGTTGAGTAAAAGTTCGGGACATCTCAAATATTTTAATCAGGTATTTTCGGTACACAAGGATGTAAAATCAACTGTTTATTTTAATGAGAAGGAAACAAAGATATATTATGCTCAACCGAATAAAGTGGGAGCATATACGCTTTTCTCTATGGAGAAACTGTTGGATGAATTTGGAAATGAGAAACAGCTTTCTGCAATAAATTTCAATCTTACGGGCGACTTGAATTTCCCATATATGATGGCTGACGGAGTCACTATCTATTTTGCAGCAAAGGATGTAGAGTCTCTTGGCGGGTACGATTTGTTTGTTTCCCGATATAATCTTAATAATGATACTTATCTTAGC
Source organism: Dysgonomonas sp. UBA5412 (assembly GCA_002409595.1). Classification (GTDB taxonomy): domain Bacteria; phylum Bacteroidota; class Bacteroidia; order Bacteroidales; family Dysgonomonadaceae; genus Dysgonomonas. The sequence goes on from DHNQ01000019.1 coordinate 86,064, forward strand.
CCTGAAAGATTGAATATGCCATTCAATTCTATTTACAATGATTATATGATGGTAGTTGACGAAGAAAAAGGCGTGGGCTGGTTTGCATCCGACAGATTTCAACCTGAAGAGAAAGTATGTATATATACTTTTATACCTAATAAGGTAGTCAAAATCATTCAGAGTGATGATGAAGTATATATGGCAGATAGAGCTAATATAGCGTCAATTAAACAATCGTGGGTTACCGGACAGAGTTATGCCCAACTTATCAGCCTTGCTAAAAAGGCTCCAAAGGAAGAGGTTAAACAGATTCGTGATTTTACATTTGTCATTGATGACAATCGCACATATTATATGCTGTCGGATTTTCAGAATAAGGCTGCCGGAGATATGTTTTATAAAGTAATGGGTTTAAAGAATGAAGAGAAGTCATTATCAGACAGATTAGATCATCTTCGCATCGAATATAGTAAGTCTTCTGCTGATGCTAAACGATCTATGACAGCTGAGATTCTTGAATTGGAAAGAAAACTGGAACAGTTGCAGAATGAGATTCCATCTTTAGAGATACAAGCTCGAAATATGGAGATACAAAGCAGACATTAAAAAAAAAGGATGGGTTTTTGAGAACCCATCCTTATTTCTTAAATTCTTATTTATCTAGTCCGGCAAGTTTTTCTTTGCCATTTTGCACTTCTTGACTGATACGATCTTTTAAATATTCTGCCTGATTTTTACCTGTATCAACAGCATTTTTAAAGTCTTTTTTTGCTTTCAAAGCTAAACGGTTTGCATCTTCGCACAGACCATCAAATTTACCTTGTTCATACAATTTATACAAAGCATAGCTTACTCCAATGCCAACAGCAGCACCAATTAATAATTTTTTCATATTCTTTTCTTTTTTAATTTATAAATAAGATTATTCTTTTTTCTTAAATAGGGAGATTATCCAAAGTAAAACGATTGCTCCGACAGTCGACATAACTAAATTTCCGATAATGGAGTTGACTCCAATGCCGAGAAGAGTGAAAATCCAACCTCCTAAAAGACCTCCCACTATACCGACTATTAGATTTATAATGAGACCGAAGCCTCTCCCTTTCATTATTTTACCGGCTATGAATCCGGCAGCAATACCAATTATAATAGACCAAATGAATCCCATAATAAATATTTTTACGATTTATAATAAGTGAAATTAACAATTAATTCTTTTCATTTCATTATAAATATAACATATTCTAAATAAGGAATGTTCTATATAAAACAAATAAAGCGACAGAAAATTAATATACCTGTCGCTTTACGTATCTAAGTTTATTTCTTTATATAATCTTGTAAAACCTTCACATAGGCATCGAAGGCATCAATACCAACCGGTGTTATCTTACATACAGTGCGAGGTTTCTTCCCATCAATAAATTTTCGGACTTGTATATAGCCTGCTTCGTTCAGCTTGTCAATCTGTACACTTAGATTCCCTGCCGTCGCGCCCGTTTTCTCTTTTATAAAAACAAAGTCTGCCTCCTCCACTGAAAGAAGCAATGAAATTATAGCTAAGCGAAGTTGCGAATGCAATAATGGATCTAAGTTCTTAAACATACTTTTCTGCTTTATGGTTCAGTATATGTCCGGGAATACAAAATCCCAGTAGCATACAAATAGCCAATATTATAAATTGTATATCTCCACGTTGAAACAAGATCAGAGATATAATACTTATACAACTTCCGAGCCAGAATACAGCCGAAGCATAGAAAAACAATTTGAACTTCAACACTGATGCGGATGCAAATTGTGCTAAACCTAACAATAATAATATTACGGGAGTGATGAGCAATGCAGCTGAACTCGCTTTAAAATAGATGATATATATATTCAATACCAAAATAAACATAAAACACGATATGCAAAAAGCAATCCATATATGATTAACAATCCGGTCGATATGTGTTTTCACTAAAGCTTTTCGATTTTGTATTCTGATATAAACAAAATAAATAATGGCTACCGGCAAAGTGAGATACCACACTAAATTTGCTTTTGAGAATGCTATACCGACAGTGGGAAGCCAGTGAAGTAGAACGAAGTCCAATAGCGAGAGAAAAGCTATGAAATATCCCCAAAAGATACTATACATTCCCGCACCTTTCTTATAATTATTTCTTGCCTGTAAAATCATATTATTAATGATGCTCAGGCTATCTTCTTTTGTAAAACTCTTTTCCATAATCAGATTATTAAAAACTCGGATTGTCCTCAATTATTTGAGGACAATCCGGTAAAAGTAGCACTTTTATTTTATAGCTGAAACAAGGTGTATAGATATATTGGTCTGGCCATCTACCTCAAATTTGCATTCTGAAAATAGAGGTGGGCGTTTTACCTTAGCCGGATCAACATTATTGCTGAAACCATACTTTTCGACAGGAATACCATATTCACCCAAATCAAGTTTTCCATTACTATTTTCATCTTGAAAAATAGCAATTGCATATTCACCTTTTCCCAAATCATTAAAACTCAACGTTTCTGTATTATTCGTTATATCTACAATACGCCCCATGTCGGATTTGCTAAGAAACGGAGTTTGAGAATCAAATAACGCAACATACAACTTACCTTTAGCATTTTCTATACCATCCACCTTCACGGTTATGCCATTTTGAGCATTTACTGTTGCAGCCGTAAAACCTATTAATAACATCAATAAAAAAATCTTTTTCATAACTATTTGTTTTTATATATAATAAATTAATCAACTTAAACACACCACAAATATAAACTAGTTTATAATATAAACCTAATTATTTTATGAATTAAATTTATTTTCTTTCAAGAATAATACATAATACACTGATAATATATATATTTACAAAACACAATAAATATTTACCTCTATGGATAAGCTAGTGACAATAAAAACATCTGATTTCGAAGCCAATCTGGCTATTGCAAAATCATATCTTATTGACAATGGAATAGATTGCGTAATAAATAGTGGATATATATCCATTTCTCAACCCGATAGTGGTTCTGCAATATTACAAGTGAGAGAAGAAGATTATAATCGGGCAAAAGAACTACTCATCGAGGGAGGGTTTTCAAACAAGGAGGATTTTTAGTACAGACAATAAAATCTATATACATGAATCTAATAACAATCAAGTCATCAGATATATATAATGAGATAGCAATAGCTAAAACTTATCTCGAAGACAACGGTTTATCTTGTTTCTTAAAAGACGAATTAACAAATCAGATACACCCTTATGCAATAGGAGGAGTTAAACTTCAAGTAAAGGAAGAAGATGTAGAGCAGGCTATATCTTTACTCATAGAAGGAGGGTTTTCTAAGAAAGAAGATTATGAAATACCAGAGTCTACAATGAAAATAGTGAATATATATGAGAGAATAGTTTCATTCTTTTCAAAAAAGAAATAAACTTATTTCCGAAGCATTCCTTTATATTTTGGATCATAATTCTTTATCCACCATTTATACATTGCCACAGCAGTTACACAGTATACACCTGCCTGTATCCAGAGTGTAACATAGTCAAACCAAACATCAGCCAAAGTAGCTCCCATTGTATTTATCTTTATAAATCCATGTATCCCCGGAGTCGATGGAATAATATATGCAATAGCTTTTAAAGGTTCGGGAATGGCAGTCCAAGGCCAAGAAATACCGGACATGAAAATAAACAATACACTGGTGAATACAAAAAGCATCATTCCAAATTCTCGTTGCGAACAAAAATAAGATAATGTCATTGCAAAGAATGTTGCAGCCAACAAAAATGGCATTAAAAAAGCGGCAATCGTCAGAGGATCACCAATCTGAGGAAATTTGAATAGATAAGGTATAACCCTAAAGACCCAAACCGACACTAACATATAGAGCGACGAATAGCAAAAAGCCTTGCCGATAGTCAATTCTAAAGAACTAACGCGCTTGCCTTCTGAGACGTGCGAAGCTATGGTAAAGCGTTTTTTATCATTATGAGTACCTATAATAGTTGCAATGCCAAGAATCAAAGTCTGCTGTATAATAAGAACTAAGATAGCCGGAACCAAGAAACTAGCAAATCCATTCTGAGGATTATACATAGTCACCCACTGACTCTCCACCGTTTGACGTGTAGTAGCATCCTCCTCCTGACTACCTCCTCCCGTTTCGACAACGCGTATATCTGCTCCCATATCTAACGATACGTCTGTTGCAGCAAGCATCATAGCCTTATAAAACAACAAACTACTCATGTCGGCAAAAAGGCTTACCTGCGTTTGCTGCTGAGTATTTATTTTTTTACTGAAATCTCTCGGAATATATATAATACCATATGCCTCCTTTCGTCTCATAGCTTCCCTCGCTTCTTCCATATCGGTAGCATAACCTATTACCTTCACATCGGCTGTGGCATCTACTTTTCTCTTAAACTCGCGAGATAAAACTGAATTAGAATCGTCTACTACCACCACTTTCACATTCCGTGCTGTTTCATTATTATATATAAAACTATACAGAAAAGGATAAGTAAGAGGTACAATAAAAAATAAAAGTACAACGGCACTATCTCTGAAAACGACCTTCAGTTCGCCCAGCCAGACATAGTATATATTGAGTAGAAAATTTTTCATAACAAAGAGGTAATATCCATATACTTAACCTTCATACACATTATCGTTCAGCATCTTTCGAATAACACCATAGAAGAAAACAGACAACAAAACAAATGCCAGCAGAGCTGCATATCTATACATCGAGTATCCTACCGGAATACCATTTAATGCCTGATCTATATATATAAGAAAGAAATGGCGTAAAGGGAAAAAATTGCTAATAGCACTAAGACTCCCATCCATAGCCAATGCCGGAAAAGAAAAGCCTGTGATTGAAAAAGAAACCATACCGATCAAGCTGGCAAGACTCAGCGCCAAACGATAGTTTCTAAATATACCTAACAAAATAACTCCGGCTCCCTGAGCAGCCAGTATCAGGCAGAAATAATTAAAAAACATGGGCAGAAATCCACTCTGCAACGGAAATCTATTATAGTAATAGAATACAGACATAAACAATAGAGCAATACCGGTATAAATAATAGTATAAGGCAAGAGTTTGCCTGCAACAACCTTCACGATAGAGCCATTGCCCATAGCAAGGAGATCTCTACCACTACCCGATTTTATTTCCGAACCAAAGCATGATACCGTAAACATCAATATTATCAGTTGTAATATACCCGGCATTATCACATTATTCAGATACACAGAATAATTGAGCCAAGGATTTGCCAAAGGATGAGAATCAATAGTTATCGGCTGTAATATCGGCATTATCTGATTCTCCGTAAGTCCTTTTGCCTCGGCTGTCTGAAGGCCTACTGATGCAGACGCAAGCGTAGAAATAGTCTTAAGATCTTGGAATAATAACGATCCGGATATAAGAAACGCATTATTGGTATAATAAACCAATTTGGGACGGTTGCCCGAAACTGCATCCTTCGTAAAATCTTTAGGAATGGTCAATACAGCGTATACCTCCATTCTCTCCATTTGCAAACGAGCCTCTTTAAACGACAGTTTCTTGTATTTTATATCAGTTTTCTCAAAAGCATCCAGCTGCCGAATCAGAGTTCGTGTAGTCGTAGTATTATCTAAGTCTACAACAGCTATCGGTATACGTGACGGCAAGCCACTACTCATCATCCAAAGAAAGATGATAAGACATATCAGAGGAGCAGCAAATATCCCCCAAATGCAAATTTTAGATGAAGCGATACGCAACCATTCCCTTCTGAATATAGCTAATATACCTGTATTTTTACTCATTTAGTCTATTGAGATCGTACTGAATTGAACTCCTATATTATTCTTTAATTATTAAAGACATCCCCGGAAGCACATCTATCTTAGGATCTTTAAAGTGCGCTTTCACTTCAAACGTTTTACGGTCATACTGTCCTGTTGTTTTAGTAGCCTTCCATGCAGCATACGAACCTAAGTCTTTTACGTAATAGACTACCATCTCCACTTCTTGATCGAGTGCAGGCACATAAGCTTTGAAAGTCGCACCTATATCCTTATAGTCTTTCAGCCTGTCTTCGCGTATATTAAAAGCTCCCCACTTATCATCCAACTTTGTTACATTCATTATAGGAGCACCCGTACCAACAAGTTCTCCTTCATTCGGAAATTTTTCAGAAACTTTTCCGTCAATAGGTGAAATCAGATAACTTTCAGTTATATATGACGACACTTCGGCAACTGCGCCCCTAGCCCGTTCTAAAAGAGCCATAGCAGCCTCTTTATCTTCGAGTTCTGCTCCGTTCACAGCCATATCGTATTGCGACTTAGCAGCCTTTTCGGTAGCCACGGCAGCATTCAATTGCGCTTCTACCTCATCGCGCTTCTGAGCCGTCACTACGCCTTTATCAAACAAATTCCGAACTCTATTAAAAGATTTTTGAGCAATATCTACTCCCACTTTTGCTTTTTGCCACATTTCAAAAGCTCCTTGTATTTGCTCTACACGAGCTCCTTTTATAGCTTTCTTATTTTGGGCAGCAGCACCTTGTTCGGCAGCACTGGCTTGAGCCAGCTTAGCATCTATATCAGGAATACTTAATATAGCCAATGTATCGCCTTTCTTTACAAAGCTACCTTCATCTACAAGGTATTGGGCTATACGCCCCGGTACTTTGCTGGAGATGCGAACTTCTGTCACGTCAGCTTCTCCTTGTATTATATTATCTTCCTGATTGAGGAAAAAGAAACCGTAGAGTCCCACAACTATTATAATTGTAGCAAAGACCAAAATGGGAATAAGCTTCGACCCCGATTTTTTATTTTCTGTATCCATATTCTTATAATGAGTTTTTATTTTAATACAATTTTCGACCCAACGCTTTGTTCAGATATATTCGGCAAAGTATTATATCTATCTGTGCATCTATTTGTTCGGAATGAGCAGAAAGCCATGCAGTATGTGCAGCCATTGCATCTGAAGCCGAAATGACTCCTTCTTCAAATCCAACATTGGCATAGCGTAGATTTTCGTCAGCTTTCTCCGTATTCTTCAATGTTGATGTCAGCTTTTTATTAGCTTCATTCAGTTTATATGTAGACTGATTGATTTGTAAAGTAATCTTTTCTTTTGCGTCAGCCAATTCAAATTGTTTAATACGGGTTTCTGCCTTAGCCGCACTTAATCGCGATGAACTGGAAAAAAAGTTTAATGGAACTTTAAGTACCAGACCAACATTCCACATACCACCGAATTTCTTTTCAAATCCATCATTTAAATTTGGATTCGTCCAAAGATAATTTGCAGTAAAAGCAAGATTGGGCATAAAATCAGCCATTGCTATCTTTTCTTGTTTACCATATATTTTTGTAGCCAGATCAAGACTTCTAATTTCGGATCTGTTGACTAAAGCCTCATCTATACTAGGAAACTCTTCGCTTTTTGTGTCCACGAGCAGAGCTTCTATATTTTCGTCTTGCAAGGTTATAGCATCACTTATCTCTAATCCGCATAGTTGCGACAAAAGCATTTTAGCTAGGCTAAGCCCATTCTCTGCCTTTGTCTGAGTAATCTCAGCTTCATTGAGTTTTACATTTACAGACAACCGATCTGCTTTGGTAGCTAAGCCCTCTTCTTCCATCGCCGAAATATCTGAATCCATTTTTTGCATAAGTGCGACATATGCGTCTGCCAGTTTTTTCTTATTGGCTACGGATACTACCTGCCAGTATGCATTATCAACCTCTACTATGACATCCGTCATTTGAGTTTCTTTCATTGTCTTCGATAGTTCCTGAGCATAGGAACGCAGGTCGTTGTAAGCAACTATTTTACCTCCCATAAATAAGGGTTGAGTGAGATTGAATCCTCCTGCCCATACATTTTTGATGTCAACTTCGCCTATTTTCCAAATTTTATCTCTGAACTCCTGAGAAATAGGAAGAGAGGTTATGTCTCCGATAGGGATGGGTAAAGGTACCTGAGCCGGAAGAAGTGTGGATGGGAGAAGATGAAGATTCTTTTGATTGTGGAGATATCCTCCAACAAATTGGATTTCGGGAAAGAATTTGGATAATGCTTCTTTCTTGTTATAATATGCAACTTTTTCTTGTTCTGTTGCTATTTTTAGCGATTTATTATTTTCTATCGCCAGTTGGCGGCATTGATCGAGAGTTAAAAGCTGCTGCGATGCAATATTAATATTGAAAGCAAAAATAAGTAAAAGAGCTATCCCACAACTTTTATTCATCATATTTGATTGTTATATAATTAGTTTCGTATAATAATTGTCCATGCAACTATATTTGACGCACAAATATATAATACTTTTTAAAGGTATAAAAATGATATTAAATAATTTAACATAGAATAATAAAAAAAGGTTCGCATAGGAACCTTTTATTTGTTTTTGGAAAACAGTAAGTTTTAATTTTCTACTTTTTTATGGGAACGTCCCAGATAGTAGGATAAGATCATTGACCCTGCTTGTAAAGCCATCAAGACCAAAAAGGCATTACGCCTTTTGTTTTTACGGCGAAGAGTTTTCAGTTCTAAGCTTTCTTTATCATTCAATTCAAAATCTTCCATAATATATTTATTTTTTTAGTTCTAAACAGAATTAACAGAAATCTTTTTATAGATTTCAAATATACAAGAAGTTTTCTTTAATAAGGAATACCTTGCAAACAGCATACAGGTTTCTCTTAGTTGATCCTTGATATATTATATAAGAAACAAACCAAGATGGCATTTTGATCAATCGACTGTCATATTTTATAATTATTAAAGCAAATTTAAATAAGCAGTAACAGCAAAAAGAGGGGAATTGTAGATGCTACTCCTTTGAGATAGTGCCCGGCTCCTCGTCTACGTGGTGTATTATCTCCAAGACTTAATTCTCCGGACGATTTGTAATTTTACCAATTACTATCGGAGGATGATTCGGCATTCCAGAATTCGGATGTCGTAGAATCAGGAAAATAAAATAACTCTTGACAGAAGCCACTTAATTGACGTTTCTTTATTGTTTTGGGATCAACCGTTCCAATACATTCTACATCGCAATGATATACAATATTTTCTTGTTTACCCAATTCGTCTATTGCTCCGAATTTATAATAGGTATAGCAATCTTTCATATAATACTTGTCTCCTGATTTTTCGAAACTAAATCGGCCTACTTTTCTCAAAGCTTTGATCATTTTACCCATATATCTTTTATAGGATTGTAGCTCCATAATAGAATCGACCGATTCTATTTCCATGGATACAATCGTCATGTCGTCTTTATTGATAACGACCTCTCCTCTAGCCCATCCTTCTTTTCCGGGCAAAGGGGCTATTTCTAGGATCATTAAAGTGCTATCGGAAGAATACGACCGGGTAGTTTGATTATTTTCGCTTTTGCCAAATGTGAAAAGATGGGAAGCATGATATTCGGCTCCGTACAATTCGGAAGTAGGAGTTATTGTTTTTTGCAACCTTTTTATGTCTATTATATTGTAAATATATGGTACACGTTCTTCTTTTATAGCTTTTTTCAGCTTCCGCCGGTCAAGAGTAGATGTATATTTCATATAAATCTCATTCTGAAGGGTATCGGTGGATTTGCCTTGTAAAAAATGAAGTAAATATCCGATAGGGGCATCTGTCAACAAACGTTCTTTGGTATTCAGCATTACTTCGTTCAACAATTTATCGGCAGTGTAAGGGCTTATTATTACGGGATTAAGGGATATGGGATTAAGCTCCATTACAACAGCAGGTTGCGCTTGAAGAGCTGCCTTGGTTACATTTTTCGTTTTATAACCTATACATTGAAAATAGATAATTTCTTCGTTATCTGAAGGAATGGAATATCGTCCATTGGAATCAGTATAAACATAGTCTTTCGAGTTTTTACCGTATTGCACAATCACATCAGGAATGGGTAAATCGGTATATTTATCCAGAATGACTCCCTGTATCGAAATTTGTGCAGCTAATGACTGAGTGAGAAATAAAGAAAAAAGGCACAGTATATAAAAGGTCTTTTTCATATCTATTTTCTTATAATGTATAATTATACCAACGGTATATATCTTCTTTTATTTGTTTATTTGTTAAGAATAGACTAAAGTAGAGTTTTTATTTTTTAAGTATACTTTTTCAACTATTTTATCTATATATGGCGAAGGGTATAGCTGAACGTAAACTGAATCGGATAATAATTAAAAAAAGGGCTAAAAGTGTACAACTTTGTCAGTTTTTAGTTAAAATTACAAAGAGGACTATGGGTCAATAAGCAAAATACTTTTTGTGAAAGAGAACAAACTTACAAGTTATTTTTACCTTTACGGCAAATAAAAAAACGAATTTCCATGAACTTAAATATTGAAAGCATACTTCCGATTACCATTATAGCTCTTACTGCAATAACGAGTATAAAGGGGTTTAGCGATATGAATTTCTTCGACAGATATAAGTTCAATGTAGGGGCTATTCTGGGAAAATCGAAACAGTGGGACAGACTCATCACTTCGGCTACTTTGCATGGAGATTATATGCATCTTATATTCAATATGATGACTTTATATTTCTTCTCGGATGTTATTATCCTGACATTTGGTATATGGAAATATTTAGCCATTTATTTCCTGTCTATCATCGGAGGTGGTTTGCTTGCTTTGTGGGTACATCGCAAGGAGTATTATTATAGTGCAATTGGAGCATCAGGCGGTGTTGTAGGAATTTTATTTGCGGCAATAGCTCTATATCCTGATATGACTTTAGGAATCATGTTTATCTTACCAATGAAGGGATGGATATTCGGCATTGCATATCTGGCATATTCTATATATGGAATGCAAACCCGACAAGGCAACATCGGGCATGATTCACACTTAGGCGGAGCAGCAATAGGACTTGTGATGGCAATATTGTTTGAGCCTATGATACTAAAAGTAAATACGTTGTATATCGGCATTATGATTTTGCCTTTGATAGTTCTGGCTTATCTTGTTTTGAAAAAGAAATAATTGTACATTTGCCTCGATTTTAACACAAACGAGAAGACGACATTTATAAAAAAAATCAGGCTATTGAACTTAGCATCTGTTTCTTTGTTATTAATTGTACATTACATCTTGTTAATTAAATATAACAAAAATGAGCAACCAAAAGGATTCTATACCGTACGACGAAGATGATGCGGTTAAGTTTATACAAAACTATATTCCTCAAGAAATAAAGGAAAAATATTCTGATGATGAAATCAACTATATCATTGATATCGTGTATGATTATTACGACGAAAAAGGTTTTATGAACGAAGATACCGATGAAGATGCGGTAGTAGATATTGATGAAGACGAAATAGTAGAATATGTATTAAAGAACACAAAGAAGGACAAAATAAACAATTTCTCCTCTGAGGACATTTCATTCATTATACAAGGAGAACTGGCTTATTGTGAGTCGATAGGAATCTTTGAATAAAAAAAGAACTCAAAACAATAATTATTTTAACTAAATTGATTATGAAGAATTTTTCATTTTTAGCAGCTATTATATTGAGCTGCTCAATCTTATTTTCTAGTTGTGGAGCTAGCGATACAGTAAAAGGTGGTGGTATAGGTGCAGGCGCAGGTGGTGCATTAGGTGCAGGTATAGGCGCTATAATAGGTGGCGGTAAAGGTGCTGCATGGGGTGCCGGTATAGGTGCTGTAGTTGGAGGATCTGCCGGAGCTATTATCGGCAACAAGATGGAGAAACAGAAGAAAGAGTTGGAACAAATAAATGGTGCTCAAGTTGAAGCTATCAATGATGGTCAAGCTATCAAGGTAACGTTCGAATCAGGTATCTTATTTGCTACAAATTCAAGTACATTGAATTCTACTTCTCAAAACGCATTAAGTAATTTTGCTACTTCTTTGAAGAACAATCCTGATACTGATGTACAAATATACGGTCACACAGACAGCACAGGTTCTGATGCTATCAACAATCCTTTGTCTGAAAAACGTGCTCAAGCTGTATATAACTTCCTTGCAAGCAAGGGAATCAATGGTACACGTATGGTTTCTCAAGGATTTGGTTCTACTCAACCGGTTGCTGACAACAGTACTACAACAGGAAGAAGTCAAAACCGTCGTGTAGAAATCTATATTCTACCAAATGAGAAGATGATCCAAGACGCTCAACAAGGCAAGTAAGAATTGACTTACAATATATTAAAAAGCTGTAATCTGAATAAAGATTACAGCTTTTTTCTTTTTAAGAACTTATTTATTAAAATAAATACTATCTTTGACTTTAGATTTTGGTGTCATTGTATTTGCATTTTCGCAAACGTGATGAAAAGGGAATCAGGTGAAAGTCCTGAACAGACCCGCTGCTGTAAGCTCTACCACAGTCTTTGAACAATACTCAAAACCACTGCTCAGAAATGAATGGGAAGGATGTTCGAAGATGGAGTAAGTCAGAAGACCTGCCAAGATTGATTCGTTTAAAGCTTTCGGGAAATAAGGCTTAAAGACAAGAGAGACTTCTGATAGTATATTTATTACTAAGGTTTATTCTTTTCTATCTATTTCTTTTTCCAGCAAAGCTCTATTAGAGGATTTATTGAAACTTAAAATCTCAGCAAGCAACAGGCTAGGATAAAGAGTCGTGATGACTTTAGATAATAGATAATAAGGCTCGGTGAATGAGATTTTTGATTATTTGTATATAGGTAGAAAGGGACTATTCAGTGATGATGTAGTCCCTTTTATATATTGCGTAAAAGAATAAGAGGAGACGCCGAAGCATCTCCTCTTACAAACTAAAGCTGTCAGATATACATCAAGAAGTCAATTTATTCTGTGGCTGTTTCTACGAATTCTTTACCTTCGTCGTCTAAAATAACCACTTTAAGACTTTGGTCTTCCTTAGAAGATAGAGTTACTTTGGTAAGTTTCTTATCGGCATTGTAAGAAAGAGCTGCTAAATCATACAATTCAGCATATCCTTGTATTGCAGCTTGTACTTTTTCATTCAACTCTTCTATTTTTACATCTTTGTATCCATCGTCTGTAGATTGGTTGATTGCAGGAACTGCATTACCTTCATTTATCGAACTTTGTACACTTGCAAAAGCTGATGTTCCAAATACTATCGCAATGGCTAACATCATTGTTTTAATTGTTTTCATAACTTCGAATTTTTAAATTAATATTACAAACTATTTATGAGTATATAAACTTCCGTTATGCCTATTAAAAAGCAATTGCCATACCAAAAAAAAGAATAGTGCAATAAAAACATGTAAACAGCTATATGCAAGACAAATAGAATAACAAAAGCATGCCATACCAAAAAATAAGAAAGTGTGGAACTGTGGAAAAATTCCACGCTCGGAGATGGGGAAAACTAAATAAGATGCTCGTTTGTTCGTTCTATATATATAACAGAACTAAAGAAATCTGAATAGACAATGACAGAAACTCTTGAAAAGAATATACGATTCAAAGCGATTCTCATATATATAATTGTTGCTCTTATATGTGGAGGAATGATTATTTATATATACAAGCTCAGAAGTAATATTGATGATCAGAAAAGGAATATAGAACAATATTACAAAGAGCTGTCGTTAGTTAACAGATTGATACAGTCTGTCAATACAACTCAAACGGAGGTTAATTTGTATGTTGCCACAAAGAGAACCAAGCATTACAAACTCTTTAATGAGAATCTGACTACTGTGGAGCATCTTATAGATTCTCTTAGCAATGTAAATCCATTACAGAATGACAAATTGCAACAGGTTAATACTCTTCTGAAAACTAAGGGAAAGATAGTTGCAAACCTCAATCGGCAGTTCAGCAATAAGAATCCGATAGAGTCTATAAACGAGATACTAAAAGACATTGATCCTATTGTAAAAGAAGATACAGTATTAGTTACTACAACAGTACAAGATACAGTTATATATTCCGGCACGAAGAAAGGCTTTTGGAAAAAATTGTCCGGCTTATTTTCATCGTCTAAAGATGCGGATACTATCACCTCAGTCACTACATCAAAACTGGATACCTTAACTATGCCCAAAAATGACACATTGCATATTGTATCTGAAGTAACTGAGATTGCAGAACAAGCTAAAGAGGACTATGTACAGCGCATCATTTCTATCGAAAGAAACCTGAATAACCTAATTGTTGCAGATCAGGAGATTTCGTCTGAAATCACGACTCTATTAATAGGCTTATACAATCAGACAGTTCAGGCCAGACTAGATGAGATACAAAAGAGTGAAACTCTTATTCGCAACAATAACACCTACTCCATTATCAGTAGTATTGTAGCACTTATTCTAATATTCATTTTCATATTACTGATCATCAATGATGTCAATAAAGGATATCGCTTACGAAAAAATATAGAACAGGCTAATATAAAGATCAAACAAATAATGGATAGCCGACACAAATTGCTGTTATCCGTTTCGCACGATATTAAAACACCACTCAATTCGATATTAGGAACATTGGAGTTAAAAGGATCGTCTTCTGAATTAGCGCCACAAGACGTTCACCTTATAAAGAATGCAGGAGGACACATTTTAGCTCTCTTAAACAACCTTCTCGAATTTTCAAGTATAGAACAAGGAACGTCTAACATAGCAGAAAGGAACTTCAACTTATATGAATTATGCAACGAAGTAGTTGAAATGGTCCAACCACTTGCTAAGAGTAAGAACCTGACAATGGCTTATTCTTTCGACTTCGATAAAAATATGATAATACATTCCGACCCATTAAAAATAAAACAAATACTGATAAACATATTATCTAATTCCATTAAATATACGATTGAAGGATCAATCAAATTTCAGGTCAAATATGATAATAACAAATTATTCTGCGATATACAAGATACAGGTGTAGGAATACCTCAAACGGAACTTAAAGACATATTTCAAGCCTTTAGCCGTGTACAGGAAAACTCCCATCTATCCGAAGGTTCGGGATTCGGTCTATTTGTAGTGAAAGGTCTTGTAGACTTACTGAAAGGAAAGATAGAAATAGCATCGGAGGTGGGGAAAGGAACTCAGACTACTATATATATTCCGGTAAATGAAGTTACCCAGACACAGACTTTCAAGCCCTTAAAAATATTGGTGATAGACGATGATATGTATTATTTATCAATCATACGTGATATGCTGCTCAAATTGGGGCATTCTCCGTCTATATGCAATAGCATATCAGAATTTGAAGTATTGATTAATGAAATAGATGAGTATGATGAAATACTTACAGACATGGAAATGGGGTATTTTAATGGTACAGAAGTCTTGACAGAGGTTAAGAATAGAAATAAAAACATACCCGTATCTATTATCACAGCTCGCGAAGACGTGAGTAGTGAATATTTTATCAATATGGGGTTTAAGGCTTATATAAAAAAGCCGGTCTCAATTAATGATCTAAAATTACAGTTTGGAGGAAAGTCTACAGACGATGCTGAGTTTCAGTCTTTATATAAAATGCTAGGAGAAGATTCAGATGTAATACAAGAGGTATTAATGACTTTTGTTAGCAGTACGAATGAAAATCTACAAAAACTCAAAAAGGCAATACTGGAAAATGATTTTGAATTAGCACAATTTATATGTCACAAAATGCTTCCGGCTTTTATACAGCTCGATGCCATAGAAAAGATAGATACATTACGAAAAATGGATTCCCAGCGTCATTCCGCACTAAAAGGTTATCCAGACTGGGAAGATGAATTGCTGGACTTCATCGGATATGCTGAGCAATTGATTGAGAAAATAAATGATCGTCTGAACTCTAAGCCCGACTAGATTTCCATTCCATATTGGTGCATTTTATTATACAGAGTCTTCCGATCTATGTTCAACAGACTTGCAGCCTTGGTTTTATTTCCTTTTGCTATTTTCAAGGCTTTCTCTATTTGCTCTTGTTCATTGGAAGGTGACAATGATACTTTCTCTATCTGTAGAGGCGCATGCATAAAGTCGGGAAAAAGATCGGGTGTTATCTCTGTTCCTTTTGTAAAAAGAACCGTGCGTCGTATCACATTTCTCAATTCGCGTAGATTGCCCGGCCAATGATATTGTTTCAAAACTAATATACTATCCGACGAAAATTGTTCCACATTGCGATTCAATTCTTTATTCGCATTAGCTAAGAAGCTATTTGCAAAAAGCATAATATCTTCGCCACGCTCTCGCAAAGGAGGAACAGTAAGTGTAAATTCATTAAGGCGATGATATAAATCTTCTCGAAACCGACCTTCCGAAATAGCAGTTTCCAGATTCTCGTTAGTGGCGACAATCATCCTTACATCAACCTTGATATCTGTAGCTGAGCCAACCGGACGAATTTTCAATTCTTGTATTGCCCTTAGTAATTGCACTTGTACGTCGTAAGATAAATTTCCCACCTCGTCAAGAAATACCGTTCCTCCTTCTGCTTGTTCAAAGACACCTTTCTTGTCAGCAAAAGCAGAAGTAAAGGAGCCTTTGAGATGTCCGAATAGTTCGCTCGGAGCTAATTCTTTCGACAAGCTTCCGCAATCGACTGCTACAAAAGGTGCATCTTTCCTCAAGCTTCGATCATGTATCATTCGGGCTGTCGATTCTTTCCCTGTACCACTTTCACCCCTTATCAGAACAGACAAATGGGTAGGTGCAACTAATTCTATATGTTCATACATCTGCTTCGATTGAGAACTTTTACCATAAACGATATTAGCTTCACTTTTTATTTCCTCTTTCGAGACAGAAAGAAGAGGTTTATGATTGAGAGCTTCATCTATCTTTGCCCGCAGGATATCGGGATTGATAGGTTTTTCCATATAATCGAAAGCCCCTAGTTTTATTGCAGCGACAGCACTCTGCACTTCGCCATAGCTAGTCATAATAATAACTGGTGCGCTGATATTTCTTTCCTTGATCCATGTCAACAGCATTATACCATCTCCATCGGGAAGCCTCAGATCAGTAAGAATTAACTTGAAATCAATCTTTAACAAATCCTTTTTTGCATCATCCAATGTAGATCTGACTGATACGTCAAAATTATTGCGTTCAAACCATTTCTTAAGGATTACACCAAATGTATTATCGTCTTCAACAATCAAAATCTTGGAGCTCATTGCTTGCTATTAAAATAAGAGAGAAGTTTACTTCAAATGTATTTGTTTTTCCTGTCAAAAGAAAAGGTTTTATTTTAAATTAACGCTTGAACTCGGCGGTGAGTTAGTTCACTGTGACATTAACTTGTTGTAAGGAACGGTATAAGAAAAGAAGCATCGGTATAATATAATGGATAGATGAGATATTAAAGATAAAAGAACGTCTGTATACTCTCGAAGATAAATATCTAGATGGTGACACAGATAAAGAAACTTAACACAATGCAAAAGAAAGACAAAAAAAGCACATTTACACTTGAAGAAAAGACAGATATTTAGGAAAGTCTTTGTTGCACAAATATCGAATCAATTCCATAAATAAAGTTTTAGATTTAATCTATCAGCAAACCAATGAATTGCGGGGAAAGAAAAATGGGGAAAACTCAAATAATTCGAGTTTTCCCCACTTAGTACCCAGAGCCGGTTTTGACAAGTCCAAAACTATCAAAATCAACCAAATCGGAAACAACATACAACTATTTGATATACAGCGATAAATGATTGGATTTGATTGAGTATATTTGTATGCGATTTTAGTAGTTTTTTGAAAATGCGGACACAATGCGGACACGGGAATTTGTTAATTTACTTGTTTATTGTATCTTTGCGGATATAGAAAATTTTCGCTTATGGCGCAGACCAATTTTTATTTAGGAAAAGCAGTCAATACCGCAGGAGAATCAGAGATAAGTTTGCGGTTGTATGTTTCTCGTGATATTCGTATCCGGGTAGGCTCTGGTATTTGGGTTGATAGAAAACGCTGGGGAAAGAAGAATGATATAAATATTCCGCTGATACAAGGAGAAGAAAGAGAAATATTACTTGAAAAACGCTCTAAACTCAAAGCTCTGACCGATTATCTCGAAAATATAATAAACACAAGCGAGGACAAGAGTACAATAGATAGACCTTTCATTGAAAAACAAATAAAGAAGTTTCATAAGCCTACTCGCAAATCTGTTGCTCCCAAAGAAGAATCTTTTTTTGATGTTATGGAAAAATATCTTTCCACTCACAAACTATCAGAATCTCGCAAAAAGAATTTCAAGGTAATAATGCGAAGCCTTCGCCGTTTCGAGTTGTTCAAGAAGAAAGAGGGATATCGAGGATTTAAACTGTCGTTTACCAACTTATCTTTGGATGTACTACAACAAATAGAAGATTTTCTCGGAAATGAAAAAGAAGCCTTTCTAAAACATCCGGAAATATACGAAGAGATACCATATTCAACCAAAATAGCAGTTAAAACGCCAAAAAGGAAGCGACCGCCAACTTTGGATGAAGAAGGAAATGTAGTTCCCAAAGGCATGCCTAAACCTCGAGGACAAAACTCGGTAGCTGATATGATGCTTCGATTCCGTAGTTTCATTATTTGGGCGAATGATAACGATTACACGACAAACAATCCTTTCAAACATTTCGTCATTGGAGATATTGTGTATGGAACACCTATATATATAACCAATGAAGAACGAAATAAATTATTGGAAGCTGGTTTGTCTGACAATACAGAGTTGGAAACCCAACGTGATATTTTTGTTTTTCAATGCCTAATCGGTTGCCGGGTTAGCGACCTATACAAAATGACATATAAAAGCATTATTGACAATGCCATTGAGTATATTCCGAGAAAAACAAAAGAGGAACGAGCGATAACCGTTCGAGTTCCGCTGAGTGATACGGCGAAACAACTCATTGAAAAATACAAAGATTACGAGCGAGGCTCTCTATTCCCTTATAACACGGAACAAGATTATAACCGAAAGATAAAAGAAGCATTCAAAAGAGCTGGACTTGACCGCATGGTTACTGTTCTCGATCAACAAACTCGGGAAGAAGTTCAGAGGTCACTCTACGAGGTCGCTTCTTCACACATGGCAAGACGTAGTTTTATTGGAAATATCTATAAGAAAGTAAAAGACCCTAATCTGGTTGGAGCATTAAGCGGACATAAAGAAGGAAGCAAAGCATTTGCTCGGTACAGAGCCATTGATGATGAGATGAAGAAAGAGTTAATAAATCTGCTGGATTAAACAAGTGAAAAACGGACAATAATATGAATGATAGTTTTAAAATTCCATCTGATATTTTTGACACAGATTTACTATGTTTTTTGAATCCGAATAGCTTTGAGGATGGTTTGACAATAGAAAAAGTCAAGTTATTACATAAAATATGCATTTGTAAAATCAGTAGCTTTGGAACCCAGGTATATATTGAAGACGTGAACTTCACAGAAGACGAATACAATATAATTATCTCAAATGATTGGCAAAATAGTATAAATGTTGAAGTTAAGGCTCGTTGCTGTGATATTCTAAAGAAAAGAGAAAAAGATAAAAGAGCTATAATAATTAAAGCGTCAGATGCTTATCTTGAGGTTTTTCGTTTAACAGAAGGCATGGATTATTTGGAAAGAGCTGCTTCTATTCGAAGTTTTAAACAAGTTAATAATGATGATTTTCTTAAAGTTGCTTTAAACGAAATATCCACCAAAACCTTAAAATATCCATTTTGGTTGTCGAACATTGTGAAAGTATTATTGAAATCTTATTCTATTGAAAAACTCTCAAGCTTAAAAGTTGAAATAGAAAAATGTGTCCAAAAGAAGAGAGAATCAAAAGAATATAGTAAAGAACGAGATTATATTGATATTCTTTATTTGTTTAATAGCATTGCT
This sequence comes from Dysgonomonas sp. UBA5412, assembly GCA_002409595.1. GTDB lineage: Bacteria > Bacteroidota > Bacteroidia > Bacteroidales > Dysgonomonadaceae > Dysgonomonas. Next base: position 105,950 of record DHNQ01000019.1, read on the forward strand.
AAACAAGAACAGCATAAATTGAAAGCTTTAAGTTTTGAAACAGAAGCTGATGAAACATGGAATAATCAAGAAGAAAATACATTTTATCCTAATTTACCTGACTTATATCGCAATGCATATCAAGAAATAAATAAGATAAATTCAATTGAGCCTGATATACATAAAAGAATTAGAGAGAAACTGGTTAGTGCAAATAAATATTTTATAGAAATTCTTTCTAAAGCTGGTATTTCATATAAAATGCCATTCTTAGAAGAAGAAAAAAGGAAGATTGAAAAATGGATTGCGGATGAAAAATGGGAATCCTCTTTGGATTTTATCGCTTTACTTTGTAACATACCGTTTGCATCCAAAGAAAATATTGAGCAATATATGAATATTTCCCGTAAAGGCAGTGTATTATCTTCGATGATGGGAACTAATCGATTGGATGATAAAGGAAATACAATAGGGCTTGATAATCCTGAAAATTCTCTACGAACAGAAGCTCATATTTATTATCGGCAAAAAATTCTATATACACTTTGGACATGCCTAGATAAAGCTGCAAACATAAAACTTCTTATAGAAGAAGATATGCTATTTTATATAATGAGAAACAAAATGCCTTATTTCTTACAGAATGAAGATAGGCTTATTTTTTGGGTGAAAGGTTTAATATCTGGATTTAATAAGGATTTTATGACTGCTTCTCATATTCTTATCCCTCAAATAGAATGGGCACTAAGAAATATTGCAGAAACTTATCATGGTAGCTTAGTTAAATTGGAAGAAGAAAGACAGGAAGAAGCTACATTGGGAACTATATTAAAGCAACTAGGTAACGTTATGCATGAAGAGATTAGGTTTGAGATAGAATCTTTTCTTCAAAGTGGAATTGACGTAAATTTTAGAAATAAGCTTTCTCATGGTTTATTATCTTCATTTGAGGTAATGCAAAATGGTATTTTCTTATGGTGGCTCTGTATGAAACTATTTTTTGATATTGACAGGTTAGTAATAGATAGACGATAATACGAAGAAAGAATTAATTAACATGTTGGAATAAAATACTACTTTTGTGCTAAATATCAGAAATTTATGATTGACAAAGACCAAATAAAAGAATTGCTGGGAGACATTGAAAGCGAGCGTGTTGAACGGACAATTTCAACAAAAGATACCGATAAATTTGCCAAAGCCGTTTGCGCTTTTGCAAATGATCTGTCAAATAAAAAATTGCCTGGTTACCTTATGGTTGGAGCACATGACGATGGCTCATTATCCGGACTCGAAGTTACTGATGAATTATTGAGAAACCTTGCAGGATTGCGTGCTGATGGAAATATACAACCTAAACCCGCTTTAATGGTTGAAAAAGTATCTTTTTCCAAAGGTGATGTTGCTGTTGTTGAAGTTCAACCGAGCAAGAACACGCCCGTAAGATATAAAGGAACTATTTATGTCCGCATCGGAGCAAGAAAAGGAGAAGCCAACGAAGAGGAAGAACGAATACTTCGTGAAAAGAGTGAAGTAAAATCACCTACATTTGACACGAGCCCATGCTTGCACAGCAGTATTGATGATTTAGATTTGAACTTGTTTAAAACAGAATACCTTCCTAAATTCGTAAAAGCAAGTGTTTTAAAAAATGACAAGAGAGGAATCAAACAACAGCTGGCTTCGTTACAATTATTTGATTTAACTCACGATTGTCCGACCGTTGCTGGTGTCTTGTTGATAGGAAAAGACCCTAAACATATTCTTTTCGGGTCGTATATTCAATATGTTCAATTTGCGGGAAAGAATCGTGCATCCAAAGTATTGAATGAAAGACAATTTTCGGGCAACTTACTCTCTATGCTGAAAGAGTTGGATTATTTCATCAAATATACAATTCAAAAACAACGACCTGTATTTGTTACTGTTTTGCGGGAAGAAATGAGAATCAATTATCCATACGAAGCTATTCGAGAACTGGCTATGAACCTTGTTATGCACCGTAATTATCAGACAAATGCCCCTGCGAAATTTTACGAGTATTCCGACAGAATAGAAATGGATAATCCCGGAAATCTTTATGGGAAAGTGCATCCGGATAATTTTCCCAATGAAAACGACTACCGTAATCCTGTTATAGCCGTTGCGATGAAAACGCTTGGCTACGTTAATCAGTTTGGTAGAGGTATAGAGACAGTTCAAGAGGAATTGGAAGCGAATAAAAACGGTTTGGCTGTGTTTAAATTCGATGATATTACGACTTTCAAAGTAATTGTCATGAGTGCCGACCCTATAGAAAAGGGCAATGCAGATGGTGCAGAAAATAGTATAGATAAAACTGAGATAGAACAAAGAACAGAAAAAAATGTCGGAGATGAGTCGGAGATGAGTCGGAGAAATGTCGGAGAAATGTCGGAGAAAATTGTCGGAGAAAAATTAACTGATAGACAAAAGGAAATTCTAAAACATATTGAACAAAACAATGTAATTTCAGCAAAAGAAATCTCCGTTTTATTGCAAATTGCGGATAGAACAGTTGAAAGAGAGATACAAAAATTAAAGGAAATGGGTATCCTTGAGCGTATTGGCGGAGATAGAGGCGGATACTGGAAAATAAACTAAGCGCAAGGTCATGGATTACCGCAAAATCAACAGCCATATCATTTTACTCTCGATAGTTATTCTTGTCGGAGTAATCATATCCATGATTGGGCGGAGGGTTATGCTTGAGAAAGGCTTTGATACAGGTACGGCAAATCTCACTTTTCTAATCATTTTCGGTATATGTGTCGTTTTATATTTGATAATCCTTGCGACTTTAGCTCACAGCATTGTTCCTTGGGTTATGAAAAAATTGCCCAGAAAAAACAAATCCACTACCATAGTTATAGAAGATATAGATAACGCCCCCAGCGAAAAAGAAGAAATATCAAAACTTCAATCAATAAAAGAGATAAGGCAGAATGCCGATAAACTCTACACTGAGAAACAAACAGCAAAAATCAATTTGTTTCTTGAATATTTTCATCTGACAATGGCTCAATACGTGACAGATGATGAACTGTTAAGGCTTGATGAATATATCCGATGTTACGCCAGAGAAGAATCACTACCCATGGATATTACTCCAATAAAGCCTGCAAAACTAAAAAATCCGGACATGTTTCATTTTGGATGGAATATGGCACACTATTTCGGTTATGACAAACAAGATGTAGTGGCTTGGCTTCAAGCTGTGTTTTTCGGACTAAATAAATTATCTTTCTCCACAATAAAAGGAAAACTTTACGATTACCAAACACAAAAATACAACATTCCAAATATAGACGATATCCCCAAATACATGTCGGGAAAGAAGTCGTAAAAGCCTATAATTAGATATAATCGAGAGATTTTTCAGAGATAACCCAGAGATTTGGGTCTCCGAAAAATCTCTCTTTTTATTTGCTCCGGATTCGATTGAGTCCGAAAGTAATTTATTGTTTAATTCTAAAATTTTCGATTATGAATTATCGTGATTTATTGAGTTCGGGGGCGAATGTTAGTGTTACTCTCAAACTGGAAGATTTGCGGAAAATCCTTGAAGAAGCGTTAGGTAGCTTAAAACAAGAACCTAAAGATTCGACATCAGAGGAATTTCTTAATAGAAAAGAGGTGTTGAATATCCTCAAAATTGATTCCTCTACCTTATGGAGTTGGGAGAAGACGGGTTACATTAAGTCTTTCCCTTTTGGAGGGCGGAAGCGGTACAAACTTGTAGATGTCGAAGCGATACGCACTGGCAGGAAAGGGGTACGAAATGGAAAATAAAGAAAAGTACATCCGTGTCGGCACAACTCTATATAAGATTGTCCAACGACCTCTAATCAGTGGAGACTATATTGAGGAGAAAATCATTTGGAGCTATGAAACTCTCCGGCAGGATTATGGGAAGAACAACCTGCCGGAGATTGAGAAGTACGATGGTTTTTGTATTATTCCGAACCATATCGACTATATGCAGGTCTATGGGACTTACCTAAACCAATACGAACCTATCAATCATGTTCCTTGCGAGGGAGATTTTCCTTATATCCGTATGTTCCTAGAACACATTTTTGAAGAGCAAATAGAGTTGGCGTATGATTACATACAGTTGCTCTACAAGAAGCCTACTCAAATCTTACCGATTATCTTATTGGTATCGACCGAGCGGAACACCGGTAAAAGCACTTTCCTGAAATTCTTAAAGATGATATTCTGCAAGAACGCCACATTCAATACGAATGAAGATTTCAAAAGTCAATTCAATGCAGATTGGGCAAACAGGCTACTGGTACTTATTGATGAACTTCTTTTGAATAAGATGGAAGACACCGAGAAGATAAAGAATCTATCAACTACAGGGGATTATAAAATCGAAGCCAAAGGGAAAGACCGACGGGAGATTGAGTTCTTTGCCAAATTTGTTCTATGTTCCAATAATGAACGAAATCCGATTATAATTCCGAAGGAAGAAATCCGTTTTTGGGTTCGGAAAGTCAGTCCGGTCGAGAATGATTTAACTGACCTGAAGCAGTTAATGGAAAAAGAGATTTCTCATTTCCTATATTTTCTTCTCCACAGAAAACTATCAACACAAAACGAATCTCGAATGTGGTTTAATCCGAGTTTGCTCGAAACTCCAGCTCTGAATAAAATAAAGAAATACAATTCCAGCAAGGTTGAAATCGAAATGGCTTCCTACTGTAATGAGATGATGGAACTAACAGGGCAAACTCGATTTCGCTGTTGTACAAAGGATTTGCTCAACGCAGTTCAAAATGCCGGATTGAAAGCCGACCTCAATCAAATTCGCAATATACTGAAAGATAACTGGGGAATCCATTCGGAAAATAACAGTTACTATACTCTTTATATGCAAAAATACGATGGAGAACTTGATTCGGTGAGAAAAAAAGGACGTTTCGTAGAAATAGAAAAGTCTTTGGTAGACAAAATCCTGTTGTAATGTTCTTTCTTATCTATAAATAATTAGAAATCAGAAAGAACAACTAAGCAACAACAGCGCAACAAAGATACCACAAAACAGAAATTGTGGAGAACAAATAGTTTAGAAACTAAGATTTGTTGCGTGCTTGTTGACGCTATAATTCATTTATTATCTGCATAGTATATCCACTCTGTAACAAAACAACAAAATTTAAACATTATGACTTTAAATGATATAAAGAATATAAGTATTCGGGAGTATTTCGAACAAATTGGAATCAATCCAACTAAGCAAAATGGTCGTTATGGCATGTATCATTCTCCTTTCAGAGAAGATAAAGACGCCAGCTTGAAAGTAGATTACAATCAAAATTTGTGGATTGATTACGGAACTGGCGAAGGTGGAAGTATTATTGATTTGGTTTCAAGATTGGAAAAATGTTCTATCAACGAAGCTATCAATAGATTGAATGATTGTTCTTTTTCTTTTCATCGGAATAATACTGTGGTCTCTCCTATTCGGACTGTTTCGGAGCTGTCCATAAAAATCCGGAAGATTCTCCCGCTCACTCATCCCGCTTTGTTGGATTACCTGAAAGAGCGGAGTATAAATATAGATATTACGAAACAATATTGTTCGGAAGTCTATTATTCCATAGCGGACAAATCTTATTTCGCTGTCGGTTTTCGGAACGATGTCGGAGGCTGGGAGCTTCGCAACAGGTATTTTAAAGGAAGTACTACCCCAAAGAATATTACGACTATAAACAATGGTAACAATTCGGTTATGGTATTCGAGGGTTTTATGGACTTCCTTTCTTATCTCTCATTAAAACAGAATGCTTCGCCGACAATCGATTCGGCAATATTAAACTCATTAACCAATCTCCCGAAAGCTATTCCGTTTCTTCAAACCCACCAAACAATACACGTCTTTCTTGATAACGATGAAGCCGGAAAGCGGGCTGTTCAAAGTTTAAGTCCGGTATGTAAAGAAGTAATTGACCAGTCTGTTTTCTATCGAAACTATAAAGACCTGAACGATTACTGGCGGGATAAATCCAAGCCGAAAAAAGAGGTCAAAGAGAACAATGCTGTCTCCTCAATTAAACGGCAGATTCCAAAGAGAAAGAAAGGGCACGGGCTGTAGTGCAAACCTATGCGCGAAGTGCATTGCAAGACGTCAGTTTGTTACCACAAACTGCGCTTGCCGCCTGAACCGCTTTCGCTGGCGGAGAAACTGCAATCGCTTCGCTCTCGACAGTTTTAAATCAAAATAATCAGTAGTCAAATGAAAAATAGCTATATAAAATTCCGATGTGCAGAATTAGAAAAAGAGAGAATCGAGGGTATGGCTGAGAGATCGGGAGTAAGCCTTTCCGAGTATTGCCGACAACAATGTTTAACTGGTCGGATACTTGCCAACCCGAAGTTAAGTCCGACAGAGATTTCATACTTCCGGGAACTGAAAGAGCATAACAATGCCATTGCCCGGCTTGCCAATCTTATACGGAACAAAGACCCACAATTAGTGATCGCCATTGCGGAATATCTGGAACAATCCCGACAGTTGTATAACCGATTCTTTTAGGCGTATGATTGGAAAAGGAAAAGCAATAGCACACGGAGGTAATGCTATTGATTATGCCTTGCGTGAGGGCAAACTTGATAAGATAGTCGGCAGGAACATGATTGAAAGTGATACACCTGCCGACATTCTTCGGGAGTTTGAAATGGTTAATCAATACAACGACCGATGCAAGAACAAATATATGCGTTATGAGATAGGAATATCTCCACAGGATATTGGTAAACTCAAATCAGGAAATATGATTAAAATAGCACGGACATTTGCCAATAAAATGGGATTACAGAATCATCAATGGATAGCCTGCACCCATAAAGACACAGGGAAACCACATATCCATCTAATTGCAAACCGTATCGGAGTAGATGGTAAAGTCTTTGACACAACCTTTATGAGTAACCGTTCGGCAAAGATTGCGGAAGAGATAAGCCGTGAAATGGGACTGACGATAGCTAAGGATGTTCAGAAACAAAAAGAGCATCAAGAGGCCTACACAGACCCTGTACGTCAGCAAGCAAAAGAGAAACTCCAACAGATTGCTTATTATGAATTATTCAAGAATGACAGTTTAGAAGGTTTTCTACAGGGTTTGGAGAAAGAGGGTGTCGGCATTGAGCCTGCAAAAAATAAGCAGGGCAAAACTTACGGCATTCGATTCATCTATGAGAGGCAGACATTCAAAGCATCAGAAATTGGTCGGGAGTTCGGATTCCGGTCGCTTGCCAACAATTTTTCTTCTTCACCGGAAGAGAGCCATTCGCTACAGGTTCGGCAGAGTCACAACCAAAATGTGGGCAATCAACAATCCTATTCGGGAGTAAGTTCTGGCATAGCTTCTCTATTAGCCGACTTGTTCACTCCCAGTGGATATAGTCCCGAAGAAGAGGGCAATACATTAAAGCATAAAAAGAAGAAATCAAAAAAACGATATTATGGACGACAATTCTAATAAAACAACCAAGCGAAGAAATAAATTCGCTGGAAAAGAAGATATTTCCCGTGAGACAGTTGATTACATCTTATCCGCTCAAATCGACCAGCTTCGGGAAATATCCCGAACGAACGATGAAACAGCGAGCCAAGTCAGGGAAAGTGTAAATATCCTATATGAAAAGCGTATTCCGATTGATACAGCAAAATTTGAGCAACTGAACCGTAGCTTTATCAACGAAATGGAGAACAAACTCCGGAAAGTCAAGCAACCATCCAAAGGTTTGAAATGGTATATTGTTATGTGGGTAATAACGCTGGTTTCTGCGTTTCTTGCCGGATATTTCATACATGAATATCGGGAATGGAAAGAGAAAGCGGTGTATTGGTATCAAATGTATGAGGAAGTTAAGGGGAACAAATAGATATAAAATAAAGGTTTTTAGATAGAAACATGTCTAATTCTTAGATGTTTATTATTTTTGTATGAAATAAGAATTTGCGATTAACATGAATGGATTGCTTCAACAGATAGAAAAAGTTTTCAATGAAAATAAATTAATTGGAAACCACGATTTTACCGAAGAAGAATATTCTTCAATGGTAGATGTTGTTGGTAGTTTAAGTGATGATTTTAATAAAAATCATCATAATCTGATATTCGCGACACTTGTTGAAATAGCAAAACGTTGGAAACAATCCGACACTAATGAAGATAGTGAAGAAAACAGCGGATATTGGGATTATGTATTTAAAATATTATTTGCTTCTGATGTTAATCAACAACTTTGTCAAAAATACAGAGATGTAATTGGTTGGCTCGGTAGAAGTTGTAATATCCCAGTGGTTACATATGGACAAAAGTACTATGCCACCTTGATGATGCACTCGTTTGCACCCAAAAATAGTATTTATTCATTTTTTGACCTTTGTTACAATGTATTTAAAAAAGATTTAGATTTTGGTTTTACAAGTGATGATGAATGGCTTTGTGAAATGGTTTCGGAGCAAATGAGAAATGTATTAGGAGGTGGCTATCGAGAAGATAAGTTAATTTCTATCGGGTCGAGTGCATATTCTATAAAAATTGGTTTGCGCTCTTTTGTTTTGAATGAGAGCTTATCTGTCGAGTTCATTAAATTCATAAAAGACACATTCTATAATATAAACAAACTATTTAATAGGGAGATAGTCGAAGAAAACACAAGATTAGAACGATATATTGTTGATTGGTGGAAAAATAAAACTGAATCCGAAAAACTTTCAGATGATATAGTACACAAAAAACGAGTTCCAACAGTTTCAAAGCAAGATATTGTTGCTAAATACATTAGAAACGACAATGAGGTTTTTCTCTGCATTCCGTCAATCAGGTTAGACAACAGCAATAGTAAAATATGGCTTGCGGTTTATGTGAATGGCGAACAACTTTATTCAGAAGAATTAAGGACTAAAAGAGGTGAATTGGTTGTTGCCACAAAAACAAAGGAGCTTAAATTAAATGAATTGTTGAAGTGTGCCGATGCTATCACTATTAGGATTGAAATTAAAGAAAACGAGATAGTTATATTTGATTCGGAAAAGAGCAAAATCTCTTCACTTAACAGAGAATTTATTTTGCTTGAAGGCGAAAAAGAAACTTTCAGTCAAATAAATAAACCAACAAACTACTTTGTTTATTCAAAAGATATAGATGCACTAAAAAGCGTTCCGGACGAATTAACAACTTTCGGAACAAACCTATACAATATTTATCCAAATGCAGGAGAAAGTTTAGTCGGCGAAACCAAACAAGTCTTTTTCGTTGATAAAACAAAGACGGATAGTTTGGGTAAAAATGCTTGCTTAATCGGAAGTATAGCCGATGTTGAATGGATATTAGATGATATTTCTTGTGTTGTGTATAAAAATGCTGTTAAGTTAATGATACCCGAAAATTCCAACTTAAAAGCATTGGAATTGAAAATAGACAAGAAATGCTACAAATTACAAGACTTGGATTATGAGCGGATTGAATTGAATTGCTATCAGTTTGGACTAAAAATACTAGGGTTAATTTCCGAATATTACCCAACTGAAATATCCTTATATTCTTACGAAAAAGAAAAGGAGCTATTAAAAGAAACTATCATCGTATTACCTGAGCTTGACATACAATTTAACAATCCATTTTACTACGGAAACATTGAGCGAAAGATTACAATAAACAGCAATAATGAAATTATGGAATTATCTTGGAACAAACAAGATGATGAAATTATTTGCCCCATAAACGATGGCATTCTTGTTGTGAAAGTACCTTGTTTGAAATGGCGAATAAACAACGATGAATGGCGTAATGAGCCGATTAACAAAAAAGTATGGTATAAAAATTTGTTGAATAATGGAGATTTATTGGAAATAGATAACCCAAAAGGAAATGAGACAGTCTCTATTTTTGGGAAAGCAGACGGTAAGTCATTTGAAATTGCAAAAAATCAGAACGGAAAATTTGAGATAGGGCGAGCAATTTATGCTAATGAAAAATACACGAATATTTCTGTTCGTTTTTCAGATACAAAAAAACAATTTGACCTTTTCAATATTGCCACCAAGGAGCATTTTGCAGATAACCCATTAATTCACAATAATGGAAAAGTTTATTGGGATGTAGAAAATACTTTTGTGGGAAGTTCTGATAATGATTTTCTTCTTGATGTTGGTGGAAAAAATGTATTTAGAAATAGAATTGATGGTAAAAACAAGGAAATATTAAATAATATCAAAGAAGATATTTACAAAATAATAGTGAAAATAAAAGATAAAAATATCTTTTTAAAAGACGAGAAATGGGATACTGTTTTTGAAGGGAATTTAATAATCGGAAAACCCGAAAAATTCAGATTTAAGAAAAAATACATTTGTATTGAAAGTATCAATACCGCATTTTCGGCAGATATAGACAACAATTGGATTACACCCCGAAAAAACTATATTATAAGAGATTTGGAGTATTTAGAAATACAAGATGGAGAGCAAATCATTGAATATTATGTTGGAAGACTAAAAATAGCAAGACAAGATAATTCATTCATTGATTATTTAGAAAATGAAAAAGGAGAAAAAGACCAGATAAATCCTGTACGTATAGAATTGAGAAGTAATAACTCCTTTTGGTTGGTTGCAGGTTACGATAAAGATAATGATGATTTTTTAGGAGAATTAATATTTGATAATGCTCGTCGCGAATTATGCAATATCAATAGTAGCGACAGAACAAGATATAAGGTGGCAAATATATACAAATTTAAAGAAGAGGAATATGTTTAATCCTGCAAAAGCGGCAGATGAAATTAAAAAGGAATATATAGGTTACATTAGTACTACATTCCATTTTCGTAATCAAAATCTGCAAAAGAAGTTAGTGGAAGAATTGGAACGAACCGTTTCTAACGGTCCTTTCATTGAAATAAAAGACTCATTCAAGTCTGGCAAGACTATTGAAGGATTGATTGAGCAGGGTATTTTATCACCACTTTTCAAAAATTTAGAAAAAGGTGAAGATTCCAAAAAAAAACTTCAGATTTTTCGTCCCTTGTATTTGCATCAGGAAAAGGCAATTGAGAAAATTGTTTCAGGAAAAAACGTTGTAGTATCAACTGGAACAGGTAGCGGTAAAACAAATTGCTTTTTGATTCCTGTTATAAACGAATTGCTTCGAGAAAAGGAAAAAGGGAAACTAAATGACGGAGTAAGAGCTATTTTTATTTACCCGATGAACGCTTTGGCAAACGACCAAATAAAAGGTTTGCGAGAAATTTTGATGGCTTATCCCGACATTCGTTTTGGAGTTTATAATGGGGGCACCGAAAATAACGAAAAAGATGCTATTAAACTATACGAAACAATGTACGCTAATGAGAAATATCCTGAATTAAGAAAAAGATTACCTAATGAGGAACTTTCTCGTGATGAAATGAAAAAACGCCCACCTCATATTCTTTTTACAAATTATGCGATGTTGGAACATATGCTTTTCCGGCCGGGTGATGATACAATTTTTACTAACTCAAATTTCAAATTTGTAGTGTTGGACGAAGCTCACGTTTATGCAGGTGCTACAGGAATAGAAACAGCGTTTTTGATGGGTAGATTAAAAGGAAGAATAAATGGCGAAAGAAAACCACAATTCATTCTAACTTCTGCAACATTGGGTGATGGTAGCCAAAAAAGTAATGAAAGAGTTGTTGAATTTGCCGAAAGATTAACAGGTTGCAACTTCACAACGGACGACATAATAACTGCATACCGAGATAATTCGCAGAAATCAGCAACTACATATAAATATCCAATCCAACTTTTTTCAGATTTAGCTGGAGCAACTAAGGACGAGAAAAATTTCCTTGACAATGTTTTAGGTCAGTACAATATTGATTTTTCTTACATACAAGAAAAAGATGAAGAAAAAAAAGAGGCAGAAATACTATACGATATTCTTTCAACTTCTGATTTGTATGAAAAAATACGGGAATTGAGCAGGGAATTGGGCGGTTTGATTACACTTGTTCAATTTGCGAATAAACTGGAAATCACTCAACAACAAGCAGTCGCTTTTGTCGCTCTATGCGCTAAAGCAATCAAAAATGGCAAACCATTGATTGATATTAGGTATCACTATTTTCTTAAAGCATTAGACGGATGTTATTTATCCCTTGATTATGAAGACAGTTTATCGCTAATCCGTAAAGATTATTATAAAATTGATTTCAACAACGAACCTAAAATGTTTGAAATTGCTGTTTGTGAAGATTGTGGGGAAATTGCTATTGTAGGGAAAATAGAAAGAGATAATAAATTAGTCAGAGCAAGCGGTTTAGATGATAGAACTTTTTTTCAAATTCATTTCGATGACAATTTATCTAACGAAGAAGACGAAGAAGATGGGAAAAAGGGAAAAGAAGACATACTATTTTACCTTTGTAAGAACTGCGGTGCAATAGTTGCAGAAGACGAGGCACATAATAATTGGTGTACTTGTGGAAATACACAAAAAATAAGACTCACAAAATTGAGAAATGATAAATGCCTTAATTGTGACGGAACTCTACGACGTTTTAATATCGGTTATGATGCAGCCACCGGTGTTATTGCAACTTCATTATACGAACAAATCCCTGAATACACTTATGATGAAAATACAGAAAAACAGGAAACAATAAATCCCATTTATCAGCAACCACACAAGAAAAAAAATAAATCAAAAACCGGAAGTCAATTTCTAATCTTTTCAGATAGCCGTCAAGGTGCTGCAAAATTTGCTTGCTTTTTAAGTGATTCATACAAAGAATTCTTACGTAGACGAGGCATTTGGAATGTAGCAACAATGGAAGAAAACAATTTTAAAGATGGACTTGGCATTAGCGACTTCGTTGGACTACTTAACAATTACTTTTCAAGTACAAAAATATTTCGTAAAAGTAATTCTGATACAGAACCATTAATCGCTGAAAATCGCCGTAATGCCTGGGTTGCAGTTTTAAATGAATTGTATAATTGTAATCGTAATACTTCTTTAGTTTCTTTAGGTAAACTGTCATTTGAATATTGTGGAAACAGTAATGATATCATTCAATGGGTTGTCAATAATTATAAACTTTCTAAAGAAGATGCGAATAATCTTCTAAACTATCTTGCTTTTCAAATTGTGCGCTCTGCAGCTATTATTACTGATAATATGAACGATATAAATGATAGTGATAGAGACTATTTGTATTTTACTCCAAGACAAAAAGTAATAACTAAAGTTAAAATTGGTGACAAAAATGATCCTTTGTACGGTTCACCAGGGTTTCTGCCTACACCATATAGATTGAAAAGCGGTGAGAAAAAATATTACCGTTCCAATAAATTGACTGTTACAAAAAGAATCCTCAATTTAGACGATGAAAAAGCTGTAAAATTTTTGGAACAATATTGGGATTATTTTTTAATTTCTGATGAAAACGAATATAAACTTCAAACAATAGATGGCAAAGGTTATTTTATGCCTGCAAAATTCTTCAAGGCTAAATTTGGTAAAACGGCAACGCTTTGGAAGTGCAAGAAATGCGGAAAAGTTACTCAGTTTAATATAGAAAATAACTGTATTCAAATCGGTTGTGATGGCAAATTGGAAAAATTAGATTCTGAAGAATTTTGCAAAGATAATTATTACGCAATGCTTTATCAAAGCGATAAAATAACGCCTTTGTTTGTAAAAGAACATACCGCTCAACTCGCAAAAAAAGATGCCTTGGATTATCAACAACAATTCATACGAAAAGAAATTAATGCTCTATCGTGTTCTACTACTTTTGAAATGGGTGTTGATGTCGGTGATTTAGAAACGGTATTTTTACGTAATATTCCGCCTCTCGCGTCAAATTATGCCCAAAGAGTTGGGCGTGCAGGTAGAAGTATAAACGCAGCCGCCTTTGCTCTGACGTTCGCGAGATTAAGTTCTCACGATTTTACTTTCTTTGACCAACCAAAAGAAATGATAAGCGGAGTTATTTATCCGCCAAATTTCAATTTAGATAATGAAAAAATTCTGAAACGACATATTTACGCAGTTGCATTAAGCTCGTTTTTGAAAATCAAGCCCGAATTATATTCAGGTAATAACGCAAAAGCGTTTATTAATGAAAAGGGGTACGAAGAATTTGTAAATTGGCTTAAATCAGAGCCAAAAGAATTAACCGATTTGTTAAAAAACTCAATATCAGGCACAAATCAGCAATTAAAAGACAAGTATATTAATCGCTATGAATGGCTTAATGAATTTTGTGGAGAACAAGGTTCTTTTTCAAAAATAATAAATGAGTTTGAACAGAATGTAAAGTACTTAGAACAGGAATACAAAAAGGCGATGAAAGCAAATGATGCTGCAACTGCCAGAGTATTTGAGCGGAAATTAGAAAGATATCAAAAGAACGATTTAATTGATTTTCTTGTTCGTGGAAATATCTTACCAAAATATGGTTTTCCTGTTGATTCTGTTGAATTGACACAAAATATTGCTTCTCAAAGTTCTAAATCCTTAAATCTTAGTCGTGATTTGGCTGTTGCGATTGCTGAATATGCGCCGTCTTCGGAGATTGTTGCAGATGGAGGTCTGTATACAAGCCGATATATTCGGAAACCTATCGTAAATAAAAGCGAGATGAGCGATTTTGAAACTGCGTATATTGCAAAATGTCCTGAATGTGCGAATATCAATTACTCAAATATGCCAATTAGCAAGGAAGATGGCAAACTTTGTGCTATTTGCGAAAAAGAATTGAAATCAAGAGATTTTTATAAAAGTATTGAGCCAAGAGCGGGTTTTGTTGCAGAAGAAGATGTCAAAGATGTTCCACTTAGTTCGCAAGAAAGAAAATATAAAACGGAAGCAATTTACATTGGCGACAAAATGGCATTTCCAATAAGTAAATATGAATTTGAAATAGAAAATATAAAATTGGAGGTAGAATCAACTGCAAATGATTCGCTTGTGGTTAAATCTACCGATTTTTTCTATGTTTGTCCAAAATGTGGATATTCCATTGCAAGTGATGAAATGAGTAAGTTGAAAGAATATGAAGATTATAGAGATGGAGTCTTACGAATAGAAAACACCAAAAATGGACATAAAAATCCATTCGGTAAAGGTAAATGTAACAATACTTCACTAACAAGATTTTGCTTGCACCACGAATTTAAAACAGATGTTGCTAAAATTTCTTTTGGTTGCGATACTTCCGACCAAGCTACAATGCTGTCTGTAATGTATGCTTTACTAAATTCTTTTGCCAATGAGCTTAACATTGAAAGACGAGACATTAAGGCTTGTTTAACATACAAGAGAACTAATGGCAAAATGGAACATAAGATTATCATATATGATGCTGTTCCAGGAGGAGCAGGGCATTCAAGACGATTTGTAACAGAAGATGGTGCTGTATTAAATGCAGTAATACAACGAGCAGTCAAATCGTTAGAAACTTGTCAGTGCGAACCTTCTTGTTATCGTTGCTTACGCAGTTATGAAAATCAAAAAATACACGAAATATTAGATAGAGAAAAAGCTTTGAACTTTTTGAAACAATTTACATATAAACATTTTGAGTCAGTTAGTTGATTTGGCTGGTGCAATTCGAGTGCCTTTTTGATTTTGTCTAACACTTGGGGCAGCAGATTTTTTTCAAATATTTTTCCAACTTCCATAAAATGCGGACAAATTGCGGACACGTAATATGAAACAAAAACGCTAAATCTTTATTATTAAAAGATTTAGCGTTTGTAAAAAGTACCCAGAGCCGGGATCGAACCGGCATGGAAGTGAATCCACTGGTGTTTGAGACCAGCGCGTCTACCAATTCCGCCATCTGGGCTTATGCGATGCAAAAGTACATAATATTTTCATATATCAAAATAAAGTATAACTTTTTTTAAAAATCAAAATATATTTTCTTATCTCCATTGTAACAATTCGTTTTGTTTGTACATTCGCATAATGTAACTTTGCTCCAAACTATAAATAAATATGGATAATAAGAATAATTATTGTGTAATAATGAGTGGCGGTATAGGTAGCCGATTTTGGCCTTTTAGCAGAGAAGCCAGACCTAAACAGTTTTTAGACTTCTTTGGAACAGGACGCTCTTTATTGCAACTAACAGTCGACAGATTTAAGAAAATTCTACCGATTGAAAATATCTATATTGTCACGAACAAAGAGTATGCACAATTAGTAATAGATGAATTACCGGAATTAGATTCAAGCCAAATACTACTAGAGCCAATGCGTAGGAATACAGCACCATGTATCGCATTTGCATCTTATCATATACAGTCTTTCAATCCTGAGGCAAATATAGTGGTAGCGCCATCAGATCATTTGATATTAAAAGAAGACGAGTTCGTTTCTGTCATCCAGAAATCTTTAGAGTTTGTAAAAAAACACGATACACTATTAACCTTAGGTATACAGCCAAGTCGTCCTGAGACAGGTTACGGTTACATCCAGATTGGAGATGAAAAACTGGAGGATATAACAAAAGTCAAAGTCTTTACAGAAAAGCCGAATATTGAACTGGCTAAGGTTTTCTTCGAAAGTGGAGAATTTCTATGGAACTCAGGGATATTTGTTTGGAACATTAAGACTATATTAAACGCTTTTCACAAATACCTGCCTGAAATAACGAATCGTTTTGATCAAGGATTAGATAAATTTGGCATATCAGAGGAAAAATCTTTTATTGAAGAAAATTTTCCTTTTTGCCCTAATATATCCATTGATTATGGTATAATGGAGAAAGCTGACAACGTATACGTACAAGCAGCAAATTTCGGTTGGTCAGATCTTGGAACATGGGGTTCGCTATATGAAATCTCAGAGAAAGATGAGAATGCCAATGCTACTCTCATTGCGGAAACACTGTTTTTTGACAGTTCAGAAAATGTAGTTACTTTACCTGCGGATAAGTTAGCCGTAATACAGGGATTAGACGGCTATATAGTAGCAGAAGCAGACGGAGTATTGTTAATCTGCAAAAAAGAGGAAGAACAGCGCATCAAGCAATTTGTTGCCGATGTGAAATTCAAATATGGAGAAAAATATATTTAAACTGAACTTAAAAATATGAACAAACAACTTATACCAAATCTTCCCTATCTAGTTGCAGACATTACATTAGCAGACTTCGGACGTAAGGAGATTGAAATTGGAGAACATGAGATGCCAGGGTTGATGGCTTTACGTAGAAAATACGGCACATCAAAACCACTTAAAGGCGCACGTATCATGGGATCTTTACATATGACGATACAAACAGCCGTTTTAATAGAAACATTAAAAGAACTAGGAGCGGATATACGTTGGTGTAGCTGCAATATTTTCTCCACTCAAGACCATGCAGCAGCAGCTATTGCCGCAGCAGGAATTCCTGTTTTTGCATGGAAAGGAGAAACTTTAGAAGAATATTGGTGGTGTACAGAGCAAGCCTTGAGTTTTCCTGATGGGAAAGGACCAAATCTGATAGTAGATGATGGCGGAGATGCTACACTTCTTATACATTGGGGTTATAAAGCCGAAGAAAAACCCGACTTTTTAGACAGGAAAGGATCTAATCACGAAGAACAAGTAATACTAGATACTTTATCACGTATTTTAAAAGAAGATAATAATCGCTGGCATCGTACAGTTGCCGAATGGAAAGGTGTTTCTGAAGAAACTACAACCGGAGTACATAGGCTATACCAAATGATGGAACGAGGCGAATTGCTTATTCCTGCTATCAATGTAAATGACTCTGTAACCAAATCTAAGTTCGATAATTTATATGGTTGCCGTGAATCTTTAGCTGATGGCATTAAGCGTGCAACGGATGTGATGATTGCAGGAAAAACTGCTGTAGTTGCAGGATATGGAGATGTAGGAAAAGGATGCTCACACTCATTACGTTCTTATGGCGCTCGTGTGATTGTTACAGAAATAGATCCAATATGCGCTCTCCAGGCAGCTATGGAAGGCTTTGAGGTTACTACAATGGAAGAAGCTGTAAAAGAAGGCAATATCTTTGTTACAACTACGGGTAATAAAGATATCATCACCATAGAGCACATGGCTCGCATGAAAGACCAAGCTATTGTATGTAATATCGGACACTTTGATAACGAAATACAAGTAGATAAGCTGAAAAACTATCCTAGTATAAAACATGTCAATATAAAACCACAGGTAGATAAATATATATTCCCTGAGGGACATGCTATTTTCCTTTTGGCAGAAGGGCGATTAGTAAATCTGGGATGTGCCACAGGACATCCGTCATTCGTAATGAGTAATTCATTTACAAATCAAACTTTGGCGCAAATAGAGTTATGGCTTAACGATTATGCTGTAAATGTATATCGCCTGCCAAAACATCTTGATGAAGAAGTTGCTCGTTTACACCTTGAACAGATTGGTGTGAAACTTAGTAAATTGACTCAAGAGCAAGCTGATTACTTAGGTGTACCAGTTGACGGTCCATTCAAACCGGATCATTACAGATATTAAGCATAGATCAATAAATCTAAATAAGAAAGAGGCTGATATTATATAATATCAGCCTCTTTCTTATTTAGATTTTATCCTATTTCCGTCTAAAAGGAATTGGTTTAAACCATGTAGCTACACGCCATACCCACTCGATAGGACCGTAATAATATCTTTTCATCCACCAGTTACTGAATATCATTTGAATAGTAAAAATAAACAAGCCTAGCAGAAAACATTGCAAGAAAGTTAAATGCACAGCTAGATTTGCCCCAAATCCATAAAACAATGGGACTCCCACAAAAGATTGTGTCATATAATTAGTAACACTCATTCGTCCTACGGGAGCCAGCTTATCCATCTTACTTCTAAGTCCGGTTTTATAATACAGAAGAATAAACCCTGAGATATAAATCATCATTTGGAATAAATTTGAATACAATTTAAACAAAGTGGTTCCAACCTGAAGTGCAAAACCCTCAATACCCCAATGCGGCAACATCAAAAGTATAGTATAAAAGACAGCAAAGAATATAATACTATACGGCAATACTTTAGAGCTGTATTTTACCATTGCACTTTCACTTTTGTGGATGCCATGACGTCCGATCAACAAACCTATAATGAACAAACCTATCAATTGAGGGTAACGAGCATAGTTAAACACCCATAGCAGTTTTGCAACCAAGCCTTTCCAAAGATTAAACTCAAGGACATCTTTTAAAGAACCATCTTTAAATACGACAGCACATTCAGCATACAATTGATCCATATACACAACTGCACTACTCGGTTCATTCGGAGTATCACCACCCAATAGAGATATAAAGCTAATCACGTCCGGTATTTGAAGGAATAAAAGTATACTCAAAACAATTAACCACTTAGTCGGAACTTTATAAAGAGGAATCAAAACGACTCCAAGCAAAGCATATACTACGAAGAATTCGCCCATATAAACTAATCCATTCAGATATCCCAATCCTAATAACAATACTAATCGCCATAAAAAGCGAAGACGAAAATCAACTCCTTTATCTGCTTGCGAATCCATTTGCATAAAAAAGCTAAGACCAAAAAGCAGGGAAAAAATGGCATACGCTTTTCCAGCAAACAAAAAAGAAATAACAGCGAAAACTCCATTGTCAATACTTTGCCAAAAAGGAGAGTCTAATTGAGGAATAATCATAATATCAAAATGTTCCAGACAATGGAACATAAGGATACCAAATAAAGCAAATCCACGTAAAGCGTCAATTGACTGAATCCGCTTTTTGGGAATAATTGTAGTGTCTTGTTTCATGATAGTAATAAAGGTCTGTTAGTATAATAATGAGAAATAAACTGTTGCAAAGATACCCCTCGCTATTTCAATCATTAGCTTCTATCTGATCAGAAAACACAAAAAGCCGATCATTGTGGATTAAAAAATCTTATAATAAAGGATTAATCAAAACAGAAATCTCAAAGAAATAAGTTTTTATGTATATTTGTAAACTTTAGTACAGGATAATATTTCGATAATAAAAATAAATAACAAACAGGTCGGAGACCTTAACTTGTCTGTCAAATATGAATATCGCATTAATCGGGTATGGGAAAATGGGACATCAAATTGAAAAAATTGCCATTTCGAGAGGACATACCATCGTTTCCATTATAGATGTAAGCAATCCACAAGATTTTGATTCACCGGCTTTCAAAAGCGCAGACGTAGCAATCGAGTTTTCAACACCGGACAGCGCTATCAGTAATTATAGAAAATGCTTTACCGCAAATGTTCCCGTAGTTGCAGGTACAACAGGATGGTTGGAACATATGGATGAAGTAAAAACTGCTTGTCAAAACAAGGGGCAGACTTTCTTCTATGCATCTAATTATAGTTTGGGTGTTAATATCTTTTTTCATCTGAATAAATATCTGGCAAAAATAATGAATGGTTTTCCTGCCTACGACGTAAGAATGGAAGAAACTCATCATATACATAAGTTGGATGCACCTAGTGGCACAGCAATCACTTTGGCTGAAGGTATATTAGACAACATAGACCGCAAGGACAGATGGAATTTGGAAGTGGAAGAGAAGAATACCGATTTGCCTATACACTGTATACGTGAGGGAGAAGTGCCCGGAATACATGAAGTAACATACGAATCGGAAGCGGATATAATAAGTATAAAACATGATGCTAAAAGCCGTCTCGGATTTGCACTAGGAGCTGTTGTAGCAGCCGAATTTACTAAAGGTAAAAAAGGCTTTTTAGGAATGGACGATATGCTTAAATTTTAGAATATAATATGGAAAACAATACAGATTCCAAGAGTAAGGATACAAAGAAAAAAGTCGGAATTAAACAATGGATATATGCCATCTTGGCTTGCCTATTATGCGTATTATTCGTTTTTTGGACAGGCTATTGGATAGTTCTTATACTAATACCGGTTTTTATTGATATATATATCACCAAGTTTATACCTTGGGGAGCTTGGCGAAATGTTCAAAATCCTTTCTTGAGAAAAGTTTTAGATTGGGTCGATGCCATATTATTTGCTTTGGTTGGGGTCTGGATTATCAATACGTTTTTTTTCCAAAATTATCAGATACCATCTTCATCTTTAGAAAAATCACTCTTGGTTGGCGATTTTCTTTGTGTAAGCAAGGTTAGTTATGGGGCACGCTCTCCGATGACACCATTCTCATTACCTTTGATGCAACATACTTTTCCGGCTTTCGGATTTAAGTCTTATCTCGAAAAGCCTCAACTGGATTATAAACGTTTTACAGGTACAGGGCATATAGAGCGTAATGATATTGTTGTATTCAACTATCCATCAGGAGATACAGTAGCAACAAATATGCAAGATCAAGACTATTATGTGTTATGCAAGGATGCAGAAAGAATGGGTGGACGCAGCTATTTATGGAGCAACAAGCAGATATACGGAGATATTGTTTATCGTCCGGTAGACAGACGTGAAAATTACGTGAAACGTTGTATCGGACTGCCCGGTGAAACTATTGAATTGCGAAACGATACTACTTTCATTAATGGTACTGCCATAGGCGATCCCGAAAATATGCAACAAAGCTATATTGTTCAGACTGATGGCACAATGATTGATCCTAAGATTTTTGGAGATTTAGGTATAAGCAATGAAGATCAAGCCAAGATCAGTGCCGAGGATATAAGTAAAGCCGATTCGAGCGTAGTAGCCGAACTTGGATTAAAATATAAGAATAATAATGCAGGTGTATTGTATAAAACCGTATTTCTCACAAAGCAGAAAAAGGCTGAACTGGAAAAAAGACCTTTTATTTCCACGATCATAAAACAAAGTGAGTATTTGAATAAATTGTATAAGATGGAAAATGAAACATACATCCCTATTATTTATCCAATAACGTATGATCAACCTTGCGGCTTTGGCGATTTTCCGAAATTGTGGATTCCTAAACGGGGCGAAACAATCAAATTCGATACGGATATAGAATATAAGGTAGCCGCTTATAGCCGCTGTATAAAAAATTATGAACATAATGATTTCGAATACAAAGGTGGAAAGGTTTTTATCAACGGACAACAGGCGGATTCGTACACCTTCAAATTTGATTACTATTTTATGATGGGTGATAATCGTGACAATTCGGCTGACTCGCGAGTATGGGGTTTTGTTCCGGAAGATCATATTGTAGGCAAACCATTGTTTATTTGGCTATCTTTGGATAAAGACAAAGGTTGGTTTGAAGGCAAGATCCGTTGGAACAGATTGTTTACTTCGGGCAACAAGAAATAACTGAGAGTAAAATATACTAAGACTGGAGAATGAAATAATGTCTTCGAGAAAGAAAAACATATTTTTTTACTGGGGCAAAGTAATTCTTATTACTTTGCTCGTTGTTTTATTAATACGCAGTTTTATCAGTGCATTCTCAGTATCTTCTTCTCAAATGGAAGCTACGCTTCACGATGGAGACAGGATACTGATTGATAAGACAGCTTATGGACTTCGCCTTCCGGTTACAGTATTAAGCATACCCTTTTCTTTCGACAAGATATTAGATTTCCCCTCCTACTCCACACTGTGGCAAGCGCCTTATAAAAGAATATTCGCAAAGGCTATTGATTATAACGACGTCGTTTTATTCAATAATCCTTTAGAAAGTGAGAAACCTATCGACAAACGAGAATTATTGCTCAGCAGATGCGTTGCCCTGCCGGGAGATACGATAGAGGTAAAGAATGGTTTCTTCTTCATTAATGGTAAGCAATATGAGACAACGCCAAACAGAATAGAACAATATTGGATTCGAAGCATCGACAGAGAAGAGTTGGAAAACATTGCAGATGAAGAGGGTTTAACAATCTTGGATCTGAAAAAGTCAGCAGACACTTTACTTCTCAAACTAAGCAAATATGATGCTTATATACTAAATGAAAACCTGCCGGATACATTACAAAAAGTGACATCTATTGGGACAGATTCGGCAAAAAGCTACAAAATAATTATACCACAAGAAGGAAAAAGGATAAAACTTAACGAGGAGAGCCTTATTGTTTATCAACAGATTATTTTACAAGAACAATACGGAAAAAGAATAACGTCAAGTAATGGTATGCTGTCAATAAACGGTATAAATCAGCAAGAATATACTTTTGAAGATAGCTATTACTGGTTTTTATCAGATAATGCAACCAATTCGACCGATTCCCGTTCGCTAGGGTTTATACCATTCAAACATGTTATCGGTAGGGCTTCATATCTGTGGTATAGCCCTGCCTCGATAAAGAAATCATATAATAACTTATGTTTCCTTCCAATAGAATAACAAAAACATGGACATTTATTTATCGTCAGCATATCTAGCACCAATACAATATTATACCAAATTTTTATCAAAAGATCGCATCTTTATAGAGCAGCATGATAATTATGTAAAACAAACTTATCGTAATCGCTGCAATATTATATCCGCAAATGGAGTAATACCTCTTTCTATACCGGTAGAACATTCTTCGAAAAATAAAACCCTAATGAAAGACATTCGTATTTCTCAGCATGGCAATTGGCAGCATATGCACTGGAATGCGATAGTATCGGCATACAATTCTACTCCTTTTTTTGAATATTACCAAGACGATTTCCGTCCATTCTTCGATAAAGAATACGAGTTCTTATTCGACTTTAATGAAGAATTAAGACTCTTGATTATAGATCTACTGAATATGGAAGTTACTGAAACAGCATACACTTCATCATATAAGACTGTCTTTGCTAATGAAGAGGTCGATATGAGAGAAGCGATACACCCCAAGAAAGATGCGACTGCATTAGACGATCACTTTATGCCTTGCAATTATTATCAGATCTTTAGTCAGAAGCTTGGGTTTATACCCAATATGAGTATTATCGACCTTTTATTTAATATGGGTAATGAAAGTCAGATTGTTTTAGCCAAATCTATCATATAAAAGCGGAGTTAAGCTATTTTATGGACTCAATGTCATATTTATATATAAATCATCGTATTTTTGCGTAAAACTAAAGGTAAACAGATGTTACAATCTCTGAAAAAATATATTTTTATAAGCATCCTTTGTGGGATAATTATCTTTATAGCTGTTTCGTGTGCCAATATGGCTTCACCATCCGGTGGTGACTATGATTTCGATCCTCCGGTTGTAATGCGAACTTCGCCCGGATTTAATGCGACACAGGTAACCAAGGGCAAGATTGTTATAGAATTTGACGAGAATGTGACTATCGAAAGACCATCGGAGAATGTTATTATAACGCCTCCTCAAAAATCGTTTCCTCAGATTACAGCCATAAATAAAAAAATAGTTGTCGAGATTCGAGATAGTTTAATTCCAAACACAACCTATACAATTGATTTTACGAATTCGATAACAGATAACAACGAAAAGAATCCGTTGGAAAATTTTTCATATTCTTTTTCTACCGGGGATATAGTAGACTCTCTTGCAATATCGGGAACAGTGTTACAAGCAAGCAATCTTGAACCGATAAAGGGAATATATGTAGGACTACATTCTAATCTGAATGATACGGCTTTTACCAAGACCAAATTCGAAAGAATATCTCGCACAAATGATAGTGGTATGTTTACAATACGGGGGGTAGCTCCGGGTCAATACAGATTATACGCTTTGGACGATACCAATCGCGACTATATGTATGACAATCCTGCCGAAGCTATTGCTTTCTTTGATACTACGATCGAACCGTTATCTGAGATAGCCACCCGAACTGATACTCTATTTACCGATACAGAGAAAAAAATTATAGATACAATAAAGACAGTAGAATATACACGATTCCTTCCTGACAATATTGTCTTACGCGCTTTTAAATCAAACTTCCAACGTCAATTTTTACAAAAGAATGAAAGGGTTGGCAACAAGGTAATGCTCTATTTCGGAGCTCCAACTGAAATGCCAACATTAGAGCCTTTAAATTTTGAAAAGGATAAAGATTGGGCAATGATAGAGAGAACACCTAAAAACGATACATTGACTTATTGGATCAAAGATAAAGGTATTGCAGCAATGGACACCCTTACTTTTCAGGTTACATAC
This sequence comes from Dysgonomonas sp. UBA5412, assembly GCA_002409595.1. Taxonomy (GTDB): domain Bacteria; phylum Bacteroidota; class Bacteroidia; order Bacteroidales; family Dysgonomonadaceae; genus Dysgonomonas. Next base: position 131,054 of record DHNQ01000019.1, read on the forward strand.
TTAAAAACAGACTCGTTAAACCAAACTGTATCAGTAACAGATACGCTCAACTTTTCGGACAGAACTCGTAAGCCGGAGAAAGACACGAAAAAGAAAGATAAGAAAAAGGATAAAGAAGAGATAGAAATACAATTCTTGAATATAGCAAACAATTTGTCCTCTAGTTGGGATACGTTCAACAACGTATCCCTAACCTTTGATGAGCCAATCATTACCGACTCGTTAGCGAATAAGATAAAGTTGCAACAACTCAAAGACAGTGTATATAACGATATTCCTCTAAACATAGAAGTTGATTCGTTAAATCCACGGCAATACACCATTAAGCATAAATGGAAATATAATGAGGAATATTTGTTGAAAATTGATTCGGCTGCTATCCATAGCATTTATGGATTATGGAATGGCAAACTAGAACAAAAGTTTAAAGTCAAAGCAGAAGATCAATATGGACAACTTGCTATTTGGGTTGCTGGAGTAGATAGTATCCCTTCTTTTATAGAACTTTTAGATAAATCGGATAAACCAATTCGAAAATCGAGAGTCAAAGATAAAGTGGCTGTATTTAAAGACATCACACCGGGTACATATTATGCGCGAATAATTTTGGACAAAAACAACAATGGAGTATGGGATACAGGAGATTATACAAAGAATAAACAACCCGAAATGGTTTGCTATTCGCCAAAGGCCTATGAAGTCAAGGCGTTCTTCGAACATGAAGAGTCAGAACCGTGGGTTATAGACACAGCTACATTGGCTAAACAAAAACCTCTGGAAATTACTAAGCAGAAACCTGAGGAAAAAGAATCGAGACGAAAGAAGATGGAAAATCGAGACGAAAAAAACAAGCAACAAGATCAAAATAACAGAAATAGAAATAATGATCCTAACGGAAGAAATTCACAAAATAGAAACACAACACAAGACATGAATAATTTATCGGGAGGAGGATTTTAGTACCAATTCCGAAAGAAAAATAAACACGATTGATTATGACTAAAAAAACTATTGGATTAATACTGATTACATTACTTGTATTCGGTATAGACACACAGGCTCAGTGCAAAATAAACAATTCTTTTTTCCAAGCCGGAGAAGAGATGACGTATGATTTATACTTCAAATATGGTTTGATAAATACTAAAGCCGGAGTCTCAACTCTTAAAACTACATCTGAGAAATATGTAGGTAAAGATGCTCTAAAAATGACTCTTACAGCAAAATCGACCGGTGCTGTAAAAAAAATATTCAACTTGAATGATACTTTATCTTGTTACATGACCAAAGATTTGGTGCCCTTAGCCTATATGAAGAATGCGGAAGAGGGTAAAGATAATACCCAAGAGAGAGTAACATATACTTATGATAAAAATGGAGTAAGTATCAATGCAAAAAGACATAAAAACGGGGATTTCAAATTTGATGAAACCATTACATCTTCAACATGTATGTATGATATGATGAGTGTTGTATATTATGCACGCACGCTCAATTATTCATCGATGAAAAAAGGTAACACCTCAAAAGTCGATTTTATATCAGGACGCAAAAAAGTGAACATGGTAATAGAATATGATGGAATAGAGAGTGTAGATGGTAACGACAATCGAAAATACAGCTGTATAAAGTTAATATTGAGTATTATGGATGATGCTTTTAGCGATAAGAAAGAAGCTATGAAAGTTTACATTACAAACGATAATAATAGAATGCCTGTAAGATTAGATTCAAAATTAAATATTGGCTCTACCCGTGCCGTCCTTAAAACCTATAAGGGAAATAAGTACACTGTACAAACAGGGCATTAAAAACATGAACACAAGAAAAAGAGCTTATTTTTCAATAAGCTCTTTTTTTATTTTTTAAAAGCCAGATATGTCCACAACGGGTAATGATCTGAGTATTTTACATGTCCGACCGTAGTATTATAAGAATCAAATGCCCGGGAGTGCATTATGAAATCAATCCTTACAAAGAAATAATTTTCATGATAAGTTATGCCTTGTCCAAATCCCGTATTCGCATAAGAATCTATAAGGTCTCCCTTAATTTTATGGTAACTATAAGACATTGGTGGATCGTTAAAATCGCCACAGACAATAGTAGCAGCAGTTTCTTGCTTATCCATAAAACTCCGAATCATATTCACTTGTTCTTCTCTTACTAGATAGGCTGAACCTAATCGCTCTTGCAAAGTTGCAGCCATTTCGTCGAAAGATTCGCGATCTCGTGTCTTTAGAAAGTCCTTATATAGTTTTTTATCTTCTGTCGTCAGACGATTAGACTCCAAATGATTTACGACCAAAGTGACCTTTTTCCCTTGTATCTCAAGGGTATAAATAACCGAGCCATTATAAGTACTTTCGATCGGAACTTTTCTCGTCTCTAGAATAGGAAATTTAGAATAGCAGGCTAAACCATATTTATGGGCTCTTCTTTCCTTACCTAGTTGTATAATAGACTTATACGGATAATCTTTCATTATCTGAGCTACCTCTTGCTCAGATATAATATTATTCTTATTTTTACTTGTAGCGACTGCAAATTCCTGAAAACAAACAATATCCGCATTACTATTGGCTACATATTCGAATATTGGATTCTGGCGGGCCTTTGTTCCTGTCAGCCAATTAAAGCCTCTGACATTATATGTTAACACCTTAATCTTATTCTCCGGCAACTCACTTTTCGGAGTTTTGAAATGAATAGGAAAACATGCAGTAATAGGTTGCCAACAAGCCAAGATCACAACTAATTGCACTATTGCATATTTCCATCTGAATGATACAACCCAGAGAATGAGATAAGCTATATTAATAAACAATATTATCGGAAATACTAACCCCAAATAAGCAATTAGGGTTAGTTTAGAAGGAACAACAGTCCATGACAACAGAGATAATAACAGTATAAGAATTGCAATCAGATTGGTAGCAAAGACTGTATATTTAATAAATCTACCAATTTTAACTCCCCAAAGATTATTTATTGCTGGCATCAAACAATTGTTTTTTTTCTTCAGAACTAAGACTTGTATAACCCGAAGCTTTTATCTTATCAAGGATACGGTCTATCTCTTCTGTTTCGTTATGTTTACTTTGATTATAACTATAATCGGTATCCCGCTTACTATACTTAACCTTCATTTTTTTCTTCTTCGGTTTTGGCTTAGTTAAATTAACAACAGAATCTATTATTTTGTTGAACCAAGAAGTAATATCTCTTCCTTTCAAATATTGTTTGGCATAAAAATAGCCCATTAATGCTCCTCCAATATGGGCCACGTGCCCACCGGGATTATTAAGGCTACTAACACCTATAAAGTCAAGAACAAAAATAAATAATGCTATATATATTATTTTTATACGTCCTAAAAACAGCAAACCGACTTCCTGATCTGGACGATAAAATGCAGCAGCAAAAACCACAGCCATCACAGAAGCAGATGCTCCTATCATAGGAGCATTATTCATGGATACAAAAAGAGGTATTGTATTAAACGATAAAATAAATAAAGCTGCACCGGCAAAACCTCCTAAAATATAGATACTACCTAGATTTTTAGGGCTAAAGTAAATAAGGAATATTTGCCCGAACCAATACAACATTAACATATTAAATAGTAGATGAAGGAAATTTTCATGTACAAACATATATGTTAAAATAGTCCATAGTCGTGTAAGTAGAATATCTAACCTAGCTGGCACTGCAATATAATCAAGAACAATATTGGAAATATCAATATTGAAAAGTTTAGTTATATTTATAGCTACCAATGCTAAGAAGACACATATATTAATTACAATAAGACGAATTAATATATCTCTTCGTTTAAGTATTGGCTTTATATTATCTGTAAAAACCCCCATTATTTGATTTATCTTTTTTTCTCCAATAAAGTACTATAAAAAATCCGGTTATAAGACCACCCAAATGGGCAAAGTGAGCAACATTATCCCCTGCCCGATCTAATACACCAAGCGACAATTCAACAATTCCATATCCCAACACAAACCATTTAGCTTTGATCGGAAAAGGAAACGGTATAATAAACAACTCTGAGTTAGGAAACAACATGCCAAAAGCAACTAATATACCGAATACAGCTCCCGAAGCACCGATCATCACACCATTGATGAGTAGATTTAAATCACCCATTGATGGATCTACATAATTCCTACCGGACATTAACAAACCAACTCCTTCAGAATGGATCTTAGCTAGCATTTCAGGTAAAATATCCGGAGGGATACTGGCTTCCACACTAGTTATACGTATATACATAATAAGCAATTGTAAAAGAGAAGCCCCTATACCCGCAGCCATATAATAGATAAGGAATCGTTTAGGCCCCCAGACTGTTTCTAAAGTTCGTCCAAACATAAAGACAGCAAACATATTAAAAAATAGGTGGCTCACACTCCCATGCATAAACATGCAAGTAATAATCTGGTGAGGCTTAAAAAGCTCTGAGGAAAAGTAGTGAAGTCCCAGAAGATTTACCATCATGCCATCTTTGGATAATAATGAATCTGCTAGAAAGACCAGTACATTTATGATAAGTATATTCCGCGTAACCAAGGGAATAGAGTTTAAAAAGCCCGCATTATTTTGGTTCATCATCCATCTATAATATTGTTTTCAGAGCCCAAAAATACAGATATTTTTTCTTTTTATAGAGAAAACGCTATCTACATTTAGATATTTTGCGATTTAACACGAGTTTTTCTCTTTTTTTTTTATGATTATTAAATAAAAAACCTATATTTGAAACTCAGAACTAGGATAATAGGCTCGAATAGAACATAATTTCAGTTATATAATGTCTAATTAATCATTACATTTTTATTATGAACAAAACAGAATTAATTAATGCTATTGCTGAGAAATCAGGCTTGAGCAAAGTAGATTCTAAAAAAGCTTTAGAAGCTTTTATTGAATCAGTGACAGAAGAAGTTAAAGCAGAAGGAAAAGTTGCCCTAGTTGGCTTTGGAACATTCTCTGTAACTCAAAAAGCTGCAAGAAAAGGTATCAATCCTAGAACTAAGGCTGTGATTAATATCCCTGCAAAGAAAACTGTTAAATTTAAAGCCGGAGCTGATTTAGCTGCATTGTAAAATTAGCATTTACGACGAGATAAAAACAGAAAAGGTTATCCTCTTCTGTTTTTTTATGCCTATAACTTAAATCTTATCCCATCCTATCCAACATCCTATTGTATTAAGATAACATCTCTAAAAATTAATACTCTATTGCATTCTTACGTTTTATTACCAGCTAAAGATTAATAGTTCGTAAACTTTGGCTTCTTTTTTATATTTTTGTAACTCAATAAGTAAAAACAATATTCAGATCAGATATGAAAATAGAGAATAGCCTACAATCATTTATAATAAAGGCCATTGAATCTTTGTATGGACAAACAATCGCTCCGGAACAAGCTTTGTTACAAAAAACAAAAAAAGAATTTGAGGGACATCTAACCCTAGTAGTATTTCCCTTTCTGAAAACATCAAAAAAAGGACCGGAACAAACTGCTCAGGAAATAGGAGAATGGCTGATAAGCAATTGTGCGGAAATCTCTAAATTCAATGTTATAAAAGGGTTCTTAAACCTTACTGTAGCTACACGCTGCTGGTTGCAATTACTAAACGAAATTCACGAAATAGAGAATTACGGAATACGAAAAGGTGAAGCAGATGCTCCTCTTGTGATGGTAGAATATTCTTCTCCAAATACGAATAAACCCCTGCATCTTGGACATGTACGCAACAATCTGTTAGGCTATTCTTTATCCGAAGTGTTAAAAGCAAATGGATATAGAGTAATTAAAACAAATATTGTCAATGATAGAGGGATTCATATTTGCAAATCAATGCTTGCGTGGCAAAAATGGGGCAATATGGAAACACCCCAATCGAGTAGTAAAAAAGGAGATCATTTAGTAGGAGATTACTATGTATTGTTTGACAAGCATTACAAAGCTGAATTAGCAGAATTACAAGCTCAAGGTATGTCGAAAGAAGAGGCTGAAGCTAATTCTACACTGATGAAAGAAGCCCGTGAGATGTTACGTAAATGGGAAGCCAAAGACGAAAATACCGTAGAATTATGGAAACTTATGAATTCGTGGGTTTATGAAGGCTTTGACGAGACATATAAAAAACTTGGAGTTGACTTCGACGAAATATATTATGAATCAGAAACCTATCTGGATGGAAAAGAAACTGTATTGGATGGACTAAAAAAAGGAATATTTTATCAGAAAGAAGATGGTTCTGTATGGGCTGATCTTACTTCCGAAGGGTTAGATCAAAAGCTGCTCTTACGTAGTGATGGCACATCAGTCTATATGACTCAGGATATAGGTACGGCTCAACAGCGTTTCAAAGCTCATAAAGACCTGAGCAAGATGATCCATGTAGTAGGAAATGAACAGAATTACCATTTTCAGGTACTATCCATCTTGCTAGATAAACTGGGTTATGAATTCGGAAAAGGTCTTGTCCATTTTTCTTACGGTATGGTAGAATTGCCGGAAGGAAAAATGAAATCTCGCGAAGGCACAGTCGTTGATGCAGATGACCTTGTTGAAGAAATGGTATCGACAGCTAAAGTTACATCTGAAGAGTTAGGAAAGCTGGATGAAGCTACGGAAGATGAAGCCAACAATATTGCACGCATTGTCGGGATGGGGGCTCTAAAATACTTTATCTTGAAAGTAGATCCTAAAAAGAATATGACCTTTAATCCTAAAGAGTCTATCGACTTCAATGGCAATACAGGTCCTTTTATTCAATATACATACGCCCGTATACAATCCGTTATAAGAAAAGCGACAGACTTAGGCTTGACCATACCTGCATCTATATCAACAGATATAGCACTCAGCACAAAAGAGGAAACTTTGATTCAATTGATTGCAGATTATAAAGCAATTGTAAAACAAGCCGGTACAGAATACAATCCGGCTCTTATAGCTAATTATGTTTATGATTTAGTAAAAGAATACAATCAGTTTTATCACGACTGCCCTATTTTGAAAGAAGAAAACTCTGATTTGAAACTTTTCAGACTTCTATTGTCCGAAGAGATAGGAAAAGTGATAAGAAGCGGCATGTCACTTCTGGGAATAGAAGTTCCCGACAGAATGTAAATCTATCATCAATCTACAGTATCCTTCTCAATCCCAAGCTGTTCGTACAGCTTGGGTAAATTATTTCCTCTCAGAGTTAATTCGTTGCGATATAATGTCACCATCTTCGTTAACTCAGCATTAGAAATCTCCGGCAATAATTCATAAGCTATATTAATCCACACCTTTGCATTTTCAACATCATCCAAACTCTCATTGGCTAAAGCAATATTAGATGCTAATCTAATTTTCTTAATAACTTTTGTTTCTTTATCAAACAAGTCTCCCCATATAGCAGCAGCTTCTTTCCATTTTCCGGATGAGGCCAATTTTCCGGCTTGTTTCATATCCGACGAATTATCTGAATAATACCAACGCATCTGACTTTTCCAAGAAGGGATTAAACTACCGGTCAATTTATCTGCACCCACTGTAGCCATTTCGGAAATAATACTATTTATCTCATCCACATTATTTTTCAGACGACTCCAATCAATAGCCTCTTCTCTGAAAAGACTATCTACCAATACAATTGGCTGATGTATATATTCCGACCCATCTTTATCATAAGCTCTGGCAATTGCGCCCAATTTTGCACCTAGAACATTATAGGTATTAAAATAACCTGTATTTTCTGTTTCCAACTGGGCTGACATTACAAACCAATCTAATGTAACAACTGCATCTGCTGACTTTTCGACACACAAGGTCTGTATTTTTCGAGCCGACAAAGGGTGTTCATCATCGCCAGTTCCACTATATGTTTTATAAGGATATAAATCGACTGTATTAAAATATTTTTCTTCATCCATAAATTGCTTTAATGATGTCAACAATACCGTACGACTACTATCTGTTGACAGAATCCCCTCAGCTTCCGCTTCATCGTTTGCAGGAGTTTCGTCCGGAGCATAGCTATTATCTACCAACAGTACCTTAGTTACATTAGGAGGAAAGGAAACTAATGCCGGTTGGCGAACATCTATCGGTAAATAATTTACTGACACACAAGAATTAAGGAAAGAAATAATTGCAACAAAGGCTATAATGTGTTTCATATTACTCTGAATTTGATCTCTTAAAAGTACAAAAATAAGCGTTATATTTGTGATTGCAAGTATGAGAAATATATCTTTCGATTGTCTTCTCATAATATATAATCAATTCTCATATCTAAAAATGGAACAACTTTCGGCTAACAATGTTTTTAAACTAGCAGCAGATATAGTAAATAATACATCGCAAAGTGTATTTCTTACGGGAAAGGCAGGTACAGGAAAAACTACTTTTCTGCACTATATTCGCCAGCATGCAGACAAAAATGTAATAGTGGCAGCGCCTACCGGTGTAGCTGCTATCAATGCCGGAGGAGTAACATTACATTCACTTCTGCAACTTCCATTCGAACCCTTTATTCCCAACTTCGAGGGCAAAAAGAAATTAGATTATCATTTCAAACTACGTAAATCTAAAATAGAAATGCTTCGGGAACTGGATCTTCTCATCATAGACGAGGTGAGTATGCTACGATCAGATATGCTCGATGCTATTGATTATATGTTAAGAAGATACAGAAATAATCAACAAGCATTTGGAGGTGTACAGATTCTTTTTATTGGCGACCTCTTCCAGCTTCCGCCCGTAGTACAGTCTGCCGAATGGGAACAGCTGAAGCATTACTATCCTTCCCCATTCTTTTTTCATGCACAGGTCTTAGAACATCAGATTCCATTATATATTGAACTAAAAACAATATATCGTCAGCAAGACCAACAGTTTATAGATATATTGAATCGAATACGAAACAATTGCGCTACACCTCAAGACTTATACGCATTAAATCAAAAATATAATCCGACATTTCAGCTACCGAAAGAAGACCGATATGTTGTTCTTTGTACACATAATTATAAAGCTGATAGAATCAACAATGATGAATTAGCCAAGTTAAGAGGACAAGAATTTAAATTTAGCGGAGAAGTTAAAGGCGATTTTTCGGACAGTTCGTTACCGACTGAGACTATCTTAACCTTGAAAGAGGGAGCCCAGATTATGTTTGTAAAAAATGATGCCGGAGAAAACCGCCGTTACTACAATGGGAAACTTGCGACCATAAGTCGACTGAATGAGGAGGGGATACAAGTTCGCTTCGAAAATGGAGACTTAATGGAGTTAGAAAGCGAAACATGGCGTAATGTTCGTTATCGGCTAAACGAAGAATCGGGAGAAATAGAAGAAGAAGAACTAGGCTCTTTTACACAATATCCAATACGATTAGCTTGGGCGATAACAATTCATAAAAGTCAGGGGTTAACTTTCGACCGGGTAGTTATTGATGCCGGGCAAGCTTTTGCAGCAGGTCAAGTATATGTCGCCCTCAGCCGTTGTACTTCTCTGGATGGTATTGTCTTGTTCTCTCGTATAACAGAACAAAGCATCAGTACCGATAAATTTGCAATTGAATTTTGTAAGAATGAGCACAGCATCGAATATTTGCACCAAATATTAGAGAATGAGAAACCTCGATATTGTGCCGAACAGTTAAAGAAATATTTTGACTGGACTCCTTTTATCCGAAGTCTGCATGTATTATATGAATTAACTACTGAAAAGAAAATACCTAAACAAGAGGAAACTCAGGCTATGATAGCACAAGTGTGCAGCCGAGCTGTAGAGCAACAAGAGATTGCTCTAAACTTCACTAAAGAGCTGAATAAGATCCTTTCATCCAACAATCCCGATCTGAATCATTTGAAAGAAAGAGTACAAAAGGGAATCCTGTACTTCCACAAAGATGTTCAGCAATATATTATCATACCCATCGAAGAACATCTTAGCAGCCTCAAAAGTGCATCGAAGATTAAACTTTATCTAAAAAAAGCAAAAGAAATACATGCTACTCTATTGCGGTTGTTAGAACGATTAGAATCTGTGCGCTATGGAGATATAAATCTGACTGAAGGACTTGTTTTCGATCGCTTAATTCCTAAAGAGCAAACCTCAGAGAAAGAAAAGAAAGAACGGAAAGCAAAAGGAGAAACTCAACGATTGAGCCTTTCACTTTTCAATGAAGGAAAGTCTATAAAAGATATTGCAAAGGAGCGCAATCTATCAACTGCAACGATAGAAAATCATCTTGCCGGTTTCGTCCTCACCGGAGAACTAACCATAGGCAGATTGGTAGATGAAAAGAAATTAGAATATATGCTCCCTCTAATAGAGAAAATGGACTCTCAAAGTACATTATCTACAATGAAAGCAAAATTACCTGACGAGTGTACATATCTGGAAATAAGAGCAGTATTAAACTACATAAAACTACGAAATACAAACAATTAGAAAACTTTACTTATTGACTATTTTAACGATTCTTATCTGAAAAGTAAAAACAATAAATACATTTAGTCTGTTCTATGAGTTATGTAAAATATTTATATATGTTACAATAATGATCAGAATATGGTATCTTTGTAATATGTAAAAAAGAAGTCAGACAAAAGCTTCATAAACATTTTAATATTCATGCAAGAATCTCAAGATAAAATTTTAGAAAACGTTACCTCCGGAGATTATAAATATGGATTCGTAACAGATATAGAAACAGAAGTCATACCCGTAGGACTCAATGAAGATGTAGTCCGCTTGATCTCTGAAAAGAAGAATGAGCCGGAATGGTTATTAGAATTCCGACTAAAAGCATATCGCCATTGGCTAACGTTAGAGATGCCCGATTGGGCACATTTGAACATAGCACCAATAGACTATCAAAGTATCAGTTACTTTGCCGCACCAAAGAAAAAGGACGGGCCCAAAAGTCTGGAAGAAGTAGACCCTGAATTATTGAAAACATTCGATAAATTGGGAGTTCCATTACATGAGCGAGAAATCTTAGCCGGAGTACAAGGTATGGCTGTAGATGCAGTAGTAGACAGTGTTTCTGTAAAGACAACTTTTAAAGAAACATTGGCCGAAAAAGGTATTATATTCTCTTCCTTTAGTGAAGCAGTACAAGAGCATCCCGAATTGGTAAAAAAATATTTAGGTTCAGTAGTTCCATATCGCGACAATTTCTTTGCAACACTCAACTCCGCAGTATTCAGCGACGGATCATTTGTATATATTCCTAAAGGCGTCAGATGCCCGATGGAGTTATCCACATATTTCCGTATCAATGCCGCAAATACAGGTCAGTTTGAGCGTACACTTATTGTTGCCGACGATGATTCATACGTCAGCTATCTGGAAGGTTGTACCGCCCCGATGCGCGACGAAAATCAATTGCATGCTGCTATTGTAGAAATTGTAGCATTGGATCACGCAGAAGTAAAATACTCGACCGTCCAGAACTGGTATCCCGGAGATAAAGAGGGCAAAGGTGGAATTTACAACTTTGTTACTAAACGTGGCATTTGTAAAGGCAGAGGTTCAAAAATATCTTGGACTCAAGTAGAGACAGGTTCTGCCGTAACATGGAAATATCCATCTTGTATCTTAGCAGGAGATGACTCTATCGGAGAGTTTTATTCAGTAGCAGTTACAAACAATTTCCAACAAGCGGATACTGGCACGAAGATGATTCATATTGGGAAAAATACAAAGAGCAGGATTGTTTCAAAAGGGATATCTGCCGGATTTAGCCAAAATTCATACCGAGGATTAGTAAAAGTATCCCCCAAAGCTGAAGGAGCGCGTAATCACTCTCAATGCGACAGCTTATTATTAGGCGATCAGTGTGGAGCACATACTTTTCCTTATTCAGATATCGCTAATCCGAGTGCCATAATAGAGCATGAGGCTACAACCTCAAAGATTAGCGAAGATCAGATCTTATACTGTAATCAACGAGGAATAGGTACAGAAGAAGCCGTTGGTCTGATAGTAAACGGATATGCAAAAGAGGTTATGCAAAAGCTTCCGATGGAATTTGCAGTAGAGGCTCAAAAATTATTACAAATTAGCCTTGAAGGAAGTGTAGGATAAAGAGACAGACAAATGTCATTATATAATAATAAAAAAGGTTGCTAAATTAGCAACCTTTTTTATTATAGTCATCTCCTATTGTTTACACTATCGTCTTACCAAGCAAACAAAGGATATTCTTTCATTATAGAATTTACTTTCTCTCTGACAGCCTTAGCTGTTTTGTCATCTTCAGGGTTGGAAAGGACAGTATCTATCATTTCCACAATTTCATTCATCAAAGGCTCTTTTGCTCCACGAGTAGTAATAGCCGGTGTTCCAAAACGAAGACCCGATGTAAGGAATGGGCTACGACTATCGAAAGGAACCATATTCTTGTTTGTAGTAATATCTGCTGCAACCAAAACTTTCTCAGCAAGCTTTCCTGTTAGTTCCGGAAATTTAGGACGAAGGTCGATCAACATAGAGTGATTATCCGTTCCTCCGGAAATAACCTTATATCCTTTGTCGATAAATGCTTGAGCCATTACAGCCGCATTTCTCTTCACCTGTGTCTGATATTCTTTATACGACGGATCGAGAGCCTCGGCAAAAGAAACTGCTTTAGCTGCAATTACATGTTCCAACGGACCACCTTGTATTCCGGGAAATACTGCTGAATCAAGCAATGCTGACATCATGCGAATCTCGCCTTTAGGTGTTTTCTTACCCCAAGGATTTTCAAAATCTTTTCCTAAGAGAATGGCACCACCACGAGGTCCACGGAGAGTCTTATGAGTGGTAGTAGTTACTATATGGGCATGAGGTAGAGGATTGTTCAATAATCCGGCAGCAACCAATCCTGCAGGATGAGCCATATCTACCATAAAGATAGCACCTATTTCGTCTGCTATTTTACGTATGCGAGCATAATCCCAATCGCGAGAATAGGCAGAAGCACCGGCTATGATCAATTTAGGTTTTTCGGCACGAGCTACCTGCTCCATTTGCTCATAGTCTACTTGTTCAGTATCTTGTTTAACATTATACTCTAAAGCGTGAAACATCAGACCTGAAAAGTTTACGGGAGAACCATGAGAAAGGTGTCCGCCGTGTGAAAGATTCAGACCTAAGAATTTATCTCCGGCTTGCAAACATGCCAAAAACACTGCTGCATTTGCCTGAGCCCCTGAATGAGGTTGTACATTAGCCCATTCAGCACCAAACAGTTGTTTCAAACGATCTATGGCTAGTTGTTCGCTCAAATCTACAATTTCACATCCCCCATAATATCTTTTGCCCGGATAACCTTCGGCATATTTATTAGTCAGACAAGATCCCATGGCTTCCATCACCTGCGGACTTACAAAGTTTTCTGACGCAATTAATTCTATTCCTTTCAATTGTCGCTGATATTCTCTTTCTATAATATCAAAAATAGCAGTATCTCTTTTCATAAGCGAGTAAAATATTTATGAGGTAATATAATATAGACAAAGATAATAATTATAATATCATAATTATCATGCGGCTAAAAAGAAAAACAGCCCTTAAAATAGAGATTTTTTAAAGAGCAAAGTTTATTTCGATTTACAATATACCAACAAATAGATCAAAACTTGTGTATCATTTTTGAGATAGAACTAGTATATTTGATTATTAAACGATTAGCACATGAATCAATTACCGAAAAACATCCAAAGCCACTTTCAATTTGAAGGCGTTGTTAAAGAAATTCGCCCTCTAGGAGCAGGTCTGATAAATGATACATTCTTCGTAGAAACAGACGGATACAATCCTAATTATATACTGCAACGCAAGAACAAGAATATCTTTAAGAATATCCCTGCCATGATGGACAATATTCATAAAGTGACATCACATCTTAAAAAGAAAATAGAGGCGCAAGGAGGCGACCCACTTAGGGAAGCTTTTACGGTAACCCGAACCGTAGATAATAAGCTATACTATAAAGACACAGATGGCGAATTCTGGGCAGCCTGCCTTTTCATCGACAATACAATCACTCATCAGTCTGCCGACTCTTTAGAATTAGCTTTTCAGGGAGGTAAAAGTATTGGTAGATTTCAGGCAATGTTGTCAGATATGAAGGAACCATTGACTGATATTCTTCCCGGATTTCACAATATGAAATATCGACTCCAACAGTGGGATAAAATCTTGGCAGACGATCCCGTAGGAAGAAAAGCCTTGGTTACGGAAGAAATAGAATGGATAAATAGTCGTAGGCAGGAGATGTTGAAGCTATGGAATAAATTCGAAGCGGGAGAAATACCTATTCGGGTTACTCACAATGATACTAAAATCAACAATGTATTGTTTGATGAGAACAACGATGTCTTATGTGTCATAGACCTAGATACGGTATTGAATAGCATGTGCCTCAATGATTATGGGGATGCTGTCCGATCCTATACCAATGCCGGAAAAGAAGATGATCAGAATCTAAGCAACGTATATATGAAAATGGATACCTTTGAGGCATACACAAAAGGATATCTATCGGAAGCATTGTCTTTTCTCACTCAATCAGAAATAGATAACCTTGCCTTCTCTGCAAAGTATATAACCTTCGAACAATTACTCCGCTTCCTGATGGATTACATTGATGGGGATACTTACTATAAAACAGAATATGAAACCCACAATCTGATACGTGCTCACGCCCAATATAAATTATTAGTAGAAATGGAGAAGAATTATACCAAAATGTGTGCTATAATAGAAGGTATTGTTAATACTGCCAAAAAGAGATAAGTATAAAAACCTAAAAATAATATGATATGAAAAAGATAAACTTCTTATTCTTTCTTAGCATTATCATCCTTAGTCCGTTTATACCGATAGATGCGCAACCATCAATAATCAAAACGAATATTCCAACCCGTCCTTTGGGGCAAACTGATGTCTTGGAATTGACTACAGAGCCTATCCCTAATGTACGAATAGCTTTTATCGGGTTAGGAATGCGAGGACCGGGGGCAGTAGAACGAATGACACATATACCCGGAGTAGAGATCGTAGCACTATGTGATGTCTTGGAGAAAAACACTCAAAAGGCAAATGCAATACTAGAGAAGAGAGGATTACCAAAAGCTCTGGAATTTCATGGAGACACTTCCGTTTGGCACAAAGTAACCGCATTGCCAAACGTAGATCTGATATATATTGCTACCGATTGGAAATCGCATGCAACGATAGGCATACAAGCGATGAAGTATGGCAAGCATGTTGCAATAGAAGTTCCCGCAGCAATGACAATGGATGAAATCTGGTCATTGATCAATACCTCTGAAAAAACAAGGAAACATTGTATGCAGTTAGAAAACTGTGTTTATGATTTTTTTGAACTCACAACCTTAAATATGGTACAGCAAGGCTTACTCGGAGAAGTCATACATGGTGAAGGAGCTTATATACACGGGCTCCAGCCATACTGGGATCAATATTGGGACAACTGGCGAATGGAGTTTAACGAAAAGCATAGAGGAGATGTTTACCCGACACATGGTCTAGGTCCAGTATGTCAGGCTATGAATATACACAGAGGCGATAAATTAAACTACTTAGTATCCTTGGATACAAAGGCAATTGGCAACCCCGCTTACATTAAAGAGAAAACAGGCAGAGAAGTCAAGGAGTTCAGGAATGGAGATCACACTATGACTATGATACGCACCGAAAAAGGGAAATCGATATTGATAGAGCACAATGTAACATCACCTCGACCATACAGCAGAATGTATCAGCTAACAGGTACAAAAGGCTTTGCCAATAAATACCCAACCGAAGGCTATGCTCTTGATGGAGGTGAAATAGATTCTAAAATTGCAGCTAACCATGAAAATCTAACAGCTCATAGCTTCGTTCCCGAAGATGTAAAGAAGGTTCTTATGGAAAAATACAAACACCCCATAGTTAAAGACATCGAAGAGAAGGCAAAACAAGTCGGCGGACATGGAGGCATGGATTTCATCATGGACTATCGTTTAATCTACTGCCTTCAAAGAGGATTACCGTTGGATATGGATGTATACGACTTAGCCGAATGGTGCTGTTTAATACCTTTGACAGAAATCTCATTAGATAATAATTCTGCGCCGGTAGAAATCCCCGACTTCACTCGTGGAGGATGGGATAAATTGGATGGATTGAAGTTTGCCCAATAACAGAGCTTCGAATATAAAAAAAGTGCTATAAAAACAATAAAGCGACCTGTTGGTCGCTTTATTGTTTTAGTTCAGCGGAAGCGGGGGCTTGTGAACCACACCTATCAACCATATATTATTCAATACTTTACTTGATCAGATCGCTTTGAGGTGAACACTTTAGGAGAAGCTAATTGACAGCTATTGGCTGTTCTTTGTCCGCTATTGAATAGTGTTATTTTCCTATCGACAAATATAGTGTATTTTTATAAAAATCATGCTCATTTATTATCTAATCCATCCATTCTTTCTTCGAGAAGCTTTATCAATTTATCTAAAAATAAAGTACGGCTACCTTTACGTTCTCGAATTTCCAGAAACGTGTGATAGAAGTCACCCAAATTGATATTGAAAACAGTTTCAATATATTCCGCTAGCTCTTTTATATTCGTATTGCCATTATTGAAACAACCTGCGTTATCCCATGCGTAAATCTGCTCAACAAGTTCTGCTTTTTTAGCAGTCCATGTCAGTCTTGCCTTTGGCAAATTAAATGAGTCTTGAATATTGGATTCGAGATTACTAATATGTAGGAGTTTATTGTTTACATATACCGTTAATCTCTCATTGGCAATCATCTTCGAAACCTTAAAATCAAAGCTCGTAGAGAATTTAGAGTCCCTTTCAAAGTAGAAGCAATCCTGTATTAACTGAATATCTGGCTTACCTCTTAGAAAGTAATATTTATCAAGGTGGGTACTTCCTGAACGATAATATTGATAGAAGTCAGCATTATTATCGAAAAAATACTTTATGCGTCCTAAAATTCCTTCTAAATAATTTTTGCGATCGATGCAACTTCCGGTGGGCATTCGCATTTCCAGATTATATATCTTTCTATGGTAAATTAGAATGCTAAAAAGTTGAGGTTTCGTCTCTTTAAAAAAGATGATTTCATCAAGCGGACTTTTAAATGTATAATTTGAAACAAATTCTTTTAATTCATCAAATGTAGACTCCAATAATGAAATAATACTAATAGATTTCTGAAAGATATTACATTCCTCAGAATCAATAAGCTGAATTTCTTTATTGATATTTTCTTTTATATTGCGAATAAATTGCTCCATTGTATTATTGTATTCTGTTTTTTATGTATTAGATACCTATTTTAGACTAGTCGAAGAAAGAATAAGTCATAATAATCGCTCAAACCTATAATTAGTTCATATAGGACATGTCTCCAACAATAGCTATTACAGAGATAAGGCTATAGCCAGACCTCCTTGTTTTCCATTATAAAAAGGGCTAAAAGAGATTTGTTTGCTAAATGTACCTTTGTTCATAAACTTCCTCTGCAAATAGGGATAAAGCCAGTAAGCAGCCTTGGTGCTTAGAATACCGAGTCCGGCTCCCACAATAACATCTGCAAACCAATGTTTGTCATTATATATGTATATAATAATTGAAAAAGG
>DHNQ01000003.1 GCA_002409595.1 Dysgonomonas sp. UBA5412
CCGGTATTACCTATTTCCTCAATATTAGATAATACAACACTATCTGATAATTTTAATTGTTTAGCTACGTTTCTTAATATTCTTTTATTAGCTTGATGTCCAATGAAGAAAGATAGATCTTCTAATGTATATCCTGAGTCTTCTACTATATTTTTTGTGTTTTGTGCAATATAGTTACAAGCATGTATGAATACATCTTTGCCATAAGGCATTTGTAAACCTGATTTTTGAGGTTCAAGAAAAACTCCTTTAGGTCCCATTCCTATATGTCCTAGACCTTGACTTGTAATATCTAGTACTTCTGCTTCATTTTTGTTATACGATGTATTGGATAGGAAAAAAGCAACAGCTCCATCACCCCAAAGGTGTCCAGATATACGATCTGCATCATCGGAATAAGTTGAATTTCGGTCAGCGCATATCAGAAGGGCTTTTGAAGATATTTCTGATGATAGAAATGTATATATAATTTCCATTGCATTTATTGCTGAAGAACATGCTGATGAAATTTGAAATACTTTAGCATTTTCTATATTGTATTCACGCTGGATATGATGCCCAACGGTAGCTATTGTATCTGATGGAGTATAGGATGCAAATATGATTAAATCTATTTCTCTAATATCATAAGGCAATTTAGGAAGTGCATCGGCAACTGCTCTACTGCACATATACTCTATCGTTTCGCTATCTTTTGCTCTTGATCTGGTTTGTATACCTGTTCTTTGTAAAATCCAATCACTGCTTAAACCGTTTACTTGAGAGAAATAGTCATTGGGTATTCTTGTCGTAGGGATATAATATCCTGTTGTATTGATGTACATATTCAATATTTTTATTTATCCTTTATTGATTCTACGTTTAACCAACGTATTTGATTCTTTTGTAAAGTTTATTTTAAGGGTAGTATAGTTGTATACTATTTACTAGAATATACTGTAAAAGTCAGGTTTTATACATATTCCTACACGTACATTCATTGTGTATTTATTATAATCTATTAAACTTTCTCCATATCCATTATACATTCTTGCAAAAATATATTGGTTTGCTTTTTCCGATATTCTAAAACTTGCTGTCAGTACGGTATTGATATTTCCAAAACCTTTTCTCGGATTGATATCTGCCGACAACCACCATTTATGTTTATAACTTACATAATTAATAGATATATATCCCAATCCTCTGTAGTCTAGTAAATCATGGTTATTTTCTCCGTCTACATACGGAATCCAAAATTCACCGGAAAGATTAAATCTTGCATTAAAATAATATTTCATTGATAGACTGAGATAATTCCAACTTCTTGAATCATCTCCATCTCTACCATTAGATTCATGTTTTATCTGGGCAAAGGCTGCTCCAACAAGTTTTTTGTCATGTATTATGTATTTTCCTAAACCTAATCCCGGATTATAATTGGTATCTCTAAATGGACTGGATTCGCTATAAATATCCCAAAATGATTTTTGTGTATAAGTCAAATAAAGAAATGTTTTGAATGGTAATACACTCTTTGTCAGACGTTGTCTTATACTTACTTGAAATGATGCATCTGCTGATTCATTTGTTATTTTCTCATTGAGAGGAACACCTGTTACAAAATAAGTATCTCTGTAAACAGCAAAAGACGGAAGTCTATCTGCTAACTTGATTGTTTCGTCTTCAGAGATGTTTAGATGTCTAGGTCTGAAGATACGCGAATCTTCCATTGCTGCATTGTATTGTCTACGAATTGTATCATTATCCATCAATATGATATCTTCTTGAGCTATTGCAGATAATGAGAATATAGATAAGAATAAAAGTATATATATTTTAAACATAGATTTTTGTTGTTATATCATTCTTTTTATTAATATATTTTGTAATAAGAAGAAATTTAGTTGAAATAAGGAAAAAATAATTTATAAATTCCTTCTTATATTATATATCTTCATGTTTGCGATGAAGATTTATCTTTTTTTATCAAAAAATTATATTTTAACTAAATTGTATAGATAATCCATTACTTGTTTCTTCTTATCTATTTCATTTAATAAATTTATCCTGAAATGCGCTTCATCACAATTAGTATTACTATCTGAAGATTCTTTTATATTTATGTTGTTGAACATAATGCACATAATATCAATATCGATATCCTCTCTTATTTGCTTACATTCAATGCTTTTTATCAATGCTTTTTTCCATAATGATAATAACTGTGTGTGAATTGCTTTAAAGTGAAATATAAAATCGGGATAATGTTTTGCAGCTTGTATAATTAATGCTGTATAATTAAGAAAAGCCATATGAGTAATACCTGATCTTGTAAATACTCTGACAATTAATTTATTCCTTCGATGCAACTTTTCTAATAATTCTGAAACAGTAAGATCGTCTTCTATATTTAAAAGTATCTTATTATATACTCTAAAAAAATATTCGTCGACGACTGCTATAAATAGATCTTCTTTATTTTTGAAATATCTGTACATAGCTCCTCTGGACATTTCTAGTTCTTTTTGTAATACAGAGATAGAGGCACTATCATAGCCTTTATTCATAAAAACGTCAAACGCTCTTCTTATTATATATTCTCTACTATATTTCATTTATAAATCCTATAATTGTGAACGATCGTTCACGGTGCAAAATTGCAATTTTATATTTGAATACATATTATTTAAAACGTTAAAAATATTTGAAGAATTTACTTTCTGGATAAATGTTTGTAATAGAGATGATCTCGACTTAATATGCCTTTTATATATAACTTCTTTTTGTGTTATTTAGAATATCCTTTTTTATATTCTTCTATTATTCGTTACTTTGCATCTTTAATATATTAGACATTAAAGATAAGATTTCAGTGGCAAAGAAAAATTTCTATGTGGTGTGGAATGGTATAAAACCCGGAGTATATTCTACTTGGAACGAAGCGAAGGTTCAAGTAGAAGGATATGATGGGGCTATCTATAAATCTTTCCCTAACGAGGAGTTGGCTAAACAAGCTTTTAATGATAATCCGTGGTTATATGTAGGGAAAAAGGCAGAAAAGAAAAAAGTGTCAATACAGAATATACAGGAAATAGTAAAGGATAGTTTAGCCGTGGATGCAGCTTGTAGTGGAAATCCGGGATTGCTCGAATACAGAGGAGTTTATGTGTTAACTGGTGAACAGATATTTCATCAAGGCCCATTTGAGAAGGGGACTAATAATATCGGAGAATTTTTAGCATTGGTTCATGGATTAGCTTTATTGAAACAGAAAAAATCAAATATTCCTATTTATTCAGATAGTGTTAATGCTATAAAATGGGTAAAGGATAAGAAATGTAAGACTAAATTGGAGTGTATTCCAGAGAATCAGTCTTTGTTTTATATGATAGAACGAGCCGAAAAATGGCTTAAAGAAAATTCATATACAACGCGGATTATTAAATGGAAAACGGATGAATGGGGTGAAATCCCTGCCGATTTTGGGCGTAAATGATTTTTATATTTCATTATTATATTCGAAATAAAAAAGCAGGCTGATAATAATATCAGTCTGCTTTTTCTATAAATTAAAGAATTTTGTACTATTCTCTATCTTGATATTTATAGTCAGCCAAAAGTTCTTGAAGTCGTTTTCTGGCAAAGAATATTCTACTCTTCACAGTTCCGATAGGAAGTCCTAGCTGTTGAGCTATTTCTTCGTATTTGAAGCCGGATACATGCATTGTGAATGGTACTTTGTACTCATTTGTAAAACTGTTAATAACTCTTGATATTTCAGAAACAGTGTATGCTCCCTCTGGAGTATCAAAGCCCGAATCTTGAGGCATATTTAAATGATATAAGTTCTCAGTTTGGTCAATCATTGTTTGACTGCGAACTACACGTCGATAATTATTTACAAATATATTGTGCATAATTGTAAACACCCATCCTTTGAAGTTTACGTTCTCGTAATATTTTTCTTTGTTATCTAATGCCCTGAGAGTTGTTTCTTGTAGCAAATCTTTTGCCTCTTCTCTGTTTGATGTTAGAGTAAGAGCAAAATTCATCATGTTATTTTGCAAGTCTATCAACTTGTCTTCAAATCCTTTGTTGTTATCTAGTGTTGCCATCATTATAAAGTATTAAGTTGGCTAAAATTAGTGTTTATTATAGTTGCAACATATTTCTCGTCATAAGTTAATTTTTCAGAGCTTTCTGTTGTTGTAACAAAGATATACAAAATATTGAGGTCCTTTAAATTTAGAGAAAAATGAGAGTTGAAAAAGTTAATATTAAATTATTTATATCTGTAACCATCTGATTATTAGTGTATACTTTGGTCTGTTTAATTGCTGTATCTGCTATAAATTATATCTATTAACTTAAAATAGTAATAAATTAATAAATTAACTCCCCGACAAATTGTCATTACCATACTCTTTGGCACTTATTTTGTCAACAGAAAGTTATAGTTACAAATATACAATTAAAATTATAATAAGTATGCAACAGAATGGAAAAATTGGGGTTACTACTGAGAATATTTTCCCAATTATAAAGAAATTTTTATACAGTGATCATGAGATTTTTCTTAGAGAATTGGTGTCTAATGCTGTAGATGCTTCTCAAAAACTAAAGACTTATTCGTCGTTGGGGGAATTCAAAGGTGAGCTTGGTGAATTAAAGGTTTCTGTTAAAATAGATAAAGAGAATGGAACCATAACAATCTCTGATAGAGGTATTGGTATGACAAATGAAGAAATAGACAAATACATAAATCAAATTGCCTTTTCTTCAGCTAATGAGTTCTTAGACAAATATCAAAAAGATGCTAATTCTATCATCGGGCACTTCGGATTAGGTTTTTATTCAGCATTTATGGTTTCTAAAAAAGTAGAAATCATTACTAAATCTTTCAAAGAAGGATCTCAGGCGATAAAATGGAGTTGTGATGGTTCACCTGAATATACAATAGATTTAATCGAAAAAGAGGATCGTGGAACTGACATTATTTTATACATTGATGATGAAAATAAGAATTTTCTTGAAACATCGGAGATAGACAAATTACTCAAGAAATATTGTCGCTTCTTGCCTGTGCCAATCATTTTTGGAAAAAAGACTGAATGGAAAGATGGAAAATCTATAGAAACTGATGAAGATAATGTAATAAACGATACAAATCCTCTTTGGACTCGTAAACCATCTGAGTTGAAAGACGAAGATTATAAGAAATTTTATCAGGAACTGTATCCGTTTTCTGATGAACCGATGTTTTGGATACATCTAAATGTAGACTATCCTTTCAAATTGACAGGTATTCTTTATTTTCCTCAGATAAAGAGTAATGTGGATATGAATCGCAACAAAATACAGCTATACAGCAATCAAGTTTTTGTTACAGACTCGGTAGAAGGCATTGTTCCCGAATTTTTAACCTTGATGCACGGAGTTTTAGATTCGCCGGATATCCCTCTTAATGTATCACGTTCTTATTTGCAAAGTGACCATAATGTGAAAAAAATCTCAAATCACATTACAAAAAAGGTGGCTGACCGATTGGAAGATATTTTCAAGAATAATAGGACTCAATTTGAAGAAAAATGGGACAGTCTTAAGCTGTTTGTAGAATATGGTATGCTGACCGATGATAAATTTTATGAACGTGCTAATAAGTTTTGCTTACTGAAAAATACTGATGGAAAGGTATTTACCTTCGAAGAATATAAGACTTTGATCTCAGCTAACCAAACAGATAAAGACGGTAATTTAATCTATTTGTATTCAAGCAACAAAGACGAGCAGTATTCATATATAAGTACAGCAAAAGATAGAGGTTATGATGTAATTCTTTTTGATGGTCAATTAGACGTACACATGGCAGGAATGCTCGAACAAAAATTAGAAAAGAGTAAATTTGTTAGAGTAGACAGTGATACAATTGACAATCTTATCTTAAAAGAGGATACGAAAGAGGTCGATCTTACTGATAAACAAAAAGAAGAATTGAATGAAGCCTTTACTTCCCAATTACCTAAACTAGAGAAGACCGATTTTACTTTAGATTATAAAGCTTTAGGTGATAAGGCTCAACCAATACAAATTACTCAAAACGAATTTATGCGGCGCATGAAAGAAATGTCGGCAATGCAAACCGGTATGGGTTTCTACGGTGAAATGCCAAATAACTATAATTTAGTATTAAATATAGAGCATCCACTTATCAAACAAATAATTACAGATGTAGATGGCAAAGACAAAGATGCAGTAAGTACTTACGCTTCTCAGAATACTAATATTCGTCAGTTGATTGATTTAGCTTTACTTTCTAATGGTATGCTTAAAGGCGAAGTGTTGAATAACTTTATAAAGAGAAATATGGAGAAAATATAATTCTCTTAATAAAGCATTTACGACTCTAATATAATAATGTAAAAGCAGAAGTTGATTCATATACGACACTTCTGCTTTTATTTTTATATAGAAAAGAATAACTAAAGAAAAAGAAATCAAAAATATTTTTCTTAAATAAAGATTAAAATATAAACAATGATCCTTGAATATTTCTAAATTCGTATTTCATAACTTTTACTAACAAAATGGAAATTGCGATTATTATTGGGCTTATACTATTAAACGGTATTTTTTCAATGTCTGAAATAGCTGTTATATCAGCTAGGAAGTCAAGTTTGAACAGTGAGGCTAGGAGAGGAGTCAAATCTGCACAAGCAGCTATGAATCTGGCAAGCAATCCTGACCGTTTTCTCTCCACTGTTCAGGTAGGCATTACACTTATCGGTATTCTGACCGGCTTGTATTCGGGAGATGTTCTAGCTAATGACTTTGCTGAAGTGCTGGCTGGGATAGGTATTCCGGCTAATTATATACACTTGTTGGCTAAAGTTACAATTGTTATTTTGGTAACATACCTAACTATTATTTTTGGAGAACTAGTTCCAAAGAGGATTGGATTGAGTTCTGCCGAAAAGATATCGAAGCTCATAGCATTGCCTATGCACTGGCTTTCGATAATAGTATCTCCATTTGTTTGGATACTGACAAAAAGTACATCTCTTATCTTTAACCTATTGGGCATTAAAGATTCTACAGCAAAGGTAACCGAAGAAGAAATAAAATCTATGGTCAGAGAAGGAGCAGAAGAAGGAGAGGTGCAAGAGGTAGAGCAGAATATTGTAGAACGTGTATTCACGTTGGGTGATAGAGATTTGGAGTCTATAATGACACATCGTGGAGAAATGGTCTGGATAGATACAGATATGACAAAAGAAGAAATAGCTGAAGTTATTTCCAATCATCCTTTCGACAAATATCCTGTTGGCGATAAAGATTTAGATCATGTGGTAGGACTTGTATATTTACGCGATTTATTCAATATATTCAATAAGCAAAATTTTGATTTGAGAAGTATTGTAAGACCAGTTCATTATTTCTATGAAAATATGGAAGTATATAGTGCTTTGGCTGAAATGAAAGCAAAACATTTACAATACGCTCTCGTATGTGATGAATTTGGTACAGTTCGTGGAATTGTAACATTGAAAGATATACTGGAAGCTCTGGTCGGTACGATTTTAGATCCCCAAGAAGAACCTGATATTGTACAGCGCGAAGATGGCAGTTGTCTTATAGATGGGCAATGCTCGTTTTATAACTTCCTTACTTATTTCAAGAAGGCAGACTTGTATTCTAAATATGAATATAATACTATAAGCGGACTAATTCTAGAAATTTTGCAACATATACCTAAAACCGGAGAAAAAATAGTTTGGAACAAATTTTCTTTTGAAATAGTAGATATGGATGGAGCCCGTATCGATAAAGTATTAGTTTCAGAATTGTAATTTATTTTTTAGAATAAAAAAAGAGACAGGTTTTAGCCTGTCTCTTTTATTTATAGATTATCTATCTATCTATCCATTCCTGTGGGTCCCATAACGGTTCCCGTTTCCGGAACTTTAAGAGGTGCAATGTTTTTTTCAGCCCCCGGATACCCGATATTCTGATTTATAGTGCCTTGTGTATTGAGTGCTATCTCGGTAGCCGGTATTGGCCATAATACATGATGTACACTAATCTTAAAAGTCGCATTGTTTCCATATGCTACCTTGTTATAGAAATTGTTGCGGGAATTAACCCAATCCCACCAGAAATTAAACCCTTCTTGTTTCACATTAGAATTAACTCCACCGGGACCGGAGAAATTATCCAATTTATAAACACGTCCGCCAAACACTTCACAAGGTTTTCCCGATTTAGCAAAAGTGTAGGCAATGCGTACTATTTCAGAATGGCGAGCCTCTTCATAAAACAATTCTCGTGCACGTTCATTCAGTATTTCGCCTATATTTATATCTGCTGCTACAAGAGGAGCTGCTCCCGCACGTCTGCGAACAGGATTCATAGCTTCAGCCGCTGCTGCAAGATCACCCTTCCAATAATAAGCTTCTGCTATTAAAAGCCATGCTTCTGCACTGCGATATATATACCAAGATGTATCGCCGCCATCCCATCTGGTTCTTAAAGGATCGGGCACAAAAACTTTGTAATGCGGCCATGCATACCATACACGTATAGAGTCTGCTTTAGATATATTAACCGGTAATTGTATGTTTTTTCCATACCATGGGCTTTTTCCTTTCAAAGATGGTTCGTTATATCGCAGGTCACTTGTATGTTTCCAACTATCGCGATTATTTATACTTCTCAGGTCATTCTTTTCTTTTTCTCCCCAAATATCATAAACAAAATAATCCGAATTACGTACTCGTCCTATTCCACGACCATAAGTTTGATTCAGGTTCATTAGTGGATCGTCTTCTCCTTCTGCAAGCTGACCTTCAGTAGTTCCGGTTCTACCATCAGGTGTTTTTATCTGTACACCATTCCAAAAAGGAACACAACCTCTCATAATATTCATTTTGGCAGATCCTTCAATTCCTGTGTGAGATACTACATACATTATGCCTTCTGTGTTAGACATATCTAGTTTGGCTTCCACACTGTGCAAATCGTGCATCAAGTTTGTGTTCGCCTTTGTTTTGTTTGTTGTAAAACGTTCGGTCATCAACGGATGTGTAGCTACTATTGCTTTCCCGATGGTTATTGCCTGATCGTAATCTCCAAGTTCTATACAAACTTTCATCAACAGCATTCCGCATGCACCTTTAGTTGTACGTCCTCTTTCCATTTTTTCAGGTACCCATTTGTATGCAAATTCAAGATCCTTTTTCATTCTTGCCAGAATAGACCATCGGTCGTAGCTATGAAGATCAACCAAGGGCCTGGTTATTTCCCAGTCTAGGTATGGAACGTCTCCGAATTGGTGTACAAGTTTGTAATATCTATATGCACGCTGAAAATAGGCTGCACCTAATACAGCATTGCGTTCTTCTTCATTCTTAAACTGAGCATTGTCGAGGCGGGATATAACTAAATTGGCATATTTAATAGCGCTGTATCCTTCGTCCCAATAGTAACCAACACTCGTGTAATCCAGATCATTTAGTTTAGCATCAGGTAAAAGAGCTACATCCATGTTTCTTTGTGGCGAACTTCTGTCTGTACATCCGTTTACAGCTATGTCTGATTGTATTATTTCTGTTTGTATCGGAGCGCCTTCTCCAAAATATTCATGTCTCATATTTCGCTCAGCAGCAGTCAGCCCGGCATATAAACCATTTGCATCCACAAAAGAGTTTTCAGGCGTATAGAAAGATAATGGTTTGGGTTCGAGCCACGAATCGCTACAACTACCTAGTATTGTCAACAGTGCTATGGAGACAATTACATTTTTATATTTATTATTTATTTTCATATCGTTTTCTCTTTTAAATAAATGGATTATAATGTAAAATTGATTCCCAGACTAAATGTTCTTCCGTATGGTTCTCCTGTTTCCGGATCCCATAGATTTTTCCAATCCGGAGCAAAGACAGCTACATTCTTGATAGAACCTGTCAATCGTAAGTCTTGAATCAAAAATCTATTTAAAAACTTCTTTGGTACATAGTACGACAATGTTATATTATCTAATCGTATAAATGATTTGTTTATCCAGTTGGTACCTATATTTTTAGATTTGATGCGTGCATAATCATTTGTAGGGTTATTGGGTGTCCAACGTGGATAGTCGTAATTACTTTCTCGTTCTGCCAAGAAATCATTTGCTGCATTATTGAAGGAGTCGTAGTGCCCCCATAGAGAATATAGCATGAATGAAAGCTCAAAATCATTGTAAAGACGGAAACTATTCCGCAGTGACCAACGAAAACGAGGTGATTTGTTTTTTTGGAATCTTTTATCGTCATCAGTCATTACACCGTCTTTATTCTGATCTATGTATTTGAAATCTCCGGGTTGCAATCCATATTTCTTAGCTTCTTCTTCCTCTCCTAATTGCCATACTCCATCACGAACATAGGCATATATCTGATCGGGATCGCGACCTATAAACCAATTGTTTCTGGTATCATTTGCTTCCCGCTGTCCGATAACGTTCCCTTTTTCGTCCAAAATGTCAACCATATCTCCATATAATTTTTTTAATTTTCGTCTGTTTAGCGAGAATGTAGCACTGGCATTCCATTCAAAATTATTGACTTTCATCACATTTGCATTCAAGGATATTTCCAGACCTTTATTTTCAATCTTTCCAAGATTCGCTTCAATCTCCTGAAATCCTGTAACTTTTGGTAATGCACGGTTTATCAGCAAATCGTTAGTTTCTTTATTGTAAATATCAATAGATCCACCGATGATATCTTTAAAAATAGAGAAGTCTAATCCTAGGTTGTACGAGGCTGTATTTTCCCATTTTAATCCATTGTTAGCCATTTTCTTTACATATAGCTGAGATATCAGTTCAATATTCCCTGATGTATTGATAATAGGTGTCAACCCGGAAGCAAGGTCAGCTAAGGAACTGTATGCACCGATATCGCTATTCCCGTTCTTACCCCAAGAGAAACGTAATTTCCCATAAGACATCCAAGGTTTTAGGTGTTCGCCAAATTGTTCGGATGTGAACACCCAACCTAATGCTGCAGCAGGGAATGTGGCACGAGAGTTTTCTTTTCCAAAAGCAGAATATCCATCGCGGCGTATTGATGCTGTCAACATATATTTATTCATATAGGAATAAAATATTCTTCCCATCAAGGCATCTCGTGTTCTATATGTGTCATTACTACTCGCTTTGGGGATAGTACCTGCTCCCATATTGTGATATCCCAGATTGTCATTAGGACTAAACTGCGATGTTTTTGATTCTGTTTTCCACGATTGATTCTTTTCGGCATTGACCAGACCGGTAAATTCTATATTGTGTTTCTTATCGTATTCCATCTTCCATCGGAATACGTTGTCAACTTGCCAATTATACCATTTTTCGTGAGTACGTTCTGCGTCCCCTTCTTTACGTCCTATATGTTTAGATGAATTGTGATTGAAATACTCTTTCCATCTAAGATGTGGTGTGAAATTCACCTGATATTCGAACCCGTAAGGCAGGCTTAATTTTCCATAAATAGTTCCGTTGAGTGTTGTGGTCAGATCTTTTCTATCGGTATATAAATTGTCATAGAACGGATTTTTTGTACCTTGATCTCCTGTGGGATATAGCTGATAAGGATCTCCGTCTATACCTATTGTATTGGAACTATAGGGAGAGAGTGTTTTTGCATTTCCCCATTGTGCTGTAAGATACCCTTCGTCTCTGGATGCGAAGTTCATATTCATTCCTACGGTAACATAGTTATTTATTTTAGATTCAAGATTCAAACGGCTTGTAAGTCTCGTAAAACGATCTCCGACATATACACTTTCGTTGTCTTGCCAACCAACTGACCAATAGTAAGAACCGGTTTCATTTCTGTTTGATATGCTGGCTGAATAATCTTGTTGTATGCCTGTATGATATACAAGATCGTCCCAGGCTGTGGTTTTTCCGGTTAAAAAGTTTTCTGTTTCAGGGCTGGAAAAGCCTAATCGAGAAACCCATGCTCTAAGCAGTTGTTCATCTGTTACGGATGAAACCGGATTTTTCTGATCATAATTGTACCAATCTAATTGATTCACTCCATTTAATGTTCGGGGGTCACTGTATATTTGAGGATATTTTTCAAGATATTCAGCCGATTGCTGGCCATAGTTGTAATCTTCTCTCATTTGGATAAATCCTTCGGGAGAAAGTACCTTTCTTTTATTTGCCATTGTAACCCAACCTAGGTTGGCATTAAAGTTTACAACGGGTTTTCCTCTGTTA
Organism: Dysgonomonas sp. UBA5412; assembly: GCA_002409595.1. Lineage (GTDB taxonomy): Bacteria > Bacteroidota > Bacteroidia > Bacteroidales > Dysgonomonadaceae > Dysgonomonas. The sequence continues at coordinate 12,251 of DHNQ01000003.1, forward strand.
GATCCTTTGTGCGTCATGATAACAATGACTCCATAGCCTGATTTAGCCCCATACACTGCGGCAGAACTGGCATCCTTCAATACATCGACAGACGAAATGTCGTTGGGATTCAGATCACTCAAGTCTCCATCATAGATCACTCCATCTACAACGATCAGGGGCTCTCCGCCATCGCGCAATGTGCTTTTGCCTCTTATCATCAGACTTGAAGATCCTTTTGCCTTACCCGTCATTCCTATGTTAAGCCCCGGTATATTTCCTCTCAGTAGGTCTTGTACCGAACGGGGAGCTTCAGTTATAAGGTTGTCTGTTTTAAGGGTTGAGATGGCTCCTGTCAAGTCTCGCTTTCTGGCTGTGCCATAACCAACTACTACAATTTCATCGAGATCAAGTGCATCCTCTTCCAAGATAAATTGGTATTCTGTTTTATCCGAAATATTGGTTTCTAATTTTTTATACCCAATGTACGAGATTTGTAAAACTCCCGAAGTTGGAACTTCCAGACTGAATGTTCCATCAAGATTGGTCATTGTTCCTGTGGCCGTACCTTTTACTGCAACTGTTGCCCCTATTATGGGCTCTTGTTTACTATCCATCACTGTCCCCGTAATGGTTTTTTTCTCTGTTTGTGCATGTGCAGATACACAGACAAGTAAACAACACATTGCAGACATGATGAGATGTTTGAGATTTGATAATTTCATAGTCATACTAGAGTTGATTAGGTTTATAAATGATTGGTTATTTAATGAGTGTTTTTCTAAAAATAATGAGATTAATTATTGTGTGCGCGCACACAGTCTCGTAAATAAAGTAATATGGCATTTATTAAATAGTTGAAGCAACAGAATTGATTCATATCTTTCAGTATTTAAGGTTATAAGTATTTATTATACAGCTAAATCGTACTTTATAAACTTCGATTGTTAAATTTAGGTTATATCACAAGGACAGCAAAAATGGTATATCTGTAATAAGTCGTGTTTTCCTAGTTTCAGATATTGATACAAATATTATATAAAATTTTATTTAAAACAACAGTGTGTGCGAACACACACTGTTTTCTCGTTTTTTGTGTTTTTGTAAATTGTTGTTTATTATGTGTTTATGTTATTTTAGAGATTGAGCGATATGTTTTAAAACATAAGTTTTGTATGTGCGAATTATATAGATTAATGAGAAACAGCTTTCAAACCAATGACAGATGCTATGAGTGTACAAATAAAAAAGATACGCATTGCATTGGCTGGTTCTTTGAAGACGAGTATGCCGACTAATACTGTTCCTGCTGCTCCGATACCGGTGAATATGGCATAAGCTGTACCCATTGGAATCGTTTGTGTAGCTTTTACCAGGAGTCCCATTCCAAGTATCAGGCATATACCAAAACTAATATACCAATAATATGATTCTGTTGTGGAAACTACTTTTGCCTTAGATAAACTAAATGTAAATCCTACTTCAAATAAACTTGCTAATAATAAGTATATCCAACCCATAGTTATATTGTCTGTTGTTGAACAATTGTTCAATTTTAGTTTGAAAAAATTATTTTAATAAATTGATGTAATGAAAGAGAGCTTCTTTCAAATTCTTTATCATAGAGTCATTGTTGTTATTAAAAATATTCTGAAACCAAATCCCATCAGTAAGAGTAAATAATTGTTTTGCCGAAAAAGAAGTGTTTGTATTATTTCGTATTTCGTTTTTGTTTATACTGTTTGTTAAAGCATATTCCCATGCGAGACGTTCTTTTTTGATCGTTTTTTGATAATGGTTCCTAAAGGTGGAGTCACGTTGCATAACCTGATAGAAAAGAAAATGATAATTGCGTATCGAAGTATTATTTGTATTCTTATTTGCTGCAATTATATCTAATATTTCTTTGTTTATTTTATCGAATCGTTGACACATGTAATGAACTAGACCTTCTACTGTCAATCTTTTTGTTTCAGATAAATCAAAATCAAATATTTTGATAAAAAACTTTTCTGTTACTTTAATAAATAGATCTTCTTTGTTTTTAAAATAATGATACAATAATCCTCTTGATAGGTTAGTGTCTCTTTGGATATCGGTAATGGAAACTCCATCAAACCCTTTTAAAAGTAATAATGCAAATGTTCTTCTTAATATAAGTTCTTCTGTTTCCATTTTTTACGTATTGAACGATTGTTCAACAAAGGTAATACTTTTCTTTATATTACCTAATTATTGTATTTTCTTATAGTTAAAAAAAGAACTCCTTGCAACAAAGCAAGGAGTTCTGAGCAACTATAATAAAAAACACTAGACTTAGCTCACGCTAACGTAATATCTTTATCCAAATAAACATCTTGTATTGTATTTATTAATTCTACGCCTTCTTTCATCGGGCGTTGGAATGCTTTACGTCCACAGATCAATCCCATGCCTCCTGCACGTTTATTTACTACAGCTGTGTAAACTGCATCTTTGAGATCGGAACTTCCGTGAGATTCACCTCCCGAATTAATAAGACCTACGCGACCCATATATCCATTAGCTACTTGATATCTACATAAGTCTATCGGGTGATCTGTCGCTAATTCGGTGTACATGCGTTCGTCCCATTTAGAGAAGTTTATAGCTTTGAAACCGCCGTTGTTAGATGGTAATTTTTGTTTCACAATATCAGCTTTTATTGTAACCCCGATATGATTAGCCTGACTTGTCAAATCGGCTGCGCTATGATAATCGACACCGTCTTTTTTGAAGTCGCTGTTTCTTAGATAACACCATAGTATTGTAGCCATGCCTAACTCGTGTGCATACTCAAATGCCTTTGCTATATCAACAATCTGTCGACGGCTTTGTTCAGATCCGAAATATATGGTAGCACCTACTGCTGCTGCACCCATATTCCATGCTTCTTTTATTGTGCCAAACAATACTTGATCGTATGATGTAGGATAGGTAAGGAGTTCGTTGTGATTGATCTTAACAACAAACGGTATTTTGTGTGCATACTTTCTTGCTACGGAACCTAATACTCCAAAGGTGGATGCTACTGCACTACAACCAGCTTCTACCGCAAGTTTTACAATATTTTCGGAATCAAAATATATTGGGTTAGGAGCAAATGATGCGCCGGCACTATGTTCTATATCCTGATCCACAGGCAAAATAGATAAATATCCGGTGTTAGCTAACCGTCCATGACTAAAAAGTCGTTCCAGGCTGTTTAACGTAGGTATATTGCGGTCGGTGTCTAACCATATATTGTCTATGAAATTAGGCTCTGGAGCATGTATTAATGACTTATCAATAGCTTTACTGACATGATTCAATAGGTAATCACTTTGATCGCCAAGAATGTTTACGATTTTAGAATGTGACATAATTACAATTATTTTTTATATGTTAATCAATTATTTTCGACCTTCTATTTTATAAAACAATATAGAGTAGGTTTAGTTTTTAGCCTTAGCATAGTTTAATATCAATAGGTAAGTTTTTTTAACAAATACTTCATATTTATAATCTTTCAAAATAACTGAGAAATTAAATTATTCTGTTATCTTTGCTTAGATAGTTAAAAAGAACTTCTACTTTTTATATTAATTTAACCAGATATAAGACATTATGTTACATGAATTTACACTTTCGAGAGGAAGAGCAATGATTAACTTTTCTCTAAAATATTGCGATACAAAACAAAAATTACTAAATAGTTATGGATTTCGACGAGTAGTAGAATCTTTTATAAAACAAGAACTTAAAAAAGATGAAGTTGTTATCTATGATTATTATTTAGAGCACTTTGAAGAAGAAGACGATTTGATCAATTCTTTGATTGAAGTTTTTAAACTTCTTACAGTTTTTGATATAAAAGAAGTTGTTTCTGTAAATAATAAATATTCCATCTTTTTTAAAGATAAAGACCTCTTTATTGAAGTTACAGAACTCTTAATGGCATATTGGAAAAGGTTGGAACGCTATACAATCGTAAGAAACAATCGCTTAGGCGATGGTCTTCAGAACGTACGTTTCATTCAGGCTAACGATATGTTTAACGAGTTGATTCTATCTACGATACATCGGATACAAGCTACTGTAAACGGACGGGAATCTCGTATCTATCGTCAGTCGACAGCCGGAGCTAATGCCGGATTGACGCTTAATAATGTGAATTGGAACTGTCCGGTAGAATATAAGGGACTTGCTCCCATACCATTTATCAGTACAGTTGTATTTCAGCCACCATATATATCATACACAAAGAGGAATACTCGCGATGGTATATTTCAGGAGCATCAACAAAATCCTCTTGAAAATATAGTTTTGAACGAAGACGATTGGTTTGTATTTCCTGTCAAAGTTGGAAGTTTACTAACATTTGTCTATTTTCACAAAGATTTTATGGTACACGGTATAGGTTTAGCTAATCTTTTTGAAATAGCCACAGAGAATGAATATATCGGCAAAAAACCTGATATGATATATGTATTCGGATATCCGGATGGATTTGAAGAAAAACGCACTTTCTATTATAAAGATAAGAAGAATGACATCCTTATCGGATATGCCAACTATTGCGATGATATCGACTATTTCGGATATATGAAGAAAATGTTGTTGACATTACATAATGTGAAACAAATAGAAAATAAATGTTTACCGATACATGGTGCTATGGTAAATATTGAACTTCGTAATGGAAAAGAAGCTAATATCATTATCATGGGAGATAGTGGAGCCGGTAAATCTGAGAGTCTTGAGGCGTTCCGTACGTTGAATGAAAACTATATACGTCATATGCGTGTAATATTTGATGATATGGGCTTCTTGAAGAAAGAAGAAGACGGCACTATAAAGGCATATGGTACAGAGATTGGAGCGTTTGTTCGTGTCGATGACCTTGATCCGGCTTATGCTTTCGAACAACTGGATAAAGGCGTATATACCAATATGGATCAGGTGAACGCACGCGTAACTATTCCTATTTCTACATACGAAATCATTTCGAGAGGATATCCTGTCGATTATTTCCTTTATGCCAACAATTATGCTGAGGCTGACAAAAAAATATCATTGTATGATGATTTAGAGAAAGCAATTCCGGTATTTGAAGACGGTGCGCGTAAGGCAAAAGGAACTACAACTGAAAAAGGCTTAGTGAAGTCTTATTTTGCCAATCCTTTCGGCCCGGTTCAAGAGCGTAAACAAACAGAAGTGCTTGTACGTTCATATTTTAAAGATATGAAGAACGCCGGAACAAAAATTGGAGAGATCCATACATCATTAGCTATTGAAGGAAAAACAAAAGATGGTCCCCGTGAAGCTGCTGAAGAGTTGTTCACTTTGATCAACCAATAATATAGCAAAAATATATTTGAGGCCTCTTATTTATTTAAGGGGCTTCAATATTTTATATTTATAACCTGAAAAACTAGTATACTATGAAAATTAAAAGAAACCTTTTATCGTTTTTTTGTGTATGCCTTATTCTACCATTGTATTCCCAATCAAATTATCTATTTACAGATACCAAATTGCCTATATCCAAGCGAGTGGAGGACTTGGTAAGCCGTTTGACATTAGAAGAGAAAGTAGCTCAGATGTTAAATAATGCTCCGGCAGTCCAACGACTTGGAATCCCTGCCTATAATTGGTGGAATGAATGTCTGCATGGAATAGCAAGAACAGATTATAAGGTTACTGTATTTCCTCAGGCAATTGGTATGGCTGCCAGTTGGAATCCTATATTATTAAAAGATGTAGCAACCGCCATCTCAGATGAAGGACGTGCAATATACCACGATTCGTCGTCGAAAGGAAATCGTGCAATTTATCACGGATTGACATATTGGACACCCAATATTAATATTTTTAGAGATCCGCGTTGGGGCAGAGGGCAGGAAACGTATGGTGAAGATCCTTTCCTGACAGGGAGGATGGGAAAAGCTTTTGTGGCAGGAATACAAGGCGATGACCCTAAATATCTTAAAGCTGCTGCATGCGCTAAGCATTATGCTGTACATAGCGGTCCTGAAAATACGCGACATTCATTCAATACTTTTGTTACTACTTACGATTTGTGGGACACCTATCTACCTGCTTTTAGAGATTTGGTAGTAGATGCCAAAGTTGCGGGTGTTATGTGTGCCTATAATGCTTACAGTGGGCAACCATGCTGCGGCAATAATCTTTTGATGCAGGAAATACTGAGAGATAAATGGAATTTTACGGGATACGTGACCTCTGACTGTGGCGCAATAGATGATTTTTATAATTATCATAAAACTCACTCTGATGCTAAATCTGCAGCAGCCGATGCAATATTTCACGGCACAGACCTCGATTGTGGAACGGAGGCATACAAAGCCCTGATGGAGGCTGTAAATAGTGGATTGGTGAAAGAATCTCAGATAGATGAATCTCTTAGACGCTTATTTACAATTCGTTTTCGATTAGGTATGTTCGATCCACAACAAGATGTTAAATATTCATCAATACCTTTATCTGTATTAGAATCTCAAAAACATAAAGATTTGTCTTTGCAAATAGCGAGAGAATCTATTGTTTTATTGAAAAATGAAAATAACACATTACCATTAAGTAAGAAACTAAAAAAAGTAGCTGTCATAGGACCTAATGCTAACAATGAGGCTTCTGTTTTGGGTAATTACAACGGATTTCCAAGTGTTGTAAATACTCCATATAAGTCGATTAAAGAAAAATTGCAAAAAGCAGATGTTGTTTATGAAAAAGGAGTTGACTTTGTAGCCTCTGTTGAAGATAATAAACAAAATATTTCGGATCTGATCGAACGACTAAAAGACAGGGACATTGTTATTTTTGTAGGAGGTATCAGTCCCGAATTAGAAGGAGAAGAATTACAAATAAAGTTGGAAGGCTTCAGAGGTGGAGATCGTACGTCTATATCCCTACCTAAGGTGCAGACAGCTTTAATGCAAGCGTTGAAGGCTGCTAATATTCCGACAGTTTTTGTTATGATGACCGGCAGCGCTATTGCTACCCCGTGGGAATCTGAGAATATTCCGGCTATACTGAATGCCTGGTATGGAGGTCAGGATGCAGGAACGGCAATTGCAGATATATTATTTGGCGACTATAACCCATCAGGTAAGTTGCCTGTTACATTCTATGAGAAAGATAGCGATCTTCCGGTTTTTAATTCTTATGAAATGAAAACACGTACATACCGTTATTTTGACGGAGAGGTATTATATCCTTTTGGATATGGTCTGAGTTATACCGATTTTGAATATAGCGATCTACAATTACCATCTACAATGAATACGAATGATAATGTAGAAATCAGTGTAAAGGTGAAGAACATCGGAAAAATGGCAGGAGAAGAAGTTGTACAACTTTATTTGTCGTATCCGGCAGAAAAGAATAATAAGCCTTTGTATGCTTTGAAAAGCTTTGAACGTATCTCTCTCAAGCCAGACGAAAGCAAAACTATCCGATTGAAGCTATCTTCCAGAGAATTAGGTTTGGTTGATATGGACGGAATATTAAAAGTAACGGAAGGCCGTCGCGAAATATATGTGGGAGGCAGTAGCCCTTCTAAGACAAAAGCAAAACATTTACCGATAATAAAGAAAGGTTTCGATATAGTAGGCGAAACCCACATTGTTGATTAATTAGAATATCCCCTCGATTACAAATATTGAGGGGATATTTTCTTATTATTATACTTTCATTTATATAACAGATTTTTCTTGATCTATCTTCATTTCATTGTTTTCAATCTTTAACCATTTGATTAATAAAGGTAAGCCAAGACCTTGTATAACAAGCATTAGTATTACCACCAGAACCGTGAGAAATATAATACTGTTTCGTTGTTCAAATACCTCTCCATTATCCATCGTCATGGGTAGAGCAATTGCCGTTGCCACAGAAACAATACCTCGCATTCCTGACCAACCGATTATTAAAGCATCTTTCCATGTAATCGACTTTACTTCCTTTATTCTTTTCATATATCGAGGAGATAATTTCTTATTATAATGATCGTTCTGAGCAATAGAAACTATCTTGTCTAATTTAAATTTATGTCGAAAGATAATAACGATTCGGATAAAGAGTGCGATAGCGAATATAGCAAAGGCACTTATGACGAGAGGTATTATAGACGAATGAGGAATTTCTTTCAATACTTGAGGAAACTCCAATCCTATAAGTATAAAAACAAGCCCGCTAAGCAGATATATAAGTGTAGCCCATACCGATTTTTCCTGTACACGAGTAACGTCTGACAGTAGTTTATTCTTATGAATTTCTTTTGCTATTAAAATTCCCATAAATACAACAGCCAATACTCCGGATACGTGAAATTCTTCTGCTAGTTGATAACAAAAAAACGGTAAGATGAGATTGAAAGAGACAATCGCAGTGCTTTCCATTTTTACTTTAGAAACAATATAATTAAAAAACATGGCAATAAGTCCCCCGACCAAACAGCCTCCTAAAATAGTAACAACAAATTCTAGTCCGGCACTCCTGATTGAAAATATTCCTCCGGTAGCGACCCCCAAAGCAACTCTGTAAGCTGTAAGGGCTGAAGCATCATTTATTAAACTTTCCCCTTCAAGAATCGTATTGGTTCGGTGAGATAGATTTAAACTTTTCGTGATTCCCGAAGCGGCTACTGCATCGGGAGGAGATAGTATAGCCCCAATAACGAAAGCCATCGACCACGATATGTCCGGTATAAGGAATCGCGTAACTAAAGCTATTGCAGTCATAGATATAAAAACCAATGTGACAGCCATCATAGATATAGTCTGAAAATTGGCTTTAAATTCTTTAAAAGGCATATTGACTGCTGCATCATATAGAAGTGGAGGCAGAAATATCAAGAAAACAACATCAGGATCAATTGGAACATAATGGATGCCCGGAACAAATCCGACAAGGATGCCCGATACCATCAATAATACAGGATAAGGTATTTTTATCTTAGGGGCAATGGCTGAAAGAGCGATTGCGATTGCCAATAAAAAAAGAATAGCATGGTAGTATTGCATATACAAATAATATCTATAAATTTGGATATAAAGATAATTATAAAAAAAAGAAACATTTTTAAAACCTTAGAAAAGGTACTATTTGCATTGGCTATGAAAAAAATATTATTGTTACTTACATTAGGAATATTAAGCTGTTCCTTGTCTGCCCAATTTTTGATAAATGAAGAACCTATTGTTTTAAATCTTAAGACTATAAATATATACGGTACTTTGAGAGTACCTGTAGCCAAGTCGAAAATACCTTTAGCTATAATTATAGCCGGATCAGGACCTACGGATAGAAATGGAAATCAGCCATCTTTACAAAATAATTCGTTAAAACTTTTATCCGAAGCTTTATATGCCAACGGCATTGCTACACTTTGCTTTGATAAAAGAGGAATAGGTGAAAGTAAAAACGATAGCTTACAAGAATCAGATTTGCGTTTCGAAGATTATATTGATGATGTTAGGCAATGGGTCACTTTATTATCTAAAGATAATCGTATCTCTTCTATTTCAATTATTGGTCATAGTGAAGGTTCACTTATTGGTATTATTGCTTCTGAGAATAACAATCAGGTATCAAAATTTGTATCTATTGCCGGAGTTGCTGAACCTGCATCCATGATTTTAAAATCTCAATTAAGTACACAATTGGCAGGGCAACCCCAAATGGTAAAAGATCAAATCTTCTCCTATATTGATCAATTGGAAAAAGGAGAGCTTATTAAAGATGTTCCGGCTTCACTCTTTTCTCTTTTTCGCCCAAGTGTACAACCTTATATGATTTCATGGTTTAAGTACGATCCCCAAAAAGAAATAGCCAAATTATCTATTCCAATTTTAATTATTCAGGGAACAACAGATCTTCAAGTCTCCGTTAATAATGCCGTACTGTTAGTAAATGCAAATACTAAAGCTGAGAAGGTCGTTATTGAAAATATGAATCATGTGATGAAAGACTCCCAAAGTCAGGATATGCAAACACAATTTGCTGAAACATATAATAATCCAACGAAACCAATAGACTCTATCTTGATAGATAAAATTGTGGATTTTATAAAAAAATAAAAAATCGTTTTAATCATATTACAAGTTTACTTTATACGGTTTGAATTAATTCTTTTTTTTAAGTTCCTTTGTGCCCCGTAAATAAAGAGGGTGTTATATATGAAAAAGGGACTGTGTGCTTTGGCTTTAGGTACATTTGGCTTAGGAGTTGCCGAATTTGTTATGATGGGTATTCTGCCGGATATTGCATCCGATATGAATATTTCAATCACTCAAGCAGGGCATTTTATATCTGCCTATGCACTAGGTGTTTGTACCGGTGCGCCTTTGATCGCTATTATTGCAAAAGATTGGCCTTTACGGAAAATTTTAGTTGCCTTGATGATTATCTTCGTCATAGGGAATACGTTAATCTCTGCATTTCCTAATTATTGGATTGCCCTTTTTGCCCGATTTATTACAGGGTTGCCTCACGGTTCTTTTTTTGGAGTAGGAGCTATTGTTGCCAATCGTTTGGCAAAAGAAGGAAAGGGTACATCTGCCGTGTCGATGATGGTTATGGGTATGACAATAGCTAATCTGGTAGGTGTACCTATCTGTAACTTCTTAGGGCATCATTACTCTTGGCGCTTAATCTTTATTTTTGCTGCTGTATGGGGTGTTGTTACAATCTTCTTTATTCAACGATGGATACCGGAATTATCTCCGTTACCTAAAACTAAGATAAAGGGTATGTTTGCTTTTCTTAAACATCCTGAACCATGGCTCTTACTTATTGCGACAGCATTGGCCAATGGGGGGGTGTTCTGTTGGTATAGTTATGTTAATCCGTTGATGACAGATGTCTCAGGATTCAAAGCTGAAATGATACCATTCTTAATGGTCTTGTCAGGGGCAAGTATGTGCCTAGGTAATTATTTGGGTGGATTTTTATCGGACCGATCATCTCCCGGTACAGTTGCAATGTACACACAAGGTGTAATCTTCATATCTTTAGCATTGATTTTTCTCTTTGCATCCAATCCTTTCGCTTCTGTTGTATTGATGTGTATAACTACAGGATGTTTGTTTGCAGTATCGTCTCCTCAACAACAATTGCTTCTTCAACATTCTAAAGGAGGTGAAATAATGGGAGGTGCAATGGTGCAACTTGCATTTAATATGGGTAATGCTATAGGGGCATTTGCCGGAGGTTTGGTTCTAAAGAAGAATATAGGAATAGAATATACCGCCATCACAGGCTCTGTATTTGCATTGTTGGGTATGCTTATGTTGGTATGGTTTAATTATGCTTCACGTATTAAATCTTCTATAAATCATAGACTCTAATTGATGTGTTGATTTACCACTTTTTTAAGTATTTTTTTATACAAGATTACTTTTGAATTTTTGAGTTTTTTTAATTGAAAAAGACTAGTATTCTAATGTAATTTTTATGAACTTGCAAAATAAGCTCTATTATTAAGAACAGAGTACAATAAGATCAAAAGGAACGTATTAAAATTATACTTTATGAAAAAAATTACAATAAGTAATACTGATCTCGTAGTATCCCGTATCAATTTAGGTGGCAATGTTTTTGGATGGACTTTGGATGAGCAAAAATCATTTGAAATTCTGGATACTTTTCTTGCTCGTGGTTATAACTTTCTGGATACTGCCGATACTTATCCTTGGTGGGTAAATGGAGTAGGAGGGTTGTCTGAGATTATTATTGGTAAATGGATGAAGTCGAGAGGAGTTCGAAATCAAATAGTATTAGCGACTAAGGTCGGAGCAGAAAATAAAGAACATCCTTTTGATGTAAGTAGAAAGCATATTTTAGAATCGGTTGACCAGTCTTTGAAAAGATTGCAGACTGACCATATTGATTTATATTATACACACTTCGATGATGAGAAAACGCCTATTGAAGAAACATTGTCTGCTTATGATGAAATTATAAAAGCTGGTAAGGTTCGTTATATAGCTGCGTCTAATATATCTCCAAATAGACTGGAAGAATCATTTGAGGTTGCAAACAAAAATAACCTACCTAAATACGTGGCATTGCAACCTCATTATAATCTGGTAGAAAGAACAAGCTATGAGCAAGAATATTTGCCTTTAGTAAATGAACATAATCTTACAGTATTTCCTTATTGGTCTTTAGCTGCTGGATTTCTTACAGGAAAGTATAGAAATGAGGCTGATTTGAATAAGAGTGTGCGAGGAGAAGACGTTAAAAAGTATTTGAATGATGCCGGTTTTAAAGTTTTGGCGGCTTTAGATAAAGTTGCAGCTAAACATAACTGTCAGTTATCCACTGTTTCTTTGGCTTGGTTATTAGCTCAGCCTCATATAGGAGCTCCTATTGTGAGTGCAACAAGTGACAATCAGTTACAAACATTGTTTGCTGCACCCGAACTGCAACTGGATGCCGAAGATTTGGATTTACTGAACAATTCAGATAAATAGAATCTCGTATATTATTTGTAAATGTATTAAATTATAAGAATCGGGGTAGAAATATAGATCTAGTCCGATTTTCTTTTCTTGTATAGATAAAATGTTCTGCCCTTCATTTGTATACTGTCTACCATCTCTTGAATACAAATTCAGCTCTTTAGGATATTCCATCTTTAATATACTTTTCTAAAAAAGCAAAAATGCAATAATAAACCAAATCTGAGAAAAATAATACTATCTTTAATCGGTTAATCTCCAATGTCAATGAATGTCTGAAAATGTAAGGCGTAATATTATGAAATCAGAATATAGTGTTATCAAAGAAATAACTCCCTTATCCAGAAGAGACTGTTTTTATATCGTAGATCGACACAAAACAGAATTCACTTATCCTATACACTCCCACGAAGAATTTGAACTAAACTTTGTGGCCAATGCTTCGGGAGTAAAAAGAATTGTTGGCGACTCTATTGAAATCATAGGAGAATACGATCTTGTTCTGATAGCAAGTGATAGCTTGGAGCATGCTTGGGAGCAACACCAATGCGTATCGAAAGACATCCGTGAAATAACGATCCAATTCTCATCAGATTTGTTTTTTCCAAACTACATCGAAAAAAATCAATTCAACTCTATACGTAAGATGTTCGAATTGGCTCAAAAAGGCATTTCATTTCCCATAGAGGCAATAATGAAAATTTATCACTTATTGGATAAATTAGCGAATGAACAGAATGGTTTTTATTCAGTCGTTAATTTTCTGTCTATCCTCTACGAATTATCCTTATTCTGTGATGATACTAAAACCTTGTCCAGCTCCTCTTTTGCCAAAGTGGGAGTACATTCCGATAGCAGGCGTATCTACAAAATAAAGAAATATATAAATGATAATTATAAAGACGAGATACGGTTGCCCGTTCTTGCCGATCTGGCGGGGATGACACCCACAGCCTTTAGCCGTTTCTTTAAATTGCGAACAGGCAAACTTCTTTCCGACTATATTATAGATATACGTCTGGGCTATGCTTCACGCCTGCTTATCGACTCCAAAATGTCTGTATCCGAAATATGTTTTGAAAGTGGGTTCAATAACCTCTCGAACTTCAATCGGATTTTCAAGAAAAAGAAAAATTGTTCCCCTAAGCAATTTAGAGAAAATTATAGTAAGAAAAAGCTTGTCGTATAAAATATATGATAATAAAGTATTATAATTCTTGACGATTTACAAAATACTTCCATCTTCTGACGGATAAAATAATATCATTTTCTATCATATAATATTAGCTATATAGTTAATATTGTATATTTATATATCTCATATATAGTTGTTTACTGTTGTTTATGAAGAAAGCATCAGTGTTGGATAAAATAAGAGTAGTTTCCATCGATTTGGTACTCTATTTTTGTACAGTGATAATAATATCATAATCACCAACCATGAAGTAATATAAACAATTGTTAAACTTAAGTTATGAGAAAAATCCTTTATTTTTTATTCATATTTTGTGTCTTATCAGGTACGATATACGCACAAAATATAAAAATTTCGGGAAAAGTCACAGATGCCAGTGACGGATCTCCTTTGCCGGGAGTAACAGTGAAGACTCAGACCAATGTAGCAACTATGACCGATGGTGAAGGAAGCTATACAATAGATGCTAACAATGGCGATGAACTGACATTCTCTTTTATGGGAATGAAAAATAAAACAGTAAAAGTAGGCACACAAAACGTTATCAATATTGTATTGGAAGAAGATGCCATCGCTTTGGATGACATTGTTGTCGTAGGCTATGGTACGATGCGAAAAAGTGACCTGACCGGATCCCTATCCTCATTGAAAAGCGATCAACTGACTCAGTTGTCAGCCGTAGATGTTACCCAATCCATACAAGGAAGAGCACCCGGAGTCAGTGTTGTTACTAATTCGGGAGAGCCGGGCGCAGGTACTAAAATCCGTATTAGGGGAACAGGTAGTGTCAATAACTCCGAACCTCTATATGTCGTAGATGGATTTCCCGTAAATGATATTAGTCATATTGCCCCACACGATGTAGAATCTATGGAGATATTAAAAGACGCTTCGGCTGTTGCCATCTATGGTTCTCGTGGCGCTAATGGTGTAATTCTTGTTAAAACGAAAGGCGGAGCCTTTGATAAAAAAACTCAAGTAAATGTAAATATATTTGGCGGAGTAACAAATGCTACTAAAAAACTCGATATGCTGAATGCTGCCGAATATGCAACACTTAAATTGGAATCGTTCCGAAACGCCAATCTCACCCCCTCAGTTGCCATGCAGTCGATATTAGATTATGCAATAGCCAATAATAGCAAAGGTACTAATTGGCAAGATGAAATAATGCGTACCGGAACAACTCAGAATTATAATATAAATATTTCGGGAGGATCGGAGCGAAACAAATATGATATAGGAGGAACATATTCGAAAGAAAAGGGATTGATAAAGAATACATATCTCGATAAATTTATGTTTCATATCAATAACGAATATAAATTATTTAATAATGTAAGTATCGGTATCAATGCCTCATATACAACATACGACAAATCAGGCAACGATGGTGATTTCTATTCAGGGTCTATCACCCAAGCCCTGAAAGCCGATCCTGTTTCCGCAGCATGGGATTCATATACAAATCAATTTGGAGAAATATATTTTTCGTATGGACGCAATCCTGCAATGTCTGCTTATGAAAATAAATACAGAAAAACATCCGAAGATCGTTTCATTGCCAATGCCTATTTGCAGATAGATAATATTGCCACTAAAGGTTTGTCTTTCAGAGCTCAGTTCGGAAAACAATTATCGTACGGAAAAACAAGAAACTATTATCCTGAATACTATATAACAGCAGACCAACAACGCGATAGAAGCAGTTTGAGTGAAAATCGGAATGATAATGATTACTGGAATACAAATGCTTATTTCAGCTATGTAAGAACCTTTGGCAAACACAGCCTGAATGCAACTTTAGGGGCTGAAGCGCAAAAACAAAAATGGAGCAATGCTTATGCTCTGGTATATGATGTTCCCGAAGATGCAGACTTACAATATCTGGGAATGTCATCTAACAAAGAGAATCTGACTGTTTCGGGTGGTGCAGACCACAATGCTTTATTATCAGGATTCTTCCGATTCAATTATAGTTTTGATAACCGCTATTTGTTCACCGGGACTTTTCGTGCCGACGGAACTTCTAAGTTTAAGAAAAAATGGGGATACTTCCCTTCCTTCTCTGCAGGATGGAATATTATGGAAGAATCTTTTATGAATGATTTCAAAACTACTTCTCCTATATCGCAGCTAAAACTTCGTGCCGGATGGGGACATGTTGGGAATCAGGCTAGTGCCGGAAATTTTGACTATCTGGCTCTTATGACCAATGGATATACTTCCGTATTCGGAAGTTCGCAAGTAGATGGTGTTATTCAGCAGAAGTTGGCAAATGAAGAACTTTCGTGGGAAACATCAGAGCAATATAATGTCGGATTAGACTTTGGGCTGTTTAATGGGGCTCTTTCAGGAAACTTAGATTATTTTGTGCGCAACACTAATGATATGATTCTTGACACACCGATTCCTATATACGCCGGTATGTGGAAACCTAAGACAAATGCCGGATCGGTACGAAACAGCGGAGTCGAATTTAGTGTCAACTATGATCAGCAAGTAGGAAAAGATTTTTCTTTTAATGCAGGTTTTAATATCTCATTTATCAAGAATAAAGTTCTTTCATTAGGAGGAGGAGAACCTCTGTATGGAACATATACAAAGACTGAAGAAGGGCGTGAAATAGCTTCATTCTTTGGTCTGCAAACAGCCGGTATTTTTAAAACACAAGAACAACTTGACGCTCATGTGAAAGATGGAAAACCAATACAACCAAATGCGGGTTTGGGTGATGTAATCTTTATCGATCAGAATGGTGATGGTATTATAGATGACAATGACCGTGTTCATCTTGGTAGTGCCAACCCTAATTTTACGTATGGTTTCACACTTTCGGCAACGTACAAAAGTTTTGATTTGAATGCTTTTATACAAGGTTCGCAGGGTAATGAGATAGCAA
Organism: Dysgonomonas sp. UBA5412; assembly: GCA_002409595.1. Classification (GTDB taxonomy): domain Bacteria; phylum Bacteroidota; class Bacteroidia; order Bacteroidales; family Dysgonomonadaceae; genus Dysgonomonas. The sequence goes on from DHNQ01000003.1 coordinate 28,812, forward strand.
ACTATATGTATTCAGTTCTATATAGTACCAATATGACCGAGTGGAGCAATTCTAAAGATATGATGAACAGATGGACTCCTGAAAATCCGAATTCAGACCTTCCTCGTGTACATGCCGGAGATCCTAACCAGAACAATAGATTTTCGGATCGTTATGTAGAAAACGGTTCATATTTAAGACTGAAAACATTGCAACTTGGATATACTTTACCAAGGCATATTTCACAAAAAGTATTTTTGAGTAGAGCACGTATCTACCTTTCGGCTGACAATTTATTCACTTCTACAAAATATTCAGGATTCAATCCCGAAATGGGCGACTTGTGGGGCAATCCGCTGAATGCCGGTGTAGACATGGCTAGCTATCCTACTCCGCGAGTATTTACTCTTGGTTTTAACCTCAATTTTTAATATTGCATTATGAAAAAAATTATTTACACCATATCAATACTATGTCTGTCATTTATTTCCTGTAACGATTTTCTGGAACTGAATCCTCAGGGACAAGAAAATAGTGGAAACTATATGGTATAGGGTATAATGATGAGGTGTTATATGGCGTCCCTATGAAGTTTGACCGATCGGAACAAGGCAGTAACTATCTGAACCGAAAAGCTGCTATTCCTATTAAGCCATCTTTGACTAAGGCTGCAAATAAGAATATATTAGTAATGCGTTATGCCGATATATTGCTGATACATGCCGAAGCTGCCTATTATACAGGCAAAGAAGCCGAAGCCCGTCAATATCTCAATATGGTAAGAGAAAGAGCCCGTAATAGTTCATATTGTAAGGGTTATGTAAATGGCAATCCTGATGGTTATGTGATGCCGGTGTCTACACCAAATGTACCCAACGTCACAGCTACGGGTACAGCTTTGCTTACCGCCATACTAAAAGAACGTCGTTTGGAATTAGCTATGGAGTTTAACCGCATGTGGGATTTAATTCGTACCGGAACGTTGGTTGATGCAGTATCGAAAGTGAAAGATACAGACCGTATCGGTGGCGGAAGCAACGATGAGGCAAGACATGAAGGCATAGGGGAAAGGATTAAAAACCATGCGCTGATAGGAAAAGATGGTAAGTATATTCCTGTTTTACCTATTCCTTTAAACGAAGTTCAGAACTGGGGTATAGAGCAAAATCCTAACTATTAATCTAAATTGCTGTAAAAATTATGAAACAATATATATCTATCATAAAATTAATATGTGGGATTATCGCAGCATCTTTCTTCATGGCCTGTAGCGAAGATGATTTTTCTAAGGACTACGACATCGAACTACCTGTGTCGGAGATAATAGACTTTGATCCCAAAACCGAATTTGTAGGGAAAGAAGTTACCCTATATGGAGAGAATCTCGATATTGTAACATCCGTCTCTATTGGCAATATCACATGTAAGATTATAAGCCAGGAAGAAGGTAATCTTGTGTTTCAGGTTGCCCGCACAGCAGAAACCGGAAATATAGTTATATCAAATAAATATAAACGGTCTTTTACATCAAGCGAACCCTTCATTCCTAAATATTTGGATGTTGTTGTTAAACAATGGCCTACCGAAATAGAAAAGGGTTTGACTATAAATATTTCGGGAGACAATGTGGATATGATACACTCTGTAAAGTTTGAGAATATCCAACTATCTAAAGCGTCGGCTTCGCCTACTACGGCTACATATTCAACAGCTAATCTGACTCTGCCTCCTTCGGGCAAATTGACAGTAACGTCAAAAACGGGACAAATACTAACATCGGCTGTTATCAATGTTGTAGAACCAAAAGATACATACATCCCTTCGGCAAGTATTATGTTATTTGACTTTGATGTTGTAGAACCTACCATTGTTGCCGGAAACCCGACGGGAGCAGGAGCAAGCTTTACGGCAGGAAAGAATTTGGGAGATATAGTGCCGTTCTTTGGTAATTATTATTCCGTTATCGCCCCTCGTGGTAATGCTTGGAATGGGCAATATCAAATGTTAGAAACAACAAATGGTGGTAAAGGTTTTGATCTTAGCAATTATACCAGCCCTTATATTACATTCTTGGTCAATACTAATGGCAACAAAGGATATTTCAATCCTGCAATAACAATAGGAGGCAGTGAATCTGACAAACATTTTACAGGTCAGGATGGAGAATACAAAGATAATTACAGTATTCAGACCAATGGCTGGGAGTGGCGTTCTTACAATCTGGAAGGAATGGGCTTCTCTAATATCAAGTCTGAGGTAGATAAAATCTCGCTTTGGTTTAGAGGCGGCAATGTAGGAAACAACGATGCCTATGAAATACATATAGATCAGGTTATGATTACCGATGGACCTCTAAATCCGGTTCTTGTTTTTGATATGGAAACAATGCCAACCTTCTCCGGAGGATCGGCAAGTCAAAACAGAGGATCGGGTGTAACTGTTGTTCCTCAAGGCAATAAATATCTTACTGTAAAAGATGCCAATGTCGGAAGTTGGGCAAACAAAGGCAATATAAAGAAAACAGCCAATGACGGATCAAAGTTTGATTTGAATAAGACTTTCTACATCAATTTCTTGGTCACTACCGGTAGTGATGGCGCATCTGGCTATTTCCAAATGATTTTTGAACAAACCGGCGGAACAAAGCTAGGACATCACTTCAAAGGAGATAATCCGTATAAAGATGATTATAAATTTGCCGATACACACGGAAAATGGCAATGGCGATCATATAAGATAGACCCTAAAGGGCTTGAAAACTGGGGCGATGTTCCTGAACTCGATCTGAACACCCCATTCGATCTGACGATTGATTATTCTACCGGTAATGTATCAGGCAAATACGAAATGAATCTCGATTATGTGATACTGACAAGTGTTCCTCTGGATACTACTATTCGATAATTAATTTAGGCTTTTGGAGATATAGGGCAAACACGTCTCTGCCAATAAATGGAGACGTGTCCCTATATTAATTTTTAAACTACCGATTAATAGAATTTAAACAAATACTAGAAAATGAAATATAAATTTATCTCAGCAATCTTTATGATGGCAATAACCGGACATTTATCACTTTCAGCTCAAAAACTTGTAGACAAGAATGCAACAAAAGAAACTCAGATGCTGTATAAAAATCTGCAAGCCATTCAAGGCAAAAGTATAATGATTGGTCATCAGGATGATACAGCATACGGCATTGCTTGGAAATATGAGAAAGATCAGTCTGATATAAAAAAAGTGATTGGCGACTATCCCGCTGTGTATGGTTGGGAGATAGGGCATTTAGAGACTGGAGATTCTCTTAGTATAGATAATATTCACTTTGTTAAAATAAGAGAATTGATGCTCGAAGCCTATCACCGAGGAGGTATCAATACCGTAAGTTGGCATTTACGAAATCCTTTTACCCAAGGCAGTTCTTGGGATGTATCATCGGATAAGGTTGTACAATCCATAATACCCGGAGGCGACAAACATGATCTTTATATAAAATGGCTCGATCGTCTTGCTGCATTCTTTCAGAGTGTGCAGACTAAAGACGGAACTTTAGTACCTATCCTTTTCCGTCCTTTTCACGAACATACGGGCAGCTGGTTTTGGTGGGGAGAGAAGCTGTGTACAAAAAAAGATTATATCGCTTTATGGCAGTTTACAGTTACCTATCTAAGAGATAAAAAAAACGTACATAACCTATTGTATATTTATTCCCCCGACTTTGTAAAGAATGGTCAAGAGTATTTTGACAGATATCCGGGAGATAATTACGTAGATATATTGGGACAAGATTTATATCATCGTGGAGGTAAAGAAACGGCGGATAAATATATTTCGGATGTACAAAATATAATGCAAATGTTATCTGCATATTCTCAGAAGAGTAACAAGCCTTTCATCTTCAGCGAAACCGGAGCAGAGCAAATACCCATGAATAATTGGTTTACAGAAGTATTGTATAAGGCTGTAAGTAAAGATAAACCGGCATATATTCTGTTTTGGAGAAATTCTTATGAAACACCATGTCATTTTTATGCACCCTATCCAGGACATCCGGCTGCTGCCGACTTTATTAAACTTAAACATTACCCCGATATTTTGTTCGAAAGCCGTCTGCCGGCAATGTATAAATAAGAAAAGAATTGAATAAATAAAATACAATATAAACAATGAGAAAACTATTTCTACTCATCATACTATTTTGCACATTATCAGTATTTTCTCAAAATCCTGTCATTCCCGGATATTTTGCCGACCCAAGTATAAGATATATGGATGGCAAATATTATCTATCCATAACCAGCGACGGGTATGAAGAGCATAATGGAGAACCTTTTATCTGGGTTTCGGACGATTTGGTAAATTGGGATGTAAAGTATTTAGGCATAAACGACCGTTTCTTCTGGGCACCCAGTATGATAAAAGGCGATAATGGCAAATATTATATGGTACATCAGAACGGAGTCGATTATCTGGCCTATATGATGGAAGCAGAATCACCTTTAGGACCTTGGAAAAGAACTTGTCAGATACGAGACTTTGATGTAGAACTGTTTCGCGATCCGGTGAGCAATAAAATTATGGGTGTTGGTTCGTGGAAGAATCTTCTGGTATTTGACAACGATGTCAATTCGCCCACATACATGCGCAAACTTGTGAGCAACGACCCGATAGAGGGCGACTTTACCGATTTTACCGAAGGTCCTTATATCTTTTATAAAGACAAAAAATATTATTTGGTTTGGGCAGGAGGACATTGTTGGTTAGATACTTATAATGTACGATATGCAATGTCAAATGCACCCGATAAGACTTACTGGGAACCTACTAAAACTCCTATATTAGACACTACACCCGATAAGAATCTATTCGGACCCGGGCACTCTTCCGTTATAGAAGTTAATGGCAGGTGGTTCTTATTCTATCACAGACAAGATCCATTCAGATATCCGACCTGCAATTATCGTTTTAGTGCTGCCTCAGAGTTGTTTTTTAACGATAAAGGCGAAATAATAAAAGTAGAGCCCGTCGACGATTTTAGTTCTTTAGGCTTAGATAAATCTCCTTACAAAAATATAGCACTCAACAAAACCGTTACGACCAATTCGTTAAAAGCTAATTTTCCACCTGCAATGGCTGTTGATGGACGCAACGACTCACGTTGGGAAGCCGAATTAGGTGAAGACAAATGGATTACTATTGATCTGGGCAAGATGGAGCAGATATATAAAATACAAGTTGATTTCGAATATTTTGACAAATATTATTTATATAAAATAGAGTATTCTGACAACAATGACGATTGGTCTGTCTATGCAGACTATACAAAGCAAGCAAAAAAAGCCTACGAAACCAGAATCTCTGAAAAAGAAGTAACAGCACGTTATGTAAGAATAAATGTAAAACGCGCAGAGGCTAAGTCGGCTGCCATATCTATCTGGGAGATAAAAGTCTTTGCCAAGAAATAACCTTATAAAAACAGATTTTGCCATGAAAACAATCAGTTACTTTTTAATAGCACTTCTTGCTATGCTATCCGTTGCATGCAGCGATGATAATAATAAAGAAGTAGAAGAGGCTAAATTGCCCAAATATCTGTATTCTACACCAAAAGATGGAAGTGTAGATGTCGCTCTTCAGTCAGAAGCTGCTGTGGTTTACAATACACCGATCCTTTTGTCCGAAAACAATGATATAACAGTAAATAACGAGAAAGTCAACCTTTCGGCTAATGGTATGAAACTGGCTTTTGATATTGCTTTAGCTAAAAATACCACATACCATATTGTTATACCCGAAGGAGCTGTATTAAATGCTCGTGGAGAAAAGGCGGCTGCAATTTCACTCAAGTTCAGCACAGTTTCAGACTCGAAACGATATGAGGCAGAAGATGCCACTTTAACGGGAAATGCGTCTGTCGAAAGTTCTCTTGCCGGATATTCGGGCACAGGATATGTTAATCAGAAAGAAGGAGATATTATATTCAAAACCTCAGTACCCGAATCCGCTAAGTATAAAATACAATTGAGATATTGGGGTAATAATGGTAAAAAAGAAAATGACCTCTATATAAACGGTACAAAACTTTCCTCAATATCCTTTGATGCTACCGATCAGTGGTCAACGATCGAAATAAATAATGTAAACCTGAAAAATGGAGAAAATACGATAAGTATTAAGAAAAATTGGGGATGGATAACATTAGACTATATTGAAATTGTACCCGCCGGAGGAAGTATGCCTTTTAATATTGATAATAATTTAGTTACGCCGTCAGCCAGTAAAGAAGCTATAAACCTATATACTTTTCTGAAAGAAAATTTTGGCAAAAAAGTGATTTCGGGTGCAATGGCTAATTACAGTACAGGCATAGAAGAAGCTCAATGGATGTATGACAAGACAGGCAAATGGCCTGCATTAACAGGATTCGACTTTATAAACTATACACGCGATTGGTCGTCTATCAACTTTGGTGAACTGGTGAATAACTCAAAAAAATGGTGGAATAACAATGGCTTGGTTACCGTAATGTGGCATTGGCGCGATCCGTTCAGAAACACTGATGGATTCTATACGAAAGACACTTCTTTTGATATTACGAAAGTAAACGACCCAAATTCGGCAGAATATAAAGCTATGATAGCCGACATAGATATTATAGCCGGATATTTGGAGCAGTTGAAAGATAATAATATCCCGGTTATTTGGCGACCGCTTCACGAAGCCTCAGGAGCTTGGTTTTGGTGGGGAGCTAAAGGTGCCGAACCATGCAAAACATTATGGAGATTAATGTTTGACAGATTGGTAAATCATCACAAATTGAATAATCTCATTTGGGTATGGACTTGTGATGCTTCAAGTGATGCACTGAATTGGTATCCCGGAAACAATTATGTTGATATTATAGGTATGGATATTTATGCCGGAGAGAACGCACATGGCTCTCAATCAATCTTGTTCGAAAAGATCAAAGAATTGTATCAAGGTAAAAAACTTCTGGCTCTGAGCGAATGCGGTTCTATTCCATCAGTAGATGCAATGTTCGAGCATGGCGATATCTGGTCGTGGTTTATGCCTTGGAATGGAGACTATACCCGTTCTGATAAATATAACGGAGCAACCTATTTCAAATCATTATTTAATAATGATAAAGTGATTACCCGCGATAAGATGCCGAATTTGAAATGACTATGAACAAGCTTATATATTTATTTTCCATGCTTTGTCTTCTTATTGGTTGCAAGCAAAGGACTGCTGTTACGCCATCCAACGATTTTGTTACAGTAAAAGACGGACAATTCTTTATTGGCGATGCCCCATATTATTTTATAGGAACTAATTTTTGGTATGAAGCTATTCTTGGTTCTGAAGGAGAGGGTGGCGATCGTAAAAAGCTGATCAGGGAACTCGACTTTATGAAAGAGAGCGGTATCTTAAAAAATACACAGAACAGATAAAATAAGAGTATAACGAATAAATTAATGATAAAAGAATGAGCAATCTATTTAAACAACGATTGGAGGCTGTTACGGCCGAATATGAACAATTGGTGACATCAAGAAACGAACCCATATTGCCCGGTAATGGAATCTTTGAACGTTACAAAAATCCCGTATTAACGGCAAGCCATGCACCTGTATTCTGGCGTTACGATATGGATGAGGAAACAAATCCCTACTTTATGGAGCGTTTTGGTATAGAGGGGGCATTTAATGCCGGAGCAATGAAGTGGAATGGAAAATATATTTTAGCCGTACGGGTGGAAGGCTACGACCGTAAGTCTTTTTTTGCTATTGCCGAAAGCCCTAATGGCGTAGACAATTTTCGCTTTTGGAATTATCCGATGACAATGCCCGAAACGGAAGATGAGGATGTTAATATCTATGATATGCGTCTGACTAACCACGAAGATGGGTGGATTTATGGTGTTTTCTGCACCGAGCGTAAAGATCCGAATGCTCAGGCCGGCGACCTTTCTTCGGCTGTGGCCGCAGCAGGTATTGCCCGAACAAAGGATCTGATAAATTGGGAACGATTACCCGATCTTAAAACTAAGAGTCAGCAACGAAATGTTGTGTTGCATCCCGAATTTGTGGATGGAAAGTATGCTCTGTATACACGTCCTCAGGATGGTTTTATTGATGCCGGCAGTGGCGGAGGTATAGGATGGGCTTTAGTGGATGATATTACAAATGCTGAAATAAAGGAAGAAAAGATCATAAACTATCGCCACTACCATACAATAAAAGAATTGAAGAATGGAGAAGGACCACATCCCATCAAGACTCCGAGGGGATGGCTGCATCTGGCTCATGGGGTACGTGCTTGCGCTGCCGGATTGAGATATGTATTATATCTCTATGTTACCGATCTACATCAGCCCGATAAACTTATTGCCGAACCTGCAGGACATCTGATGGCTCCTATCGGAACAGAACGGGTGGGCGATGTTTCCAACGTGCTGTTTACCAACGGATGGATTGCAGATGATGACGATACTGTATATTTATATTATGCCTCGTGCGATACGCGTATGCATGTTGCGGTATCGAGTGTAGATCGCTTGTTGGACTATTGTTTCAATACCGCTCCTGATGGTTACCGTTCAGCAGCGTCTGTCGATACATTATCGAAGATAATAGAGAAAAATCTAAAAAAATAGTTTTTCTGTTTTTAGCTGTTATGATATATAAAAAAACAAGAGTTTATTTGTTACTTTAATTTATGACAGCTAAAAACCTTTGAATGAATTTAAAACCATGAATACAATAAAAATATCGTTAAAAGAAAAAGTCGGTTACGGATTTGGAGATGCAGCCTCGTCTATGTTTTGGAAACTGTTTGGCATGTATCTTTTATTTTTCTATACAGATGTATTTGGTATGGAAGCGGCGGCAGTGGGTACTATGTTTCTGATCACACGAGTATGGGATTCTTTCTTCGATCCAGTTGTCGGTATATTAGCAGACCGAACAGAGACGAAGTGGGGTAAATTCAGACCATATATCTTGTATCTGGCTATTCCGTTTTCTGTTATAGGAGTTTTTACTTTTTTTACACCCGACTTTGGTTCGGTCGGTAAAATAGTATATGCTTATGTCACTTATTCGCTTATGATGATTGTCTATTCGGCTATCAATGTTCCATACGCTTCGTTACTTGGTGTTATAAGCCCCGATCCTAAAGACAGAAATGTTTTGTCTACCTTTCGTATGACTTTTGCTTACATTGGCAGCTTTGTCACTCTTTTGTTGTTTATGCCGATGGTCAATATTTTTAGTGGCAATGACAAATCGGTTGAAGCGCAGCAACATGGATGGTTTATGGCAGTGATTGTTATTGCTGTTATGTGTGCTATCTTGTTTCTGCTATGCTTTGCTTTTACAAAGGAACGGGTAAAACCTATCAGAGAAAAGCAAGCTCCGCTGAAAGAAGACTTGAGAGATCTTGTAAAGAACAAGCCTTGGTGGATACTTTTGGGGGCAGGCATATCTGCATTGATTTTTAACTCTATACGCGATGGAGCCACTATATATTATTTTAAGTATTATGTAGAGGAAGACATTTTTGGAACGATCAATATCTTTAATATACCATTCGTTCTCAGTGGTTTGTATTTGGCATTGGGTCAGGCTTCCAACATTATAGGTGTTATATTGGCTGCTCCTGTAAGTAACCGATTTGGAAAGAAATATACCTATATGGGAGCAATGGCAATAGCTACCGTTTTGAGTATTGTATTCTATTGGCTTGGCAATACTGACTTGGTTCTGATATTTGTTCTTCAGGTACTTATCAGTATCTGTGCCGGTAGTGTTTTTCCATTGCTATGGTCTATGTATGCCGATTGTGCAGACTACTCGGAGCTAAATACGGGAAACAGAGCAACCGGGCTGATATTCAGTTCTTCGTCTATGAGCCAAAAACTTGGTTGGGCTATTGGTACGGCTATGACAGGATGGTTATTAGCTTATTTCGGGTTTGAAGCTAATCGGGTGCAAAGTGCCGAAACGATAAGCGGTATCAAGATGTTTCTGAGTATATTTCCTGCAATAGGAACTGTTCTTTCGGTGATATTTATATATTTCTATCCTCTGACCGAAGCCAAATTGAAAGATATAACTTCTGAATTGGAATTAAAGAGACAAAACAAATGAGTAATATGAACGGATTTAGAAAAGAGTTGACTGAGAATATCCTTTCTTTTTGGATCGACAAAATGCAGGATACTGTCAATGGAGGATTTTATGGACAGATAGATGGCAATGATGTTTTACACAGAGATGCCAATAAGGGAGCTATTCTCAATGCTCGCATATTATGGACTTTCTCGGCAGCCTATCGTATTTTGGGCAATGAAGAATATCTGAAAATTGCACAGCGTGCTTATGATTACATTACAACATATTTTATAGATAAGGAGCATGGTGGCGTTTATTGGGAACTCGACTGTAAGGGTAATCCCGTGAATACGAAAAAACAGACTTATGTGCAGGGTTTTGTTCTTTATGGGCTCTCAGAATATTATCGGGCAACGGCTGATGAGATGGTGTTGCAGCTGGCAAAAGAATTTTTCTATCTGATAGAAAAATGTTACGATGACGAGTTCGGCGGCTATCTAGAAGCATATACCCGCGAGTGGAGGCCGATAGACGATATGCGTCTTAGTGAGAAAGATGCTAATGAAAAAAAGACAATGAATACTCATTTGCATATTCTGGAACCTTATACAAATCTTCTTCGTATATGGAAAGATGAATCTTTGATCAGGGCACAGCACAGATTAATAAAAATTTTTACTGATTGCATTCTTGATAGAGAAACTTATCATCTCAATCTGTTCTTTGATGAAGAGTGGCATGTAAAGTCTACTGCAATATCTTATGGACACGATATTGAAGCTTCATGGTTACTTTATGAGGCAGCAGAAGTGTTGGGGGATGAAAGGGTGTTGCAAGACATAAAACGTATCTCGCTCAAAATAGCAGACGCAGCTCAGGAGGGAATCTCGGCTGATGGTAGTATGATGTATGAAAAAGAAGGCACTCATTTGGACGCTGAACGACATTGGTGGGTTCAGGCAGAAGCTGTGGTTGGCTTTATGTATGCCTACCAAAATTCGAAGAATGGCAATTATAAAGAAAAAGCCATGAGGATATGGAGTTATATTCAGCATTGGCTGGTTGATACCACTAATGGAGAATGGTATTGGAGCCGCCTTGAGGATGGAAGTATAAACAGAAAAGATGATAAAGCGGGTTTCTGGAAATGCCCTTATCATAATGGACGTATGTGTATGGAAATGATAGAACATTTTAGTTTTGATTAATATCTTTTTTCTTAATAAAATTATCTTTTAATTATCTGTATATAAATATATTGTAGGTTATTTTTAAAAGAAAAAAGATTACAATTAAAAAATGGCTGAAATCTGTAATGTTTGTCACTTTTTAACATTATTGTATTTGATACTCAAATGTATAGGTTATTCCGTGAATGTGAAACTAAATAAAAAAGCTTGTTTTATCAGCTTAAATTGAAATTACTAACAGAAATATAAATAAAAAGACTAGTTATGAAAGGTATTTTTACTGTCATATTATATTGTATATTGCCCTCCTTTCTCTTTGGACAGAACGGTGTAGATAGTGTAGAGGTGAATTTTACGTCTCCTCCGGGTACGGTTATCTTTAATTCGAAGGCATCTACCCACAAGTATATAGGCTCTCCGAGTATAACAGTTCTTGAGGATGGAACTTATATCGCTTCGCACGACTATTTCGGAAGTTTTCTTTCTGATACATTTGTATATAAGTCTAAAGACAAGGGGAATACATGGAATAGAGTTGCTGAGATAGAACAACTCAATTGGAGCAAACTGTTTGTTCATAATAAAGAATTGTATTTATTTGGCGTTCGTCCAAAAGGCAATTCAGGATATGGAGACTGCGTTGTTATGAAATCCTTAGACGGGGGTCATACATGGACTTTGCCGATAGATAAGAAATCGGGGTTGCTACTTGAAGGGTTCTATCATACTGCACCTATACAGTTGGTTTATAGTAAAGGACGGATATGGAAGGCTATGGAAGATCATAAGCAGGTAGATGGCTGGGGCAATTTTCATGCTTTTGTAATGTCTGCCGATGAGGAATCGGATTTGCTCGATGCTGATAGCTGGACTTTGAGTAATCAAATGAAATTTGACAAAAGCTATCTGGATGGAGCTTCGTCATGGCTGGAAGGTAATATGGTAGTAGCTAAAGATAAGAGTCTGAAAAATGTTTTGCGAGTACATTATCCTTTAGATGATAAAGCAGCTATAATAGATATATCGGACGATGGGAAAACTATCTCATTCGATCCGTCTACCGGTATAATCGAGCTGCCGGGAGCCAGCAAAAAATTCAATATATTATATGATGATAAGTCAAATAGATATTGGACATTGAGTAACTATGTGCTTGAAGCCGACAGAAGTGGCTATAATGAGCGTACACGTAATACAATAACATTGTCGTATTCTGACGATTTGCGACATTGGCATATTCAGGATATGCTGCTGCATCATCCGGATGTAAAAAATCATGGGTTTCAATATCTTGATTGGCTGATTGAGGGTAATGATATAATAGCTGTATCAAGAACGGCATGGGAGGATGAAACCGGCAGTGCTGACAACCAGCATAATGCAAACTATATGACTTTTCACCGTTTTCTTAATTTCAGAGAAGCGAAGAAATAGCAAAATAATGTTTTAGGAAGGTTGGAACTTATACAGTTTCGACCTTCTACTCTCAACCTTAATACAAGCTTTCTTTATATATTGAATTTCCAAAGTCGGTCTTCCCCATCAAATATGACTGCAAATGAGGAGGGAGATGGCAGATGTAAATAACGGAATTGAGTGTTTATCGCGATTTGTGCCCCTTCCAATGTCTTTACGCGATTGTTCCACTCCAATACTTGATTATATAGTTCATTCACATGAGCCATATTGGATTGTGATACAGCTTCATTAAGTCTTTCTACCAGATTGTTTATATCTTTCTTCTTAAAGTCTAAGCTGAGGTCATTATATTTATCCATATAGTCATCGGATATCTTTTGTGTGTCCATAAGTCAGTCGTTTAATAGATTATATAATATAAACGTCTTAAACTTTATTTTGTTTCTATTTTTTTATAGTAAATTTTAAGAAAAAGGTTATTCGCAGGATAAGGATATATCAAGTACGTTAAATTCTGCTTGCTTCATATTTTAAGTGTAAAGTGGTTATTAATATTGTCTTATGCTATTGATAAAAAATCAGAAAGATTTTTCTGTCTATTATTAAAAATATTTTCAGATATGAAACGTTGTTGCATTTGATATTTTTATATATTTGTACTCTTGTTACAATGTTGTTAGATATTATTGCAAATAAATAATACAACCTACATTTTTATAATAGACATAATTTATAGTTTCTGATGAGATTTTTTTTCTTTCTACTGGCTCTTTGTTTTATAAGTATCCAAGCCTTTGCTCAAGATTCATTTACGATAAGCGGATATGTATCTACAAAAGATAGGCAACCGATTGAGGCTGCTACTATATCTATCGAAGGAGAACACGTGACAACACAAAGCAATATAAACGGTTTCTTCTCTCTTAAAATAGCAACTCCAAAAAGTCTAATTCTGCATGTGCATGCGATAGGGTATATACCCCAAAATTTAGAACTGAAAGTAACTGAGAGTCTAAATTTGAATATCATTCTTGTACAAGATAATGTCGAATTGAAAGAAGTTCTAATTCAGGGCAATAACAAAAGAGACACACAGATGAAGTCTTCCCAGAATTTGATAACTGTCGACAAAGCATATTTGGAAGAAAACTTTTCAGGAAGCCTTATGCAGAGTCTTGAGGATATACCCGGAATAAAAGCAATGAGTATAGGTTCGGGACAATCTAAACCTACAATACGAGGTATGGGCTTTAATCGTATGATTGTTGCTGAAAACGGGATTAAGCATGAAGGGCAACAATGGGGAGAAGATCATGGTCTGGAGATAGACCAATTTGCAATAGATGATATTGAAATAATCAAAGGTCCCGGTTCTTTATTATACGGATCAGATGCTATCGGTGGAGTTATAAGCTTACGAAACAATTATATTCCGACAAAAGGTTTTGAAGGACAAGCCAATGTATTTGTTCGTTCTAATAATGAATCTATTGGTTTTTCAACTCGTTTGGCTGGTATGAGAGGTAAGTTTTATTACAAGGCAAATGTTACACTTGTAGACTATGCCGATTATAAAGTTCCTACTGATAGCATTCAGTATTATTCATATTTTATTAAATTGAAAGATCGTAGGCTTCGTAACACAGCCGGAAAGGAACAAAATGTCGGTTTTACAATAGGATACGTTTCAGATTTGTTTCAGACCAATTTCCAACTATCTAATGTGTATGCCAAGAGTGGTTTCTTTGCCGATGCACATGGGCTTGAGGTTAGACTCTCGGATATAGATTATGATAAGTCATCGCGCGATATTGACTTACCCTATCATTCTGTGAACCATCTGAAACTAGTTAATAATTCTATCTGGAAACTGGGCGGTTTACGAGTAGAGGGCGATTTTTCATATCAAAACAATCTACGTCAGGAACGCTCTGAACCTGTATCTCATGGCTTTATGCCTATACCACCCAATAGCCTCGAACGAAAGTTTAATAAAAATACTTATACAGCCAACATAGCATCTAAGATATTATTAGCAGACAAGCATAATCTCAATATAGGTGTAAATGCAGAGCATCAAAGTAATGAACGAAATGGCTGGGGATTTATCATTCCCGATTTTAGAACAACATCTTTTGGTGCTTATGTTTTGGATCGTTATCATATCTCAGACAACTTGATTCTGAATGCAGGTGTGCGTTTCGATCATATACATACACATATCAATAGCTATAATGATTGGTTTAAAACACCTCAAGCCAATAGCGATTCTATATATAAAGAGCGAGCTTCCAACTTTAGCCGTACATTCAATAGTTTCACTTGGTCGGCAGGAATTAACTATAATGCCGGAGGGTGGATATTAAAAGCAAATGTAGGAAAAAGCTTTCGGGCTCCAATTCCGAAAGAGTTAGGCTCTGATGGTGTGAACTATCACATATTCCGATATGAGAGAGGAGAGCGCAGTCTTTCCCCCGAAGAATCTTATCAGATTGATCTTGGTATCAATTGGAGCAACGAAGTATTAAATATTCAGATAGATCCATACTTTAATTATTTCCCTAACTATATATATCTGAATCCAACATCGCAGTATAATGAAGGTTTACAATTATATTATTATACACAAAGCAAGGTTTTGAGATATGGCTCTGAAGTAAATATCAATTATAAGTTGTCAGCCAATTTTGAAACTGAGCTCAAAGGAGAGTATCTATATGCCGAACAGCTGTCGGGGGATAAAGAAGGATATACTTTACCCTTTTCGCCACCATGGTCTGCTATTGCCGGACTCAAATATTTACCGAAGAAGAAGTGGTCGGGTGAAGATGGATTTATTGCGGTCAATTACAAACTCGTAGGTGATCAGAATAGAATAGTACCACCCGAAGAGAAGACTAAGGGACATCAAACTCTGAATCTGTCAGCCGGCAGGACATTTGCATGGAAAGGATATGATCTGAAAGTCAATCTACAAGGACAGAATATATTGAATAAAAAATATTATGACCATACCAGCTATTACCGATTGATTGATGTGCCCGAACCGGGACGTAATTTTTCGATAATGATTGGACTCAATTTTTAAACAATAACTATTTTATATTAATTTTTTTAACAGGAATTATATTCCATAAAACATCTAAGATTATGAATAAGAAATTAGGATTAGGGTTAGTACTCCTTTTAAATTTATGCCTGTTGATATTCTCTTCATGTAGCGATGACGATGATGATAAACCGACAAAACCGGTTATAAACCTAACGGAGATAGGCAGCGAAAATAGTAAGATGGCTATTGCCGGAAGCGATTTGCATTTGGAAGGAAGTATATTGGCGGATGGTACTATTCAGCGTATTGATGTCGAAATACATCAAGAAGAGAATAGTGATTTTGAAATCGAGAAAGCTTATACCGATGGTAAATATATAGGAGTGAAAAATGCAGACTTTCACGAACATATTGATATTCCGGCAGAAGCTCCCGCTGGGAAGTATCACTTGCACTTTACTGTTACAGACCAATTTGGCCAGACTACAACTGTAGAGTCGGAATTAACGATCGAAGCATCGCCGGTTAATATTGCAATAGAAGGTCTTGTTTTTGGAGCAGGACATGATTTTCCCGATAATAATATCGGATACATAGGTACAGCTCCTGTTATCGGTGCAACATCCATTAAGGCTGATAATGGAATTGATCGCGTCTTTGTAGAAATACATAGCGAAGGGGAAACAACCGCTTTTGAGCAAGATACAACCTATACATATAATGGTGAAACTGAAGTTAAAGACTTTCATAAACATCTATTAATTCCGTCAGAAGCTCCAGCAGGTGATTATCATCTTCATTTCAAAGTATATGACAAACAAGGTAAAGTTCTTGAAAAATCAATGGATGTGCGGATTAAAGAAACCGGTATTACTGTCTCTGCTTTGGAAATAGGAGATAACAATTCGGCAGTTGCATCTAATATTCATACAGAATTTAAAGTGAATGCAACAGACCCACTGGCTTCGATACGTGTCCGTATTTATAAAGCATCTGCTCCTGCAACATACTTCTACAATAATACACTTACAGAAGAGTTTGCTGCGGGAAATGTAAAAGAATATACTTTCCATAAGCACTTAGTGGCAACAGATGCCCCTGCAGGAGAATATATCCTGGAGATCAGAATAAATGATGCTAAAGGAGCTAACAACACATTGAAAGAAAAGTTAACGATCAAAGCTGAATAAAAAAGGTTTTAATCACAGATAAAATTTAAATAAAAGACATGACACGAAAATTATTAATCTACTGTTTTGTATCGCTTCTTATGTTAGGATGTAGTAGCGATGATGATAATGACAAAGATCTGGATAAGCCTAGCATAGATATGAGTGGTAGTAATGCCTCTCCTCAAAACTGTGTAATACTCTATAGAGGGGAAAGTTTTCCGTTCAGAGCTATATTTTCTGATACTCAGGAATTGGGTAATTACAATATCGAGATTCATAACAACTTCGATCACCATTCGCATAGTACCGATAACGTAGAATGCGATTTAGAGCCGAAGAAAAACCCGATAAAAGCATTTGTTTATAATCAGGATTATTCTATTCCTGCCGGCAAAACAATATTTGATGCAGATATTGAAATAGCCATACCGGCTGATGTGGATACCGGTGATTATCATTTTATGGTAAGAGTTACAGATAAAGCAGGATGGCAGGAATTGAAAGCTGTCAGCTTGAAGATTAAGGATAGAAACCAGGACTAACTATTAAAGTGTTTATAATTCCGAATATTTAATATATTCGGAATTATTTTTTTAAGCAATCAGGACATATACCCTCCAGTAATATTTGTGCCGAATCGACCTTATATCCAGTTGGAAGATGTATATTACTATCAAGTAAAGATGAGTCTAAGCAAGTTACTTTATCACAATTGGTACAATGGAAATGAGGATGTATTTTAGATAGTATAAGCCGCCTGGTTAGAGCATACTTCACCATTGTATTATTTAATACAATACGGTGAATAACCTTACTCTCTTCCAACGTTTTGAGCGAACGGTAAAAAGTAACTCTGTCGAATAAGTCGGCAAAAGCATCTTTGATTTCATTTTCAGTCAAAGCAGTATCTTCACTTTCTATCAACTTATCCAAAATACATTTCCGACAAACAGTCTTTTTTATACCATGTTCCTTTAATATCTGTTCAGCAGTCATAATTTATTCTTTTTACAAAAATAATAAAAAAGGCTTATATCCTAAGATTTACTCTATGACAATCTATCATGGAAGGGTGGGGAATGAAAAAAAACTTAAAATATCATTATCATATATTTTATATGTTAAAAGATGCATGCCTCTCGCTATATCCTTATCAGCAAAGGTTTTCCGGAAAGTAACAAAAAGAAAATAACATACCCTTTTATGTGCCTTTTCGTAAGAGCTTACAGAACTTTTATTTGTATTTATTGCTATTTTTACTATCTTTGTGATCTGTTTACAAGACAGAATATCCGAATTAGCTTATAATTAACAACAGAGTTGTGTTCGACAACTAAAAAAGCGATTGTCAATTCGGATTCGCATTTTTCACATTTATACAGCTTGTATCTTATCAGGTTTATTATAACAAAACCAAAAGCTGTGTACCTCTGTTTTGCAGTGTCATTGTGAATTAAATTAGATTACCCTCAGCTTTATGTTTTACAAAGCAGAGAGTAATTAAGCAATTCATACAATAATTATGATCAAAACTTATTTATACACTTTATTATTTTTATTACTCAATACAACATTACTTTGTGCTCAAGATAAAGACAAGAGCGATTATCTGAAAATAGGTGGAGCTTTACGCTTCAATACTGCTATTGAAAACTATGAAAATAGCAATAAAGATTTAGATACTTATATTAAGATGGATACTTGGTTTCTGTCGGTTGACGCCCGCAAGATGGGATTTGATGTCAGTTTCCAATATCGTTTCTATCCTGAATCTAAAACGCATTTTTTGCATCATGGATATATTGGATATGAGGTAGACGAAAGCCTATACTTGAAATTGGGAGTATTTCAAAAACCATTTGGTATTGCTGACTTTGCATCTCATTCATGGTGGTTTCAGCTGCCTTACTATCTAGGATTTGAAGACACGTATAATACAGGTATAAATGCTAATTATAAGTATGACAAATTTACATTTGATTTAGCTTACTTTCGTCAGGCAGCCCCACGAGGCTCTGTTTCGTCTAATAGCGAAGACAATTCTGTCGGAAATGGACGATATTCATATGCCGTTGTTCCTACTTATGGATTTAGCAATGGAAAACAACTCGATGCTAATATACGCGAATTAGATCAAGTGAATGGTCGGATCCGCTATCAATTAACAAATGAAGTTGAGTTCGGTTTTTCAGGTCAGCTTGGTAGTATATACAATCGCGAACTTGATCAACGAAGTTGGGGTTTTTCTTGGGCTTTGCATACACTGATTAATTATGACCGTTGGAATTTCAAAGGTGAAGTTATCAATTACGATTATAATGCTAAGGCTAATGATGGGCAGAAGCTTGATATATTACAGATGGCTGCTTATGGATCACCTTACGGCGTAGCTACTCAAGGTACTATATATGTAGCAGGTTTGTCTTATGAGATACCGGTCAATAGGAAATTTATAAAAAGTATTCAACCATATATTGATTATTCATATCTGCATAAAAAAGAAAATTCTTTTGCCGATACACAATTTTTGATACCGGGAGTTTTAATTACCTCCGGACCGATATACACCTATGTGGACTATGCATGGGGTAAAAACCACCCTTGGTTAACATCTTCGTTTGGCGAAGGATTTGATGAGGGATCAAAGAATGCTCGCTGGAATAGCCGATTGAATATAAATATAGGCTATTATTTTTAGAAAAAGATTTATTACAATTAAAAAAAAACGATATTTTAATTACACATGAGTAAGATAGAAGTAAAGAACCTTAGTCTCATTTTTGGTGCAAATAAAAAACATGCATTGAAAATGTTGGAACAAGGTAAAAGCAAAAAAGAAATACGTATTAAGACTAAATGTACCGTTGCGGTAAATAACGTGAGCCTCAATATAAATGAGGGTGAGATATTTGTTATTATCGGTTTGTCTGGTAGTGGAAAATCATCTTTATTAAGATGCTTTAATATGCTCAACGTCCCTACTTCCGGTTCTATTATGATAGACGGTGAAGATATAACTAAAATGGATAAGCAAGGCTTATTAAATTTACGCCGTAAGAAGGTAAGTATGGTTTTTCAGCATTTTGGCTTATTACCACACCGTACTATATTGGACAATGTGGCTTTTGGTCTGGAAATACAAGATCAACCGATAGAAGAACGTCTGAAAAAAGCAAAAGAAATAATAGAAATGGTCGGTCTTAAGGGCTATGAACAGTCTTATCCATATCAGCTGAGTGGAGGTATGCAGCAACGTGTAGGTATTGCACGCGCTTTGGCTTCCGATTCTCAAATATTATTGATGGATGAAGCATTTAGTGCCTTAGACCCTCTTATTCGTAATCAAATGCAAGACGAATTGCTTGATGTGCAAGAGAAATTTAAGAAGACCATCATCTTTATTACACACGATTTGGACGAGGCCTTGAAGCTAGGTAACAATATTGCCATTATGAAGGATGGGGTAATGGTACAGCAAGGAGAATCGGAAGATATATTGCTTAATCCGGCTGATGATTATGTGAAATCGTTTGTAGAAAATGTGAACCGATCTAAAATAATAACAGCTTCTTCAATTATGGAGACATTCAAAGCTAAGGTTCAGTTAGATAAAGATGGTCCTGCGGCTGTATTACGTCAAATGGAACGAAACTTGATGCGTTTCCTTCCTGTAGTTGATCATCAAAACGAATTTAAAGGATATGTCAGAGAAAGTGCTGTAAGAAAAGCATTGGCTGATAAAAAGAAAAATATAGACGATATTATTATTGATATACCACAGGTTTCTGTTGATATGCCGGTAGCAGATATGCTTCCATTGTTCATCAATCAGAAATTCCCTTTGGCTGTGGTAGACCATAGAAATCGTCCGGTAGGGTTTATTCGTCACTCCGATGTTGTAGCTATGGTTACCGGATATGATGATGATGAAGTTCAGACAATAATTGAAAACGCAAACGAATAAAAAATTATAATGGAAAATTTAAATATAGGAAAATATGTAGAACGATTTGTTGAGTGGCTGTCAGATCTTGGCACTCCCGTCTTTAGACAAATCACAATTATAATCGAAAACACAGTCGATTTTTTGCAGGAAATGCTTTTGCTTTGTCCCTCTGTGCTGATTATTCTGATTACAGCTCTTACAGCTTTTTTTATAAAAAACAGAGGCTTTAAGAAAATCAATATAACTAAGTATAATGCAAAAGATTTACTGGAATTACCCATTTTCTGTATATTAGGTCTTGGCCTTATTTACTGGATGGGATTTTGGGATGAAATGATCAATACATTTGTACTTGTTGTTGTATCTACCTTTATCATTTTATTAATAGGTATTCCGTTAGGTATTTGGTGTGCAAGCCATAATACAGGAAATTCGATAGTACGTCCGATACTCGATTTTATGCAGACTATGCCTGCCTTTGTGTATCTTATTCCAGCTATTCTGTTTTTCTCGGTAGGTAACGTTCCCGGTGTTATAGCAACAGTAATATTCTCTTTACCCCCTGCGGTACGTATGACAACTCTTGGTATTAAAGAAGTTCCTAAAGAGATTGTAGAGGCTTCTATTGCTTTTGGTTGTACTTCTCGTCAAACCTTATTTAAGGTTCAGATTCCTTTAGCAATGTCTACAATTCTAGCTGGAGTTAATCAGGTAATAATGCTTGCTCTGTCTATGGTAGTTATAGCTTCAATGGTAGGAGCCGGAGGTTTAGGTGAAAGTGTGTATGCCAGTATTCAGCAAGCCGATGTTGCTTTAGGTTTTGAGGCTGGTTTATGTATTGTTATACTTGCTATTATTCTGGATCGTATGACTCAATCTCTGGGAAAGAAAAGAGGAGGTGTTAAATGAGAAAAGTAATTTCATTTTTACTATTGTCAGCCTTTGTTCTGGCTTTAGCTACTTCATGTGAACGTCGTCGCAAACAAGATGTAATAATGCTCTATCCCAATTGGGCTGAAGGTATTGCTATCACTCATTTAGCTAAATTATTATTAGAAGATAATGGATATAAGGTATCGCTGAAACGTCTTGAACCGGGACCTATATTCACATCCTTATCTCGGGGCGATACAGATATATATATGGACGCATGGTTACCTCATACTCACAAAGACTATTGGATAAAGTATGGTGATAAATTAGATATTATTGGAACAGCTTTCGACGATGGCAGTACAGGACTCGTAGTGCCTTCGTATGTCGATATTAATTCTATAGAGGAGCTGAATGCTAATAAAGACCGTTTTGGTGGGAAAATATATGGTATTGCTTCCGGTGCAGGTATTACAGTTACCACTAATAATGCGATTCAAGAGTATAATCTTGAACTCGATCAGTTAAATTCTTCGGAAACATCAATGATTACTGCTTTGAAAAAAGCCGTTTCAAGAAACGAATGGATTGTTATCACAGGATGGAAACCTCATTTTATGTGGGCTAATTTTGATTTGAAATTATTGGATGATCCTAAAAATGTATATCCTGCCGATAAACTTCAGATTGTTTCAAGAAAAGGATTTTCGAAAGACAAACCTGAACTGACGGCTTTTTATAATAAGTTTAATTTAGATGAGACTTTATTAAACGAATTGATGGCAGATGTATCTGCCGATTCAGATCCGATGGTTGGAGCCAGGGTTTTTTATGAAAAACATAAAGAACTTCTAGATACATGGATCTCTTCTAAATCTGATAAAAAAGATATCAAATAATAATCATACTATAAACTGGAGTAGGGGATAGAAAACGTATCCCCATCCTTTATATTTCCGGTCTGAAGTCCTTTCTTTAACCAGCGAGATCGTTGGTCAGACGTTCCATGATTGAACGCATCGGGTACAGTATAGCCTTGAGCCTCCATTTGCAGTCTGTCATCTCCAATCTGAGTGGCTGCGTTCAGACCTTCCTCTATATCTCCTTCTTCTATAGAACCAAAATCTTGGTTATCATGATAAGCCCATACTCCGGCATAAAAATCGGCTTGTAATTCGATTCTTACATTAAGTTGATTACTTTCTTTCTCGCTCACTTGTCTTTGTTGTTGGTGTACTTTGTCCAGAGTGCCTAATAAATATTGTACATGATGACCTACCTCATGGGCTATCACGTAAGCATAAGCAAAGTCTCCTCCGGCATTAAGCTGAGTCTGCATTTGATCGAAAAAAGAAAGGTCTATGTATAATGTTTGATCAGCCGGACAATAGAATGGCCCGGTAGATGAGGAAGCATTACCACAGCCCGAGCGCGTTGCTCCACTGAATAGTACCATCTTGGGTGGAGTATATGTCATGCCATTCTCTTTGAATATTTCAGTCCAGACATCTTCTGTACCTGCAAGAATTTTTTTCGAAAACTGGGCGGCAGCCTCTTCTTCAGCTGTTGGAGTGTAATTCTGATCTGTCGGTATATTGTCAGTTGCCTGTTGGGTAACTACACTTAGTGGATTACCTCCCAAAGCCCACACTATGAGTGCTAATATTACAGTTCCGCCAATTCCTAAAGATATTTTACCTGTAGATTTATTCCCTCTGCGGTCATCTACATTGTCACTCATTCTTCTGCCGTCTAGTTTCATTGTTTTTCATCGTTTGTTTACTATATAAGTAACATGTAATACTTTAAATTGTTCTCAATTAAAGTTGTTCGGTATATTTAATGTACAAAGATGTATAAAGCAAAAAAGGTATCCAATTAGGATACCTTTCTCGAAAATAAATTCAAGTATTATTTTTTTGAAGATTCAACAGAAACTTTGCGGAATTCTTTCAATGCTTTTTCTATAGCTAAAGATGTTTTTCTAGCACGAGTTCCCGCTGCCTTATTTCCATTTTCTACTTGAGATGCAGCGTCTTTTGTAAATTCTGCAAATAGTTGGTTTAAATTTTCTACTAGTTGTTCCATGTTTTGTTATTTAATTAAATTCAGACAAAGATAATCTAATGGTGTAAACAAACAAGATTCGCGCTTTGTTTATTTTTTTATCTTTTAATTCGAAAAACCTGATAAGAAAAGGCTTTTGAATCTATATTTACTTAAAAATACACTTTTAACATATTTCTTATTAGGTGCTTATGCATTCTTCAGAAACATTTGTTACATTATTTTTTATAGAAAAAATTATCAATTATAACTATAATGGATATGACTCTGATAATAAAAATAGATAAATGTATTGGTTTATCTTATATTCGATTTATTCAGTTCTGCGTAAAAGTATATAAACTTATATTTAAAACATATAGTAAGTTTTAGATATCTTTGCTTTAGATCAGTAATTATAATATATGCAATCTCAACCTAAAATAAATTTTGTATTACCATTCAAACCCAGAAGGCCGGCCGGAGGATTTAGGGTTATGTACGAATATGCAAACCGATTAGCTGAAAAGGGCTATAAAGTGCATCTTATATTTCCGATAAAAACTCCTTATATGAAATATCGGTTGCCATACATAATACGTCTTATACTAGCAAAGATAGAAAAGTTTAACAGAAATGGATGGTTTGACTTTATACCATCTGTGAAAATGTCATATGTACCATCTGTGAAAGAAAAATATGTACCTGATGCGGATATTATCATTTCCACATGGTGGGCTACTGTATTGGAGGTCGGAAAATTGACCGATAAAAAGGGACGGAAAATAAACTTGATTCAGGGTTTTGAAGATTGGGAAGGTCACGAGGATTTGCTGTTTAAATCATACGATATAAAAGATACTATAAATATTGTAGTTGCAGGTTATTTGAAGAAAATAGTAAGTAAACATACTCAAAATAGGATTGAATTGATAGAAAATGGTATAGACAGTACAAGGTTCTATTTGAAGAACGAAATAGCATCACGTAATCCTTCGACTGTGGCAATGACATATTCCATTCAGGAAATAAAAGGTTCTAAATATGGGCTAGAAGCTCTGAAAATTGTAAAAAAGCAGATACCTGAACTGGAATGTGAAATGTTTGGGATTTCCCCTTGTCCCGAGGGATTACCTGAATGGATAAGGTATTATCGGGAACCTGATGATTTGTGTGATTTATACAATCGTAATGCCATCTTTATATCAAATAGTCTTACCGAAGGTTTTGGATTGGTTTCTGTTGAATCTATGTTTTGTGGTTGTGCCGTAGTATGTACTGATATTGAAGGTCATAAAGAATATGCTTTTGACAACAGGACAGCCTTACTCGTAAAAGTGAAGGATACACAAGAAATGGCTGATAAAATTATTTACCTAATCAAAGATAAGGAATATCGTATCAATTTAGCTCAATCGGGAAATACCTATGTGCAACGATTTAGTTGGGATAATGCGATAGGAAAACTTGAAGGTGTAATTAATAATATATTATAAATTAGTTGTTTATCTTAGGCTATTTTTGTTTGTAATATGTGTTTTTCATAGTATTAGATTTAAGGTTAACTCTGAAGATTAATTGTCGTGATGACAACCTTTTCTTCTTACTGATATGAACATTAACAGATTGATATATGTTAGAAATATATGTTCAATTAAATCTATTTATAATTATGGAAAAGAAAGATATAGAAAAACCTTTGCAGGAATTTAAAGGTTATGAAGAAGCTAGAAAGGTAAAAACAGATACTCCCGTCGAACCTATTAGTAAGAAAGAAGTAAAAGCAGCTGTAAATAGGATAAATCCAGACGAACATAGTATGGAGAGAGGTTAAAAAAAGAGCTGAACATATAATCAAATAGGATTTACAATATCGTAAATCCTATTTTGTTTATTCTTGCCTTATCCTAATAATATAATATTGCAACCCTTTAGACTAAGGATTGGTAATTTTAGTGAAGAATATTAACAAACTCGTTTAATGTTTTGTGATAATTAAGGAGAAATAACTACCTTTATAATAGCCTAATACTTAGGTTTAAATGTGATTTGAATTTGAATACTTTTATGAAAAAGATTTTATTAATAATTATTCTGAGTTATATTAGTGTTATTGGCTATGCCTCTGATTATATATTTTATAAAGGAAATTCGACTGTAGTTTTTGATATCGCATATACAATAAAAGATAATAAAATATATAAAGGTCGTGAGACTGCTTTCTCTGATAATATTATTTTTACAATAAATAATGATGATGTATATAAGGTTATTTTACCTCTTCTTCTAATGTGAAAATTCCCCAATATTTCTGTTTGAGGATTATAACTTAAGTGGAGCACAGTAGCAAAGGCTTAAACTCTTTTTGTGAAGATTTTGACAAAATAGTTGGTTTTGTAAAAAGCATTCTTTAAATGGGAAATATTATATTCGATTTAGCTAGGTCTATCGGAGTACATATTCGATATTTATTTCTGAAAACCATAGGATCACTAAATCACTAAAATATTTAAAAGGAAGCTCAGATAATGGTATCTTCATAAATTGGTATTCCATTTTTATTTTGAGTAAAAGAAATAAACTATTGAAAACATCCTTCTTTGCGCATACCTAATCGTTCGCAAAGTTTTTGAGAACGTAAATTCGTTTCCTCTACATATGTATATATTCTTCTAACCGCTTTATTATCAAATAGATAAGTTAAATATGCCTTTGCGGCTTCACTCGCGTAGCCTTTTCTTTCAATTATTTCATTAAAGTGCCAACCCACGCCTAAGTGTCTGGTTCTTATTTCTTTGCAAAAATATTTCCTATAACTTTGCCCTTCTCTATGAAACAAACGGCAAATACTAACTTTTCTCCACATCTTCGTTTGTCATTCACAACAGCCTCTTCTAATGAATTTAATTTGTCGCTCAAGAAGTAATTTACACGTGGGTTTGAGAGATATTCATATAAGTCTGCGGCATCACTTTCTTGAATTCTTCTAATAATTAATCTTTCTGTCTCAATTTGTACCATACTAATTTAAAATTATCTATTTAACCATTTTTTCAATAGAGGAGCCTTTTCTTTACTAACGATAACCTCATATGATTGAGCTTTTTTCAACAGTACTTTTAACTTTCCATTGTAGCTGTTCTCAATTATTTGGATACTATTGACATTTATAATATACTGTCTGTTAACTCTAAAGAATACATCTGGATCTAGTTCGTCCTCTAGATCCTCTAATGTCTGCTGTATTACTATTTTCTCACTTTGGCTGGTAATCAAATAGGTTATTTTATATTCAGTAAAAAAATAGTCAACATCTTCCATAACTATAGTCTTGTAAGCATTGTGTTTCGGAATAAGAAATCGTTTACGATATATTTTTTTCGCTCTTGGAATAAATGGATAAGTTGTTCCATATCAGAAAAGTCGCATTTTTATCATTATTAAACTTATTTTGTCGCAGAAAAGGAGGTGGAATAATTTTGCATTTCTATTATTTTTGTCTCAATTTATAATATATAGTTAGTTTTGGGATGTCAATGACAAGTATATAGGCGTATAAATAATATCATTATAATCAGATTATTATAGAAGGTTGGATATATTTAAGGCCATTTTGTCTAATCTTAAGCATATTTTTCTTGACATAGAGATGCCAATGGTAACAGGGTTAGAGTTTGCTGCTCAGCTGCCAAAGAAAACTTTGATCATTTTCACAACGGCATATTCACAATATGCGTTAGACAGCTATGAACTGGATGCAATCGATTACCTTCTAACCAATTGCAAAAGAACGACTGGAAAAAGCGATAAACAAGGCTGAAACATATAAGAAACTATTATCGGATGATACCGAGAAAAGTATAATAGAAGGAGGAACGGATGATTTTTTAATTATCAAGTCAGAACGCAGGTTTCATAGAATCAAGTTTTCTGATATCAGGTATATTGAAGGACTGAAAGATTATGTTGTTATATATACGATCAATCAAAAACTTATTACGGCCATGAACTTGAAGAATATCCATCAAAAGATGCCTCAAGATATCTTCCTGCGAGTAAGTAAATCGTATATAGTAAATACAAACTATGTAGAATCATTTGACCATCACAGTATATTTGTTGGTGGCTACGAAATCTCATTAGGTGAGGTTTATAAGAAAGAATTCTTTTCGATATATTCTGGGGGAACTCTTAATCTTGAATAAATAGATATAGCATTGATATTAAGACCAATAATCACACCCTATCATTTAGCTTAATAACCAATCCATCATCTGTTTCCCAATAGCTGATGGTATTTTCTTTCGATAACCAGCCAAGGACAATACATACATAATCATTTCTATATCCGGTTATTTCTACCAGATCTTCAATTGCCAGTCCTCTATCGGAAGAAAGCAACCCTTGTATATATTTTGCATCGATACTAATAGCTTCTTTCAACATAGTGCAATAAAAACTTATTCATGTAATACAATATACTGTTGAGCTTGTCGGTAGAATGCTAAAGTAGTACATATGATAATTGATATTCTAACTATTATACATATACTTCTAGTTTTTATACTAAGAGTGTTTCTTCGGCTACTTTATGAAAAAAGAAGTTCTGTAAATTGAATATTATTTTTCTTTTAACTGATAAACACCCCAAATTAAAAAGAGAATAATAAAAGCAAGGTTTTGATAAATAATACTCTTTCGCAGAAAGGAAGATTATTTATTCAAACTCGGAGAGCTAGACCTTACTGAATTATTCTCTTGATATATCTTCGTGCTCAGATGAAAGAAAAGAAACTACAATGAAAATTTCTTATCTACCTCTTGAATATCTCTCATAATAGAACTATCCAACACTTTTGCATAATGCTGGGTCGTGCGAACATTAGAATGCCCCAGTATTTTAGCCACATTTTCTAACGAAACTTTATTCGCTAAAAATACAATTGTTGCCGCTGTATGTCGGGCTACGTGCGTGCTCAGCTTCTTTGTAATCCCGCACGAATCGGCAATTTCTTTCAGATAGCAATCAGTTTAGCCTTTTTGATTTATAATCAATAAATTATGGGAGGCGTATTTTTTACAGGTAACGATTTGGTAACGGTTCTTTTAACAAGTGTTTACTTAGTTTTGCATGCTACCAGATAATCCTATTATGCAAATTTACAAAAAATAATGACTTACAAACATACCAGATAAAATGACTTAAATATTCAGTATTCTGTAATGAACAACTTGGCAGCAAGCTGCGGGGAATTGAACCCAGCAGAGATTAAAAATTACCCTGTGGTGTTTTTAAGTAATTCAATCTTTTTAAGTTAGTAATATTTTGTTATTTAATTTGTTTATGAGTAATTACCGTAAGTTGGATTAATATAGAAGAAAATAGCCTATCTTGACAATCTTCCAAAATTATGTTATACTATTTCAATTTAGAAAAATGACATGCTAAAATGGCGCTGTTTCATTAGTGGAACATTATTAAATCTTTTTCATAAAAAGACGATTTCTGTTTGAACTCTTCTTCTTGGAAAAATTTATGAATGAACTCATTAAGCTCATATGTCAGATTGTCATTCATCCTGTAGACATATATTTTCCCATCTTTCAGATAGCTGAAATTGTAACTGTCACTTGTAGCTTCTTTAAGAATCCAATTATCAATCATATAAGCATCCGCATTTACTTCTTTAACCTTGCTCCAAGCATCATCAAAGCGAGTTGTTTTATCATTTGTTGAAATATCTTCTTTCTGATAACCATGCTCGGCATCTAATATAAAGAATATATTGTATTCTTTATCAAAATAAAACATCTTACTTTTTTGTGGATTTATAGCAATGAAATCATAAATATTTTTGCCATAATCATAATTGTCTATATTATTAGTTTTCAACTCTAATGATATAATCGAAGCATCGTCCAAAAGTATTCCGACATCATTTTTAGTAAGTGGGAAGTCTGAATTTTGTTCATTATAATTCGTTAATATATTTTCAACTAACGTATTTTTATCCAAAGATTGATACTGATTTTTAAGTTCCTCAATATTGCTATTTTGCGCATTACTATATATGCAAATAGAACAAGTTAATATTAACACGATAAAATTTTTCATATATTTTAAATTTTAAATTATTTTTTCTTCTTTTCTAACTTAAACCTTTCCATATATTCTTTAGAATGTTTTTGCCTGTTAGTTATCAGTTGTGGCTGATATCTTTTTCCTGCTAGTATATAATTACCATATTGCACAGTCTTGTACATATTATTTCCATAATCTACTTTCTCTTCTTCTTTATAGCCATAAGTAGTATTAAATTTATATGTAGCAGTCGTAGTATTTCCATCTAAGTCTTTACCTGTAATTGTTGAAGGATAAGCAAAGTACTTTTTACTACCCTTATCTACAATGGTTAGTGTTGTGTTCTGTTCAGAGATTTTGTTATCTACTGTTGTTTTTGAATAAGTAGCGGATGGGATATAGAAAGTAGTATTCCACGATTTTATACCAGTTTCATTTATTATACCATGGGTGCTATTATTTGATATAACAGAAGACATGCCCAATAATCCTTTTCCTTTTACATGGGCTTTCAAACCTTTATACTGATATGTTGTATTGATACTGTTTGCAACTCCGTTACTAACAGATGTTGAAATGACTGCGTGAATAGGAGCTTTTACATCTACAACAGGGTAAGTGCTTCCGCTTCCTTTTGTATAAAAACTATTGTTAGCCATGGATGCATAGCTTATATTTATTGAGCGTCCATTGCTTTGAGTTATATTATGTATTTTCCCTCTACTAGCGTTGTTAGTTCCGGTTCCCCAAGAATAGAATTTCCATGATGGACTAACATTTTGATTTGTACTATTGTAGCAGCTATGTCCATAATTTATCAAATCTACAATACCATCTCCGTTAAAATCGCCAGCTAAAATCCTACGTGAAAGCCCATCTTCTTCTTTGGTTGATGTAGCTACAGAAACTTGTGTAAAAGAACTTCCTGTGGAACGCATCCAATAGGTATAAGTAAGGGTAGGTTTGCCATACATGGTTTTATGAATGACGATATCATCCTTACCATCATTGTCAAAATCCATTACAACACATTCATTTTTGTCATCATCTTTACTTGTTGAGCTTTGATCATGTGCATAAATAGAACAGCCTGTGGATTTACTAAATGTACCATCACCATTATTGAGTATTAAGTACCAATTATTTTGATTTGTATCATTAGTTACAAAATCCATTAAACCGTCTCCATTGAAGTCTCCTGTACGCACTGTTGTCCATTTATTTGAGCCAAAGGTAGTGCCCGAATAAGAATTACTATCAGTAAAGGTTGAGGCTGATATATCACCACTTTTATTCCAGAAAATTTTATATCCCCATTCATATAATACCATCAAATCTTCTAGTCCATCACCGTTATAATCAGAGATAAACATTTTTTCAGGTCTTGATGGTAAAGTAAGGTTAAATGATGCTCTATAAAGTGTATTTCCTGAATTATGTCCTATTATTTCTCCAGGATATTTGTTTCCACTATGACCTTTCTCGATAAATACAATGTCCCCTTTTCCATCTCCATTGATATTACCTGTAGAATACACAGGTAGTTCTTTAGTGCGTTGAAGATTACTCGCAAAAGCACCTCTTATTGTCTTGCTATAAATATAAAAAACGACTTGCTTCCAGTGGCTACTGACATTTAAATTAAACCTTTTAGTATTGTTGCAATTTTAAGAGGAAGGGCGAATCTTATTTCTTCTGTCATTGATTCATCGTGAAGCTCTAACAGGGCAAGCTTATGACCGTCGGATGCGACAAAGTTTATTTGTCCTTCTGCTATATCCAGATATACCGATGTCATTATCGGGCGCAGCTCGTCAGTAGAAGCACAGAAGATTGTTTTCTCTATTCCGTTTAATAATACCTTCGCCGGAATAGAAATCTTTGTAGCATTGGTAATATCTTTTTCTTTGGGAAATTCCTTCGGTGATATACCAACCAGTTCAAATTTACCTCCTTTGTATTTGACTGTGATACTGAATTTGTCGTCAATAGTAATAGAAATAGGTTGCTCCGGCAATGTCTTTAGTGCTTCAATCAATAATTTAGGCTCAACACAGATAGAGACATTGTTAGTACTTAAGATACCTTCGATTGAAGTATTTATCCGACCTTGAGTGTCTGTTGCCGAGATATTAACTTTTCCGTCTTGAATATCCAAGAGGATATTATCCATGATCGGAAGCGTATTCTTTGGTGAGATAATTTTACTTACCGATGTTAGTCGGCTTAATAATTCTGTTCTTGAAATTGAAATTGTTGTTGTCATAGTGCCTTTTGTTTTTGAAGGCTACCAGACATAGTGCTAATGCGGTTTTTAAAGAAAAGTATGAGGCAGGTATATAAACGCAAAAAATCCGAACTCATATTCTTCAATACAAATTCGGCTCAAACATTCGATGCAAATATATTCAAAAAGATTTTATATATGCAAATTATTTTGAATTATTTTTCATGAGCTAATATATGATTTATGTATAATTCGTCCTATAAATCATCCTATTAATATAAAATAGTCTTGTAGTGTTTTGACTACAAGACTATTAGTTTTTATTTGTGGAGCACAGCGGACTCGAACCGCTCACCTCGACACTGCCAGTGTCGCGCTCTAGCCAGATGAGCTAGTGCCCCTTAATACGGACGCAAAGATAATAAATTTTGTCATCCGATTAAGCTTTTTCCAAAAATGTTATAGGTCTACTACAAATTTTTTCAATTCCGAATCTAATAGAGATTGAGGAACGGATGATTTTATTTCAGATATAATAATATCCAAAACGCGTTCTCTTAAAAATTCACGACGAGTAACAAGGCTTACTTCACGTACAGGAGATACTCCTTTTAATGGTCGTATATTTCTTTTTTGTTTCTCATTAAGTTCCTCAATTGCCATTTCAGGAATAATAGTAAGTCCACTATTATTATCAACAATATTAATTAATGTATTGATACTTCCTGCCTCATAAGAAAACAATGAATGAGAACTTTTTCGTTTACGCATATTACAGATACGAAGTATTTGTCCTCTAAAGCAATGCACTTCTTCGAGAAGCCATAGCCTGTTTATATTCAAATCATCCTCATCCAATTCTTTTTTCGCATATAACGATGTTTCTCGCGGTGATACATAAGCATAAAAACGCTCATAATAAAGAGGATGTTCTGTGATTTTTTCATTTTTCAGAGGTGTAGCTAATATTGCACCGTCTAGAGCTCCATTCAGAAGCTTTTCTATCAATTGAGCAGTTGTAGTTTCTTCTATAACCAATACTATATCATAGCCATTTTGGTCATGTACTTGCATCAATTTGGGTAACAAATAAGGGGCAATAGTAGGAATGATTCCTAGTTTAAATACACCTTGCACTATGCCTTTCTCTTCTTGTATTATTTCTTTGACCTGCTTTACTTGAGAAACAATAACACGAGCTTGATTTATAATCTGAGTACCGATCACAGTTGGCTGTACCGGTAATTGACTACGATCAAATATTTTAACACCTAATTCATCTTCTAACTTCTGAATCATCATACTTAATGTAGGCTGAGTTACAAAAGATGCTTCTGCTGCTTTAGCAAAATGGCGATGGTTATCCACTGCTATAATATACTCTAATTGCTGTATGTTCATTGTTCTTATATTTTGTATTAATATTCGTGAGGACCAAAGATAGAAGATCCTATTCTCACCATAGTCGAACCTTCTTCTATAGCTATATTATAATCATCTGACATTCCCATAGATATTTCGCAGAAGTTTTTATCTGTTGCAAAATACTTATCTTTTAGTTCATCAAAGAATGTTTTTAAACTCTTAAATTCATTCCTGATTTGATTTTCATCTTCTATATTAGATGCCATACCCATCAATCCTCCTATATATGCCCATTTACATTCTTGCCAAGACAATTCAGATAGAAACTTTCGACAGCTATCAAATGTGAATCCATATTTAGAATCCTCCTTTGCTATATGGATTTCCAAGAGACAACAAACCCGTTTGTTAATTGCTGAAGCTTGTTTTTCTATCTCAGACAATAATTTCCAACTGTCAACGCTGTGTATAGTATGAGTATATGGTATTATTGCTTTCACTTTATTGGTTTGCAAATGCCCTATAAAGTGCCATTCTATATCATTAGGAAGCAAGCTGTGTTTTTGACTTATTTCCTGCATTCTGCTTTCTCCAAATATACGCTGTTTTTCGTTATATGCTTCTCTGATAGCCTCTATTCCATGATACTTAGATACAGCTACTAACTTAACACCATCAGGTATGTTTTGTCTTATAGTTTGTATATTATCAGATATTGCCATTTTTTATGCTAGAATAACTTTCTTCTTTTGATCTTCTGAATATGGGAATACATCCATAATGGTTGTTTCAGCCAACGATGCTATTACATAGTCGGCCAATGTTCCTTCCATTCCTTTTTCTACAATCTTCAAAGCTTCCTTAATATCCGAAGCTTGTGCCAGCATATTCGCAGCAGTCTTTTTTTCAGTTCCACTTTTTTCATCTAAAGTGACGAACAATACTTTAGCCTTGAAAAAACGGTCGCCATTATCGTTAAAAAATAATTCGGATAATTTGGCTCTTTTAATATCGGTAATAGTAAACTCGCCGGTAATATATGGTTTTATTTCTTCTATTATACGAGCTTCAGCTTCGGTGAAAGAAAGGGCATCAACAAGATAAGGTTCTGTTACTTTTTTTTGCATGCCATTTTCAAGCATCTTTTCGTAACTAACTTTACATTCAAACCAATTATGCATATTTTAAAATTCTTCTTATTATTAATATCTATAATTTACGGATACAAATTTAACGAATTTAATTTATAATATCTATTGATTGATAAAAGTTCCCTATATAATCTAAAACATATTATTTATAAAAAAAGAAAAGCCATTATTTAATGGCTTTTCTTTTTTTATAATAACTTCTTGTATCAGTTTATGATATTAGAAGTTCCATTTTAATGGTTCGAAGAAAGCTTGTGGATGTAGACATGCAGGACAAGTTTTAGGAGCCATTTTACTCTTAATAACGAATCCACAATTGCGACATTGCCAATCAATAGCTTCTTCACGAGAGAATACACTGTTGCTTTCTACACGAGCAAGGAGCGCTTTGTAACGATCTTCGTGCATGTTTTCTACTTTAGCTACCATACGATACATTACTGCAACTTCTTTAAAGCCTTCCTTCTCTGCTATGTCAGCAAAAGCAGGATAGTCGATAGCCCATTCTTCATGTTCTCCAGCTGCAGCCTCGATAAGGTTTTCAGCAGTAGTGCCAATCTTTCCGGCAGGATACGATGCTGTAATTTCTACCATACCTCCTTCAAGAAATTTGAACATACGTTTTGCGTGTTCTTTTTCTTGATCAGCAGTTTCTAAGAAGATAGCAGCTATTTGTTCAAAACCTTCTTTTTTAGCTTGGCTTGCAAAAATAGTGTAACGCATTCTTGCCTGAGATTCTCCGGCAAATGATTTGAGTAGGCACTTTTCTGTTTCTGTGCCTTTAATACTTTTTTCCATAACTTTTTGATAGTTTTAATTGATAGTTTTTACAAAAATAATATTTATTATTCTTAAAAAGAAATGAACCGGAATCATTTTGTAACTTTGGCGTATTAAAAATGTATAACAATAATTGCTTTTAAATAAGTTACTTAGAATGGGTCTAAACTAGGGTGTTGAGACTTTTTGATAATATATTATTTATTAGTAACTTGTGTAAAAATCACTAATATTTTAATTTTTGTTAATTGGTTTTTCCGGTTTAATTATGAAGAAACAGCTATTGAAAGATTTCACGCCACAGTTGTTTATATCACTGAAGACGTACGATAAAGAAAAGTTTGTGCACGACTTGATGGCGGGGCTCATAGTCGGTATTGTAGCCTTACCTCTTGCTCTTGCTTTTGGTATTGCATCGGGTGTCACGCCTGAACAGGGCATAATTACTGCTATAATTGCAGGTTTCATTATCTCTTTTCTTGGAGGAAGCCGTGTTCAGATCGGAGGACCTACGGGAGCATTTATTGTTATTGTATATGGAGTTGTACAAACGCATGGTGTGAAAGGTTTACTCATTGCTACCATTATATCGGGTGTTATATTAGTTCTGTTGGGTGTGTTCAAGCTCGGCAAAATCATCAAATTTATCCCATATCCCATTATTGTAGGATTTACGAGTGGTATTGCAGTAACAATATTTACGACACAGATAGCCGATCTTTTCGGTCTGAGTTTTGGAGGAGAGAAAGTTCCGGGCGATTTTATAGGAAAATGGGTTATGTATTTTAAACATTTTGATACTATCAATTGGTGGAATACTCTGGTTAGTATAGCTAGTATCCTGATAATAGTATTTACTCCCCGTGTGGTAAGAAAAATACCGGGGTCATTAGTTTCTATTATTGTGATTACCGTTATAGTTTATTTGCTTAAAACGTATATGGGGATTGATGCCATAGATACTATTGGTGACCGTTTTCGTATCAATGCTGCATTACCGGAAGCTGAAATTCCCAGTATAGGTATGGCGACTATCACGGATCTGCTTCCCGTAGCGATAACTATTGCTATGCTAGGTGCAATAGAGTCTTTGCTTTCTGCTACTGTGGCTGACGGTGTAATAGGAGGGGAGAAGCATAATTCTAATACCGAGCTTATAGCGCAAGGTGTTGCTAATATCGTGACTCCGTTATTTGGCGGAATTCCAGCTACAGGTGCTATTGCTCGTACAATGACAAATATTAATAACGGAGGACGCACTCCGGTGGCAGGAATAATACATGCGATAGTCTTATTGCTGATCTTATTATTACTGATGCCCCTTGCCCAATATATTCCAATGGCATGTTTGGCAGGAGTATTAGTTATAGTT
The DNA here is from genome assembly GCA_002409595.1 of Dysgonomonas sp. UBA5412. Lineage (GTDB taxonomy): Bacteria > Bacteroidota > Bacteroidia > Bacteroidales > Dysgonomonadaceae > Dysgonomonas. The sequence goes on from DHNQ01000003.1 coordinate 65,584, forward strand.
GCATATAATATGAGTGAATGGCGCACATTTAAAGGTCTTCTGAAGGGACAAAAATCTGATGTGTCGGTTTTGCTTATTACATTCTTCCTTACTGTCATATTTGACTTAACGATTGCAATTGAAGTCGGATTATTGTTGGCTGTCGTTTTATTTATGAAGCGTATCAATGAAGTGACACATGTGTCGGTTATAAAAAATGAACTGGATCTGACCGATGAGAGCGAATATACTCAGGATGAAGAAATTCTTAAACTTCCAGAAGGTGTAGAAGTATATGAAATAGATGGACCATTCTTCTTTGGTATTGCTAATAAGTTTGAAGAGAGTATGCGTATTATAGGAGATAAGTCCAAGATACGTATAATCCGAATGCGTAACGTTCCCTTCATTGATTCAACTGGTTTACATAATCTTGAAGACTTGTGCCTGAAATCTAAGAATGATAAAATTCGAGTGATTCTATCCGGTGTAAGACCTAAAGTGCATGCAATGATCGAAACATCCCGCATTCCGGGAATGATAGGTGAAGCCAATATTTGTAATAATATCAATATAGCATTAGCCAGAGCAAAAGAAGTATTGCAGGAAATCAAAGAGTCTTAAATACTTAACTCTTAAATTAAATAAAGTACTGTAATCACTACAGTACTTTACAATAACCATTATAGAATCTTTATTTACCGGAGTTTCATAACTCCAATGGTTTTTGGATTAGCTTCTTACTTTCATCTCGAAAGTAAGAAGCTTGAATCTTAATGAAAAAATCACTAGTCATTTCATTAATCAACCTAGTTATTTTATTCGTACAGATCCGGTTGTATAGATCAATTGTTCAACTCCCGATATTTTAATTCCAATGCGCGCATATAAGGCTACGCTATTACTAATATTACTAATATCGAGGCTCACACTATTATTACCTACAATCGGTGACGAAACATCTTTATTTGCTTTCTTGAAACTATTATCAACAAATACAGTATTGTTTACATATAATGTAACCCTTTCTATACTTCTGTTTTGAATAGCATTCTCCTGATCAATGTTAAAGGTTGCAGTCAGCGTATTTCCGTTCAGTACAAACTTTTCATCGCTGAGAGTAAAATATGGTTTCACAGGATATTCCACACTAGTAGTGCCTTTTACCTGTATGATAATTGTATCCCGGTCATTTACCCAAGGTCCGTTATTATCTTTGGTTACAAGCTTATAAGTACCATTGAATAATTTGGCCGAAAAAGTACCATCCTGATTTACATATACAGGTATTGAAACATTAGATAATTCATAGCCATCTTGCCACAGTTGCATTTGTACTGCTCCTTCAGTTTGTCTTACACCTATTGCTTCCTTAGTGGTCGTACTTATGATTTTTCCAACCAAGTCACTTTTGGGTTCATCATAATTATCTTTTTCACAGCTAGAAAAAAGCAATGTGCATAAAACGGATATTCCTAAAATATATTTTTTCATTTCGAGTTCTGTTTTAGTTACTAGTCAAAATATTATATCAATTATTGATATGGATTTTTTACTAACTTAGGATTGTTGTTGAGCCAACCTTGATCATAGAAATTGTAATAATTTCTCATTTGGAAATAGCGAGGATATCTTGTCGTATATGTCTTGATCTTATCAAATACCCATTTCCCATTTTGAGGGTGACCCGGTTGATTTATTTTGTATGGGAATAAAGAATAATACATTGCCGAAGAATTTTCACTATCATTATCCCATATTAAATGTGCACGTCTCCAGCGTTTCAGATCCCAATATCTATGGTTCTCATATACAAATTCTACTCTATTTTCCTGAATAATATCATCCAGTGTTACTGATTTCAGATCTTGTATATCGGCTCTCTCTCTCACTTCATTGATATATCCGCATATTTCATTTTGAGGTTTTCCCAATTCGAAAGCAGACTCAGCCAAGATAAGTAATGTTTCGGCATAACGAAATCTTGTAAACCAGACATCACTTCCTCTACCGCGTGTAGACGCATCTTTGTTCTCGTCTACGAATTTGCGGATATTGAAACCTGTTTTGTTTGCATATTCCTGATCGCTGTTTACCGGTCCATTTTGATCTGTGATCAAACCGTATGTAGGGTCAACAATACCCATACTACCTGTGCGATTAGCCCATTTGCCATCTTTATCCAGATATTTTTGACCGGCTTGATAACTCATGTAAACACTTCTGAAAGTAGAACCCGGAGTGATAATAGTACCAAACAAACGTGCATCTTTTCCCTCAAATATATCTTCTAGTTTGTCATAAAAGATATAATTTCCTGCATCATCTTTTGTCTTTAATTCTCCATCTCTATTGTCTGAATATTCAAAGGCCTCTACTATATTCAATATTGGTGTTACTATATTGGCATCCACATCTCCTTTTACTGATGTTGCTATATTCTCTTTTGTAAAACCATTTACTTTTCCCGGAGCAATGTAGTCTAAAGCCCATATAACTTCAGGATTTCCACTTTTAGTGATGAAAGCATCATAGAAATTTCGACCTGCATCATTCGCATTTTTCTTATACAAAGAATACAAACCACCCCTTTTGATCTCAGTAGCTGCTTCGTACGCTATTGTATAAAACTTCGAAGCATCTGATGCTGGAATTCCAACTTCTCCTCCCGGTAGCCTTAGTTCGCTAGCTGTTGTATATTTAGCAATAGAACCTGCATAGATAGCAGCTCGGGCTTTCAGAGAAAGGGCTACCCATTTGTTTGCATGAGAGGCGTGGATATTCTTGTCGGGAGTATTATAAGTTGAAGCTTCTAATAGTTTGGCTATTTCGCTACATTCTGATATTATATAATTGTAAGTATCGGCTTCGGTAGATCGAGCAACTTGCAGATCCATTACATTTGTACTTGCATTATATGAATATATTTCATCTCCTACAATGGATACTCCTCCCAGACATTTTGCCATATTGAAATATGTATATGCCCTGATAAAACGGGCTTCGCCTTCGAGTCTTTTCTTTACATCTTCCGTAAGATCCGAATTATGATTAGCTGCATCGGAACGTAATCCCTGAAGAAATACATTGATATCTCTGATCAATCCATAGTCATATATCCGCCACCAATCATCGGCATATGTTCTGTAATCTCTGATACCTCCGCTTGAGAAAGCTGCTTCATCTGTATGAGCATGTCCTCCGTTATCATCAAGGCTAGGTCCCCAATTTACTCGTCCATAAAAATTAGCTAGGACTGAGTTTACCATATTTATATCTGAAAATACTTGTTCATCAGTATAGATATTATTGGGATCTTCATCTAAGAAATCTCCGCAGCTAAACCATGTAGTGCTGAAAATAAGAATACTTAATATATACAGTTTTGTCTTTTTCATATCTTTAAAATGTTAAGTTACATCCAATACTAATTACTCTCGATGTTGGATACTGAAGCCCAGATCCTGACGAAATCTCCGGATCCATTTCTATATCACCCAGATTATCTATAGTGAACAGATTCTGCATAGATGTATATATTCTGAGTTTTTGGATATATGCCGGAGCTGTAATTTTTTTAGGTAAAGTATACCCTAATTCAAGATTTCTAAGTTTTATGTATTTTACATTCTTCAACCAAAAGTCATTTCTCCAATAGTTGCTGTGACTTGCATTACCCTCTATAAGTGTAGGATATTTGCCAGCTATCAAAGCACTATTTGCATCATTTATGTCCGATAAATGCCATTGGTTCGACATATAATATTGGGGATTATTTCCTCCATCATGTAGAGGGTTTCTCATTTCCCAATCCAGATAAAATGATGCAAAAGCCGATCCTCCAAATGTCATAGACAGATCAAAACCTTTATATTCAGCATTAATATTCAGATTATAGTTCAGATAAGGTACTACATCATTGTCTCTATAGCCGATAGGTCTGTCGTCCATTTCGTTTATAATACCATCGTTGTTCACGTCTTTGTATATCAAGTCTCCCGGACGAAGAGTGGTATTACCTTTTCCATCCACATTCACCGGATAGTTTGCTATCTGATCCCAAGATTGGAATTGTCCTACAACTTGTTTCCCCCAGTTGATACTGGCATAGCGTTCGTTCTTACTATTTCTGTAATAATCCCACGAATTACCACTACGAGGCTTGTATTGATGCCAGTCATAATTGCGGGCAAAAGTAAAGTTACCTCCAATACTATAATTAAAATCTTTAATATTATCGCGCCATGTAATACTACCATCTATTCCTTTTGTCATTTCAGAATTAAGATTCTCTTGCGGTAAGCTGAATCCAGCTTCGTTAGGGATCAATACGTCATATCTACCTGCTGGTATACCATCCAATTTGCGGGTAAAATAATTGAACTCTCCACTAAGTTTATTGTCGAAAAATCCAAAGTCAACACCTATATTAAGCATTTTTGCTTTTAGCCAAGACAATGTTGTAACGGGAATTCCTCTAGGTTTAGAACCGGTAATATATTGTCCGTCCATAACAGCTCCACCATTATTATATGTATAACCTCCCAAAAAGTCGAATGGACTATAACCATTCGTATTATCGTCTCCTACAAGCCCATAAGATCCTTTTAGTTTAAGATCGGAAACAGTACTTTTTATTCCTTCCCAGAACGGTTCTTCCGACATACGCCAGCCTCCTGATACGGAAGGGAAGAAGCCCCATCTCTTATTTGTAGGAAATTTCCAAGAACCATCATATCTTCCGATAACTTCAAGTAGATACTTACTATCGTAATCGTAATTTATTCTACCAATAAATCCGGCTCTAGCTTCGGGGTTTTCTAAACGATCTTCTACATTTACCATCGTAACCAGATATATCTGATCGATAGGATTAGATGTTGGTCTGTCTTGCATCCAGAAGCGAGGCGTTTTTCTTCTTATAAATTCACCTCCACCAACAGCGGCTACATTATGAAGTCCAAATTTTCTCTTAAAATCCAATGTGATTTGTCCGGTTGTTTCTTCTACTTTTTCATAAGTTCTTTCCATATATGGATTATCCATCGAATCTTCTACCGGATAGGTATCTGTGGCCTCGTCATATCTGTATAGCTTGTATGTGTATTCATGGTTCTTCTGAACTTTGTCTGCCAAATAGTATCCACCCAATACTCTGGCATTCAAGCCTTCCATGATTTCATAGTCAGCAGACATATTTAGTTGCATAACTCTCCATGTCTCTTCGTAAGTTCCCGACAGATCATAGTTTAACATGGCAAAGTTTGTCGAATTATTAGACGATGTCTTGGCAGGATATTTAGGATTATCATTGGCATAAGGACGTATTGTAGGCAAGTTTCTGTATATCGCAAACAACGCTGTCCAATAATCATCATTACCCGGTACTCCCGGATTCTTTCTTGTTTCCATACGACCATTCATGCTTCCACCAAGTTTTAATTTTTTTGTAATATTAGCATCAATAGACATTTGAATATTTGTACGATTAAATCCTCCGTAGTTAACAATCACTGCATCTTGATTGAGATGACTCAAAGCCAAGTAATAATTAATGTTTTCAGAACCTCCGGTTATATTACCTCCTACATAGTTCATAGGCGAGGAGTTGATTACAAAATCATACCAATCCCATCCCTGATATCCCTTTTCTGTACCTTGTTGCCATTTGACATAATCTTCTGCCGAATATTTCATATTAAAATTAGGATCAGCAGCTTTTTTTATTACGTCCGACTGATATTTAGCAGCTACATAGGTTTTGGCATCAGCTGGTTTGGGAAATTTGAAAAAGTCTTGCCATCCATAATAGGCAGTTAGGTTCACAGTATTCTTAGTCTCTCTTTTACCAGTTTTAGTCTTCACCACAACAACGCCATTAGCTGCACGTACACCGTATATGGCTGCAGAAGCATCTTTTAAGATAGAGATAGATTCTATATCGTTAGGGTCTATATTATTGAACTGACCCTCATCTTTTTGCACTCCATCTATTACATATAAAGGCGTACCCATACCCCTGATGCGGATAGAAGTTCCATTTCCGGGACGGCCATCGGGCTGTCGAGAATTGATTCCTGCTATTTTTCCGGCAAGGGCAGTAGAAGTTGATGCTGCATTTGTTGTCATCAGGTCTTCTCCGCTTATGGCAGAAATGGCTCCGGTGATAGATTCCTTTTTCTGAGTACCAAATCCTACAACTACTACTGCGTCCAACTCTTTGGCATTTTCGAGTAGAGTTATATTCATCAGGTTGCGATTTTCGCCCAATTTAATTTCTTGGGGAGAAAATCCTACATAGGTAATTGTAATAGTAGAGCCTACGGGTGCATTGAGACTGAACTTCCCGTCAATATCCGTCATCGTACCCGTTGTAGTTCCTTTTATAACTACACTTACGCCGGCAAGGGGTTCTCCAGTCTTGTCAATAATAGTTCCTGTAACCGGACTTGTTTGAGCTACTGCTTGTATAGCCTGAATGTCGTTGGCTTCATCTTTCTGAGCAAGAACAATCTGGCGATTAAAGATTGCATAAGATACATCGCCATTTGCAAATAATTTGTGCAGAATGTCGGAAATGTTCTCTTTGTTAGACGAGATGGAGACTTTGCGATCTACATTTACAAGTTTTTTGTTGTAGAGAAACCTGAATTCGGATTGATCTTCAATCTTATTCAGTACATCCTCTATGGATACATTCTTCATGCTGAATGATAAATTTGCTGTTTGCGAATACGTAGTAATGCTAAAAGCACTTGATACACAGCAAAAAAAGAGCAATAATGAAATTTTCATAATAAGATAGATTTTGGGACTAATAAAACGCCGTTTAACTTTCTTAATTAAAATCGGTTTCATACTTTTGTGTGTTTAGTTATTAAAAAACTCTGATAGACAATTTTGATAATTAAGCCTTTAAGGGGAGATGTTGCACGCATTTCCCCTTCTTCGTAATTATCGGTTTGGGTTGATTAATGAGGTTTTAGACAATTAGGTTATTCTCATAGGTATTGCTTTTTTAAGGTTAATTCTTCTTTATATTACAATCACGGTATTATTAGTTTCTCTGATCGATTGTTTGTCTTGTTGATAAGAAAATGAATTGGAGCCGTATTAGTTTAGTGTTGTGCTTAATAGGAAGTGTGTTTTAATTATGTACAATAAATAATCGGTTAATCACAGTCCGTCGCCCATTTCATATCACATATATATTATTTGCTCGATCTTATATATATGACGTTCCTTAGAAATGAGCCCACAACGAAAAAGCACTTTTTTTTGAAAAAAGTGCTTTTTATTTTATTCAGATCTTAAATTTCGAATATATTATTTGGATTTATATACCATAATAGTTTGCTTATGGTAAAAATTATTGCTGTCTTTTCTGTTTTGTATCTTCTTATAACGGATTGGGGCACTGACTTCGAGCAAGTGTAGTATTTCGTCTAAGGATTCTCCTTCGAATGTGGCGTGATAAACATATTGCGTGAGCGATTTATCTTTTATAACAAAGTTTATATTATACATTTGCCCAAGCCGCTTAAACACATATTCGAGTGGATCGTTACGAAAAGCGAGTATTCCATCTTTCCATGAGCACCATTTGTAGGTATCCGTCTCAGACACATTTGTTGCCGTATTTCCGTGATTATAATCCATCTTTTCACCGGGATTTAGCTTAGTTTTATCATTACCAGCTTTAATATCAACTATTCCTTTTACAAGGGTGACTGCTGTTACACTATCGTTTGAGTATGCTTCTACATTGAATGCTGTTCCGGTGGCTTTTACTTCGAGCATTTTTGTATGTACTATGAATGGTCTTTTTTTGTTTGATTCTACTTCGAAATAGGCTTCACCATTAAGCGATACATGTCGTGTATCTTCGTTAAACTGTATTGGGTATTTTATAGAACTGCCGGCATTGAGCCATACTTTTGAACTGTCAGGTAAGTTTATCACAGAGCGCGTACCATACGGGGCAAATACTTCCTGATATACAGTCGCTTCTGTTTTTAGTGTCTTATCCTTTGATAAGTGTAGGTATGCAGAAAGAACAAGCAAAGGAATTATCGCAATAGCTGCTATTCGTTGCCAGTAATATAAAAATGATCTGCCTTTCTTTTCTTCAACAATTGAGTCGTTGAATCCTAATTTAGATGTAACATTTTTGTAAGCCTTGTCTGTATCTATTTCTTCAGGATCGAAAGGTAGATTTGATAAATCCCAAATGTTTTTTAGTTCTAAAAATATTTCTTTGTGGGCATTATCTTCTTTTATCCATAAGTCAACTCTCTCTATTTCTTCGGCTGAGGCTTCTCCTGAAAAAACTTTTAGAATGATTGCTTCTATATTATTATTTATTTTCATCATATTATCTCGAATAATATCTATATGACGATTAAAGACGCTAAAACCACGTATTTAAACGTAAAAAGGAGCATGAATAATGTTATTAGAAAATCTTTAAGATTGATTCGCAACCGAGATAGGGCTTTACTTATTCTGTCTTCGACTGCGCGTTCCGATATATTTAGTTTTTCCGCAATTTCTTTATATTTCATATCCTTAAACCTACTCATAATGAAAGCTTCTTTTTGCTTTTCAGGCAGTTTCGAAATCGCATCTTGCAGATGTACATAAAGGTCAGAGTATAGCACGTAGTTGTTAACAGAATCTGAATCATCTAAGGTTGTATATAGTCGTGTTACATAGTTTTCTACTATTTTCTGATGGCGAAGATGATCTAAGCATCCGTTACGTACGGCTCTTAGCAAATATGATTTTAAGGATGTTTCTATTACAAGATTATTTCTTTCGTTCCATAGTTTCAAGAATATATTTTGGACTATATCTTCACAAACAGCTTTGTCTTGGATTATTGTTCCTGCAAAAAGAACAAGGTTTTTATAATAGGTGTTAAATAGTATTGCGTATGATTCGTGGCAGCCTTCTTTAAGTCTGATTAATAACTGCGATTCTAACAGATATGTGTTTTTTTCTGGCATACAAAAGGCTAAACTTCAAATAATAATCAAAGTTATGGAGAATAAATTGATTCTTGTTTTAATATGATGAAGGGCGAAGATACATTATTTTCCATGAAACAAGAAAAATCGGACTATTAAAAAGATTGCAGAAAGATACACCCTTAATTTCTGATAATTTTGAGGGAGACTGATGTGACTTCACTTTTTACAGAATTATATTCTTATAGAGAGTTTTTATTACCTTAGAAGTTCTTTTCTAAATTGAATACAAAAACTGTGACGATGAAAGAGTATGATTATAGCCGCCAATATAACAGAACAAATGAAAAATGGGGTGGAAAAGTTATTTCTATTATAACTTTATTATTAACAGGATATATGGCTGTTACTCATTTCTATGAATTGATTAGCAGTAATTTAGTGAAGAGTATGGAAAATATACGTTCTGGTAATGAACCTTTGTCTATGACTTATTACGAACCTCAGATTGAGCCTGCAACACTCAATCTGATTTGTGGTATATTATTTTCTATTTTATTCCTTGTCAGCTTGTACGCCGTAGCAAGGAAACAAATTCAGCTATTATATATTTTCCTGACTGTCGGAATCTTAATCTGTATCGTTTATTTTTTGTTCAGTCAGACTATATTATATTGATTTTGAGTATTTTTTATCAGCTAATCCATCTTGTAGTTTGTCAAAAGAGGCAGCTACATTACGAACAAGACTTGTATATTCGGGATGAATATTAATACATGTATCAGTATATTCGATTATACCATCCACTTCAAATTCACGAAGCTTCTCTTCATCATATTTAATGGCAGATTTAATTGTGCTTACGGGCACATTTAGCTCTTCAGATAATGTTTGCCAGTTTACGGTATAATTACACATCAACCTTGAAATAACCTCTCTTGTTATTTGCTCTTCTTCGTTGAGTATATATCCTTTTGCTACCGGAAAGATACCTTGGTTTACTTGTTCAATATATGTTTTCAGATCTTTAGTGTTCTGTGCATAAGCTCCGGATAGCTGTCCGATGCCTGTAATGCCAAAGGCATAAACTTGTCCTGTGGTACGACGAGTACAGTATCCTTGAAAGTTACGATGTAATACCTTTTTCTGTTGAGCTTCAAATAGTTCATCTTCAGGTAAAACGAAATGATCAAGTCCTATTTTCTTATATCCTGCATTGGTCAGCAGTTGTTTGGCTGTTTCATAGATTTGGCTCTTAATTTCTACGGAAGGTAGTCCTGCTTTTTCGAGATTCTTTTGTAATTCGTTTACCCACGGAACATGTGCGTACGAGAATGTAACTATTCTATCGGGCTTTAGAGCAATTGCCTTTTCGATCGTTTTACTAAAAGACTCTACTGTCTGCAATGGAAGACCGTATATGAAATCCATATTAACAGATATTCCTCTGCCTTTCAATATTGCAATTACTTCTTCGATAGACATACGTGAAGGCTTTCGGTTAGAAGCCTTTAGTACATCAGTATTAAAATCTTGTACCCCCAGACTTATTCGGTTAAATCCGGCATCAATCAAATCGTTCCAATATTTTTCGTCTGCATATCCGGGATGACACTCTATGGCTATTTCCGGCTTTTCGATACATTCAAAATCTGAAAGAATGAGTTGATTAAGTTCTTTCAATATAGTTACGGGTAGGGTAGTAGGAGTTCCTCCTCCATAATGAATCTGTGAGATCTTTCGTTTCCGATCAAGTAACGATAATACCATGCCTATTTCTTTTTTCAAGGCATCAATATACTGAAGTACGGTACTGTTATTCTTTAGCAATTGCGAATTACATCCGCAATAATAGCACATTTGATAACAGAACGGAATATGTATATATACCGATATGTGCTGCGGATTTTGTTCGTTAGAATCTATAATGATATTACGGAATTGTTGAGCCGAAAATGAATCGTTAAAGAAATTAGCCGGAGGATAACTAGTATATCTTGGTACGGGAACGCTATATTTATTTAGTAATTCTTGTTTCATGATTGAGAGTATTTGAGTCCTTTAATTTAAATGCGAATAATATAAAAATAAGAGAAACAAAGGCAATACCCATTTCTACAAAGAAAAGCCCTTTGTATGTAATGAGTGCTGCGATCTTTCCTGACGATACACCCATGAGTATACCGCTGAGATGAGTTATAACTGTTTGTATCGTAAAATCTGTACCCTCATATCCCGGACGTACACAGTCCATAGATGTTGTATATACTACAATTACTGCTATGCCATAGCTACCCCATAGTAAAGATATGCCCAGATGCAGCGTTGCAATATTGATAGGTAATACGGTAACCAACAAACAAAAATATATTGTTGTGAGTAATGTGCAGATGGCAAATACAATACGTGCAGTATGACGTCCTATTTTGCGAACAATAAAGCCTCCGCCAAATGACGCTAGACAACCGATTGTAGTACCCACTATGCCCGACATAATACCAATCTCTTTTATAGAGTAGCCATAGTCTACCAGCATGGGCTTTAGCATGGCAAGAATACCGATTAGTCCGGCATAATATAAGAACAGAAATATTATCTGTTTTGATATTCCTTTTTGCTTAAAGAATCCTAAAAGGTCGTTAGCATTGGGCTTTTCTTCTTGTCTTGCTTTTATAATCTCATTACCTTGTTTTCGTTTAAAGAAGAATAAAGGTATAATCGCTATTATTACAAATAATGCCAAGAAGGGTAGGAGATTCCCCCATCCGTATTGATTATACAACAGTAGTAGTAACCCTCCGCCCACCATTGCTCCGGCAAAACTACCCATCGACTGCATACTGTTTACTAAACTTTTGTCCTCCTTTTTAAAGGATAGCATGGCTAACGAATCGGTTGCTATATCTTGAGTAGCCGATGCTACAAATGATAGTATTATCAATCCCACCACCAGATAGGGTGTTGCTGCCAGATCCATAAACGATACACATAAAATAATACTTGCATATATAAGCTCAGACGAGAATATCCAACACTTATAATCGTTGAGCCTGTATGTAGTGCGGTCTACTCCGGGCGACCAAAGGAATTTTAAAATCCAAGGAAGTTTCAAAAGTTGGAGCATACCGATTGTTTCGAGAGAAAAATTTTGCTGACGCATGATTACAGGCAATACCGTCGAGAAAAAACTCATCGGAATAGACTGTGCTATATAGAGACTAAAGAATGTGAACAGATGTCCCCCTTTTTGGAAGTTTAGCTTCATGCTTTCAGATTCAGAATTTGAAATTCATATTTATACCACATGTAAAAGGACGTCCCTTTTGCACATAATCTTGATTAGATAATGTAGTGAAGAAATAATATGTAATATAATCCTCGCCCGTAATGTTTTTAGCCCACAAGTCGATAGAGAAATCATTTTTTACAAAAGATATTTTTCCATTCAGTGTATTGTAATATTTTTGTGTTATATCATTTTCATCCGTCCAATATATTTTTCCGGCTCCTGTATATTGAGCCCCGATAACTACTTTATCCATCCATTTTTGATTTATATCCAGAGTGTAATTTGCTGACAAAGCTACAGTGTGGCGTGGAACCATTGGCAAATATTTATTATCGTAATTGGTCGTTTTTCCGGTTCGGTCGTTATAGTCTTTGTAGTCCTTATATCTGGCACTTGTATATCCATAAGCAAATTGAAGGTTTAATTGCTTTATCGGATTCATTTGTGCCGATATTTCCAATCCCTTACTTTCCGATCTGCCGGCATTCTTTATGATAAACCCCTTGCCTCCGGTTTTGGTTTGAGATATTTGTTGCTTTTTCCAATCTATATAAAATAGGCTTATGTCGAAGAATAGAAGATTGTCAAACAGACTACTTTTTCCTCCAAGCTCGTAACTCCAACTATACTCAGGATCAAAAATGCGGTCTTCATTCCTTTCGGCAGTATTGTTAAACCCTCCGGTTTTATATCCCTTACTCACCGAGAAGTAGGAAATGCCATCTTTTCCAAACGAGTATTGAAGAGCTGCTTTAGGCGTTAGCTGCGAAAAAGAAGTCTTGTCTATTGCAGGATCTTCGACACCTTTAATCGTTGTTCGGTTCATTGTCGATTTTGTATGTTCCCAGTCGTAACGAATACCCAAAACTAACGATAATCCGGGGTCGAATATATTATTTATTGTAGACTGGTGATATACTGCAATGCCATCCGTAGGATTTTTAGCATTCTGTATAGTATGTGCCCCATTCGTACGATTGTCGGTATCATTGGTTTGATAATAGTTCTGATAAAACCCAAATACTCCGAATTGCCAGCTATACCGGCTATCTTCGTGCAGCGATTTTATATTAAATTCTTGAGAATACATCTGCTGTCTTTGGTAGAAACTTACATAATATAAGTCCTGAGGCATAAAGTCTTGATCTAACCCCTGATTGCCATCATAAAACTGAAATGAGGATTGCGAACCCAGTTTGAATTGATCTGTGATATATTCGATATTCAACCCATTTGTTGACATATTACGTCTGTAAAAACTATGCTCATTGTAGTTTATATCATCAGCCTTGTTTGTCTCTCGGTTATATACCCTATAAGGGTATCCGTCCTGATCAGAATATTCGTAAGCCATAATCAAGTGCATTAGCAATCCCGGCTGTATGCGCCAGCTAAGTCTTGCCCGTCCCGAAAAGGCATCCATCGGGTCTGCTTTTTTTTTGGTGGTCACATTGTTGAAATATCCTCCCCTATGTAAGTAGTTACCCGATATAGCATATCCCACCTTGTCATTGTAATTGCCATAATGAGATAAACCTGCCTGATAAAGATTGTGATTGCCTGCCGTCAGGTTAATATCTGTACCGGTATAGTTAAATGGCGATTTAGAAAATACATTGATAATGCCTCCCATTGTGTTCCTTCCATACAATGTTCCTTGAGGTCCTCGCAGAACTTCTATTCGTTCTATATCGTTTATGTTAATATCGAATGTAGAGCGGTCAAAATACGGTACTCCATCCACATAAAGACCTACCGAAGGTGCATTTCGGTGCGAACCGATACCTCTGATATAGGATGGTGAGGTCATTTTAGATCCATAATCGGGAATGAAAAGATTGGGTATATAAGATGTAATCTCTTTTATATTGGTAATATTAAACTCTTCTACCTCTTTACCTGTTAATAAAGATGCAGCTACGGGTTGCACATACAGATTACTATTTTGCTTGAAAGATTCTATAACAATTTCTTTTCCGGTGTATTTCATTATCACCGAATCTCCATTCTCTCGGATGTCGTCGGCTTTTATACTTATCGGAATTAAAATTAGCAATAAGAAACTTAATAGAATATATTGTACATTCATTCGGTTATTCAAGGCTTTATGATATGTATTTTTTAGTTGATATGCAAAATTAAAAAAAGACAGAACTACTGTCAATCACTAGATGTAGTGATATTCACCAATATATTTTAGAGAACAAAGATAGTTGCTCAATCCATTATTGGGTGTAACATTTATTACGATGCCCGAAATTGAATGACAGAACTGCTTTCTCAGACTAAAATCTTATCTTTGTTCTATCACAAAATAAAAAGAAATTCGATTAAATAAATAATATGACCGTAGACGAAACTATTTATGACTGTATAGTAATAGGAGGGGGGATTAGTGGAATTTCCTTTGCCCATTATTTACATTCGATAGATAAAAAAGTTCTTGTAATGGAAAAAAATAAGGCTATTGGCGGACAGATTCAAAGCCTTCCTTCTGAAAAGAATCCTGATTATTGGAGTGAGTTTGGTGCACACACCTGTTATAATTCATATACGCATTTGTTATCTATAGTAAAGGATATAGACGGTGCAGAGCTGATTCTTCCTCTAGGCAAAGGTAGCTATATGACTTATTCAGAAGGACGGATAAAAAAAATGTTTGCAGACATGTCTGTTCTCTCTATAATATTGAATGGTCCGAAAATTTTCTTTTCTTCGAAAAAAGGAAAAACAGTAAAAGAGTATTTCAGTAATATTGTAGGTCGGAAAAACTATGATAAATTATTTAGCCGATTATTCCGAGCTGTTATTTCTCAAAGTGCTGACAATTATCCGGCAGAATTATTTCTTAAACGACGCAAGGGCAGATATGAAGAATTTCCGCGTAAATTTACCTTTCGGCGAGGAATATCCCAGTTTTTAGAAGCTATTGTCCATGAAGATAATCTGGATGTCATATTTGGTTCAGAAGTTTCGCATATACAGAGAGATGGTGATAAATATAAAATAATTACTTCAAGTGGAGATGTTTTTTTCTGTTCAAGAATAGCAATAGCTACTGATCCGCAAACTACAGCAAACCTTATTGTTGAGTTTGAGAAAGAATTGGCAAATAGTCTATCGACCATCCCAATGTTTTACTCCGAATCGGTGAATGTTATCGTTTCCAAAGAAAAATTGTCTGTACCTCTTGTAGCCGGAATAATCCCGATAGCAGACACTTTTCATTCGGCAGTATCGCGCGATTTGGTGGAAGACGACAATCTGAGAAGTTTTACATTTCACTTTGAGAAAGGCAAAAGTGATGAAAATGCTCAGTTTGAGATTATTTGCGATGTATTGAATATTAAACAAGCTGATATAATAGAGGCTAAAAAAGTACAGCACATCTTGCCTTCTCTCAATCTGGCTCATTTAGATATGGTGGAGCAGGTAAAGGAGACAACAAAGTCTGAAGATATTTATATTTTGGGTAATTATTTTTATGGCTTGTCGATAGAAGACTGTATTCATCGTTCTTTTGATGAATTTCAACGCTTTAAGAATCATTAAGCATATTTGATACAATAAAAAAGCAGTTTGAATCATCAAACTGCTTTTTCTGAGCCTCTTGTCGGATTCGAACCAACGACCCCGAGATTACAAATCACGTGCTCTGGCCAACTGAGCTAAAGAGGCAAGTGGGTAAGCTGACTATATCGCGTCGCTACAACCGACGGCCCTTGCTGCGATCAAACCCTGGGGGATTAATCGGGAGCTGACCGTATAGGACTTACCCGCGACAAAAGTAGATAAATTTTTCAGATTAACAAAATATGGATTCAATTTTTTCCTTTGATTTCCTTTTACTACATTTGTATTGCGAGCATTTATTACAAAAATAAGTTAGCTATCAAACACTTATAAAATCGATTTTTTTTGAAAAAATATTAAGAAAAAGATAAAATAATATGACAGTAACAGATCGTTTTATCAAATACGCGAAATTTGATACAGAATCGGATACAGAAACAGGTATAACTCCGAGTACTCCGGGTCAGATGATTTTGGCTAAGGAGATAGAAAAGGAACTCAGAGAAATGGGTTTGGAAGATATAACATTAGACGATAATGCTTATCTGATGGCAACATTGCCAGCCAATACTGACAAGAAAGTGCCAACAATCGGATTTATAGCTCACTTGGATACAAGTCCCGATCTTTCGGGAAAGAATGTCAATCCTCGTATTGTGAAGAATTACGATGGAAAAGATATCATTCTCAATAAAGATACAAATGTGGTATTGTCTCCGAAAGATTTTCCTGAAATGCTAAATTATGAAGATCAGGACTTAATTGTCACAGATGGCAATACGCTCTTGGGTGCTGACGACAAGGCGGGGATAGCAGAAATAATAACAGCAATAAAATATTTGCAGGATCATCCTGAAATAAAACATGGAAGGATACGCATAGGGTTCAATCCTGATGAAGAAATCGGACTTGGAGCGCACAAATTTGATGTGAATAAGTTTGGTTGCGAATGGGCTTATACTATGGATGGAGGTCCTATCGGAGAATTGGAATACGAGAACTTTAATGCAGCCGGTGTAAAAATATCCATACAAGGAAGAAGTGTGCATCCGGGATATGCTAAAGATAAGATGACCAATGCTTTGGTAGTAGCTACTAAATTGATTTCTTTGTTGCCCGAAAGCCAACGCCCCGAACATACAACCGGATATGAGGGATTCTTTCACCTTACCAATGTTTCGGGAACAGTAGATGCGGCTTCTGTGGGATATATTATAAGAGATCACGACCGTAAATTGTTTGAGGAACGTAAGCAAATGATGCAGGATGTTGTATCTTTTATCAACCGACTTTATCCCGGTAGTACGACTGTGGAAATAAAAGATCAATATTATAATATGCGAGAAAAGGTTGAACCTGTAAAACATATTGTAGATATGGCTTTTGAAGCAATGGAGACAGTGGGCATAACTCCAATCGTAAAACCTATACGCGGAGGTACAGATGGTGCGCAATTGTCTTTCAAAGGATTGCCTTGTCCTAATATTTTTGCAGGAGGACATAATTTTCATGGACGATACGAATTTGTACCCGTTCAATCGATGGAGAAAGCGGTAGAAGTAATCGTAAAAATAGCCGAGATTGTAGCTAATAAGTAATTCTTATTTATCTATACTCTGCGGAGTATTTATATATTAAAAACAGAAAAAGTTGCAATTGAAAATTATAGCGAAAAGTGTAACTTTTGTAACCTTTGTAACTTTTTCTGTAAAAAGATTAGATTTAATACTAAAAAAACAATAGAGTATGAAGAAAACACCATTTACTGATATTCATATTGCCCTTGGGGCAAAAATGCACGAGTTTGCAGGTTATAATATGCCAATCGAATATTCAGGTATTATTGACGAACACATGACCGTATGTAACAATGTTGGAGTCTTTGATGTTTCGCATATGGGCGAGATATGGGTAAAAGGTCCTCGGGCTGAAGCTTTTCTTCAACGTGTGATGAGTAACGATGTTGCAACATTAGATATCGGTAAGGCTCAGTATTCGTGTATCTTAAACAAGCAAGGCGGCATTGTGGACGATGTGATAGTATATCATTACGAGCCTGAGAAATATATGGTAGTGGTAAATGCTGCCAATGTTGAAAAAGACTGGAAATGGTTTAATGATCATAATACAGATTTTGCCGAATTAGAAAATGCGTCGGATAGTATTGCCCAGTTAGCGATACAAGGACCAAAAGCATTAGCTACTTTGCAAAAAATGACTAAAATAGATTTGACAAAGATCCCTTACTACTCTTTTGCAATAGGTAGTCTTTCTGGTTCGGGCTTAGATAATGTGATTATATCAAATACCGGATATACCGGAGCAGGAGGATTTGAGATATATTTTTACCCACAATATGGTGTTGATATCTGGAATGCTTTGTTTAAGGCGGGCGAGGAGTTTGGTATAAAACCTATAGGTCTGGGAGCCAGAGATACATTACGTTTAGAGATGGGTTTCTGCCTGTATGGAAATGATTTGGATGATACCACCACCACAATAGAAGCTGGGTTGGGATGGATTACTAAATTTACAGAAGATAGAGAATTTACTGCTCGCAATATATTAGAAAAGCAGAAAAAAGAAGGGGTGACTCGTAAGCTTTGCGGATTTAAGATGTTGGACAAAGGCATTCCGCGTCATGGCTATGATATAGTGAACGAAAATAATGAAAAGATAGGAGCTGTGACCTCAGGCACGATATCTCCTACTACTAAAGTTGGTGTTGGTTTGGGCTATATAAAACCTGAATATGCCACCATTGGTACATCTGTATATGTGAAAATTCGTGATAAGAATTTGAAAATAGAGATAGTAAAACCTCCTTTTAGAAAGGCATAAATAGAAAAAATAAAAGGATTCATTCACTGAATCCTTTTATTTAATATCTAATATATTTAAAATCTTATTTTTTGTCTTTGTCTTTCGAGCAACAAGATTTTTTATTAGCATCTTTGCTGCATTCTTTCTTGTCTTTAGTACACGCTTTTTTATCTTTAGTACATTCAGTCTTATCTTTTTTAGTTGTAGTAGTATCCTGAGCCATTACATTAGTTGAAGCTGCCAGTGCAAAACATACAACTGCTGATAATAAAAGTTTCTTCATAATTGCTAATAATTTTAAGTGGTTAAATTAATTTACCTTTCGTAGCAAATATAAAAGCTATTTTACGAATATATTATTAATGGAAGTTAAATGATTGAGGCGAATAAATAATCATTATAAAAATTAAGCATGTTGATATTCGAATTTGCCAAACTGACTTTCGATAATAAGTTCTGTCTTATCCGACTTTTCTACATATCCTACTATCTGAGCTTCAATGTTGTATGACTTAGATATGTCTATCACCTCTTGAGCATATTCCGGAGACAAATATATTTCCATACGATGTCCCATATTGAATACTTTATACATCTCCTTCCAATCTGTACCGGATTGTTCTTGTATAAGTTTGAATAAAGGAGGTACAGAGAACATATTGTTCTTTGTAATCTTAACATTATCAACGAAATGTAGTACTTTCGTCTGTGCGCCGCCCGAACAATGTACCATCCCATGTACTTTCGGTCTTAACGAACTTAGGATCTGTTTAATAACCGGAGCGTAGGTGCGGGTAGGGGAGAGAACCAGTTTTCCGGCATCTATATCCAACCCTTCTATTTTGTCAGTCAATCGCATATTACCGGAATAAACAAGATCGAGCGGAATTGAAGCATCATAGCTTTCCGGATACTTAGCTGCCAGATATTTGGCAAAGACATCATGTCGGGCAGATGTAAGCCCGTTGCTTCCCATACCTCCGTTATATTCTTTCTCGTATGATGCTTGTCCACTGGAAGATAAGCCTACTATTACATCTCCTCCCTGAATATTATCATTAGAGATAATGTCTGATCGCTTCATCCTACAAGTCACCGTACTATCTACAATAATGGTACGCACTAAGTCACCTACATCAGCGGTCTCGCCTCCGGTAGGATATATATTGACTCCTAATTTAGATAATTCTTCACACAGTTCGTTAGTTCCACTGATTATGGCAGATATTACTTCTCCGGGAATTAACATCTTATTACGCCCGATTGTAGACGATAATAATATATTATCAGTTGCCCCAACGCATAGCAAATCGTCTATATTCATTATCAGGGCATCTTGAGCGATACCTTTCCATATAGATACATCGCCGGTTTCTTTCCAATACATATATGCTAATGACGATTTTGTGCCTGCTCCGTCTGCGTGCATTATGTTGCAGTATTCGGCATCCCCACCTAATATATCAGGTATGATCTTACAGAATGCTTTTGGAAATATCCCTTTATCTATATTCTTGATAGCATTATGTACATCTTCTTTTGATGCAGAAACACCTCTCTGATTGTATCTTTGGTCGCTCATGATTTTTTTCTAATATATAAATTTGGTGCTACAAAGTTAGCAAAATCGGTTTGATTTGGAAATAAGGAAACAAAAAGGCCTGTAAAGATTATTTTTACAGGCCACATATTATTTAGATCTCATTAATAATCTTTCACTTCCCATCCTAAAGCACTTGCACCAAGAACTGCTGCATCGCTCTCTTTTAGTTCGGACATAAGTAACTTTATTTTATTGCGATATATAGGAAGCATATTTTCTTCCATATATTTTCGGACAGGATCGAAAATCAATTTACCCGATTTTATTAGTCCGCCAAATAGAATGATTGCTTCGGGACTAGAGAATGCCACAAAGTCAGCAAACGATTCTCCTAGTATTTGTCCTGTATATTCAAATATTTCTTTGGCTAATTTATCGCCTTTTACGGCTGCATCATAAACATCTTTTGATGTAATCTCTTCTAGATTAAGTTCTCTTAGTAAACTAGGGTCTTTTCTTGTTTCCAAATATTCTCTGGCTGTACGCGCTACTCCGGTAGCAGAACTGTATGTTTCCAAACATCCTTTTTTACCACAACCACAAGCGCGACCATTACGAATGGCGGTAGTATGTCCTAATTCTCCGGCAAAACCATCGTGTCCATATACTAACTGACCGTTTACCACGATGCCACTACCAACACCAGTACCCAATGTTATAACAATAAAATCTTTCATTCCGCGTGCTGCGCCATATGTCATTTCACCAATAGCAGCAGCATTGGCGTCGTTTGTTAATGCTACGGGAATATTCAATTTATCGGTAAGCATTTGTGCTAATGGAATAACTCCTCTCCAAGGTAGATTAGGTGCGAATTCGATACAACCGGTGAAATAGTTTCCGTTCGGTGCACCTACACCAATTCCTTTAATATTGCCAGAACCTCCAACTTGATCTATAATTTCTTGAACACCAGCAGAAAGATGGGTCACAAAATCGTTGATTTCTTTATAAGCTCCAGTTTTTATTGATCCTTGATTTATAATGTGTCCGCGCTTGTCGACCACACCAAATACAGAGTTGGTTCCACCGATATCGATTCCAATAGCATATGGTTTTTCCATGATTTTATTTATGTTATATTGAACAATGAAATTATTATTTAATTAGTGCGCACAAATATAATTATTTATCAGATAAATATAGGTCTTGACAAGCAATTATATTCTGTTTTGATAACGTAAAACACATATTTATTGCTGTTTTAGATATAATTCTAATGCTTTGTTCGCTGCTGCAAAAGAGCTTATTTTGGAATTGAGGACTTCTTGTTCAAGTGTTTTTAATTCATCCTGAACTTTGATATTATTATAGAAGTTACTTTTTAATTTCTCATTTATAGTCTCGTACATCCAATATCGGGACTGCTTGTTACGTCTATATTCAAAATATCCATTTTTCTTAACAAAGGCAATATATTCGTCAATCATATTCCATACTTCATCAATTCCTATCTCATAATATCCTGAATATGTTAGTACCTTAGGAGCCCAACCAGACTCAGGCAAAGGAAATAGGTGTAATGCGTTTTTGAAGTGGGATTGAGCCAATTTAGCTTTTTCAATATTGCTTCCATCAGCCTTGTTGATAACAATGCCATCAGCCATTTCCATAATGCCTCGCTTTATACCTTGCAATTCATCTCCGGTTCCGGCAAGCTGTATAAGAAGAAAAAAATCGACCATAGAATGAACTGCGGTCTCAGATTGTCCTACACCGACTGTTTCTACAATAATTCTATCAAAGCCGGCAGCTTCGCATAATATAATTGTCTCACGAGTTTTTCTCGCAACTCCACCTAAAGAGCCGGCAGAAGGAGAGGGGCGAATGAACGCATTCTTTTCGACAGCTAAGCGTTCCATTCTTGTTTTATCTCCAAGTATGCTGCCTTTACTGACTTCACTCGACGGGTCTATTGCCAATACAGCAAGTTTATTGCCTTCTTTTAATATGTGCATACCAAAAGCATCGATGGATGTACTTTTTCCTGCACCGGGTACTCCGGTAATTCCAACTCGAACAGAGTTTCCGGTATGAGGTAAACACTTTTCTATGACTTCTTGAGCTATAGCTTGATGTTCTAGTTTCGAGCTTTCTATAAGAGTAACGGCTTGACCTAAAATCGATATATTTCCTTTCAAAATACCTTCAACGTATTCAGATACTGTATATGTTTTACGTTTAAACTTTTTGAAAGTATCTAGATATGGATTTACTGTAGGTTGCTCAGCTGTTCCTTTATTTACTCGTAATCCTTGATATTGTTCATCATTCTCAATATGTTCCATGTGAGATAGGTAAGCCCGATAAATATATGATATAACTAAAATAAAGATAAATTAAACATAATAGTAATTATGTAACTTTCTTGTGTAGATATTCAAATACTTATCAATAGCTATTTTTTTAATTAAACAATTGAAATTAATTCTTATGTAAAAATAGCAAAAAACAGTAAGATAATGAAACAAAAAACACTTGCAGATTTCTCTACAAGTGTTTTTATATATAATTAGTTTAATTATCTGATTACAGAGCATTAAGTTCTTTGTCTATAGCATCTAATTCTTTAGACTTATCTATATTCAATAAGCTTAGATTGTAATATACATTTTGAAGTTTCATTAATGCGGGCTTCATTTCTAAGCTATCAGCATTTCTTGCTTTCAATATATCAAGATATTTTTCTAGATAAGGCAATGCTTTAGTATACAAATCTGTTGTTGTTTTATCTAATTCAGCTTGCTCTCTTCTATTTGTAGTTTGTCCGGCCTTTTCTTTTATATCTTGTGCTTGTAGTACATACAATACGCCTAAGCCTTCTAAAGCTCTTTCGCAATTAGCATCAGACGATAATGCAGTTGTATAAGCTGGTGCAGCTTTGTCATATTCTTTTTGCTCTGCATATAAAGATGCCTTAACGCTCATCAAGTCACAAGTATTAGTTGGATCGTTAGCAATCGCTTGATCCAGATAAGCAATCGCTTCATCTGTTTTTCCTCCTCTGATAAATTCATTGATCAGATTTGGTGTAAAATACTTGTTTTTTGGAAATTTCTCTGCACCTTGACGTAAAGCTGCAACATAAGCAGCACTATCTTCAATTTGTTGATATTCACTAGCTAAAAGCTCATATACATCACTTTCTTTGTAAGTGCTGTTTTGAATATATGGTTCAGATATTATCTTTTTCAATAGTTTTATTGAGCGAGGATGATCTTTAGATTGGATAGAACTGATTACAGCATAATATTTGATAGTCTGATAAGTAGTATCTTGTAGATTGAAATCTGCTTGAGAGTCAGCAAACATAGGTAATGTAGGCAATTCCCAATATCTTTCGAAGAAATCGGCTGCTCTTTTAAAATCTTGTTTATCATTGTAGAATACACCGCCATTGATATAGAATCTATGACCGTCTCTCATATTTTTTACAATGTCTTTTCTTACTTTATTTTTGATTTTTCCTTTTTCGTCAGGACGCTCTCCTAATTCATCAGCTTTAACATATGGGCCATACATATTATATAAACCTACATACATCGCTTCTTCATTACCACCTTTGCCTGTAATCTCTTTTTGCATTTCTAGAGTACGCTCATCATCGAAAGCTTTAAATTCAATATCTCCGGCTAGTTTCCACGTTTCCTGATCTTCTGCTGTTTCAGGATCAGTTAATGCCGGTTTTATAAGCTCTCTTGCCTCCGCGACATTACCTTTCATTGCATTTTTAGCATCTTTTACTGCCTTTTTTTGAGCAAAAGAAATGCTAGCAAGCAAACATAATGATGTTACTAATAATATACGTTTCATAAATCACTTATTTTTAAATTACTTATTCTTTTATTTCAGTCTCGTTTGTATTGTCTAAATCGTTTTCTGATAAGTCAATGTCTTCTATTTCATCGGAATCCGTCTCAGATTCGACTTTACAGATAGAAGCTATTTCATCATTTCTCTTACCTAAATTGATAAGTCTAACACCTTGGGTTGCTCTTCCCATAGTGCGAATATCTGAAACTTTTAGACGAATTGTAATACCAGACTTGTTAATAATCATTAAATCGTTATCGTCCGTAACACTATTTATAGATACAAGCTTACCTGTTTTGTCTGTTATATTAAGAGTTTTAACTCCTTTTCCACCACGACTAGTGATTCGATAAACTGGTACAATTTCACCATTTTCATCTATAATATCATTACCTTCTTCATCCTTTTCATTCAGATTGGTACGTTTACCATATCCTTGTTCAGACACAACCATAATAGTTTCATTTGCCTGAGCATCTTTAGACATGGCCAACATTCCTATAACTTCGTCTTGTCCGTCTTCTTCTATACGCATTCCTCTCACACCGGTAGCTGTACGTCCCATTTCCCGTACATCTTTTTCGTGGAAACGGATAGCGCGACCGTTGCGATTGGCTAACAATATTTCACTGTTTCCATCTGTCATCAATACTTCAATTACCTTATCGTCTTCGCGAATAGTAATTGCATTTACTCCATTTTGACGAGGTCTTGAATATGCTTCTAGTCTTGTTTTCTTGATAACTCCCTGTTTAGTACAGAATACTAAATAGTGACTATTGATAAACTCTGTATCGCTAAATCCTCTTACTCTGACGAATGCTGTTACTTTATCATCCGATTCTATATTCAAAAGATTCTGAATAGCTCTTCCTTTTGAGTTTTTAGTCCCTTCCGGAATATCAAATACACGAAGCCAATAACATTTTCCTTTTTGTGTAAACAGCAAAATGTAATTGTGCATAGATGCCGGATAAATATGTTCTATAAAGTCGGCATCTCTGGTTTCAGAACCTTTAGCTCCTACTCCGCCTCTATTTTGAGCTCGGAATTCAGATAGAGGAGTACGTTTGATATATCCTAGATGTGAAATGGTAATAATCATTTCATCATTAGAATAAAAATCTTCAGGATTTAATTCTTCTGACGCAAAAACAATCTCAGTTCGGCGTTGGTCGCCATATTTATCTCTTACTTCGATCAATTCATCTGTGATAACTTTCATTCGAAGCTCTTCATTAGCAAGTATTTCTTTCAAATAAGCAATGAGTTTCAAGATCTCCTGATATTCATTGTGAAGCTTATCTTGCTCTAGTCCTGTCAATTGACGTAGACGCATCTCTACTATTGCACGAGCCTGAATATCTGTAAGGCTGAATTTGCTCATCAAATTATCTATTGCTTCCTGCGGAGACTTAGATGCTCTGATAATAGCAATAACTTCATCAATATTATCCGATGCAATGATCAGACCCTCAAGAATATGAGCGCGTTCTTCAGCTTTACGCAGATCGTAAGTAGTTCTGCGAATAACAACATCAATTCTATGTTCCACAAACAAGGAAATCATATCCTTGAGTGTAAGTGTTCTAGGACGTCCCTTTACAAGAGCAATATTGTTTACACTAAATGATGATTGTAGTGCTGTAAGTTTATATAATTTGTTTAGTACAACATTAGCATTAGCATCGCGTTTTACATCTACAACGATACGCATACCCTGACGATCGGATTCGTCATTAACATTGCTGATTCCTTCTAATCTCTTTTCTCCGACAAGATCAGCAATGTGTTTAATGAGTTCGGCTTTATTTACCAGATAAGGAATTTCGGAAATAACTATTTTTTCGTGATTTCCTTCCATTTCTATTTCTGCTCGCCCTCTCATTACAATACGTCCTCTACCTGTTTCGAACGCATCTATAACGCCTTGATATCCATATATGAATCCACCGGAAGGAAAGTCAGGTGCTTTGATGTACTGCATCAAACCTTCGGTGTCAATATCATTGTTTTCTATATATGCAATAGTTGCATTTATGGACTCAGTCATATTGTGAGGAGCCATATTCGTAGCCATCCCTACTGCAATACCCGAAGCTCCGTTAATCAAGAGGTTAGGTATACGAGTTGGTAAAACTGTTGGCTCTTTTAATGTATCGTCAAAGTTTAATTGGAAATCAACTGTTTCTTTGTCAATATCCTTTAGCATTTCTTCTGCTAAGCGGCTTAATCGGGCTTCTGTATAACGCATAGCAGCAGGCATATCACCATCTACACTACCCATATTACCCTGTCCGTCTACCAATAGATATCGCATGCTCCATTCCTGAGCCATACGTATCATTGCAAAATATACTGATGAGTCTCCGTGGGGATGGTATTTACCTAAAACTTCCCCGACTATTCTTGCTGATTTTTTATGAGGTTTATTAGATGTATTTCCCAACTCACTCATCCCGAAAAGGATACGACGATGAACGGGTTTAAATCCATCCCTAACATCAGGCAATGCTCTTGATACGATTACCGACATTGAATAGTCAATGTAGGCTGATTTCATCTCATCCTCGATGTTGATCTTAATAATTCTGTCCTCTGATTCTGCCATTATTTTAAGATAAAAATTTTATTCTCAAATATTTGTGATACACCTTTTTGTTAAGGTATTTTCTAGTGTTTTTAAAAACATGCTAAGATACAAATTTTGTTTGTATTCCGAAAATATAATAACGCAAAAAAGCCCGATGTTTTTAGTGTACATCGGGCTTTCCTTATAATAAATCAGTTCTTTAAATTATTCATCTTTACCATGACAGTTTTTATATTTCTTGCCACTTCCACAGAAACAAGGATCATTACGTCCCGGTTTCTTGTCTACGTGCACAGGGGCTATTTTCGCTTTGTTTTGTTCCTGATCTGGAGTCCGTTGTTGAGAATCTCCCTCCAAATCACTTTTCTCGGTACGATAGCGGCTATAATCAGTCTTTTGCTCAGGAGCCGCTTGACGAACTTCTTCAGGTTCACGTACAGGTATTTGTCCGCGCATAAGGATTGTTACAGTCTTAGAATTGATTCCATTAAGCATTACCTTAAATAGTTTGAACGATTCCAATTTGTAGATCAATAAAGGATCTTTCTGTTCGTAGCTGGCATTCTGTACGGAATGGCGTAGTTCGTCCATCTCGCGCAAATGTTCTTTCCACTCTTCATCAATGGTATGAAGAACAATTGCTTTCTCAAAAGATTTAATAATATCTTTCGACTGGCTGTCATAAGCTTCTTTCAGATTGCAAGATATGTTATATACACGTTTTCCGTCCGTGATCGGAATAAGTATATTTTCAAACTTATCACCTTGCTCTTCATATACTTGTTTGATTACCGGATTTGCTATTTCAGCAAGACGATCCATTTTCAACTTAAAGTTCTGAATAGCATCTTCGTATATCTTATCTACCATTACATCCGGCTTCATAGAACGGAATGTCGCTTCATCAAATGGAGCTTCGATAGCTAATACTCTTAATAAGTCTATTTTTAGACCTTCATAATCAAGGTTATCAGCATATTGTTCTACCAGATTGACAGCAGTGTCATAGAACATATTTACGATATCTATTCCGATACGTTCACCCATAAGAGCATGACGACGACGTTTGTATATAACTTCACGTTGAGAGTTCATTACATCATCGTATTCAAGCAAACGTTTACGAATACCGAAGTTATTTTCTTCAACTTTCTTTTGTGCACGTTCTACCGATTTGCTAAGCATATTATGCTCAAGCATTTCGCCTTCTTTGAATCCCATGCGGTCCATCATTCCGGCAATACGTTCTGATGCAAATAAACGCATCAAATCATCTTCCAAAGAGATATAGAATACTGATGAACCCGGGTCACCCTGACGTCCGGCACGTCCACGTAACTGACGGTCTACACG
>DHNQ01000027.1:0-138314 GCA_002409595.1 Dysgonomonas sp. UBA5412
CCAAATGTTTTAGGGCTTTTTTTTATTCTTTTTTTAGTACTTTTTATTAATGTCCTACAAAACAAACACATACATTGTAATCTTTTTTAATGAAAAAGGGAAAGGGCGTCACCGGGACAGGAGGTCGTGGAGGATTTGGTAGGTGATGGGACAGGTGCTACTGTTGGTCATGGTTAGGGGGTAGAGTTGGTGGAAATGCTTGCGAATAATATTTACAAAATTGAGTTAATCCACATATTTCACATTTTGGTTTTCTGGCAAGACAAACATATCTACCATGTAATATTAGCCAATGATGAGCTTTTGATAGATATTTAGTTGGTATATGCTTTACTAATTCTTTTTCGGTTTGCTCCGGAGTTTTAGAATTATTTGTCAATCCAATTCTATTCGATACTCTAAAAACATGTGTATCAACCGGCATTGCAGGTTTATTAAAAACTACAATAAGCATAACATTGGCCGTTTTACGTCCAACTCCGGGTATTGATTCCAATTCTTTTAATGTATCTGGTACTTGTCCACCAAAATCATTAACGAGTTTCTTAGCCATTCCCAAAAGATTCTTAGCCTTATTGTTGGGATAGGAGATGCTTTTTATATAATGATAGATAGCATCCGTTGTAGTAACAGCCATAACTTCTGGTGTGGGATATGCTTCAAATAATGCAGGAGTAACCATATTAACTCGCTTATCTGTACATTGGGCTGATAGTATAACTGCAATTAATAAATGAAAAGGGCTATTGTAATGTAATTCTGTTTCTGCGACAGGCATATTCTTGCTAAACCAGTCGATAACTCCTGCGTAACGTTCTTTTTTAGTCATAATATTTTCTTTTGATAGAAATTTAAACTCCCTTATAGATTCTAACCTATAAGGGAGTTTAAATATAGTAAATATTTTTCTTTCGAAGCGTTTACCAGAATTTCACTCTGTTATCTTCTACTTTCATTTTATCTTTGAGAACTGATACTGCCTGAGACGTTACTTGATAAAAATTAGATTGTTTTATCTGTTGTTTTACTTGCACAGCATTGTATTCTTTAGCATCCTCTGTTCTGTTTGTTACAGAAAGGGTATATACTCCAGATTTCCCTTTTAAAGGTCCTTCTACCTTATTCGGTTGTCCATCTTTAGCATATACATTTATTATTGGTTCATAACCAACTCCTGACAGATTATTGGTTTGGAAGGAAACAAAGTTTACTGTATCAACCTTTCCTGCCACTTGTTGTGCATAAGCATCTAGCGAGGTCAAATTTTTAGATTTTAAATCTGCTATCATTTTTTCAGCTTTCTTGTCATTTATTAATTCTGCTTTCAGAGCGGTAGAAACTTCAGACAATGGCATATAATCTCCTTTTATTTCGCTTTTTATAACGGCAATAATACGTTTGTCTGACATATCAAATTTCTTGACAGAACCAACTTTCTCATTGAAAGCCCAATGTATTACTTGGCGTGAACCCGTAGCTTGTCCCAAAGCAATTTCTGCCGGCGAAATTAATGCATCTGCAACTATACTATAACCCTTGGTTTGAGCTGCTTTATCAAAAGTTTCAGCATTACCGTTTTCGCTAACAAATTGATTCAATTCATTGTCTATTCCGTTCTGAGTCTTATCACTTATCATTACAGGCATCTGAACTACGGCTAATTTTACTTTTGCGACAGGATTTGTTTTATCGGCAATGCGTACTAACTGCATTTGTCCTCCGACAGATAGTTTCAAGACCTCTCCTTTTGGAGCAGCAAAACATTCTTTTGCTATACCTGCACTGGCTAGCATCATTTCATTTACCCAACCTAATTCACCTCCATTAGATCCCGGCATAACTTCATCCGCTAAGGCAGAGAAATCTTTTCCTCCTTTTAGTACTGTTTGTAAGCTATCAATTATATGGCTGGAAGTTTTTTCATCTAAGCCTTGAGGTAATGGTATGATTTGCAATTTAATTGAATCTGCAGCATTGGCTCTGTCTACTAATTTGTACATTAGGTAAGACTGTCCACTGCGTATAGGTCCATATACATCACCTATTGAAGCTCCTTGTACAAATGTCTTAGCTTCGGCTGGTAGTGACGACACAGCCATAAATGCGTCTACGTATGGATTTGCTGAATATTCACTTACTATTGCAGTTGGATTTTCCGCAGATTTTAGTTTTTCGAATACAGCGTTCATTTCTTGTTCTACAACAGCGTAATCTTCATCGCTAGGAACTACATCTTTTATGAAATAAGATATTTTACGCAATTCGGTATCCAATTTGTAGTTATTTTTACGTAAATCATATAATGTTTTGATGTCTTTGTCTGACACTTGAACTGTAGAATCAGGCAATGTAGAATATTTCTGAACGACATATGCAATGTCAGCTACATTTTTGGAATCTTCAAATGAGGCTTTAGCTTCTGTATCGCTAACTAAAACAGAGCCTGCAACTAATGATGAGTATTTTTCTTCGAGACGTTGGTATTTCATCATATTTTGAATGAATGCCCAAATTTCTCTTCTAGCCATTATTTCTGATCTGTTTGGTTCTTCTAAAGTTGTAGGATCTTGATTAATGGTTGATAGAAACTGCATTAAATAAGCTTTGTCAAATTGCCCTGTTTGAGGATTTGCAAATAATGGTATTTGATATAGGATAGGAGCAACGGTGTTGCCGTATACCATATCGGATAATTCTTCTTTTGTTACTTCAAGTCCTAATTTTTCAGCTTCTGCATCAAGAATCTTTTCTTTTACCATTTGCTGATAAACCATCTCTCTGATTTGAGATGTGGTAAATTCATCTAATGAATTTTGATTGGACATTATTTTCTGAAAGTTTTCCCATTCAGCAATTCTGTCAGAATATTCTTTTGTTGTAATAACGTCTCCATTCACGACAAAAGCTTTATCTCTCATCTTGTTGACAAAAGTTGTCACTTCTCCCCATGGAAATACAAAGGCCAATAAACCTACGGCAATTATACCTACCAATAGAGTAGACTTACTTCTAATTTTCTGTAATGCAGCCATTTAGTTAATAATTATTTTTTATGTTGTTTACTTTAAATTTTGCATATATAACTTTCAGGGCACGAAGATAATAAATTGGGATTGAATTTCATTCATATTTAAGGCATTATTCTATATTTTCCCCTTCTCCGCCCTCGTCTTCTTTGACATATATAATTGTTTTACCAGTAGATGCTTCTCCCACATTCTTAAATTCGTATTCAGTCATCTGCTGATTTAATTCAAAACCTCCACGCCCTTGTAAAATACCTTTATCAGGACGATCTATTGTCACTAATTTATCTGAATATATTTTTTCCTTTTGTTGATTCCAAAACAATTCTTCACTGGCAAATGTTTCTCCCAATCTATTTGTTACGTAAACATTTCCTTTAAATCTCCATAATTTTTGAGATGTGTAATTCCATGCGGTATCTGCTTTCACTGTAACTACAACCTTAAATGTACTATCAAATTGCTCGAAATAAAAGCCTCTCGGATAAAGCCAATGCGGATCTTTAGCTTGCTCAAATATATCCCAAGTCTTAGCTACAATTCGATAGCGAATGATTCCGGAATCAGAGATTAACATATCAACACTATCTGTACTCATGGTAGGTACTGTTTCTTTATCATATTTAAAGTTAACAGATGATGTTGAATCTTTTTTACATGAGGCGAATAGGAAAGGCAGGGCAAATAACATAATTGCCAACATTAACAAAAGGATCTGTTTACGACCTAACTTCATCTTATAAATACAAATCTTATAAAAAACAGTGAGCCTCAATAGTTAATTGAGGCTTTTATCTTTTTGGTAAATAACTGTTATTCAACTTTTCGGCGGAAGAACCAAAGCTCGTTTATATTCACATTCAACGAAACTCCAAAATATTCTTCACTAATCATATTACTAAATTTGGGTTTCAACTTCTTATACTCAAAGTTAAGATTCAAATATGATATTCTACCTCCAATATTATCTTTGATAGGTAAACCAAATCCCACGGTTGCTCCATATTCTTTATACCCATCTATGTTTCCGGCATTGTCTATTGCATTCAAATAGGAATTGCTATAATTTACACCTCCTCTGAATTTCATTTTCTTAAAATAGCTTCTATCATATGGGTCAGCTATATATTCTATACCGGCACTATATTTCCAACGATCGTTAAAACGATCTTTCGATTCAAGTCCGTCATTCATATACGAACTGTATTTAACATCTTCCCACTGTTGATAGGTTACATCTGCTCCAAAAATAATCCGATTCTCCTTGTTGATCGTAAAACCTAAACCATAAGTATTAGGTATTCCCGCATCAACACCGTTGTAACGGATTGTATCTCCTTGCACCAATGCACTATTAGATGATTGATACAAATAACGTAAATTCTCGTAATTCGCCTTAGAGTTTATTTTTGGGGAGAATACACCACCAATAGTCAATGTTTTATCTTTGCCAATAGGCATTTCATATTGAAGTCCTATATCAAATTTAGCAGCTTTTATAGTCAACTCTGTATTGTCTGTAGACAGATAAGTTCCTGATCCTGATATTGCTGGTAAGCTTCTAACATGGTCGATTGTACCAAAAAGGAATGAAGCATTAGCTCCAACGGAGAGTCCTTTTAATGGAGTAAGATAACCTAAGCCGGCATATACCTGACTAAGTCCGCCACTACCTGAAAAAGATTTTAAATATGTTACAGATCCATTTGTTTCTGTACTACCAAATTTATAACCGACTGAAGAGTATGGTAAAATACCGAAGCTTAAGCCTAAATTCTTTTTAATGGGAATTAAGATTGTAATATAATCCAATCCACCGTTATATTTATTTTCAGAATTAGAGCCGTCGCTGAGTTTTCCTTTATTAAAAGTCACTCCCATATCAAAAAGGAACGTGAGGGAATCGACTCTTGAATATGATGCCGGATTCATCGGGTTAGCACTTTGACTATTACGAAGTCCGTATCCGATACCTCCCATAGATTTGGATGGACCAACAGCCTGATCTCTTAATATTCCATAACCATATCTACTGTAAGGAGAATCTGTCTGAGCACTCAAAAAGTTTACAATACAAGCCAATAAGGCTATGATAAGAAATTTTTTATTCTTTAGCATTATACTTCAATATACGATTTAAATTCTTTCAAAACTTGAGATACATCTATCATTTTAAATATTACTGTAAAACTATATAATATATCTTTCGTATGCTATTAATGACAACAGTTTATAAACAACTTTTTCTGATAATTATTATCCAGATAGTTTAAAAACTTTATACAAACATCTTAGGATAACCCTTTATATATCTAATAAAGAGACGTTTTGATCTCATCGTATTTAATACAATATTAAATTGGCTTAAAATCAGATGAAATTTGTGCAAAGTAAATTAAAAAAACTCAGTTAACCGTCTATTTAAATAAAATGTCATATTTTTTTTGCCTTAAAAAGGTTAATTATCCTTATTTTAATACCTTTGTGATTGATATAGGCTTCAATGAATTGTAAGACGGACAACCATATATTATCTGTTGCAGAAAAGCTAAAACCATTTAAAGACATTATCTGGTTTTTATGTTTATTCCTAATTTTTGAATTTGTATGGAAACTTTGTGTCCATCAAGGAGATGATGAGCGAATACTATTGGTATTGGGTAAAGATCTCACTGCATATACAGAAGGAATGAACCTATGGACAGCTAAGACTGTATATTGGTTGATACATGATGTATTAGGCTATCATAATTTCTATATTAATGGCATAACTCTTTATTTTGAGAATTCTATTTTCATAGACATCATTTGGGGATGTACCGGACTAAAGCAATATCTGATGTTTACATTCATTATGCTATTTTATTTCGGTCCGGCAAAGAAGAAATTATGGTATATTCCACTATCCTTAGCTATTCTTTTATTGATAAATATTATCAGGCTGGTCATCATCATTCTGATAATAAAACAGCCTTTTCCAGAATGGTTCATATCTGTCAACGAGTGGTATAATAACCGCACATGGGTCAACTCTCCGGAATGTTATTTACAATTTTACGAAGATTGGTTCAACATATTCCATCGGGATATATTTGTATGGATATATTATGATGGTGTAATCTTCGTTCTATGGCTTATATGGGAAGAAAAGATAAGGAAGCCATATTTGAGAGCCATTCAAAAGAGAAACAAGAACAGCCGTTATACCTAATACAATTATTACTTCCGTCGATATCCTTTTCTATATCTGGTCTTAAACCTGAAATTATAGATAGGCTGCAAAATATCCAGAATTATCAGAGAAAAATAAAATTTACCTGAGCAAAAATATTTAGCTGCCTTATTGATCACAATTAATTGTGTCGCTAAGCGCATCAGAAAAAAAAGAATGGCTACGCCCAAGAACACCCAATGTTGGATCATAATACTATACACACAGGCTAGTATAAATATCAGATAGAAAAAGTATCTACTTCCTGCTTCGAAACAAAAAAGGCTCGGAGCTGAACTCTTAAAGAAAGACTTGGCAATGGAATAAAATTTCTTTAGCTTTCGCCATAAAGAAAATCTTTCGATCCGTGTTTCAACAAAACTATCAGGAAATATGGATACAGCAGTATTATTTGCAGTAGCAATCTGATTGATAAAAACATCTTCTCCATTTTCCAGATTAAGATATGAGGCAAAACCCTTATTCTCAAAAAAGAGATGCTTACGGAATGCAATATTACGATATGTCCCGGTAAACGGTTTGCCTTTTATAGCCATCGACAAATATTGCATACTGAATATATGGTTATCAAAACGTGCTATTCTATTAAAAAATTTATCCGTTTTAGAAATAAACGAATAGCCCAATACGATATCTTTATCTTCTGACATTTCACTCATTAAAGAAGATATCCATTGGTTTGATACAGGTTTAGAATATGGTTCTATAAATAATAAAACATCGCCTTTAGCAGCTTTAACGCCAATGGTTAGTGCTAATTTTCGACGTCCGAAAGCTTTATCATTAGAATATGGCAGATAGGTATGATATAAATTGGGATTATTCTGCTTCAATGATTGTAACAGTACATCCGTTTCGTCAGTCGATCCGTTATTGACGACTATAACTTCAAAATCGGGATAATCCTGAGCTAAAATCAAAGGGAGGTTATCCGATAAGTTGTCAGCTTCGTTTTCCGAAGCTATTATAACAGATACTTTGGATTTATAAGATGACGATAGAGAAGGATCTTTCTCTCTTTTTCTTGCATAAGAATATGGTTTTCTATAATAAAATATCAAGAAAAATATTTGTACCAGAAAAAAGACAAACAATAAAGTTATAACCGCAATTTCCTCTTTAGTAAAAGTCAAAGAGGTTAATATCTGTTCTACCATTATCAAAATTAAGCGTAAGTAAGGTATTGTGTGAAAAAGCAAGAGCCATATATTCAATACGGCTCTTGGAATATATTGTTATTTTATCAAATCTTGTCTGAATAGTAAGGTTTAGGCAATTCTCGACAATTATATTGAGAAGCCATAATCTCACCGTATGCTCCGGCTGTACGCAATACTAATAAATCGCCACGTTGAGTTTCGTTCAGTTCGTAATCTTTTACAAACACATCTGACGATTCACAAATAGGACCGACTACATCATATTTCTTTGCTGGCAGATCAGACGATATATTCTCTACTTTATGATAAGCTTGATACAAAGCTGGACGGATAAGATCTGTCATTCCAGCATCTACAATAGCAAAAGTTTTACTTTCACCATGCTTCACATAAGTAACACGAGTTACTAACGAACCACATTGAGCCACAATTGATCGACCAAGTTCGAAATGTGCAATCTGTCCTTCTCTTAATTTTAGGTTCTTATTAAATAAAGCAAAATAGTTTTGAAAATCGGAAATAGGATTTTCGTCCGGATTTTCGTAATCTACACCCAAACCGCCTCCAACGTTAATATGTTCTAGTTTCAAACCTCGTGCTTCGAAATAATCCTGAAGTTTATTCACTCGTTCACATAGAGGTTCAAATACTGTAACATCTTCTATTTGTGAACCTATATGGAAATGAATACCTATTACTTTTATTGCTTTTAAAGAACTTAGTTTATCCAACACTTCATCAAGATGAGCCATTGCAAAACCAAATTTATTCTCGTTCAATCCTGTTGTTATATACTCATGAGTATGTGCATCAACATTCGGGTTTATTCTTAAAGCAACCTGAGCCAATTTTCCTTTCTTATGAGCTAACTCATTTATGACTTCAAGCTCAGGTAAAGACTCAACATTGAAACAGAAAATATTAAGATCAAGCGCCAAATTAATTTCTTTATCAGTCTTGCCTACTCCGGCAAAAACAATTTTGGAAGCAGGAAAGCCTGCATTTACAGCAGCTTTCACTTCATTTCCGCTTACACAGTCCACTCCAAATCCTTCGGAAGCCATTACTTCCAATATCCTGCGGTTTGCATTGGCTTTTACTGCATAATGCTGAACGAATCCATATTTTTTAGTTTCTTCTTTTACGATTTTCAAAGTTCTTTTCAACAAATCCATATCGTAATAATAAAAAGGCGTTTCGATACCTTTTAGCTTGTCAACAGGAAAATTTCCTTTTGTCATCTGGGGGTTAAGAATTAATTAAACAATTTATCATTCAATATTTGCAAAGTTTCCTCTTTATATTTCCGTGAGATAAGGAATGAGAAGTTATACTTACTTCCTCCGAAAGAAATCATTCTTATAGGAATTCCATCTACTGAATTCAGAATATTGGAAACAAAACTATTATTATCTGATCCTAGATTACCTATTACAGAAATGATTACCATATCATTATCCACAGATACAGTACCATATTTTTTCAGATCATCAAGAATCAATTGAATATTATGATCATTATCTATTGTCAGCGAAATACCAATTTCAGATGTCGCCAACATATCTATCGAGGTTTGATAACTTTCAAACACCTCCATCACTCGACGCAAAAAGCCATGGGCTAATAGCATCTTACCTGATTTTATATTTATTACGGTAATATTATCTTTAGCAGCTACAGCCTTTATGACGGCCGATTCTGTTTCATTCGAGATAATAGTACCCTGAGCATCAGGATGTTTTATATTTTTCAGACAAACTCGTATATCTGCTAATTTAGCTGGTAGTATACTTGAAGGATGTAATATTTTAGCCCCAAAATATGCAAGCTCGGCAGCCTCATCAAAATTTAAATGAGGTATAGCTGACGTTCCTTTCACATACCGAGGATCATTATTTTGCATTATATCTGCATCTGCCCATATCTGAACCTCATCTGCGCCGACTGCCACACCCACCAATGATGCTGTAAAATCGCTACCACCCTTGCGTAGATCATCTATTTCACCATATGTATTGCGGCAAATATATCCTTGAGTGATATATAGATCTGCATTCTTTGCTGCGTCCAAAAGATTGCTCAGATTATCCTTTATAAATATCGGATCCGGTACTGAATTCTTGTCCGTACGCATATATTCCAATGCAGGAATTAAAGCTGCATTTACATTCTTTTCTTTAAGATACAGATGAAATAATTCGGAACTAAGCAATTCACTCTGAGCCATTACTACACGTTCTTCGAACAAAGTAAAAAGATCTTTCGTAAAAGTACGAATATAATCAAACTTGTCGGAGACAATACTATTAGCCTCTCTCCGCCCCTCTTCTGTATCAAAAAGAGCCTGAACAAAATCTCTATACCATTTCTCAAGACGGTTGATTATCTCTATAGCCCCTTCCTGATTTTTTTTATACAGATATTCCGAAACCTCGGTCAAAGCCTCAGCCGTACCTCGTATAGATGATAGTACAATTATATTATTCCTTTCCTTAGCAACAATATTTGCAACATCTTTCATTTTATCGGCTGTAGCAAGGGATGCACTACCAAATTTAAGGACATTCATACTTCAATCTTATTTTTAATATAGATGATCGTTCAAATACCGTGCAAAAATATAAATTTTTGCGGCAAAAATTTCAGAATAAACTATATATTTGACTTCGGCAAAACTTTTTATCATATAAAACACAGAATCTTTGACTTATGTTTAAAAAAATTTCACTTCTATTTTTGGCCTCTTTATTTCTAGCCTGTTCTCACAAAGATAATACTTTTACAGCTGACTACAACATTGTACCTATAGTACAAAACATAAAAAACAACACACAACAGCCATTCTTACTAAATAAAGAAACTAAGATATCGTATCCGTCAGGCAATAAACAATTGGAAACAATAGCCGGATTTCTGTCAGAATATATAAAACAAACAATCGGACACAAATTAGAGATAACCTCTGACACCAACTCCAAGAATACAATTCGTCTGTCTACTAATTATACAAATAATAATACTGAAGCATATATAATAAAAGTAAACGATTCACAAATTGAAATAAATGGAGCTTCAGAAGCCGGAGTCTTTTACGGTATACAAACCTTGCGAAAAGCCTTACCAAATCAGGCTGAAAAAGAAGTTCAATTTCCCGGAGTAGAAATCAGTGACCAACCAGCCTATAAACATCGTGGAGTGCATCTCGACGTTTCACGTCATTTCTATCCTGTCAGCTTTATCAAAAAATATATAGATGTGATGGCAATGTTCAATATGAACGTATTCCATTGGCATCTCACAGACGATCAGGGTTGGCGTATAGAAATAAAGAAATATCCGGAATTAACAAAAATAGGGTCTGAACGAAAACAAACTATAATAGGACGACATACCGGAGAGTTTGACAATACTCCTCATGGAGGATTCTATACCCAAGAAGAAATAAAAGATGTAATCAAATATGCGTCTGATAGATACATCACAATTATACCAGAAATAGATATACCGGGACATACTTTGGCTGTATTAGCCTCCTACCCCAATTTAGGCTGTACCGGCGGACCTTACGAGGTCGGATGCGAATGGGGAATATATGAAGACGTATTATGTGCAGGCAATGAAGATACATTCACATTCTTAGAAGATGTGATGAACGAAGTCGCTGACCTCTTTCCATCTCGCTACATACATATTGGAGGTGATGAATGTTTAAAAAACAGATGGCTTTCTTGTCCTAAATGTCAGAAAAGAATTAAGCAACTCGGGTTGAAAGGTTCAGGCGGACATTCTGTCGGAGAAGAACTGC
The DNA here is from genome assembly GCA_002409595.1 of Dysgonomonas sp. UBA5412. Classification (GTDB taxonomy): domain Bacteria; phylum Bacteroidota; class Bacteroidia; order Bacteroidales; family Dysgonomonadaceae; genus Dysgonomonas. The sequence goes on from DHNQ01000027.1 coordinate 11,224, forward strand.
AAAGCTATTTCATTTCGCGTGTAGAAAAAATGATAAATGCAAAAGGAAAGAGCATTATCGGATGGGACGAAATTCTTGAAGGAGGCATCGCTCCCAATGCCACAATTATGTCGTGGAGAGGAACAGAGGGCGGCGTATATGCAGCAAATGCAGGACATGACGTAATAATGACACCCGAACAATCGGTATATCTTGACTATTATCAATCGCCCGACGTAGACAATGAGCCTTATACTTTTGGGTGGCTTACTGAACTAAAAAAAACATACTCTTTTGATCCTATGCCAAAAAATCTACCCAAAGAAAAGCAAGGTCACATTCTAGGAGCGCAGGTAAATGTATGGACTGAATATATGCCATCGACAGAGAATGTAGAATATATGTTATTGCCTCGTATGTGCGCTTTGTCCGAAACATTATGGAGCAATCCTAAAGAGAAAGATTATAATAACTTTGTAACAAGGCTTTATCGAATATCAAAAAAACTAGATAAGGCAGGATATCAGAATTGTAAGCAAGCCTATGAGGTACAAGATTCTATTGACGTAGATACAAGGAGCAGTGAAATAAAGTTATACTTATCCACATTCGACAATAGTCCTATCTACTACACAATGTCGGGCAAAGAACCAACTAAAGATTCGGAATTATATAATAGAGAAAAACCAATAACGATAAAGAACAGTACTATCCTTAAAGCTGTAACATATCGCAACAATGAAAAAAGTAATGTTTATACCAAAGAGTTTATTACAAATAAAGCTACGGCAAAATCCATCATTTTAAAGAATGCACCTGACATAAAATATACATTCAAGGGTGCATCTACGCTTGTTGACGGACAAGAGGGTGCAGCGTCGAGCTATCGGACAGGCTCATGGCTCGGATTTCTGGGTTATGACATGGAAGCTTTAATAGACCTGAAAGAGGAAACCTCATTTTCAAGTGTGAGTACAAATATATTTATTAATACACGGGGAAATCTCTTCCCTCCCAAAAGTTTTAAACTTTATACATCATCGGATAACAAAATTTTCACACAATACTATCGGCAAGATTTTGCAAAAGTAGATCATCATATAGCTCCCGAAATAATTACGAAATCGACTGATATAAAAGAAACCAAAGCCAGATATGTAAAAGTAGTCTTAGAGTCGGAAGGAACATTGCCTTTATGGCATGAAAAGAAAGGAGAAAAAGCGTTTTTAATGATAGATGAAATACAAATCCGATAAAATAATATTTTTTCAATATTTTAATTTATTCATATCTGTTTGTATCAGATTTATTCCTATCTTTGCATTTTAGATATTCATACAGCAAATAATTTATTGGATATTTAAAAAATGAAAAAGAAAAGAATACAACAATTTACATTCAAAATACAAAAGGAACAGATATGTTAAGTATCATGTTCCTTTTTTTTATATAAAAAAACAGTATTGTATTACTTATAATTATATTTCAATTTAAGATGCATTCAGACAAAGCAGTTCAACTAATTCTTGACGACGGAACAGTTTTTGAAGGAAAATCATTCGGTTCGGAAAAAGCTGCGGCAGGTGAAGTCGTTTTCAACACCGCCATGGTAGGATACCCCGAAAGCCTTACAGACCCTTCATATCTGGGACAAATCTTAGTCGTTACCTTTCCTTTGGTAGGAAACTATGGTGTGCCTGACAACACATTCACAAATGGTATCTCCGACTTTTACGAATCGGAAAAGATACAAGTAAACGGACTTATCATCTCTGACTATTCTCACGAATATTCACATTGGAATGCCAAGAAAAGTTTAGGTGAATGGCTCAAAGAAAACGATGTGCCGGGTATCTATGGTATTGATACACGCGAATTGACTAAAATCTTGCGCGAAAAAGGGTCAATGAAAGGAAAAATTGTGTTTAAGGATGCGAATGAAATTGACTTTTACGATCCCAACATCGACAATCAGGTTGCGCTCGCTTCTTGTAAAGAAGTCATTACTTACGGAAATGGCAAGAAGAAAGTAGTGTTGGTAGACTGTGGTGTAAAACACAACATTCTACGATGTCTTCTCAATCGGAATGTAACTCTCATACGCGTACCTTGGGACTATGATTTCAATCAATTGGAATGGGACGGATTATTTATATCTAACGGACCTGGTAATCCTGACTTTTGCGAAGAAACTGTAAAAAATATCCGGAAGGCAATGGAAGGCGATAAACCTATCTGCGGTATATGTATGGGAAATCAACTCTTATCTAAAGCCGGTGGAGCAACTATATATAAATTGAAATACGGACACCGCAGTCACAATCAACCGGTAAAGATGGTAGATACAAATAAATGTTTTATCACATCGCAAAATCACGGCTTTGCCGTAGCAAACGCATCTTTGGGTAGCGATTGGGAACCTCTTTTTGTCAATCTTAATGATGGAACAAACGAAGGCATACGTCATAAGACCAAACCATTCTTCTCGGCTCAGTTTCACCCCGAAGCAGCGAGCGGCCCCACAGATACATCTTTCTTGTTCGATATGTTTGTAGAAAAATTATAATCCACCACATAATAAAAGCTATTTTAAATGGATATAAATATAAAAAAAGTATTAGTACTCGGTTCAGGAGCCTTGAAAATAGGTGAAGCCGGCGAATTTGACTACTCAGGATCGCAAGCTCTGAAAGCCTTGAAAGAAGAAGGCATAGAAACAGTGCTTATCAATCCCAATATTGCAACAGTACAAACATCGGAAGGAAGTGCCGATAAAATATATTTTCTACCTATCACTCCATACTTTGTAGAAAAAGTAATACAAAAAGAAAAACCTCAAGGTATCCTATTGGCATTCGGAGGACAGACAGCATTAAATTGCGGTGTTCAACTATACGAAGCAGGAATACTAGAGAAATATAACTTACAAGTATTGGGTACTCCCGTACAAGCCATTATGAATACGGAAGACCGCGATTTATTCGTAAAAAAACTAGACCAGATAAATGTAAAAACCATCAAAAGCCATGCAGTAGGCTCTATCGAAGATGCAGTAAAAGCGGCGGACGAATTGGGTTATCCGATTATTGTGCGTGCAGCATACGCTTTGGGAGGACTGGGATCTGGATTTTGCGACAATGAGCAGGAATTGAGGGTGCTTGCAGAGAAGGCTCTCGCCTACTCTACCCAACTTTTAGTTGAAAAATCGCTGAAAGGCTGGAAAGAAGTCGAATATGAAGTAGTGCGAGATAAGTATGACAACTGTATCACAGTTTGTAATATGGAAAACTTCGACCCACTGGGAATTCATACCGGTGAAAGTATCGTAGTAGCTCCGTCTCAAACCCTTACAAACTCGGAATATCATAAACTACGCGAACTGTCTATACGCATAGTGAAGCATATAGGTATTGTAGGAGAATGTAACGTACAATATGCCTTCGACCCCGAATCGGAAGACTATCGGGTAATAGAAGTAAATGCCCGATTGAGCCGCTCTTCAGCCCTAGCATCTAAAGCTACTGGATATCCTCTGGCTTTTGTTGCTGCCAAACTAGGACTTGGATACGGACTATTTGAACTTAAAAACTCTGTAACAAAATCTACTTGTGCATTCTTTGAGCCGGCACTCGACTATGTGGTTGTCAAAATACCACGTTGGGACTTGGGTAAATTTCATGGTGTATCCAAAGAGATAGGATCGAGCATGAAGTCCGTAGGCGAAATAATGGCTATCGGTCGCACATTTGAAGAAGCAATACAAAAAGGGCTTCGGATGATTAATATAGGAATGCACGGATTTGCAGCCAATAAACCTATTGAGACAGATAATCTGGATGAAGCTCTTACTAAGCCCACCGACAAACGTATCTTCTGTATAGAAGAAGCTTTTAAACGAGGATATAGTATACAGCAGATTCACGACTTGACCAAGATAGACCTTTGGTTTTTACAGAAATTGCAATACATATTCAAATGTTCAAAAGAGCTAGAAAAATATGACGATATACAATCGTTACCTCTCGACTTGCTCCGTTCGGCAAAACAGATGGGTTTTTCAGACTTTCAGATTGCAAAGATCGTATGTAAAGAACCAAGTCTTGTAGAAACAATAGCTCAGGATGTACGCCGTATACGTAAAGAGAACGGAATAATACCTTGTGTAAAACAGATAGATACTCTTGCAGCCGAATATCCTGCACAGACAAACTATCTGTATATAACATACAACGGCAAGGCTAATGATGTGAAATATCTGGGCGACCGCAAATCGGTTATCGTACTAGGATCAGGAGCATATCGCATAGGATCGTCAGTTGAGTTCGACTGGTGTTCGGTAAATGCCTTGCAAACCATCAGAAAAGAAGGTTACCGATCGGTAATGATAAACTACAACCCGGAAACGGTATCAACAGACTACGATATGTGCGATCGTCTCTACTTCGATGAATTGACATACGAACGTGTGATGGACATCATAGAGCTAGAGAACCCTCATGGTGTAATACTTTCGGTGGGAGGGCAGATACCAAATAATTTAGCTTTGAGGCTTGATGCTGCAAAGGTTAATATTTTGGGAACAACAGCTCAAAGCATTGATAATGCCGAAGACCGTCATAAATTCTCCAGTATGCTCGACCGTATCGGAGTAGACCAGCCACGCTGGAAAGAACTGACCTCGCTCGAAGATATTAAAGGATTTGTGGACGAAGTGGATTATCCTGTCTTAATTCGTCCATCCTATGTGCTTTCGGGTGCAGCGATGAATGTATGCTCGAATGATCAGGAATTAGAAAACTTTCTCGGACTAGCTGCCGAAGTGTCAAAGAAACATCCGGTAGTAGTAACCGAGTTTGTGGAAAATGCAAAAGAAATAGAAATAGATGCGGTAGCGAACAAAGGTGAAATAGTAATGTATGCTATTTCGGAACACGTTGAGTTTGCAGGAGTACACTCCGGAGATGCAACAATACAATTTCCAGCGCAGCGTCTTTATATAGAAACAGTCAGACGGATAAAGAAAGTCGCGCGTAAGGTTGCAGAAGAATTACAGATTTCGGGACCTTTCAATATGCAGTTCCTAGCGAAAGACAACGATATAAAGGTGATAGAATGTAATCTGCGTGCATCACGTTCATTTCCATTCGTATCCAAAGTTTTGAAGATAAACTTCATTGATCTGGCAACACAGGTGATGCTGGGCAAAAATGTGGAGAAACCTAACAAGAATGACTTTGATCTTGATTATGTAGGTATCAAAGCTTCTCAGTTCTCGTTCTCCCGTTTACAGAAAGCTGACCCTGTATTGGGTGTAGACATGGCCTCAACGGGTGAGGTCGGATGTATAGGCGACAACTTCTACGATGCCATGTTGAAATCAATGCTATCAGTAGGTTATCGCGTGCCTAAAAAGACGGTACTCTTTTCAACCGGTCCTGCCAAATCGAAAGTGGAGTTGTTAGTAGCTGCACGTATGCTGCACCAAAAGGGTTATGAATTGTACGCAACAGGGGGATCTCAAAAGTTCCTTGCTGACAATGGAATACCTGCCACACAAGTATTCTGGCCTAATGAAGATCAACGTCCCAGTGCATTGGAAATGATTCAGAACAAAAAGATAGATCTTGTGGTAAATATTCCAAAGAACTTTACTACAAACGAGTTAGACAATGGATATAAGATAAGACGTGCATCTATCGACTATAATGTTCCATTACTTACCAACTCTCGTCTGGCTTCAGCATTTATACAAGCATTTTGTAAAATGAATGTGGACGAAATAGAGATTAAAGCTTGGAATGAATATGAATAAATCCATATTTGATATATAAAGAAAAACGGCTCAGTAGATTTTACTGAGCCGTTTTTTTATTATTTTTTAAAGACTAATCTTTCTTATCAGTTATTATTTCCGAGTCTTTTAATTTAACCGGAGTAGCTTTCTTTCTCAATTTCATATTTAAGAATTCGACAAGCAAAGAGAATGCTATGGCAAAATAAATATAACCTTTAGGTATCTCTCCTACCACACTTCCGAATATTGAAATTTGCGACAGATGAGCTGATTCGACTAATAACATAACTCCAATAAGAATAAGGAAAGATAAACCCAACATTTGGATAGTAGGATGTTCGTTCACAAACTTGCTTACAGGTCCCGAGAAAAGGAGCATTATCAACACAGATATTACTACTGCCGTAACCATAATAGTCATAGCTCCTGCATATCCAAATTCATTGAAGCTAACCAGACCTACGGCTGTAAGTACACTATCGAAAGAAAAAACAATATCCAGTGCTACTATCTGTACAATGACTCCAATAAAGCTGGTCTTGGAACGCCCCTGCACAGCATCGCTTTCTCCTTCTAATTTATGATGTATTTCTGTGACACTCTTATATAAAAGAAAAAGCCCTCCTACTCCTATAATAATACTCTGCCCTGAAATAGAACCATCGAACCAAGCGGTATCGAATGAAAAAATAGGTTTTGTCAATTTCATTAGCCACGAAATACAGAATAACAGCAGTATACGGAAAAACATGGCTAATATAAGACCAAGCGAACGCGCTTTAGGTTGTTCTTTTTGTGGTAATTTCGATGAAATTATAGACAAGAATACAATATTGTCTATACCTAATACTATTTCAAGAAAAGCCAATGTGAGCAAAGCAATCCACGCACTTGGCAAAAGAAATGTTTCCAATATTTCCATAAGTATATTTTTTGAAGACAAATTTAATAAAGAATTTGCCTTGAAAGTAAATTATATGCTTTTTTCTAAATATTATAAAAATATGTGATTGTACGTTTGCGCTTTCATTTTGTTGCTTTTATTCTAATTTAACCCATCCTTGTATTTGAACATCTGTTATAGATTGATATTTTCTCTGTATCTTTGATTTTAAAATATAACGAAAACGCTTTTATATTACTGCTTTAACTTATGAGTAATAAAAAAAAAATAATTAACGATCCTGTTTTTGGTTTTATAACCATTCCAAACAATTTCTTATATAGGCTTATCCAGCATCCTTTTTTGCAAAGATTGAATCGAATTAGACAATTGGGTCTGGCTTCGTTCGTATATCCGGGCGCACAACATACACGGCTACACCATTCCATCGGAGCTATGTATCTGATGAATGAGGCAATATATAATCTACGGCAAAAGGGACATCAAATAACAGAGGAAGAGGCGAATGGGGCATTGGCTAGTATATTATTGCACGATGTAGGACATGGTCCTTTCTCTCATGTTCTGGAACATACTTTGACTAATGGGATTCACCACGAGGAGTTTTCTCTGGCATTGATGGAGTATCTCAACAATGAAATGTCAGGAGAATTGAATACATGTATTTCCATATTCAAGGATGAATATCCGAAGCATTTTTTGCACCAATTGGTAAGTGGGCAGCTTGATGTAGACCGGCTCGACTATCTGCGACGCGATAGCTTTTTTACAGGCGTGACGGAAGGGAATATCGGGTCTGCACGAATAATAAAAATGCTCGATCTACGCAACGACAGACTTGTGGTAGAGGCTAAAGGAATATATTCTATCGAGAACTTTCTTATGTCGCGCAGATTGATGTATTGGCAAGTATATTTACACAAAACGGCTGTGGCTGCCGAAAAGATGCTGATAAAGACATTGGCGAGGGCAAAATATTTGACAGAAAAAGGGGCTAAATTATTTGCATCCCCTTCTCTATTCTACTTTTTAGAAACAAAAGTTGATAAGATTTATTTTGAAAAGAATAAGGAAGAAGTATTAAGACATTTTGTAAATCTGGACGATAACGATATATGGTGTGCGCTCAAAGTATGGGCAGAGAATGAAGACAAGGTATTATCTAAACTTAGTTATTCTCTTATAAACAGACAATTGTTTAAGATCAAAATAACAAACGAAGCTATACCTGAAAGCCAAATAAAAGAATATATAGAAAAGTATAAAAAAGATTTAGGTGTGACAGAGGAAGAAGCATCTTACTTCTTTTCGGCAGATGTGATGCGTACAAATATGTATAATGAAGCGGATGATTCGATCGGTATATTATATAATGATGGTACGATAAAAGATATATCAGTGGCTTCGGATATGTTAAATATACAACTGCTATCAAAGAGTGTAGAAAAGCATTATTTGTCTTATTTAAGAATTGATTAAACATGTATCTATCAAGAGTAGAACAATATATTATAGATAATGACCTCCTGGAAGGAGGCGAGAAAGTGATTGTAGGAGTCAGCGGAGGTGCTGATTCTGTGGCTTTGCTCGATATGCTGTATAGCTTCAAGATAAGATGTGTTGTGGCTCATTGCAATTTTCATCTACGAGGAGAGGAATCTAACCGCGATGCTTTTTTTGTAGAAGAGTTATGTAAAAAGTATAATCTGCCTTTTGAACGGATTGACTTTGATACGGAAACTCATGCCGAACGAAATTCTATTTCAATAGAGATGGCTGCACGAGAACTTCGTTACAATTGGTTTGAACAACTACGATCTATCCATTTAGCTGACAAGATAGCTATTGCTCATCATAGAGATGATTCGGTAGAAACGGTCTTATTAAATCTGGTTCGAGGTACAGGTATTAAAGGATTAACCGGAATATCTGCGAAGAATGGGTATATCATCCGTCCTTTATTATGTCTAAGCCGTAGCGAAATATTAGAATATCTCAACGAACGAAAATTAATGTACGTAGATGATAGTACAAATAGTGAGGATATGTATACAAGAAACAAAATAAGGCTGAATATCATACCTCTATTGGAATCTATCAATCCTTCGGCAAAAGAAGCTATCTTGCGTACTGCACAAAATCTGCAACAAGTTGAAAATATTTATAAGGTATATATAGAACAGGTAAAGAATACAATTTTATCTGACAATAAAATTAGTATTCCATTATTGATTCAATATATAGAGCCGCAAGCTATTCTGTTCGAAATATTATCTCCATTAGGGTTTAATAGCGCGACAGTCAATCAAATTTTTGAATCATTGGCTTCTCAATCGGGAAAGGTTTTTTATTCGCAAGATTATGAACTATTAAAAGACAGGGAATATCTTATTTTCAAAAAAAGAGAAACGTTAAGCATCGAAAGTTATACTATATATGAGGACTCAAAAGAAATATCTCTACCGATAAGATTAGAATTTGAAAGATTTGAAATAGACAATAGCTTTTCTTTGACAAAAGATCTTAATATACTATATGCAGATGCGGATAAGGTATCCTTTCCTCTAACACTACGTCATTGGCAGCAAGGAGATTGGTTTATACCTTTCGGGATGAAAGGAAAGAAGAAAATCAGCGATTACTTTTCTGATCAGAAATATACGCTTTTCGAGAAAGAAGAGGTTTGGCTGTTATGTTCTGGATCGGAAGTTATTTGGCTTGTAGGTAAACGGGCAGATGAGCGGATCAAAATTACAGATCAGACAAAAAATATTCTGAAAATAACATTATTGAGTGATTGAGAAACGCAGTTCTTCCATCAAAAAGAAAAGCGATCTTGTATATGTTTAAAAAAGTAAATAAAGAACAGGATATTAATTAATATATTTGTATTTTATTCCTATAAATTAAAGAAATGTCTATATATTCCAATAAATTAAATAGTATCATAAGTTGGTTTTCTGATAGGAATAAACAACTATTATTCTTTGTCATTGCAATAGCAACATTTACCATTACAACTTTTATTCTTAATTGGTTATACCCAACTGTTGTAGACGATTGGGATTATACTTTCGTTTACGGAGACTCTGTAACAAGACGTATCCATAATATTAACGACCTTATCACATCACAGTATAACTTCTATATGTCGTGGGGAGGTAGGACAGTCGTACACAGTATAGCACAAGTACTGTTGCAATTAAAACCTATTTATCAAGATATACTCAATACTGTTGTGTATTTAATTCTTATCTATACAATATATAAAATTGCAAACTTCAATAACAAAGTAAGACCGAGCGTACTCATAATTATTGTTACTATGTTTTGCTGGCTTCAACCGGCAATTGTTGCTACCACCTTATGGATCACCGGAAGCGCGAACTATTTATGGAGCATGACAATAATAATTCTATTTATATATCCATTCTATACATATTATCGGACAGAAAAGACAATAAGCAATCTATTCGTTAGTCTATTATATTTGCCTTTTGGTATTATTGTAGGTTGGACTAACGAAAACATGTGCATTGCTATGATTTTCTTTATTATTGGGGCAATATATTTATATAAACGACAGGGGATGGCGATTCCGGCATGGGCTATTATCGGTCTGATTGGAATCGTAATAGGTGCTTTCTTCTTAATAACAGCCCCTGGAAATCAAGTAAGATATGTAGAGGAAATTATACGAAATACAGGACAAGCTCCGGAGGAAAGCCTGACTTCGATCAAAGCCTTAATTTTTAGGATACCTAAAATGTTATTTCTGTATTTCAAACGTCTATTATGGCTTTGTGTACCTTATTTAATCCTTTTGCATTATTTCAAAAAACAAGAGTTTTCTAATCATACCGAAAGGGCTAAAATACTGCATACATCACTTCTATTCTTCTATACAGCAAATATAGCTTTCTTCGTTATGATTGCCTCTCCGGGTATACCATCCAGAGCCTTCTTTGGCATTATTTCTCTTTTCATTATAGCTATAGCCATATTGTATGCAAATCTAAACTTGAAAACAGAACGTGCCATTAGAACAAATTTCTTAGTCTTAAGCTTATCCTGTCTGAGCCTGATAATTGATTTTACTTTAAAATGTAAAAATATATACTTAATAAAATCTACTCTTGAGAGAAGAGAAATAGCCATAGAAGAAGGTAAAAAGAAAGGACAAAAAGATTTTATTTTTACTGATGGAATAAAGGTAAGGAATAAGTATTTCTTCAATGATTGTACGGATGACCCTAATTTCTGGATTAATAGTTTATACAGTCGATACTATGGAATCAATTCGATTAAAGTAACAAGAAAGAATAAGTAATTTCTTGATTTTCCTCATAAATTAATAAAACAATAAAAAAGGATCATTCTTCATATAGAATGATCCTTTTTCTTATTTTTTAGAAGTAACTCCTTACTTCAATAAGTTTTCTATTTTTTCTACTAAAGCAGCTTTTTGAGCTGCACCAACTTGTTTGTCAACAACTTCGCCATTCTTAATGAATAAGATTGTAGGAATATTACGGATACCATATTTAGAAGTTATCTCGTCATTGTTGTCCACATCTACCTTTCCAATAGTCACACGGTCACCGTATTCAGAAGATAATTCATCTACAATAGGTCCTACTATACGACATGGACCACACCATTCTGCCCAAAAATCAATAACTAAGGGTTTGTCCGATTTTAATACATCTTCAAATGATGCGTCTGTAATTTCTAAAGCCATAACTTTTATCTATTAATTTATATATTATATTTATCAATTCTATTGAGAAAATTATTTTGCAAAGGTAATTAAAGTATTTAAAAATACAAGTGATTTTAATTTACCTTAAACACTAAGCTATCATTTTCTATCAGATAATCAATCAATTCTTGTCTAACATCTATTTTAAAGTTACGAGAAAAGAGATCTACTTTCATATTTCGTTCTCCATCGACTACCTGAAAATATAACAACGAATTTCCCGGATTGTTTTTCGTCAATGTTGATAATTCCTCTACCATTTGGCTATTCATATCATGCAAGGGCAAAGTTATGGTAATCTTTTCAATCAATTTATCTTTTACATCCGGTAGAAGCTGTATAGATAAGATCTTAAATTCCATCTGGTTTTCATCATATCTTCTACCCTGTACCCGTCCTTTTATATATACATAAAGGCCCGGACGACCATATTTACCGAAATTTATATAATCATCACCAAATAGAGGAATTTCGCCACTACCGGTAAAGTCTTCGATTCGAATAATCATAAAAGGTTTGCCCGTACGGGTTATTCCCTCACGGACTCCGGATACTAGCCCTCCTATAGTAACATCCTTATTTTTCAGAGCATCTTTATCTTCTATCTCCGACATGCCTACATTACAAACATATTTTAGCACAATTCTGTATTCATCTAAAGGATGTGCCGATAAATAGATGCCGATCAGCTCGCGTTCTTTATTCAACCGTTCCAAGTCAGACCACTTTTCCACATGTGGTATATCCGGACGAGCAATATCAAATGAAGCATCGTCTCCAAATAGAGAATTTGCAGCAGTATTTTTATCTATCTGATATTTATTACCATAACGTATCAAAGAGTCTATAAATATTTCACCTTTACTGTTCTCGCCAAAAAACTGTTCACGACTTATACCTCCAAAAGCATCAAAAGCTCCTGCCAAGGCTAAGGACTCAACATTCTTTCTGTTGCAAGCACTAAGGCTTACACGTTCTACAAAGTCAAATACATCTTTGAAAGGTCCGTTTTTCTCCCTTTCTTCTATAATATTCATAACCGCACCCTCGCCTACTCCTTTCACAGCAGCAAGACCGAATCGAATATCACCTTCTTTATTTACTGAAAACTTGAGAAACGATTCGTTTACATCCGGTCCAAGCACATTCATACTCATCGCCTTGCACTCGTCCATAAATTTCGTAATTTCAGTTATATTTGACAAGTTTCGAGAAAGCACAGCCGCCATATATTCGGATGGATAATTAGCCTTCAGCCACGCTGTCTGATAGGCAACCCACGAATAGCAAGTAGCATGCGACTTATTAAAGGCATAGGATGCAAATTTTTCCCAGTCAGCCCATATTTTATCCAAAGTTTTCTTATCGTGTCCATTCTTTGTACCTCCGGCAATAAACTTTTCTTTTAGGGCATTCATCTTATCAATAAGCTTCTTACCCATTGCTTTACGCAACTCGTCAGACTGACCTCGTGTAAAATCAGCTAATAAACGCGACAGTAACATGACCTGTTCCTGATATACCGTAATTCCGTATGTATCATTCAGATAACGTTCCATAATAGGAATATCATAAGAAATCTCTTCCCGTCCATGCTTACGCGCAATAAATGAAGGGATATAATCCATCGGACCGGGACGATAAAGGGCATTCATAGCAATCAAATCTTCGAACTTTGTGGGCTGCAATTCTTTCAAGTACTTTTGCATACCTGCAGACTCGAATTGGAATGTTCCGGTGGTTTTACCTTGACTATATAGCTCGTATGTTTTAGTATCTTCAAGCGAGATATTACCTATATCTATTGTCTGTCCGGTGGTATGTTTTATATTATCAACAGCTTCTTTTATGATTGATAGAGTTTTCAACCCCAAGAAGTCCATCTTAATTAGACCTGTTTCTTCAATAACAGTTCCCTCATATTGAGTTACCAACATGCTTTCGCCGGTTTCTTTATCTTCGGCAGTACTAACCGGTACAATGTCTGATATATCCTGCTGTCCGATAATAATACCACAAGCATGCACTCCGGTATTTCTTACATTGCCTTCCAACATCTGAGCATACTTCAAAGTATCTCTCATTACAGGATCTTGACTGTTGGCAGCTTCTTTGAGTTCGGGTACATATTCAATGGCATCGCGCAATGTCACTTTCTTCTTGTCAGGAATACGGTCCGGTACAAATTTTGCCAAGCGATTTGATTCTGCCAATGGTAATTTCTGAACGCGAGCAACATCTTTGATCGCCGATTTGGTAGCCATAGTACCATAAGTTATGATATGTGCAACACGTTCTTGTCCATACTTATCCGTAACCCATTTCAAAACCCGACCTCGTCCATCATCATCAAAGTCAATATCAATATCGGGCATAGATATACGATCGGGGTTTAGAAAACGCTCAAACAGTAAATCATACCTTATCGGGTCTATATCTGTTATTCCTAAGCAAAATGCAACTGCTGATCCGGCTGCCGATCCACGTCCGGGTCCTACGGCAACTCCCATCCCTCGGGCAGCAGTGATAAAATCTTGCACAATAAGGAAATAACCGGGAAAACCCATAGTCTTCATAACGTCCAATTCGAAACTTAGTCGTTCTTCTATTTCAGGACTTCTGTCTTTTCCATATCTCTTATCTGCTCCTATCATAGTCAGGTGACGTAGATAATCAGATTCGAGTTTAATACGTATTACTTTGTCATATCCGCCTAAACGCTTATATGCTTTTTCTCCAAACTCCAGAATAAGATCTTCTTCGCTATACATTATTTTATACCCTTCTTCTGTACCAAAAGAAGCATCAATAGTAAAGAATGGCATCAAGGCATCGGAGTCGATGGAATAGTATTCTACTTTATTCAGAATCTCCAACGTATTCTCCAAAACATGCGGTACGTCTGAAAATATTTCCTTCATCTGAGCCGTAGTTTTCAACCACTCTTGTTTTGTATAACGCATACGCTTGGGGTCGTCAAAATCCTTTCCTGTACTAAGACAGATCAAACGGTCGTGAGCATCAGCATCTTCTTCCTCCACAAAGTGAACGTCGTTGGTAGCGATGACTTTCACACCAAATTTTTCGCCCAATCTAAGAAGTTCTGCATTTACCTTTTGTTGCAACGGATATGCTTCTATATTCGCATCCGGACGGCTTGTTTTGTGGCGTTGAAGTTCCAGATAGAAATCATCTCCAAATAAGTCTTTAAACCATTCGATAGATTTTTCGGCTTCTTCAATATCTCCTGATTGTATTTTTTTAGGTATCTCTCCTCCTAAACATGCTGTGGAAACGATAAGTCCTTCGTGATATTTCTCTAATAGCTCTTTATCAATACGTGGACGCATATAATAGCCTTCTGTCCAACTATGCGAAACCATCTTTATCAGGTTCTTATAGCCTTTCAGATTTTTCGCCAGCACAACTAAATGCCAACCACTCATGTCGGGTTTACCCTCTTTGATATTTCGTCCCCGACGAGCCACATAGCATTCGCAACCGATAATGGGTTTGAATTTTTTAGCTTCTTCTTCTTGAATCTTTATCTTCAACTGACCTATCTGTTCCCCGTTGTTGCCATCGGCATCGCTTTGTAACTTTTTTATTTCTGCGTTGAAGTCTTTAATAGCACCATCGTATTTGGAGTTTTTTTTCTTTACATAATTATAAAACTCTTTTATCCCAAACATTGCACCATGATCGGTAAGGGCAATACCTTTCATTCCATCTGCAATAGCTTTATTTACAAGATTGGGAATGCTGGCTTGTCCGTCGAGCATCGAGTATTGGGAGTGGACATGTAAGTGTACAAAATTGCTCATATCTCTATTTTTGCTTATTCACGACTTGTAAAGTTACAATAAATAGCAGCGATAGTGCAACAAAAATTCAGTCAGTTTTCAACAGTTTTCTTTCCAAATAGATATTTATACCATAGCACACCTTCGGATATATTTATCTATAAGGAGTATAGAGTATTCTTTAAAATTGCTTAATATAGAAAATAAGGTTCTTTGAAAAAATGGTAAAAAACTGTCACCTTTATCACCTTTTAGAGAATCAACATTAGGAAATATCCACCAGACTTGCTTGATTGGTGATGAAAGAAAGTAACAAGGAAAAATAAATACAGAATGTGTTACCTTTGTTACCTTTTATATTCATAAATTTGCTTCTACAATAAACAAACACAAATAAATGGGCAAAAAACATTTCTTGCTTTTACTGACTCTCTTCTCTATCACAGCATACGCTCAAAAGGTAAAAGTATCGGGGATAGTCACAAACAAGAAGCATGAACCACTATCGTTGGTATCGGTATCTCAGATGAATACAAATATCGGTACGCATACCGATGAAAAGGGGACTTATGAACTGCAAATAACAAATTCGGATTCGGTAAAAATAGTTTTCTCATATCTTGGATATAAAGATCATGTCTATGTAATACCTGCTCGCATACTGAAAGATATACAGTTAGACGTTATTTTGGAAAATGATGACCGAGAGCTGAACACAATAGTGGTGGAAGGACAGAAATCTGTGACTACTGTAATAGAACGGCTCGACTATCTGGCAACAAAACGTCCGTCTAACCCTTGGGGTAGTATAGAATCGTTGCTCGCTACTATGGGTGGTGTGAGTTCTACGAACGAACTAAGTTCTCAGTATTCGGTGAGAGGTGGTAATTATGACGAAAACATAGTATATGTCAATGGCATTGAGATATATCGCCCTTTCCTTGTACGGTCGGCTCAACAAGAGGGTTTAAGT
This sequence comes from Dysgonomonas sp. UBA5412, assembly GCA_002409595.1. Lineage (GTDB taxonomy): Bacteria > Bacteroidota > Bacteroidia > Bacteroidales > Dysgonomonadaceae > Dysgonomonas. The sequence continues at coordinate 27,439 of DHNQ01000027.1, forward strand.
TTTATCAACCCCAATATGGTACAATCGGTGGGATTTTCTGCCGGAGGATATAGTGCCGAATATGGCGACAAAATGTCGTCCGTTTTAGATATTACATATAAGAAACCGAAGGCTTTCGAAGGTGCAGCCTCAGCTAGCCTTCTGGGTGGCGATGTCTATGTAGGAAGTTCTAATAAACGTTTCTCTCAAATAACGGGTATAAGATACAAGACGCTGAGATCTTTGTTGAAAACAACAGATACTAAAGCTGAATACGATCCATCATTTGTTGATGCGCAAACATATATGACATACGCATTGTCGTCGAAATGGGATATAGCTTTTCTCGGAAATTATTCCCGAAATATATATAAATACACTCCTACTTCGCGTGAAACATCGTTCGGAACGCTGATGACTCCACGTACTTTCAAAGTATTTTTTGACGGGTGGGAAAAGGATAAATTTTATACATATCAGGCAGCTTTGACAATGAAAGGAAAGGTTTCGGAAAATCTAAATCTGGGTGTAACAGCTTCGACCTTTTCGTCAGACGAGCAGGAACGCTACGATATAACGGGCAGTTACATGTTGGAAGAAACCGATATGTCGGGAGAGAATAAGAATACAAAATTGGGTGTTGGTACATACCATAATCATGCACGCAACAAATTGGAATCGGATGTATATACCTTTTCTCATTTGGGAGATTTAAGGCTAAACAACAATTTACTAAAGTGGAGTATAACCTTTCAGAAAGAAAAAGTAAAAGACCGAATCAAAGAATGGGAAATGCGAGACTCGGCAGGTTATTCTTTACCCAATAATGGGAATATGGTAGAGTTATATTCGAACCTGAAATCAAAGAATAACATAAATCCTTCGCGCATTTCGGGATATATTCAAGATACTTATACGCTAGATACAGACAAAGGGTTGTTCATACTGAATGCTGGGGTTCGTGGCAGTTATTGGTCATTCAATAAAGAATTTATCTTTAGTCCGAGAGGTGCATTAGCCTTTGTTCCCGAGGGGCATGAGAATCTATCGTTGCGAATAGCCGGAGGTATATATTATCAAGCTCCTTTTTATAAAGAGTTTCAGCGAATAGTAGATGGGCAGGGAGGCAATATAGTGGAGCTGAACAAGGATATAAAGTCGCAAAAATCAATCCATATTGTTTTAGGTAGTGACTATTATTTCGGGCAAGACGTGGATAAAAAAATCCCTCCGTTCAAATTATCGGGAGAGCTATATTACAAGAAACTATCAAACCTTGTGCCTTATACAGTCAATAATGTAAAAATAAGATATTCAGGAGAAAATCTGTCGAAAGGTTATGCTATGGGAGCCGATGTGAAGCTTTATGGAGAGTTTATTCCGGGTGCAGACAGTTGGGTCAGTTTGTCTTTTATGAAAACTCAACAAGAAATAGACGGTATAAAAGTTCCACTACCAACTGATCAACGTTTTAACTTCGCACTCTTCTTTCAGGATTATTTCCCCGGATATGAACGTCTAAGAATGAGTCTTCGCGGGTTGTGGTCGCAAGGATTACCGGTTTCTCCTCCTAACAAAGGTTATGAAAACGGCTACTTCAGAACTCCTGCTTACAAACGTGTAGATTTGGGTTTCTCGTGGTTAATATTAGGTGAAGATTTTTCTATACGCAATAGAAATTCAGCTCTCCGAACATTCAAAAACATCTGGCTAGGGATGGATATATTCAATATTTTTGATATGCAGAACACCAATACGTATTACTGGGTTTCAGATGTGTATAATCAACAATATGCAGTACCTAATTATCTTACGGGGCGACAACTTAATGTGAAGTTATTGGCTGAATTTTAATTCTTTAATATTTAAAAATCTATATAGTTAAGTTAATTATTTAACTTTGTTATAATACAAAAATATATCGTTATGAATAACTTTACGTATAAGAATCCCGTAAAAATCATATTCGGGAAAGATACTATCAAGGAAATTGTAAAAGAAATCCCTAAAACCAGCAAGGTACTCATTACTTATGGTGGAGGTAGTATAAAGAAGAATGGTGTATATGACCAGACGGTAAAAGCTCTGGAAGGATACGAATGGTACGAGTTTGCAGGCATAGAACCTAATCCGCATTATGAAACTTGCATGAAAGCTGTAGCTATGATAAAGGAGAAAAATATAGATTTCCTTCTATCTGTAGGTGGAGGTTCGGTTTTGGATGCAACCAAATTTATATCAGCGGCAGCTTGTTTCGAAGGAAGTGATCCTTGGCTTATATTATCGCAACGGGCTTCTATAAAGAAGAGTCTTCCTTTTGGCGATATTATAACTCTTCCGGCAACCGGTTCTGAAATGAATTCCGGCGGAGTTATTACACGTGCTGAAACAGAAGAAAAATTAGCTTTCAATTCGCCTCTGACCTTCCCTCTATTCTCAGTGTTAGACCCTACGGTCACATATACTCTACCCGTACGTCAGATAGGAAATGGTGTTGTAGACGCATTCGTTCATGTGATGGAGCAATATTTGACTTACAATGAGGACAATACTTTATTGCAAGACAATATGGCGGAAGCTATTGTTAAGACTTTAGTAGAAGAAGGTCCTAAGGCTCTAAAAACTCCAACCGACTATGACGTCAGGGCTAATCTGATGTGGGCTTCTACATGGGCTCTGAATGGATGGATAGCACAGGGTGTTGTTGAAGATTGGGCTACGCATATGATAGGGCATGAAATCACAGCATTCTACGGTTTAGATCATGCGCAAACCTTAGCGATAGTACTTCCAGGAGTAATGACTGTGCTTCAGAAGCAGAAAGCGAAAAAGATAACCCGTTTAGGAAAAGAAGTATTTGGTATCGAAGGTACAGATGCAATCGAAAAAACAATTAAGGCTGTAGAATCATTCTTCGAAACGATGGGTACTAAAACACATCTGTCTGATTACAATTTAGGGGATGAAGCAATTGACAAAGTGTGTCAACGACTTGCAGAGCGAGGTTGGAAACTTGGGGAGTGCGGAAATATAACAAGCGACATTGTTAGACAAATACTAGTCCTTAGGAAGTAAATCTTAGCTAAAATAAACGAATAAAAAAGGCTTGGATATCCAAGCCTTTTTATATTGAATAAGTATCTGATTAGATAGCTTTATTTTCTTTAAGAATGGCATTTGTTTTGTGTACAGCAGCAGCTGATGCTTCAAATTTTTCTTTCTCATCTGCTGTTAATTTAAGGTCAATGATCTTTTCCCAACCATTTTTGCCTAAAACAACCGGCACACCGATACAAATATCATTTTGACCATATTCGCCTTCCAATGTTACACAACAAGGGATTACCTTCTTCTGATCGTGTATAATAGATTCTACTACATACGCACCGGCAGCACCCGGAGCATACCAAGCAGATGTTCCTAATAAGCCGGTAAGTGTAGCACCACCTACCATTGTATCAGCAACTACTTTGTCCAATACTTCTTTTGACAAGAATTCTGAAACAGGAATACCTTTATATGTAGCCAAACGTGTAACAGGAATCATTGTTGTATCTCCATGACCTCCGATTACCATACCTTCTACTTCGTTAGCATTGCAACCTAGAGCCTGACTCAAATAGTATTTGAAACGAGAGCTGTCTAATGCTCCTCCCATACCTATAACGCGATGTTTAGGTAGTCCGGTTACTTTAGATGCCAGATATGTCATCGTATCCATTGGGTTAGAAATAATAAGAAGAATAGCATTAGGAGAATATTTAAGAATATTTTCAGCTACACTTTTCACAATACCGGCATTTACTCCGATCAACTCTTCACGAGTCATACCCGGTTTACGTGGAATACCCGAAGTAATAACCACAACATCTGAATCTGCTGTTGCAGCATAATCGTTAGTCACACCTTTGATACGGCTATCAAACCCTAACAACTGAGCTGTTTGGTTCATATCCATTGCTTTACCTTCCGATACGCCTTCTTTTACATCCAGCATTATCACTTCATCAGCCACTTCATTAAATGCAAGTACATTTGCACATGTAGCACCTACATTACCGGCTCCTACAACTGTTACTTTTGACATAATAATTTTTTTATATTAGTTAAAATAGTTTTCTATATTTATTCAAAGTGTCAGGTATACTACAAACGCATTGCCAGTATCGCTGAAATAGTATAACAAATGTACATGCTTATTCTGAAATAAAGAAGATTTTTAAAGGCAAAATGGATTTGTTTTATTAAAAAAAGCGAAAGGGTAATAACCCTTTGTACAATATATTTAAAACATATATATTTGTAGTCGCTTTATTTAGATTAACATTATTATATTATGAGTACTGAACAGAAAAATAGCTCTAAAATATTAATAACAGTTATAGCCTTACTACTTGTAGCAATGGGTATCGCAGGATATTTTATTTTTAGCCAAAAATCCCAAATAGCAGATTTGCAAGAAGAAAGCAGCCTTAATAAACAGCAGTTGGAGGATGAATATGAAAGTCTATCTATGCAGTATGAAGGCTTTAAGCTAAATATAAAGAATGACTCACTCCTGCAAAAGTTAACTAACGAACAGACAAAGGTTCAGCGATTGCTGGAAGAGTTGAAAACAGTTAGGGCTGATAATAAAGCCGAAATAAGCCGATTAAATGATGAATTAGCCAGCTTACGCAAGATATTGAAGTCATATATCATACAGATAGACTCTCTCAACAGAGCAAACGAACAGCTACGTCAGGAAAAGAAAGAGATAACTAATAAGTATCAGGAAGCTACAAAAACCTTAAATCAGGTATCGCAGCAAAAGCAAGATTTAAGTCAAAAAGTAACCCTGGCGGCAAAACTAGATGCTACCGGCATCAGTGTTCAGGCAACAAATAGTAAAGGTAAGGTACAGAAAAAGATAAGTAAAGTAGAACAATTGATCATCAACTTTACAATTACCAAAAATATAACTGCCGAACCCGGCGAACGGACAATATATCTCAGAATAATGAAACCTGATAATGATGTGTTAACCAAGAGCCGTACCAATGTTTTCCCATTTGAAAATCGAGACATCAACTACTCTATCAAAAAGATTATCGAATATGGGGGCGAGGAAGTAGGTGTAACAATGTACTGGAATGTAGAGGAGTATCTTATGCCGGGAACGTACAGAGTTGATATATTCGCCGATGGAAACCGTATCGGTATGAAATCCTTTACACTAGAGGACTAATGGAGATCGTAGAAGCATCTATCGACGATATTTTTATCATCCAAACTCTTGCAGATCAAATATGGCCATCTACATTTGCCGATATTCTATCGGAAGAGCAGATAACTTATATGATGAATATGATGTACAGCACGGCATCTCTTAATCATCAAATGACAAAGGCTGGGCGTCATTATCTTTTAGCAAGAGACAATAACGAATATCTAGGATATGTTTCTTATGAGTTTGACTATAAAGAAAAAGGGTTAACAAAAATCCATAAGATATATGTCCTACCCTCTATGCAAGGCAAAAATATTGGAAAACTATTCATTGATAAAATCAGCCAATTGGCAACAGAGAATGCAAATAAGAAACTAGCACTCAATGTAAATAGGTTCAATAAAGCAATCGGGTTTTATCAACATATAGGATTTGAAATAATAGGAAGAGAAGATATTGATATCGGAAACGGATTTCTTATGGAAGATTATATTATGAATAAAAAGCTTTAGAGAAGTTGATAGCATCTATCTCCTAAATCGTAAAAAAATAAAAAGGGCTGCATTATAAATATAATGCAGCCTTCTATTTATCTAAATAAAAATCAATTAGTTATTCTCAGGTCTCAACTTACGAACAACTTCACCTGTACGCCACATTTCACTCTCACGAAGGGCTTTTAACTCTTCCTCAAGTTTCTCACGATAATCAGGTTGTGAGTTTGTATCAATAGAACGTTGAGCCTCGTTACCACAAGCTACCTCTTTGTATAGTTTTTCAAATACAGGTTTTGTAGCATCGTGGAAAGGTCCCATCCAGTCCAAAGCACCACGCTGAGCAGTTGTAGAACAATTTGCATACATCCAGTCCATACCTTTTTCAGCAAACAATGGCATCAATGATTGAGTTAGCTCTTCTACTGTTTCATTAAAGGCTTCCGATGGAGTGTGTCCATTCTCACGAAGTACTTCGTATTGTGCTTGAAGAAGACCTTGTATAGCTCCCATAAGAGTACCACGTTCACCAGTAAGGTCAGAATAAACTTCGCGTTTGAAATCTGTTTCGAACAAATATCCCGAACCAACACCGATACCCAGAGCAATAACACGATCTTTAGCACGACCTGTTGCATCTTGGAATATAGCATAGCTTGAGTTCAATCCACGACCTTCAAGGAACATGCGACGAAGACTTGTTCCCGAGCCTTTTGGAGCAACAAGAATAACATCTATATCAGCCGGAGGAATAATTCCGGTACGTTCTTTATAAGTAATACCAAAGCCATGAGAAAAATATAATGCTTTACCCGCTGTCAGGTAAGGCTTAAGGCGAGGCCATACTTCTATTTGAGCAGCATCTGACAATAAATATTGGATAATAGTGCCTCTCTGAGCAGCTTCTTCTATTTCGAATAGAGTTTCTCCGGGAACCCAACCGTCAGCAATTGCCTTATCCCAAGTTTTTCCACCCTTACGTTGTCCAATAATTACATTAAAACCATTGTCGCGAAGATTCAAAGCCTGTCCCGGTCCTTGTACTCCATAACCGATAACCGCAATTGTTTCATCTTTCAATACTTCTCTTGCTTTTTCCAATGGAAATTCGTCACGGGTAGCTACTTGTTCTACAACACCGCCAAAATTCATTTCTGCCATTTTTTCTTATTTTTAATAAATTAGTAATACATAATTATATTTTTTCCAAAAGGTGACAAAGGTTACAGATTTCACCCTATTTTTCAATATGTCTCTTTTTTAATTTCAATCTGAATTCTGTATCTATTACTAAGTTATTCGCCTATATAATAGATAAATAAATCGAGATCAGATTATTCCCACGTTATACGTGTCGCACATACATTCGTATCGCCATCTTTCATTTCCAAAACAAAAACACCGTCACGTTCTTCTCGTTTCAAAACATCTATTTTTGTTCCATAATGTCCTTCTGAAACATAATTGATTTCTATACGGCGTATTTCCTTTTCTCTGAACATATCTATATCAAAGACATCTACAAAATGCTCAATATACTTCATACTATTCAGATGTTTATTAATATCTACATCGCTATATTTGATAACAAAGTCTGCAGCTTTCTCAAAGTTGTCTTTCAATGCAGGGATCTTAGACATGCCTTCTATCGGATTTTCTTTTTCTGTTATATATGCCGACAATCCGCCCAAATCCAGCACATTAGTAGGCTTTCTTGTACTAAGGTCAATAGAAGCCCACAAGGATTTTGCATAACCAATAACTTTACCATCTGCATTTTCAAAGGCAAAGTAACGCTCGGTAAATAATCGGTTCACACTCGCTACCCAAGTCTTTATGACCATAATGGTATCGTTTTTAGGATATTCAAAAATTTCGATAGCCATACGAGACAAAACCCATACTCGTTGCACAGAAGTCATTGAAGAATATCCGAAACCACGCTCCTCAGCATGCTTTGTAGCAGATTGCAACATAAATCCTCCAATCATAGGAAGGGTTGCTCTACCTCTAAAATCAGTTAAATATGCATCAATCTCAAATTCGTATCTACCAATAGGATCAGTCATTACATTATTTTTTTGTGTGTTTGAAAAAGTTTTTAGTTAAAGTCACTCTAAATTACATTTTTTTATCCAATTCAGCCAACATATCGCTCAACCGTTCTATTTTGGATTTCGTAATAGCCACGCGTCCTGAACGAATAAATTGTAAAACGCCTATTGTTTTACTCAATTCTTCGAACAAATCTTGAGTTTCCTGATAATGACCTGTTTTTTCTAATACAACACAATTCTCATTTATATCAAGTATGCGTGCATTGTGACTCCTTATAAGCAATTCTACCGATTCTATTTTAAGAAATTCAGTAGTAGATAATTTATAAAGGGCTATTTCCTGATGAATCAATTCGTCATTGGTATTGTAATATGATTTTAAAACATCGACACGCTTATCAATTTGCAATACTACTTTGTTGATTGTTTCCTCATCGCAAAAAACAGTAATTGTAAATTTATGAATACCTTCAATTGCCGATGCCGACACTGACAGAGTTTCAATATTTAATTGACGACGAGTAAAAACTGAAGTCACCTGACTTAGTAAACCTACTGTATTCTCTGAAAATATGGTTATGGTATATAATGTTTTATCTTGCATAATCAAATTTGGATATTTACTAATTATTACTCATTACCTAATAATATGTTTGTAACACAAGTACCTGCGGGAATCATCGGATAAACCATTCCTTTAGTTTCTACTTGCACATCCAGCAGATAAGGACCCTTGTGAGCAAGCATCTTTGTCACTGCTTTATCCAGTTCATCTCTAGTCTCTACCTTTTCGGCAGTTATACTATAAGCCTCTGCTATCTTAACAAAGTCGGGATTCTTCATCACTGTTTCCGAATATCGCTCATCAAAGAAAAGCTCTTGCCATTGGCGCACCATACCCAGAAAATGATTGTTCAAGATAATTATTTTAATATCAACCTCAGTTTGCATAATAGTACCCAATTCCTGAATTGTCATCTGAATACCACCATCTCCAACAAACAGACATACTGTACGGTCGGGCGCGCCAAATTTAGCACCGATAGCCGCCGGTAAACCAAAGCCCATTGTACCCAATCCGCCCGAAGTTACTACACTTCGGCTATGGTTATATTTAAAATAACGTACACCCATCATCTGATGTTGCCCAACGTCTGTAACCAAGACAGCATCATTATTTGCAGCTTCGGAAACCTTGTTTATTACCTCTCCCATTTTCAGCTTTCCGGCTTCGGGATACAGTTCGTTTTCTATAACGAATTTATATTCTTCATCGTAGCAAGCCTTAAACTCATTCAGCCATTCAGGATATTGTTTCTCCTTTATTTTAGCTGTTATTTTAGGCAAAGTATCTTTCACATCCCCTAAAACACGAGCCATAGCCTTAACATTTTTGTTTATCTCAGCTTTGTCTATATCAAAATGAATTACTTTAGCTTGCTTGGCATAAGTTTTTAAATCTCCCGTAACGCGGTCATCGAAACGCATACCAATAGCAATTAATACATCACATTCATTTGTCTTTCTGTTTGGACCAACATTCCCATGCATCCCTAACATTCCTACTTGCAACGGATGATCGGAAGGAATAGCCGACAAACCTAAAACGGTAGATGCAGCAGGAATACCGGCTTTGTTAAGGAAATCTAGCAGTTCTTTTTCAGCATTGCCTAAGATTACCCCCTGACCGACAAGAGCTAATGGTCTTTTAGCTTCATTTATTATCTGAGCTGCAAGTTCTATCTCCGATTCTTTCACATCGGGTTTCGGTTGGTAGCTGCGTATAAAAGTCGCTTTTTTATATTCGAAATTATCTACAAGCCCAAATTGTGCATCTTTAGTGATATCAAGTATAACGGGTCCCGGACGACCGGTAGAGGCTATATAAAATGCTCTCGAAACAGCCCATGCTATATCCTCAGGGCGACGTATCTGATAAGCCCATTTGGAGATCGGTTGAGTAATACCAACTACATCTGCCTCCTGAAAGGCATCGCTACCTAAGAGTGATGATGCGACTTGTCCCGAAATCACAACCATTGGCGTGCTATCCATCATAGCATCGGCAATGCCGGTTACTGCATTTGTAGCTCCGGGGCCGGATGTGACTAAAGCCACACCTACCTTACCCGATGTGCGGGCATATCCTTGTGCTGCATGGGTTGCTCCTTGTTCGTGACGAACGAGGATATGATTTATCTCTTTTTTGAAATCGTATAAACAATCGAAAACCGGCATAATAGCTCCGCCCGGATATCCGAATATAGTATCTACCCCTTCGTTGATCAATGAGCTGATAAGGGCCTCACTTCCTGTTATTTTTTTATCCATAACTATATATAATGCTTATCGAGCTTTAATAATATTATATTTGATTTTATTATCTGGTATACAAATTATTCTATAATTCTAATCGCACCCAAATCGGCAGAACTTACCATACTGGCATATGCCTTTAATGCTTTAGATACATATCTTTCTCTTTCGGGTTTAAAAGCATTTTTGCCTTTGGCTAATTCCTCTTGGCGACGGCTGTCTAATTCCTGATCGGAAAGTTTAACGTTTATAGAACGGTTAGGAATATCAATTTCTATTATATCTCCATCGCGTACCAGACCTATTGCTCCGCCTGAAGCGGCTTCAGGAGAAACGTGTCCAATAGAAAGCCCCGACGTACCGCCAGAAAAACGTCCATCTGTAATCAAAGCACATTCTTTTCCTAAGTGTCTTGATTTTATATATGAAGTAGGATAAAGCATTTCTTGCATACCGGGTCCTCCTTTAGGTCCTTCGTATGTAATAACTACTACATCTCCTGCAACAACCTGACCTTTCAATATTCCTTCACAGGCTGCATCTTGAGAGTGAAAAACTTTTGCAGTTCCTGTAAATTTAAATATACTCTCATCTACGCCTGCTGTTTTCACAACACAACCATTCAAAGCAATATTACCTTTCAAGATTGCCAATCCGCCATCTTTGGTATAAGCATGTTCAACATCACGGATACAACCTTCGGAGCGGTCTGTATCGAGAGAAGGGTAATAATTGTCTTGCGATCCCATTACCAAATTGAAACGGTTTCCGGGAGCAGATTTATATGTTATTTCAGCTTCTCGGCTTATTATAGTATCTTTTGTTATATCGTATTTATCAATGGCTTGTGCTAATGTTAATCCATCGGCACGACAAACTGAGGTATCGACCAATTTTCCTTTTGCCAGTTCGTGCATAATTCCAAGAATACCTCCTGCACGATTTACATCTTGTATATGATATTTTTGAGTATTAGGAGCTACCTTACACAAGCATGGTGTTTTGCGAGAGAGTTTATCTATATCATCCATCGAGAAATCGACTTCTGCTTCTTGCGCAATCGCCAAAAGGTGAAGGATGGTATTTGTAGACCCTCCCATCGCTATATCAAGTGTCATTGCATTCAGAAACGAAGTCTTTGTAGCTATCTTGCGCGGTAGTACTGACTCATCTCCATCTCTATAATATTTATACGCATTTTCGACAATCTGTTTAGCTGCCTTTTTGAAAAGTTCGGAACGGTTTGCGTGTGTAGCAACAATAGTACCATTACCGGGCAATGCTAAGCCAATAGCTTCATTCAGACAGTTCATCGAATTTGCCGTAAACATACCCGAACATGATCCGCAGGTAGGACAGGCTGCCCGTTCTATACTGCTTACTTCTTGATCTGAAACGGTATCATCTGCGGCTTTAATCATGGCATCAATAAGATCGAGATGCTGACTATTTAATTCTCCGGCTTCCATCGGACCTCCCGAAACAAAAATAGTCGGGATATTAAGACGCATAGTTGCCATAAGCATACCGGGAGTTATTTTATCACAATTGCTTATGCAAATCATAGCATCTGCCTTGTGCGCATTTACCATATACTCTACACTGTCTGCTATTAAATCGCGGGAAGGGAGAGAATAGAGCATGCCGTCATGTCCCATAGCGATACCATCGTCTATAGCAATCGTATTAAACTCGGCTGCAAAACATCCTAAAGCCTCTATTTCAGCTTTAACTTTTTGCCCTATCTCGTGTAAGTGGACGTGCCCCGGGACAAACTGTGTAAAAGAATTGACTATTGCAATCAATGGCTTTCCCATCTGCTCTTCTTTCATCCCATTTGCTCTCCACAAAGCTCTGGCTCCTGCCATTCGGCGACCTTGCGTACTTGTCGAACTTCTTAATTCAAATCCCATAACTTTTTCGATAGCTTAAAAAAAAACCTTTCCCACGCATGAGAAAGGTTTATGTTGATTTATTTCCTTATATTACCAAACTAATATACACACCTTTCTCATTTATTCTGACCGACGAGGAGAATATCAAGAATGAGGACATGTAAAAAGCAATTTGACATTATTTCTGTTTAAAAGTATACACAAAGTTATAAACTTTTTTTGAAAAACAAATTTTACGCTCTTTTTTTTGAATACGAATGATGAAAAGAATACTTTTTAATATAAAAAATTAAGTTTCGTATTATTTTTTGTGATTTTGAAACGAAAAAGAAACAATATGTCTTAAATATCAAACAGCATTTGTGATGTTGTTTTATTTCTCTTTTTTCTCTATTTTTACAATTCAATCTATGCCCTAATATGAAAACACAATTACTTGCTTTTGTTGTATTTATTTGCAATATTGTCTCTGCTCAGATCAATGAATATTGCAGTCCCGAAAACTTACGTTGCGAATATCTATCTAATCCGTTAGGTATAGACAGTTCTAACCCTCGGTTGTCGTGGATGCTGAATGATAGCAGACTAAGAGCCAAACAAACGGCTTATCAGCTCATAGTTGGCACAGATTCTCTTGAGGTTGGCAACGAGAATGGTAATATGTGGAATACTCAGCAACAGACATCTGACAATATCCTGATTACCTACGAAGGAAAAAAATTAGAACCATTTACCAAATATTATTGGAAAGTCAATGTATGGGATAAGGATAATAAGAAGGCAGCATCGGCAATATCTTCATTCGAAACTGGAATGATGGGAATGCAAAACTGGCAGGGTGCATGGATAAGCGACAATAAAGATATAAATTATAAACCTGCATCATATTTCAGAAAGACATTCGACACGAATAAAAAAATAAAATCGGCAAAAGCTTATATTGCTGTTGCAGGTCTATATGAACTATACATTAATGGCGAGAAAATAGGTAATCATCGCCTCGACCCAATGTACACACGTTTTGACAGAAGAAATTATTATGTGACCTACAATATTACAAACCATCTGCAAAATGGAAGAAATGCCATTGGCGTTCTGTTAGGCAATGGCTGGTATAATCACCAATCGGGAGCTGTATGGAATTTCGACAAGGCTCCTTGGCGCAACCGACCGACTTTCTGCTTCGACTTACGAATATATTATACTGATGGAAGTCAGGAAACAATAACATCAGATCTTGATTGGAAGACTTCGTCCGGAGCACTTATTTCCAATAGTATATATACAGCAGAACATTATGATGCCCGACTGAAGCAAAAGGGTTGGAATACGCCTTCGTTTGATGATTCGCAATGGCATGGTGTAGGCTATCGGGCTGCACCATCGCAAAATGTAACAGCCCAGCAAATTGTCCCAATACGAAATGTGGATACAATTGCCACACAAACAATGATTCATTTAAATGATACAACTTACATTTTCGACTTTGGCAGAAATATATCAGGTGTAACTCAGATAAAGACAACGGGAGAAGAAGGTACGGAATTGAGATTGAAGCACGGTGAAAGATTATATAGCGATGGACGGGTGGATATATCCAACATAGATGTATATCATCGCCCGACAGACAATACCGATCCTTTCCAAACAGACATCCTAATATTAAGTGGTAAAGGTCTGGATACATTTATGCCTAAATTCAATTACAAAGGCTTTCGATATGTAGAGGTAACAAGTAGCAAGCCAATCAGTTTGAGCAAGAGCGATCTAACAGCTTATTCCATGCACAGCGATGTATCGCAATCGGGAGAAATAAGAACATCTAACGATCTTATCAATAAATTATGGTGGGCTACAAATAATGCTTATCTATCCAATTTGATGGGCTACCCGACCGATTGTCCTCAACGAGAAAAAAACGGATGGACGGGTGACGGACATTTTGCAATAGAGACAGCTTTATATAATTATGATGGAATTACCGTTTACGAAAAATGGCTTGCCGATCACAGAGACGAACAACAACCGAATGGTGTATTGCCGGATATAATTCCTACCGGAGGATGGGGATATGGTACGGCAAACGGAGTAGACTGGACTAGTACGATAGCCATCATCCCTTGGAATATATATTTATTTTACGGAGATAGTAAACTGTTGAATGATTGCTATGAAAACATAAAACGATACATAAATTATATTGATCGCAGAAGTCTGAATGGGTTGACCTCGTGGGGGCGTGGCGACTGGGTTCCTGTAAAATCTCAATCTAACTTGGAATTGACATCTTCTGTATATTATTATGTGGATACCCAAATACTAGCTAATGCGGCTAAGCTATTTAACAAGCAGGACGACTATGATCACTACACAGCATTGGCCGAAAAAATAAAGAATGCTATCAATACAAAATATTTAAATAGAGAGACCGGTATTTATGCCAGTGGTACACAAACCGAATTAAGCGTTCCTTTGCAATGGAATGTAGTACCTGAAGAAATGAGAAAGAAAGTTGCCCAAAATTTGGCAAAGGAAGTAGAAGAAGCCGGATTTCATTTAGATGTAGGTGTATTGGGAGCAAAAGCTATACTAAATGCTTTGAGTGAAAACGGATATGCGGAAACCGCCTATAAGGTTGCAGCCCAAGACACATATCCATCGTGGGGTTGGTGGATTGTAAATGGAGCCACTACCCTACTCGAAAACTGGGATCTGGAGGCTGAACGTGATATTTCGGACAATCATATGATGTTTGGTGAAATCGGAGGCTGGTTTTTCAAAGGTCTTGGAGGAATAAAACCTGATCCTGATCAACCCGGGTTTAAGCATATCATACTTCGTCCGAATTTTGTAAGTAAGCTTACACATTTTGAAGCAAAACATAATTCGCCATATGGACAAATTATTTCAAACTGGAAATCGAAAAACAAAAAGGTTATATACGAAGTAGAGATACCGGCGAATAGTTCAGCTACTCTCTATTTACCTGATAATGTAAAAGAAAATCAGGTTCTAAAGTTGGAAGCCGGTAAACACATACTAAATTTCACATTAAAATAAAAATAAAAAAGCGCAGATTGCATATACAATCTGCGCTTTTTATATATTCTAAGAAATGAGACAATTAAGAAGATAAAACTCTTTTCTTTGCTAAGAACTCTTTGATACCGCCTATATGCTCTCTCACTTTTTTATCAGAAAACTCATATACTTTAGTAACCAAGCCATCCAAGAAATCTCTGTCATGAGAAACCAAAATAACTGTGCCATCATAGTCAAGTAAAGCATTTTTCAGCACCTCCTTTGTTTTCAGGTCTAAGTGATTGGTAGGCTCATCGAGAATAAGCAGATTAACCGGCTCTAAAAGAAGCTTTATCATAGCCAAACGTGTACGCTCTCCACCCGAAAGAACTTTAACCTTTTTCTCAGAGTCGTCACGGTTAAACATAAACGCTCCCAATATATTTCTTATCTGAGTACGTATATCGCCTTCGGCAACACGGTCGATGGTTTCGAATACAGTCAAATCTTCATCTAACAAGTCAGCCTGATTTTGTGCAAAATAACCGACTTCTACATTGTGACCAAGCATCATAGATCCTTCGTATGGAGTCTCTCCCATCACACATTTGACAAATGTAGATTTACCTTCTCCATTTTTCCCAGCCAATGCTATCTTTTCCCCTCTTTCGATCATCAGATTGGCATTCTCAAACACCAGATAATCGTCATATTTTTTAGTCACCATATCTACAGTCAAAGGATAATTGCCCGACCGTGTAGCTGGTTGGAAACGAATACGTATCTGAGATTTATCTTCTTCATCAATCTCTACTCTTTCCATTTTTTCCAATTGACGGATGCGGCTCTGTACCAAGACGGCTTTTGCTGCTTGCGCTCTAAAGCGTTCAATAAATTCTTCGATCTCGGCTATTTGTTTCTGTTGAGCTTCCCAAGCATGAATTTGTTGTTGACGACGTTCCTGGCGTAGTTCTACATATTT
Source organism: Dysgonomonas sp. UBA5412 (assembly GCA_002409595.1). GTDB lineage: Bacteria > Bacteroidota > Bacteroidia > Bacteroidales > Dysgonomonadaceae > Dysgonomonas. The sequence goes on from DHNQ01000027.1 coordinate 43,392, forward strand.
GCTATAATTTACCTTATAGTCATATATGCGCCCCATTGTCAATTCGATAGTTCGGGTTGTTACAGCATCAATAAATGCACGGTCGTGCGAAATCAATACTACCGCCTTAGCTTGTGTGTTAATAAAATCTTCGAGCCAACCGATAGACTCTATATCAAGGTGGTTGGTAGGCTCATCAAGCAGCATCACATCGGGATTGCGAAGCAATAATTTTGCAAGTTCTATACGCATGCGCCATCCTCCACTAAATTCGCTGGTCTGGCGATCAAGATCAGTGCGTTTAAAGCCTAATCCAAGTAATGCTTTTTCAACTTCTCCTTCAAAATTCATTCCCTCTACCATTGCCAATCGCTCATGGGCATGAGTGAAATCATCTATTAGCTTTGCATAGTCGTCAGACTCGTAATCGGTACGGGTTTCCAACTGCCTGTTCATGTCTTCGATCTGAGCTTGCAGATCGGAAATATGCGAAAAAGCTAAAGATGCTTCTTCACGGACACTGCGACCATCCACTACCTGCATTACTTGCGGTAAATAGCCGACTGTAACCCCATCGGGTCCGGTAACAGATCCTTTATAATGTGTGCTAGCTCCTGCCAGAACTTTAAGCATAGTACTCTTACCTGCTCCATTCTTACCCACAAGGGCTATTTTATCTTTATCGTTTATTATATAACTGATATTATCGAATAATATCCTATCGCCTAGCTCTACTTTTAAGCTGTCAACTATTAGCATTGAAAAATTTTATTTATTTTTGAGGTGGCAAAGGTAGACAAAATGAGTTATAAAATGTATATATACTAGATATGTTTTGTATCGAATAGCCTGTGTTTTAATAAAGCAACCTTATAAAACAAACATTAAAACTATAACAAACAGCACTAATTTAAAGGTATTAAGTTTAAAATATTTTATTTAATTTTTAAATTAGGTCTTTCAAAACTTGTAAGATTATGAAACATAAGTTTATTTTTCTCGTATTTTTAACAATAATATTAATGCCTGTCACGGCTCAAACTTATAGTTCGGTTATCACAGATCGCGAGATTTATGATTTCATGAATTGGATGGTAAAGAATGATAAAAAGACTGAGAAAGAGATTTTTGGAAAATCGAGAAAAGCATCGAATAAAATGGCTCTTTGGGACAAATCAAATTTTGTAACTAACAATAAATCTAATGACATCCAATATTTTGAACAGGATAATAAATATCTATTCAAGAGATCGAATGAGGGATTAGATACTCTTTTTACTCAAGCCGACAAAAGTTTTTTATTAGAACAGTATGCTGCAATTAATTCATCGGTATGGAAAAAAGGATTTTCGGGAAAGAAAATAGAAAAAAAAGATGTTGTAGAAGACAGTGACCTTGATCAGTATTCAATTCCGATGTTTACTCTCGACAAAGAATTTGTTATTATCTATAAAGTATTTTATTGCGGTTATGGATGTGCTTTTGGCAAATACTATCTCTACAAATTTATCGGTGATAAGAAATGGAAATTTGTAACGGCGGTTAATCAATGGACAACTTAAAAATAGACGATATATGAAAAAGGTCTCAGAAAATTCTGAGACCTTTTTTTATGGTAACTATTTTTTGAGTCCTATCTGAGTGATGCGAATTTCAAACATACGGGCATATCCAATTCTATATTCTTGAATGTATCTGTTAATAAACCGGTATTTCGATCAATCTGAAAAACTTGAATTATATCATTATCCCTACTGGCAGCCAAAAGATACTTTCCATTCGGTGTTATGACAAAGTTACGTGGATGAACTCCGGTTTCCTGATACCCCACCTTTGTCAATTTTCCATCTGCCTGATTAATTGAAAAAATCGCTATACCATCACCTTTAAGGCGATTAGAGGCATATAAGAAATGTCCATCGGGTGAAATATGTATATCTGCACTTCCTTTGGCATTTAATGTATCTGCTTGCACCGATTGTTTTTCAGTAAGAATTCCTTTTTCCGAATTATAGTCAAAAACGATTACAGCTCCTGACAACTCAGTAATCAAATAAGCAAATTTTCCATTGGGATGAAATTCCAAATGACGAGGACCTGATCCGTCAGTCACTTTAAATGATGAAGGTGTGCCGCCTTTCAGATAATTGCCCGAAGCATCGTTATTAACATCAAATTTATATATTTTATCTGTACCTAAATCGTCCACAAATAAGAAACGTCCATCAGGGGTAAATCTCACACAATGTATATGAGGTTGTTTCTGACGTTCCGAATCGATTCCTTTTCCGATAAATGATATAAGCTGCGAAGCGGTTGTCAGGCTTCCATCGTTTTTAACATCGAACACAGTCATACTACCTCCCGAATAATTTGCAGTTACGACATGTTTTCCGGTAGCATCGGATTCAATATAACAAGGGTCTGCACCTCCCGTTAATTGAGTATTCAAAAGGCTCAGAGTTCCGTCTGCCTTATCAAAAGAGAAAGCACTAGCCGAAGCTGAGGCATCACCCATTTCAGATACAGCATATACAAATTTCTCATCTTTACTTATAGTTAAATAAGAAGGATTAGCAATCTTAATCATATTCTTATAGACAGCCGCACCCGAAATTGTATCGAACTGATATACATATATACCTTCACTTTCGCCAGCGGTATATGTTCCGACGATAAGATATAAGCTGGATTGGTCTGATACAGATTCTGAACTTATATTTAATGTATCGGAATCTGTAATAGTAACACCATCAGTATTAGTATTTTTCTTATTATTACATGATAGTAAGGAAAGAAGTATTGTCAGAAATAAAATAACATGTTTATTCATAAAGTTCTTTTTTTAGATGGAAAATTATCTAAAAAGGTGCAATAAAACAAAAGAAAGACGAAATTATTGGCCTCTAATATTTTTCATTACAAAAATCAAATGAATATTTTGTTTTAATAAGATAAAAAGTATATCTTTGTCGGCTGAAAAAAGAAGAAATAACTTAAACTACTATAAAATGAAGAAAGATATTCATCCAGAGAACTACCGTCCGGTTGCTTTCAAAGATATGTCAAACGATGAGGTATTTATTTCTCGTTCCACTATCAATGCAAAGGAAACTATCGATATAGATGGTGTTACTTATCCTTTAGTAAAACTTGAAATCACAAGTGCATCTCACCCGTTCTATACAGGTAAACAAAAACTTGTGGATACAGCAGGACGTGTTGACAAGTTTATGAGCCGTTATGCTAAACGTACTCAACCTAAGAAATAATTTGAACCTAAAAGGTTTCAAAAAGAAATAAAAAAGCTTCGATAATCTCGAAGCTTTTTTATTTTAATAATATCCTCGTCTTATTCTACAATCTCATTTTGTTGAAGACGAGATATCATATCCTCACCCAACTTCGTCTTAGTTTCAATATGATTTAATACCACCTTTACAAAATTATTTTCTTCAAAAACACCCCGAACTTGTTCAAAATCATCTTTCTTCTGAGCTCTGTCTCCATCTACACCAAAACCTGTACGGGAGGATAACGAAAACTCTTTTTTAGCATCTTCATATATCATTCGGTCTAAATCGGTTACAACCGTCTTCCAGCCTTCAATGATGAAAATGATATCTTTAGCTGTAATAGTAGCTAGAGAGAATCCATAATATTCTTCTATTTTATGCCAAGCCCAAGTCCATTCTAAAGAATAATATTCATTATGTAAATTTGTAAAAACTTCATTTATTTGTTCCACTTCTATAATTCGGTCTGTTTCAATATCTGAGATAAGTTTATCTATTTCGGAACGGGGAACTAACATACCTCCAATATCGCTCCAATCAGAAAGCCCTACTTCCGTGTCAGGTTTTAAATATTTCCTTATTTCATCATCACTACTGCAAGTGCAATTGGCTAATCGAGAAATAATGGAATTACCTAAGAATTTTTGAATTGCCATATCATATAATTTGATACCTTTCTTTACTGACGAATTCTTTATCCTGCATCCCTTGTATGAATAAAAATCACTTGCCTCGCCACATGTATCCAACATATCCCAAAGGATACTTACAGCCTTAAACATCTTTTGGACAGTGTAAGGGCTCAGTAGGTTAAAATTGATCTGATCCAATTTATCAGGATCTTTACGTTTATCCCGTTTAGGGAACTTTTGTGCATCACGAATAGTCCCTACACTGCGAAGGTTGACTCCCGGCACTAATACTGTTTCATTCTTATCTTCTATAAGATAAGAAAAAGGCATATTCGATGTATCTGTATTATGATAATGCCGCCCCATGATCAAAGAGAAAGCTCCTATACGAGAAGGCCATAATATATAAGAATCACTGGTAGTCTTACCTCCACGCTCAACTATGCCTTGATGGATAGGGCCTAATTTGTACATATGATTGCTTTGGTTTGATCCCGATCCGGCATTCATAAAAGAAAACATTCCGGCTATAAGTAGGGTTGATTTATGATGTGTTACCGTATATGGGCCGGCAAACAACGCACAAGCTTCTCCATTTTCACCTTGACAGTTACTAAAGAACAAAGAATCGCTGGCTGAATATGTGTGCCCTAAATGACACGCTTGCCCGATAAAACAACGTGTCAACATTGTACCATCTTCTACATGAGAACCCGAACAGATGATAAAATCTTTAGCCATAACACTATATCCGATATGGACAGGGTCATATTCGTTACTGTTGATACTTCCATTATCCAGATGACGAGCTCCTTCAATGACTGCACAGTCGCCTATATAAACATTTTTTATAGCCCCTGCATTGACTATGGTTACATTATTGCCGATATGTCCAATATCGGACGTATGCTCTTTGGTATAAGCTAATACCATATCTTGCATTTTCTTAATCAATACAGGGCGGTGGCGATAGAATGAAAGAATATAAGCAAAATGAGCACTTAGCCTATCGTAGATTAACACTTCTCTCCCCCCAGTTTCATTCAATACGGATATTTCGATTCCATTACCGAAAGATGTCTGACCATCCACATACAAATGGTGTATATTCTGAATCAGGACATTATTTCCAATATTATAATTCGCAATATAATTTTGTATATTCTCTATCAGAACATTATTTCCTAACTCACAATTGTGAATACAGGCATGATTGATACCCGAATGTTTTTTCAATCCACCGGGTAAAGTAAAATATTCTTCAAAGACACCTAATCTTATCTTTCCTGAGAAATTTACATGTTTGATATAATCGGGAGCAAATCTTTCATTAACTTTTATATTATCCCAATTATCAGCAGTACAATCTTGGGATTTCAATTGATTAATTTCCTGAGGGGTCAGTGATCTATAAACCATTTGCTAAGTTTATCGTTTTCTTATTCGTTATCAGTCTCTTATATAAAATCGTAGCAATACTATCAATACATTATTTATATTGAGGTTTGAAATTAGTAAAAAACGACTAATCTATAAACAGAAATCTCTTATTTTATAGATAAATATGATTTTAATCATACATAAAAAAAGCCCCTGATCACTTTCCAGATCAAGGGCTTCTTCAATATTTATTTATTTTCACTGCATTCTTTCGGCATCTGTTAAAGGAAGATCTGATGAAAACTCAAGGTTATTCAGTCTTTTCTTCAAGTTATATCTACGAACCAATTCTGCAATTTCAGGATCTAATGGAGCACGATATGCTTTCGTTGGATCCATTTCGCAAGCTTTCAGTAAATAAGATACGGCTTTTCTCTGATCTCCTGCACGAACTGCAAGAATAGCTTTCAGATATTCCGTATTGCCGGTTTCTTTCAACTGTCCAAGCAATTCCAAAGCTTTTGCATTATAGCCCATACAAACGAGACATAGAGCGGTATTATAGTCCGGATAATTAGATAATATATCCAATGCTTTCCAATACTCCCTGTTTTGCAGGTATTTAAGAGCTTCAGCGTAATCTGATCGAGTTTCAGTATTTACCATCACATCGCTATCCATTCCCGGACGGCTCATATTGAACGTTATCTCAGCCTTGTTCAATAATGGATATATCGAGTCACGTATGATTCTGAAATCTTGAGGATAAGCTTTTTTCAATTCTTCCTCGGTCTTATCCGGATATACAGCTTGCGTTAACATATCCAAAATCTCTGATTGGTTTGTTAAATCTGTTCTTCTGGAAATTAGCTTGGCTAGTGTATTCCAATCTTCTCCGTTGAAGCGAGTTTTGAATACAACGTCAACACCAGAGCTTGCTCCTCCTAAAGCCTTCACAAAATAACTTTTCAAGGCTTCGGCACGTTTCATTGACAATTCGACATTTTTGTCGTATGAACCATCTAACGCAGTAGATACTCTGATAACAACGCTATCCATATTTAGCTTGCCTTCGTTAGCAAAAGTTTTGTAAGTATCTAACACCTTATCAACTTGTCCTTTATTGTCGTTGTAATTTATATTAAATACAGCCTTACCCGGAGTAAATTTCGGATACATCACCATACTGTTAAACACATCACGGTGAACTGTTGTTTTCTTTGTAACAAGAGACGAGTCTACCAACTGTGATAATGAAGATATAAAATAAGACAATGTATCTGACTGAGGTTGTATATATTGACTCCTATCAGTAGCATCAACTGTAGTATTTATAGTCAAACGCAGTCTCTTCATACCCGGAGTCACCGGATAGTCTTGTTTATAATAGTAAACAAATTCACGATCTGTTTGGATAACGCTATCTAAACGAGTATTAGTTTCGTAAGGGAAGGCAATTATTTCATTTCTCTTTTCTTCTAATCTTTCTTTTTTCATTTCATTGATCGCAATATCTTCAAACTTATAGTGACTTTGGGCAATCTCAACAGAGTCTTCTTCAGTCACAGCCTGATTCTTAATTTGCTTCATCTTACGACCTTCTTTGTATATATCTCTAAATCTTTCAGGAATATCTTTTATATCATCACCATCTAAGATCAAAGTTTTCATATTCTTGTCAAAAGAAGTCATATAACGAGCAAATGCACCAACGGTATCTTTACCCATAGCCCAATCTCGCATTACCTGATCCTGCGCTTTCTTTGAATATTCTCTGTAAAAATCAAGACGATAATCGTTCTTTTGTTCAACTATTTCTTTACCTTTTTTCAAATCTCCAGGTCTTGGAACACCTTTCATCAGCTTGGCAAAAAGGCCTGTTGTATCTTTACCTTTTGCAACTTCTTTCAGGGCTTTCTCCCTTGCTTTGCGTACATGCTCATAATATATTTTCTTATCATATGCCGTACGTTTGGCTTCTTGTAATGCCTCTGCATCATCTTTGGCCGATTTCCATTCTTCAAAATCAGTCTGGCGACTCCATTCTTTATGATATTGTTTGTAATAGAAATTTTGCTGAAAAGCAATGTCATCCTTCACTCCTTTATGATCTACAAAGACGCTATCATAAAGAGATTCGTCAACAATAGATTTTTCGTACGCATCGTAATCAAGATAAGATTGTTTTTGTTTGTCAGAAAATTCTTTTCCTTTTACAACTACACTTTTTAAAGGAACCACCGAATCATTATGTAGTAATTTGGGAGCTAATGTTACTCTAAACTGTTGGGATAACAGTTCTTTTGGAACTCTTACCACAAAGTCAACATTAACTTTTCCATTTTGCTCGGGTGTAAAACGAGATTTTGCTGTTACAACAACTTCATTCAAGTGTTGAACTTCATTCAAGTCAGTAGTTTTGTTATCCTTAGATGGATTGCGAATCACTTCGGCATTTGTGTATGTAACTTGTTCTGATATTATTGCTATACCTTTAGCACCTGTACCATCCACATGAGGAAGTTCGATGCTCGACCGTTTCGATTGCATAAACAAACCTTTAACCAAAGCATCATCTTTAGTTACAGTCTTTTTAATTCTTATAGGGTCGGGTGTAAATCCCCAATTAGGATTACGTGATGCACGTATTTCACGCACCGAGTTTGAAGAGGAACAAGAGATCATAACCATAAGTGCTAAGACCATAAGAGGCAAAACACTCATAAGCATAAACTTAAAAGATAGTTTGGAAGATTTTTTTTTCATATAATTTGTTTTGTCTCAAAATTAAGAGAAGATGTAAAGCTATGTTATTATTAAAAAACGAAGCAAAGTTTTGTTATTCTTGAAAAACGGAGCAAAGATAGAGAATAATAACAATATTATTTATAAGTTGGTCTTTATTTTTATGTTAAAGCTTCTTTCTGAACGTAAAACTTTAACAAATAGAAGATGAAAAGTTCAATAAAGACATTTTTGAAAGATATGCTGAATCTATGGTTTTAACACATATCTTACAATAATACTTACATGTTTGATTTCACAATCTGTTTTTTCTAAAAAGGTACAGACCTATTTAGTCTGCACCTTTAAATTATAATAAAGTATTATTTTCCTTGCTCTAATTTTAGAGTAACAGTAGTCTGATCACAAACTTCAGTTGGTCCGAAATATTGGATTGGTCCCGGATAAACATATTCTGTACCAACAGCCCATGCTTCGCGGTTTGATTGGAAGAATTTGAATGGTGCACCATCCAGCTCAACCAAAGCTTTACGAATAACCGGTTTCATTTCGCCATGACGACGCTCCATATTCATCATCATAGTAACTGGAATACCACCGGCAATCCATTGATCAGCAGATGCTGTTGTATTGCGCACTGATGACATATAACCTGTTTTTCCAGCTCCGATAAGAGCGGCAGCTGTATATCCTAATGAATAGCAATAATCTGCATCATAATTAGATGGAGCTGCACAACGTCCTTCGTATCCGAAGAAGTGTACTTGAGAAGCAAATTTACCAGAGTAATTACCGGCAGCCTTCATTTCAGCAAGTTTATTGCCTACCATTTCAGCCAGTAGCTTCTCTGTTTCGATCAAAGACACCTGAACATTACCATGAGGGTCACGGTCTAAAGTCAACTGACGAGCTACACCATCAGGCAAGCTTCCGAAAACTTTAGCATTTTCTGCTGATAAGTTTTTCTTTATATATGCCAATTGTTCGTCTTTAGCAACAGCATTAAATTCATCTTGATGATGTGCAAGGAAGTCATTCAATTCTGAAATAAGCAATTTCATTGCCGGAATAAATTCAATTAATCCTTCAGGAATCAATACTGTTCCAAAATTATCACCATTAGCAGCACGTTTTGCCACAGTATTTGCAATATCTGTTACGATATCGTCTAATGAAAGTTTCTTAGTCTCAACTTCTTCTGAGATAATACACACATTAGGTTGTACCTGAAGGGCACATTCAAGAGCAATATGAGATGCAGAACGTCCCATCAATTTGATGAAATGCCAATATTTACGAGCCGAATTACAGTCGCGTTGGATATTGCCAATCACTTCTGAGTATACTTTACAAGCTGTATCAAAACCAAATGATGTTTCTATCATTTCGTTTTTCAAGTCTCCATCAATTGTTTTTGGACAACCAATAACCTGAACTCCGGCATTGATAGCTTTATAATATTCTGCCAACACACAAGCATTTGTATTGGAGTCGTCTCCTCCGATAATAACTAATGCTTTAATATCTAATTTTTTTAGAATTTCAAGACCTTTATCAAATTGTTCTTTAGTTTCCAATTTTGTACGGCCAGATCCGATAATATCAAATCCTCCTGTATTGCGGTATTCATCTATAATATCAGATGTCAATTCTTTATATTTATGATCGATCAGTCCACCGGGACCCATTAAGAAACCATATAAATGACTTGTATTATTAAGACTTTTAATACCATCGAAAAGACCTGCTATAACATTGTGTCCGCCGGGAGCTTGACCTCCTGATAGAATGACTCCAACATTTATTGTAGGAAAGTCAACTTTTGCTGCTGATTCAACAAATTTGAGAGTAGGCATACCATAAGTATTAGGGAATAGTTTTTTCACTTCTTCCTGATCAGCTACAGATTGTGTTGCCGCTCCCTCTTCTATTTTCACCGAACCATACAATGCTTTAGGCATTTTAGGTTTATAAGCAGCTCTTGCTACTTGTAAAGCACTTTTTACCATTTGTTTCAATTTGATTTTATATAGTTAATATATTAAACACATTCTAAGGCTCGCAAATTTCGTCATTTTTTTTTAAATAAAAAAGAGTCTGTTACTTATATAGTACTGATTTTTATACAGAATCAATCTCTTATACTATAATTTATTTCTTTTAGCTATTATTTCTTCTATTTATAATAAATTCGATATATTTAAAACATAAGAATTATATCATTATGATAGTAAAAACCATAACAAAGACACCAAAACAAAGAACAATAATACTATTTTAACTATATTTAACCACAAAATACTATCATTTTAATACATATAATTAGCTTTCTAATCATTAATTATATATCTTTGAATAAACAAAACTTTGAAGATCATGAAAGCAAAAAATTTATTCTCATTACTAGCTGTTTTATTCTTATCAGCAAGCATATATGCTAATACACCCGAAACTGTTACATTTAGCAATGTAGAGAAAACAGAAAACGGATGTGTAAAAGAATTTATCTTTTGTGACAAAAACACAAATAGTCCTCTAACCAAAACTGTCTATCAATATGATGCAGAAGAACGTATGCAAGAAAAGGCAACTTATCAATGGGATTCATCGAAAGGATGGATAGGCATTCAAAAACATATCTATACTTACGACGGTAATAACTTACCTACTCCTAACCTTGTAAAATGGAATAAGGGTAACAATAATTGGTCTGATCAAGCTGTTGAATAATACATTAACTTCATACATATAATAAATATTTAATATTCTCACTACTTAAACGAAGAAATCCCTGCTTACCTTATTGTAAGCAGGGATTTTTTTTTCCTTTCTTCTTAAAAAAAACAGAGCTTCTTTAACTGTTAGAATAAATCCGTATCTTTACGGACATTTTAACAAAACATTATGAAAACTAAAACATTATTAGCCATAATCACTATCGCTTCAATTTTTAGCTCATGTATAAAAGACGAGCCATTGGGCAAAGAAACAGACATCACAGAGTTTACTGTAGATGGTAATGGATTTATATCGAGCGACATATCGGTATCGTCCATCAGCGTCATAGTTTCCGAGTATGCAGACCTATCTAATGTTATTCCTCAAATAAACCTATCCGCAGGAGCTACCATATCTCCAGAGTCAGGTGTAAAACAAGATTTTTCCGAAGGACCAATTACATACAGAGTGACATCGGAAGATGGAAAATATCATAAAGACTATATTGTTTCATTTATCAAACCATCTTCTCTTAAACTAAAATTCGATTTTGAAAATTGGGAGAAAACTGCACAAGGGTTCTATACCATGATGGTCAAGGACAGCAACGGCAAATTTATAAAAGTATGGGATTCCGGAAATCCGGGTATTGCTTTTATTTCGAGCAAAGAAAGTGATTTTGCAACCATGCCGACAACCAATTTACCGTATAAAGGACAGTATGCTGCAAAATTAGAAACATTGAAAGGAATAACTTTTGGAAACCAAAAAATGCCTATTTTCAGCGGTTCATTGTTCTATGGAAATTTTACATTAGAATATGGAATAAAGGAACCTAGAATCTGCTTAAAATTAGGACAATACTATCCCAAATATCTAGGGAAACCTATCAAGTTTACAGGATATTATAAATATCAGGCTGGAGAGAGATATATCTATCTAGACGATAATTATAATGAGGTAGAAACAACTGAGATAAAAGACGAGATGTCGATATATGCAGTTCTGTTTAGAGTAACTAAAGGACAGGCTAATAATGAATTTTTGGATGGTATAACCATTATGAATTCAGACAAAATAGTAGCCCGGGCAGACTGGAAACCCGAAACAGCTTCTCAAACCGATTCTCCGGCAGAAGATGGAAAGGGTTATACCCGCTTTGAAATTCCATTTGTTTACAAAAACAATGAAGAGCTAGACTTCGACAAATACGATTATAAGCTGACTATTATGTTTGCGTCCAGTAAGGATGGAAACGAATACAAGGGAGCCTTAGGTAGTACCTTGATAGTAGATGAAGCTGAAATAATCAGCGAGAACACAGAACAAAACACAGCAGAGTAAATCAAGTCTAAAACAAAAAACAATGAAAAATAAATTCATCATCATATTATTAGCGCTCACATCAATAAGTACAGTCGTCTTTGCCGACAATGGAGATGACAAGAAGAAAACATTGGATTGGTATCTCAATCTGGGTATAAATATCGGAGGATCTATGCCTGTACCTCTACCTGAAGAGGTTAGGAAAATAGAAAGTTACAATCCTAAAATAAACCCCCATATTGGTATATCTACGGTATATCACCTGGACAAGAAATGGGGTATCAGTACAGAATTATCAGTAGGGAGCAAAGGAATGCGTGTGAAAGATGAGGTAAAATATATGCATACAAAAGTATTGGTATCGGAGAAAGGTAGCAATGACCCACGAATGGTTGACGGATACTTTACCGGAAAGAACGTAACAAACGTAAATATACAATATCTGGCTATTGCTCTGACCGGAATTTACAATATAAATGATAAATGGGAAGTTAAAGCCGGTCTATATGCTGCGAATAACTTGAAAACAAAATTTTATGGAAGCGTTTCTGACGGACATTTAAGAGATGGAGTGCCTAATGGTCCGATTGTAGTGATTGAGGCTGACAATCCTGCTACGTTTGATTTCGACGATGATATGCGTGATTTTGATGCCGGAATTGTACTTGGAGGAAAATACAACATCAATGATCGTATAGGCGCTATTGTAAATTTAAATTGGGGTTTGACTGATATATTTTACGGCGATCAGAATCCGATCAACTTTAAGATGCAAAATATATATGCGACATTTGGTGTAGCATACAGATTAAAATAAAATTTATATATGGGAAAAATTACAACAGTACTATTTGATTTCGATGGTGTTATAACTAATACTGAACCTCAGTACGATACTTATTACGACAGAGTGGGAGAACAACATTTGGGTATCAAAAATTTTGCGTCTATGGTAAAGGGAGTTACATTACCCAATATAATAAGTAAGTATTTTAAAGATGTTCCCCAGACAGAAATAGATAAGATTATAGAGGAAACAATCGAATTCGAGAAAAACCTAAATTATCCTCCTATTCCTGGAGCTATTGAATTTATCTCATATCTAAAAGAAAATAATTACAAGATAGGATTAGTTACCAGTTCCCAAGACTTCAAAATGAAAATAGCATTAAATGCTCTTGGATTGACTAACGCGTTTGATACAGAAGTCACAGCAAATAGAATCACAGAGGGCAAGCCTGATCCGATGTGCTATCTATTAGCAGCAAAAGACTTGAATGCTTCTCCGGAAGAATGTATGGTCTTAGAAGATTCGTTCTTTGGTATTCAATCGGGACTATCTGCGGAAATGCGTGTAGTAGGTTTATCAACTACAAATTCAGAAGCTGAACTAAAAAAAGTTGTGGATAATGTTATTCCGGACTTTTCAGATATCAATGCAGTATTGAAGTTGATGCAATAAGCCCAGACAATCCTTTATTTAAAAAATTATTAAAATCCAGTTCAAAATTTGTGGTAAATATACCTTTACCCAGATTGAGCTGGATTTCTTCTATTCTCCAGAATCTCCCGTCTGCCAATTCATTTGCATCAAGCTCAAAAGAGCCATCATATTGTGTATAAAAACAATAACTTAATTCTCTTTCGCAATCCGTCTCAATAATATATTTTGTAATATATACGGGAGTTATATTTGTTAAGCCTAGCTCCTCTCTAGCCTCGCGCAAAACAGCTGTATCAGGCTTTTCGCCCAAGTCAATATGACCTGCGACAGACGAATCCCATTTATTGGGTTGTATATCCTTGCTGGCAGCTCTTTTTTGGAGATAGAGTTCCCCCTCCGAATTAAATATATGTAAGTGTATTACAGGATGAAGAAGTTTTGTTCCATTATGACATACACTACGTGGCGCTTGCCCTACAACATTGCCTTCTTCATCCACAAGCGGAAATATTTCTTCTGCCATGTGTTCTTTTATTCTTTATAGAGCAGACTTTTAGACTTTCCTTTTCTGAAAATCATAACATCGTTTCGAATACCTCGCCTCAAAGTCTTTTGTTGTTCTTCGGGCAAAGATACAACATCCTTACAAGCTTCACAGCAGCAACCTTTCATTTTTTTTGTACACTCTTCGCACTGAATAAATAGCAGATGACAGGCATCATTCTTGCAATTGGTATGTGTATCGCATGGTTTACCACATTGGTGACATTTAGCAATAATATGATCTGTGATACGTTCACCCAAACGATTGTCAAAAACAAAGTTTTTCCCTATAAATTTAGATTCGAGTCCTTCAGCCTTTACTTGGCGAGTATACTCTATTATGCCTCCTTCCAGCTGATATACATTTTTGAAACCCCGATGTTTAAAATAAGCACTGGCTTTTTCACATCTGATTCCTCCCGTGCAATACATCAATAACTTTTTGTCTTCTTTGTGTTCTTCCAATTCATCATGTATAATAGGTAGCGATTCTCTGAATGTAGTTACATCAGGAGTTATGGCTCCTACAAAGTGACCGATTTCACTTTCATAATGATTCCGCATATCGATCACAATCGTGTCCGGATCATCTATCATAGCATTAAATTCTTTAGCCTTCAGGTGAATTCCGATATCCGTAGGATCGAAGGTATCATCATCAAGTCCATCAGCAACAATTTTATCCTTGACTTTTATCTTTAGTTTAAGGAACGATTTGTTATCATGCTCTACGGCTATATTCAATCTTATATTCCTCATAAAAGGATATGTATCTATGAATTCCTTAAATACCAAAAAGTTGGAAGCAGGAAGAGATAGTTGGGCATTAATGCCCTCGTAAGCTACATAGATGCGCCCTAACACATCTAATTCTGACCATCTGATAAATAATTCGTTCCGAAACTGTTCGGGATCGTAAATATGTGCATATGTGTAAAAAGATAATGTCAAACGTTGAAGCCCTGCTTCATCAATCAATTGTTCTCTTTCTTTAGAACTTAAAGTATTATATAATTGCATTTTATATAAAGATTATTAGAATGATTATAAATAAGGATGCAAATATATAACAGAAGTACCCTCTGACAAGATCTTTATCAATTGATAATGTTTATGCGTAATAGATAAAACAAAAAAAATAGGAATGCTTTCCACAATCCTATTTTCTGAGATTAAATCTATTTATTTCTGACTAATAAAGCAGGCATCAACATTGTTTTCTATAAGAACCTGCTCTACTGAAAGAATATTATCATTATCATCATAAATATGTGCTAAAAATTCGGCTTTATCAGACCATGAATTAGTTCCTTTATCCCACTTTGTATATGTTACATTCGATACTTTACCATTATCAGTATATTGATATTCATATTTTGCAGTGTTTACCCAACCTTTTTCGGAACTCCAAACTGCAATATTCTTTGATTCCAATTTACCTTTATTATCATAAGAATATACATCTTTAGTCAATGGAGTTGAAGTATTTTTATCTAATGACACATATTCTTTTTTAATTACCGAAGAGCTCATTTCTACATTACTATAAGTAGTTACATTTTTAGCATTAAGACTAGTTATTGAAACTAATACTGCAAAGACTGAGGTTAAAATAGTTGTTTTCATAATAGTATAATTTTTTATTGTTTAATTGTTGTTATCTTATAAAATTGGTGTACTAGATTACTAATACACCACAAACATACAACAGTATTTTAATATAAAAAAATATATCTACGCTTTTTTTATAAAAAAATTAAACATTAAACACCAAATAACTGATTATATGATATTTAAATAAATAAAAAATAATTATTTAGTTGATAATATATCTCTCAGCTGTTCATCGGTCAAATTATCGCCAACTTCATCAAACGATAAACGGAATGTACATCCGGATTTCCATTCCGAACAGCCATAGGCAGACTTGCCTTTAAGTATTGTACCTTTCTTGCAGAGAGGACATATTAGAGATATACTCTTTTTTGCAGTATCAACAGCCTCTGATTTCTTTGTTTTAGGTTTCTGTTTTGAAGCTGGCTTTTTTTCTTTCTTTTTGGGTGTTTTTTCTTCTTCAGATTTTTCTTTCACGGCATCTTCAATAGTAATCCTGCTCCCCCAATCATTTTTCACATTAGCTACTATACCCGTAAGCATTTGTTTCAATTCTTCAATAAATAGACGAGGATCGTATTCACTTTTTTCTATCTGGCGCAACTTCTTTTCCCAAAGACCAGTCAATTCTGCCGATTTTAGCAATTCTTCTTTTATAGTGCCTATCAATTCTACCCCTGTCTGGGTAGCATACAGATTTTTGCGTTCCTTGCGTATATAATTGCGCTTAAACAAAGTCTCGATAATAGCTGCTCGAGTGGAAGGGCGACCTATACCATTTTCTTTCAGAGCATCGCGCAACTCATCGTCATCTACCAATTTTCCTGCAGTTTCCATTGCTCGCAACAAGGTTGCCTCAGTATAATACTTAGGGGGCTGTGTCCATTTCTCATTCAGAGCCGGAATATGTGTTCCTCTCTCCCCTTTGGTAAATTCAGGCAACAGATTATCATCTCCTTTGTCGGAATCATCGTCATCTTGATTAGCATTATTTGTCGGTTTTTCAAAAACGACTCTCCACCCCGGATCAAGTATCTGCTTGCCGGTCACCTTAAACTCTACTTTTGCTGCCTCGCCCAATACTGTAGTTGTAGCTATTTTGCAATTAGGATAAAATACCGCAATAAAACGTCTGGTAATCATATCATATACCTTACGTTCTTCCGCCGAAATATTATTAGCCCTCACCCCTGTTGGGATAATGGCATGGTGGTCTGTCACTTTACTATTATCAAAAACTTTTTTCGACTTCGGTATTTTAGGTAATGCCAATACAGGCTTTGCCAATTCTTCATATCCTGCCAAACCTCTCAAAATAGCAGGTACTTTAGGATACATATCATCGCTCAAATAAGTAGTATCTACACGGGGATAAGTAGTTAGTTTTTTCTCATAAAGAGATTGTATTGTCTTGAGCGTATCCTCTGCCGAGAAAGCAAATTTCTTATTACATTCAACTTGCAGTGCCGTCAGGTCAAACAGACGTGGAGGTAATTCCTCTCCTTTTTTGGTTGTAACATCTGTGACTTCAAACTCTGAACCTCTTATTTCTTCAAGAAATCGCTCACCTTCCTCTTGTGTGGTAAACCGTCCTTTGGTTGCCGAAAAGGTAGTTTCTCGATAGACAGTTTTTAGCTCCCAATAGGCTTCGGGTTTAAAATTCTCAATCTCTAGCTGGCGGTTTACGATCAGAGCCAATGTAGGAGTTTGTACACGCCCGATAGACAAGACAGAGCGATTTTGACCATATTTGACTGTGTACAATCTTGTCGCATTCATGCCCAAAAGCCAATCACCAATGGCTCTTGAGAGTCCTGCTTCGTACAATTTATCAAATACAGCCTGATCTTTGAGTTTATTAAACCCTTCCCTAATAGAATCTTCGGTAAGGGATGAAATCCAAAGTCGTTTAACGGGCACTTTACATTGAGCTTTCTGCATTACCCAACGCTGAATAAGTTCGCCCTCTTGCCCGGCATCACCGCAATTTATAACTTCGTCCGCCTCCGACATAAGTTTTTCGATCACTCCAAATTGTTTTTTTACACCATCATTGTCTATCAGTTTGATGGCAAAGCGTGGAGGAATCATCGGCAGCAGTTCTAAAGACCATTGCTTCCACTGCGGAGCATATTCGTGAGGTTCTTTAAGTGTACAAAAGTGCCCGAAGGTCCAAGTTACTTGATAGCCATTACCCTCGAAATAACCATCTTTGCGGGCATTTGCCCCTAATATGGCAGCTATTTCTCGCGCAACACTCGGTTTTTCGGCTATACATACTTTCATACAATCTTAAATACTAATTCTAATTATTTCTATATTAATCAATAACTCTCGTCCATATTTGGAAATTCCTGAGCTTTAACATCTTTAATATAATGCTGCACGGCTTCTGTCATAACTGCATGGAGGTCTGCATAGCGACGAAGAAATTTAGGGGAAAAATTTTTATTAATACCCAACATATCGTGCATCACCAAAACTTGTCCGTCAGCATGAGGACCGGCTCCGATCCCGATAATAGGAATTGAGAGTTTAGAAGCAACTTCTTTGGTTAAGTCGGCCGGTATTTTTTCGAGAACAATACCAAAGCATCCGACTTCTTGCAACAGAAGAGCATCTTTCGTCAGTTTATCTGCTTCTTCCTGATTTTTAGCACGCACATTATATGTACCGTATTTGTTGATAGACTGAGGCATAAGCCCGAGATGTCCCATTACAGGAATACCCGCATCTATAATTTTCTTTATATCCGAAATAATTTCCTCTCCGCCCTCTATTTTCAATGCATCTGCTCCGGTTTCCTTCATCATTCGGATAGCATTCTCCAAAGAATTCAAAGGATTACCTGATACTGTACCAAAAGGCATATCTACGACAACGAGCGAACGCTTTACGGCATTCATAACCGAGCGTCCGTGATATATCATCTGGTCTACCGTCATAGGCAAAGTGGTTATATTGCCAACCATAACATTAGAGGCAGAGTCTCCTACAAGAATGACATCCATACCTGCCTGATCTATTATCGAAGCCATGGAATAATCATAGGCTGTGAGCATCGAAATTTTTTCTCCGCGTTGCTTCATTTCTATAAGGCGACGGGTAGTAACCTTACGGTTATCTTCAGTATATGTAGACATAATTTCTAAATGATTTTTAGTTAAAATAAACCGGAGGACAAAGGTATAAATAAATGAATGAAGAAAACAATTATTTCTATGATTGAAACAGAGGGTAAATATGATCCGATACAAAATGTAAGAAGTAAGGCATTCTAACAAAAAATATTATGAAAACAAAAATTAAAATACACTAACAGACTTTCATCTGTTCTTTTTTTATAAGAGATTTAGTAATTTTGTATTTTTAATAAAAAACAACAACGTTGAAACTATCTGCTCTACAAGAGGTTTTTGAAAACCATAAGAATATACCGGCAATCGCCGACTCTTTGAAAAAACATACTAATATCTATCTGAAAGGTTTGCAGGGATCATCCGCTGCAATGCTTTCCGCCAGCTTATATCACAAAAATAAGGAATGCTTTATATATGTATTGAATGATATGGAAAGCGCGGGATATTTCTACCACGACCTTAGTCAGATATTAGATAATGATAAAGTATTTTTCTTTCCTTCGGCATATAAACGGGCTATTAAATACGGGCAAATAGATACTGCGAATGAGATTCTCAGAACAGAGGTTATCGGGAAGCTGCAAACTAAAGACAAACATCTTATTATTGTCACTTATCCGGAAGCCTTAGCCGAAAAGGTAGTAGCCAAAAGTATTTTGGAAAAGAATACGATACATATAAAAGTAAATGAGGAAATAGATCGCAACTTTGTATCGGAAATGCTAGATTCGTTCGGATTCGAATATGTAGATTACGTCTACGAACCGGGGCAATATGCTATTAGAGGAAGTATATTGGATGTGTTTTCTTTCTCATACGAATTTCCTTTTCGTATTGATTTCTTTGGAGACGAAGTTAGTACAATACGTACATTTGATATAGAAACTCAGCTTTCTAAAGAGCGGCTGGAACAGATACAGATCATACCCGACATGCAAAAATCGGATATGGAACGTGAGTCTCTGCTCAAGCTTATCCCCTCCGATACAATTATCGGTTTTAAAGATTACACGTGGACAGGAGAAAAAATAGAGTCGTTATATAATGATTCGACTATACTTGACAATCCTGAATATGAAAAGGATTTGCAAAATAAACTCACTACACCTGACATTTATCAATCGCAGATAAAGGATTTCAGACATATTCACTTCGGAGCCAGAGCGCATGGAGTAACAGATGCGACTATCGAATTTGATACGGATATACAGCCTCCTTTTCATAAAAACTTTGATCTGATAAGTGAGACTTTTCATAAGTATATAGACAAGGGATATACCATATATATATTGAGTGACAGTGAAAAACAACATAAGCGACTGCAATCTATATTTGAAGACAGAAACGACAATATAAATTTTGTACCGGTAGAGAAAACGTTATCCGAAGGTTTTTTGGACGAAACGCTGAAAATATGTTGCTTCACAGATCATCAGTTATTCGACCGTTATCATAAATATAATTTGAAATCAGATCGGGTTCGCTCCGGCAAGTTTGCATTATCTCTCAAAGAATTACAACAATTTCAGATAGGCGATTACATCGTGCATATAGATCATGGTGTCGGACAATTCGGAGGACTTGTGCGTTCTGATATGAATGGTAAGATGCAGGAGCTGATAAAACTGATCTATCTGAATAATGATTCAATATTCGTATCATTACATTCGCTGCATAAGATATCCAAGTATAGAGGTAAAGAAGGCGAACCTCCACGCATCAACAAACTAGGTACGGGTGCTTGGAACAAAATAAAGGAGAAGACTAAAAGTAAGGTTAAAGACATAGCCCGCGACCTGATACAACTATATGCAAAGCGACGTCAGGAAGAGGGATATAAATTCTCGCCCGATTCTTTTTTACAACACGAATTAGAAGCTTCTTTTATCTACGAGGATACACCCGATCAGTTTAAGGCCACAACGGATATAAAGCATGATATGGAGAGTAGCAAACCTATGGATAGGCTAATCTGTGGCGATGTAGGATTCGGAAAAACCGAGGTTGCTATACGTGCTGCCTTCAAAGCTGTGACAGACAACAAACAAGTGGCGGTACTTGTACCCACCACTGTTTTGGCATATCAGCACTATCAAACATTCAGAGACAGATTGAAAGATTTTCCATGCAGAATAGAATACATAAGCCGTGCCCGTACTGCGGGACAGATAAAAGAAATATTAAACGAGCTAAAGGAAGGCAAAGTTGACATACTGATAGGTACACACCGTATTGTAGGCAAGGATATACAATTTAAGGATTTAGGTTTGTTGATTATCGACGAAGAACAAAAGTTTGGAGTGGCTGTGAAAGAAAAGCTAAAGCAAATGAAATCGAATGTCGATACTCTGACAATGACGGCAACACCTATTCCACGTACATTACAATTCTCATTAATGGGTGCGCGCGATCTGTCAGCAATCACAACACCTCCGCCAAATCGTTATCCGATACAAACAGAGGTACATACTTTTGATCCTCTTATTTTACGTGAAGCTATTGAGTTTGAAATGAGCCGCAACGGGCAAGTATTTGTCATAAATAACCGTATAAAGAATATATATGAACTGGAGGAACAGATCAAACGAGAAGTTCCAGATGCACGGGTTGTTGTAGGGCATGGACAAATGGACCCTGCTAAGTTGGAATCGGTAATTATTGACTTTGTTAATCACGAATATGATGTGCTTATTGCCACCTCCATCATAGAATCGGGAATTGATATTCCAAATGCAAATACAATCATTGTAAACAATGCTCAGAATTTTGGTTTGAGCGACCTCCACCAATTGAGAGGACGTGTGGGACGCAGTAACAAAAAAGCGTTTGCTTATCTTTTAGCACCTCCATTGCATACACTTACACCTGAGGCAAGAAGACGATTGCAGGCAATAGAAAACTTTTCGGAACTCGGTCACGGTTTCCATATCGCAATGCAGGATCTGGATATACGCGGTGCAGGAAATATGCTGGGAGCCGAACAAAGTGGTTTCATTGCCGACTTGGGTTATGAGGTTTATCAAAAAATATTGACGGAAGCTGTAAATGAATTAAAAAATGATGAGTTTGCAGATATTTATCACGAAACCAGTGGAGAAGAGAAAATAGAGGGTGATAGCTTTGTAGATGACGTACAAATAGAGAGCGATCTTGAACTTCTGTTTCCGGCAACATATATTCCAAACGATTCGGAAAGAATTACTTTATATCAGGAGTTAGACAATATGAATCGAGAAACTGATATTCAGAATTTCATATTACGTCTTGAAGATCGTTTCGGAAAGATACCAGAAGAAGGTAGGGAATTAATTATGGTAGTACGACTACGCTTACTCGCCAAAACTCTAGGTATAGAAAAAGTAGTATTGAAAAGCGGAAAAATGAGTTTATTCCTTATTTCGAATACAGACTCTCCATATTATCAATCTAAGGCGTTCGACAAACTATTAGGCTATATACAAAAATACCCCCGTAGTTGCGAATTGAAAGAGCGCAACGGAAAACGATCTGTTAGCATAAAGAATATTCCGAATGTGGAAACTGCGTGCATGGCTCTGATGGAAATAATAGGATAATAAATATAAATCAAATATTTATTAATAAAAGCAAAAGCGGGATGACTCAATAGCCATCCCGCTTTTTAATAAAGAAACGGTTGTATAATTAATATGAAGTGTTTTGAGGATCAAAGTTAGTCCATCCAGACATCCAGTTGTCAGCATCAGAATCACTGGCAAAGGCTCCTGAATAATTAACTTTTGTGAAGAATGAATCTGATAGCAATGCATCAGTAAAAGCACCTAAACCTAAAGCTGGGCTACCTGCTACCGGACCATAATTCGGATTAGCAGCTTTGCTGTTAGGCTGCTTCAATTTCAAGTCGGCAATACTGGTCAAAGCTTTATTATTGTTACTTGCTAGATTAAAGAAACTACTAGAGAATGAAGGTTTAGTAGCATCAGTAACAGTTGTTCCGTTTGTAGAAAGCTGATCTGTCCATGCAGGAGCTTGTTTGTTGATATCGGCACCTAAAACTGTCATTCCGGCAAATATATTATTTTTTATCTTAATAATGCCCTCTTCAGCCCATTTCTGAGTAGTACCTTTCTGATTGTCAAGAATCAAACCTACGGGATAACCTGTTGCAATAGAGTTAAACAAATTTAAGCGAGAGTTGCGACGAATTTGCACAGCAGATTGGAATGTACCTAATCGTCCACCATCAGGAGAAATTAAACCATCACCTGTGATATATTGAGTTGTATTAGCAAAATCGGTTGCTTGTCCGATAGGACCGATAAATGTAACGTTACTAAATACAGCCTTAGTATAAGGTTCGTCAGTTGTTCCATTAGCATTATTATCTGATTCAAAACCATTAGATAGTGATTGGTCTGCTATTTTTGGATTTCTTACAGATAAAAGAAATTGTAAATTACCCGAAAAACCATAATCTGTATCAAAATCATCATCCCATCCGTGGTATGCTACCAGATATTTAGCATTTACAGTACCTCCAAACCATTCAAACGAGTCATCTCCACTGTATGAAACTTGTACGTGGTCAACTTGTGTGCCACGGCCTACTGAGCCAAAGGTTACACCATTTATTTCCTGATCAGTTTCAAATGGAATACCTGCAAATTCAACTCTCACATAGCTTAAGATACCTGAATTATCATTATCATCGCTACCACCGTGAGGAGCAATAGGACCACCTTCGATAGGCATACCTGTTGTATTGTCATTGTTATTATGTGCTCGTCCGGAAAGAATAATGCCCCCCCAGTCTCCAGGCTTACGACTACCTTGCGCCTGATTAGAAGTGAATACAATAGGCTCCGATACAGTACCTTTTGCGATTAACTTTCCTCCTCTTTTTGCAATTAAAGTGGCTTTTGTAGCCTTATCTCCTTTAATTATAGTCCCTGGTTCAATAGTTAATGTAGCACCATCTTCAATATAAATCCAACCTTTGACTACATAAGTACCTTTTTTGATTGTATGGCTTTCTTTGATAGAAAAAGATTGTTCACCGTTACCTATTTGAGTTCCATTATTGAAGAGAATTTGTTCTGTCGAACCATCTCCACCATTATCTCCTCCTCCGTTGTTTCCGTTACCATTGCCATTGTCGTCGTCATTATCAGAACATGCTGATAAAAGAGCAATCGATGCAATTAAAAATAATTTTCCGAATAAACTAAATGATTTCATATTCATATAATTAAAAAGTTGTTTATTGTTTCTGATTAGAATTAATTAAAACGTATATCTTGCTGTTAAAGACATATTTTGTCCCGGTTTAAATTCTTTTGTAACCTGTTCCCTTTCATGTGTATTACCATCTCCATCAATAAATTTAGGGAATTGAGCATATTTAATTTTTGCAGCTAATATGTCTTTTATTCCCGCATTTAATTCAAAGTGTTTGCCAAGTTTTTTTGTCAGAGTGAAATCAATTACATTTCTAGGCATTTCGTACATATCGGGAATGTCATTATTTACAGATGCTCCTGACGACGTAGACACTCGTCCGATACCAACTATGCGCTTGCCGATAATATTGTAAAGAGCAGAGACTGTAAGTCCTAATTCTTCACTTTGATAAAACAATCCGGTATTTACCAAATATGGAGATTGACCTTGCATAGGACGATCATAATTAGCCCCACTATTTTCCTTAAATTTAACTTCACTCTTAATTAATGATCCGTTGAAGGTCAAAGAGAAATCTTTAAGACCGACAAAATCAAGACTCTTTTTTATATCTACTTCTATTCCATAATTATTCGCCTTATCCGCATTTTTGAATGTATAAATATATGTACCTCCACCATCAAGATAAGTCCATTCGATTGGATCTTTAAAGTTCTTATAAAATAGTGCTACTGAGAATATTTCAGATGCAGATGGGTAAAATTCATATCTTATATCGAAATTATTTACATAAGCTGGTTTCAAATCTGGGTTACCTGATACAAAGCTAAATAAGTCAAAATCGTAATAAGATGATGATGACATTTCTCTAAATTCTTGTCGGTTTGTAGATCGTCCATAAGCTAAACGCACCAAATGATCGTTTGACAGATTATATGAAGCATTCAATGATGGAAACAAGTCTGTATAAGAATAATCTGTTGTCTTTGATTTATCCCCCAATATGGTTGTATAACTCTTTAAAGACATTTTATTATGCTCTAAACGTACTCCTGTATATATATTGAGTTTGTTGAATGGTATATTAAATCCTACATAACCGGCTGCTTGCGTATTTGTTCCGGAATAATCATTCAAACGACTGGTGTCGTCATAAGTGAATAATTTATTTGCAGCATAATTTTCCGCAGCAAGTATTTGAGTATAAACATCGCCATAACCAAAATCGTTTGGTAAATTTTCAGGTATCCAACGATATTTAAAGTATCTAGTATTGTAGTTACGGTCTCTGTACTCTCCGTACAATCCGGCTTTTAATGACGGTTTAAAACCATTGTCGAATGAAAAATCATGTGTATAATTTGTTGATAGAGTATAGCTATATTCATTCAGTTTATTATAATCTCTGGTTATGCTATTCTGATCTATCTGATATTCTAAATAATGAGCATCACCGGGATAACCATTCTGTTCCCAATTTATTATACGTCTATCAGGTTGATTCTTATTACTGTAAGAAAAACCGGCAACCCAATCCAGATTATCTTTATTTGTCAGGGTATGCTTTCCGGCAAGCTGTCCTGAATAAGCAAGACGGCTACTATAAATGTATTCAGCTTTTCGTTGACCATAAAAGCCACTTGTATTCTGATATCCTTCACGCTCAGTATATCTGCTTTTTCCTATTTGATTTACTATATTTCGGAATTCGAAACGATGCTTATCGTTAGGCATATATATCAAGTTAGCCAAACCGCCAATCCGTGCATCGTTATTATACTGATTGTCTGTATATTTGAATGTAAAGTATGGTTTATCGTTATCAGAGTCATATACTCCATAACGAGAGTTTTCCATATCAGTAAAAGTTTTACTTGTATTACTATAATTCAAAGCAGCAATAAGTCCCCACATACTATTGTTTTCTCCGGAATACTTACGGTTAATCACAAATCCCAGACGTTGATCAGGCAATGGATTTTTTGTCTTCACAGACCAATCATTGTTAAAACCGGATTGAGTAAGATTCGTAACCTGTTCTGCATTAGCATTATCTATACGTCCTGATAAGAATTTGCTTGGTAAACTTCTAAATCCGTTATCGAAACCTAGAAAATCTGTTCCACTACCCTTACTATATTTAAAATCTTTAAACTGAGTCTGTGTATTAAGCCCTAAGCCATAACTCACTTGGACAGAATTCTCATTAGGGATTCCTTTTGTTTCCACTTTTATAAATCCACCTGAGAAGTCGGCAGGGAGCTCCGGTTGTGGCGATTTTACAATCATTATATTTTCTATCTGAGAACTAGGCAACACATCGAATGAGAATGAACGTGTATCTGCTTCCGAGCTTGGAATGGTACTATTGTTAACCCATACATTATTATATCGTTGAGCTAAACCTCTGGCTACAACAAACTTATCATCTATAATAGATATTCCGGGGATACGTCTGATTACTTCCGATGCATCTCTATCCTGACTTTTTGAAATTTGCTGAGAAGATACACCGCTTACAACCGCACTCGAGTTACGGATAGAACTTAATAGAGATACTTCCGAATTGATGCGTCCTAAGGCTACTACATAAACTTCACCCAATGTGTGAGACGATTCTATCATTGGAATATCAACATGAGTTACCTCTCCTTTCTTTACTTCCACATCTGTTATTTCGAGAGGCTGATAAGAAATATATGAAGTTACTATAGTGTACTTGCCCGGACCAACGTTTAATTCATAATTACCATCGGCATCCGTAATTGCTCCTATTGTTGTATTCTTGATTGAAATGGCAACACCGGGAAGTAATTCCTCTGTTTTGGCATCTTTAACCGAACCAGCTATCTTAGTTTGAGCTGATATTGTACTAGAGAATAATAATAAAATGATTACTGCAAAAAAAGTTTTTAGCAAATCATTATATAGCTTTAGCATTTTAAAAATTTCTTTATACATATATTACTTTAATAATTACAGTTGCAAATCACTTGCATTTTTGTTACAGAACAGCTACATAAAAAATAAGGTTATATAAAGAGAATTGATCTTTTCTGTTAAGGTATATTTATCAAAAATCCATGAACTTAAGTATATGTTAATAACAAACAAACGGTCAACCAAATGTTAATTAACAAATTAAGAGTGTAATTAAACCAAACGATTATTATATTTGTATAATGTTGAACCAAATTATTTAAATCGTTATGCTTATGAAAAAACTACTCTCCTTATTTTCACTTGCAGTCTTATTATTTGTATCGTGTAGTGAAAATGTACCGAAAGAGGAAAAATCCTACAATCAGGGTATAAACATCACACCGATTCCTCTCGAATTGACTCAAAAGAGCGACACATTCAACCTTACAAAAAGTATAGTATTTGTTGCAAACAGCAATGACGTAGAAAAAGTATCTGCTTTCTTTGCAGCTAAGATTAAAAACTCTACGGGTTACAACCTTAATATTGTTAAAGATAAACCGGCTTCCGGTTACATAAGCCTTAATATAAATAATAATATAGACGTAAACGATGAAGGTTATCTGCTCGACATTACAAAAGACAATATAGACATACAAGCTAAGACACCACAAGGATTGTTCTATGGTATGCAAACAGTAATGCAATTGCTTCCTGCCGAAATAGAAAGCCCTGAAATTATAAAGAATATAGCATGGAAAATCCCTGCTGTTACCGTAAAAGATGAACCACGTTTCAGATATAGAGGTATGCACCTCGATGTATGCCGCCACTTTGTTGATGTAGACTTTATTAAAAAACAGTTAGATGTGTTGGCAATGTTCAAAATAAACAAATTCCATTGGCATCTGACCGAAGATCAAGGCTGGAGAATAGAAATAAAGAAATATCCTAAATTGACAGAAATGGGATCTGTGCGCACCGAAGGTGAAGGAAACAAATACGGACCATATTATTATACACAAGAGCAAATCAAAGAAGTGGTGGCGTATGCCAAAGAACGCTTTATAGAAGTTATACCCGAAGTAGAATTGCCCGGACATGCAGTAGCAGCACTCAATGCTTATCCCGAACTATCGTGTACCGGAGAACCGATAGAGGTTAGAAATATATGGGGAGTAGCTAACGATGTGTATTGCGCCGGAAATGATTCAGTTTTCCAGTTTTTAGAAGATGTTATAGCCGAAGTTATTCCATTATTCGAAAGTGACTATTTTCATATCGGTGGTGATGAATGTCCTAAAATCCGTTGGGAAAAATGTCCTAAATGCCAGGCACGCATAAAAGAATTAGGTCTGACAAAAGATCAGAAACATACAGCCGAAGAAAAATTACAAAGTTACTTTGTGCAACGGATAGAGAAATTCTTACTCAAGAATAATAAGAAAATGATAGGATGGGATGAGATTCTCGAAGGAGGACTAGCCCCTAGCGCCACTGTGATGAGTTGGCGAGGAGAAGAAGGTGGAATCGCTTCTGCAAATATGGGACACGATGTGATAATGACTCCCGGAGGATGGCTATATTTAGACAAATACCAAGGAGATTCTAAACTACTTCCTGTCACTATCGGAGGTTTATTAACTTTACAAAAAGTGTATGATTATGAACCCGTACCCGATGCGATAGCCGAAGATAAAAAGCATCACATACTTGGTGCTCAGGCAAATGTTTGGACAGAATACAAATACAATGGAAATGATATGGAACATGACATATATCCACGTATTTTGGCTCTTGCTGAATTGGATTGGGCAGCTAAAGACAAAAAAGATTATAAAGATTTTGAACGCCGATTGGACAATCAGCGAGTACGTCTGGATATGCATAATATCAATTATTATATCCCTACCCCTGAAGATAAAGGTTCACTGACAATAGATTATTGGGGAGAAAAGGTAACAGCCCCATTCTCATGCAACTTTATAGCTTTTACAGACAAAAAAACGTTGGCTTTCAAGACTTCTGAACCAACTAAAATAGTCTATACAACTGATGGAAGCGAGCCTACTCTGAAATCGCAAGAATATACAGAGCCTTTGACATTCAAAGAAAATACTATTATAAAGTTAAGATCAGTATTAATTTCAAACAAGATGGGACCGGTACGCACCATCACTCTAGAAAAGCAAACTTATGCTCCTGCTACCGAAAAGAGTAAAGATGCCAAATCGGGATTGAATGTAGAGCATTACAAAGGTATCTTCAAGACAGTAGCAGAATTGGATGGAAAAACTCCTACTGAGACTGAACTTGTAGCAACGCCTCAGGAAGCTAAACATAGAGTTACAAACTATAGAGAAGTATATGCTGACGATTTCTATTCCAGTATCCTTACCGGCTATATAAATATACCGGAAGATAACATATATTATTTTAGTACAGATTGTGAACTATGGATAGATGGCAAACTATTAATTTCTAATGAAAAGGACAATAATGGTACAGCTCGCCGGTTCTCCCGTAGCGACAAATCTATAGCGTTGGCTAAAGGTACGCATGAGATAAAAATAGTCAGACTGGGAGCAATATTCGGAGGTTGGCCAACTCAATGGGACTCAGTCTACCTATCTATCAGAAAAGATGGTGATGCAGAATTTAAAGTTACAGATGCTTCTTATTTCAAATAAGATATTTTAGGTTTATATTTTTAGAGAAAAGCCATCGGGTAGAGTTTCTATCCGATGGCTTTTTTATATATATTATAAGATATAATTAATAATATATGAAGAAATATCATGCGAGAATACAGAATATAAAAAAGAAGTTGATCCAAATATGGATCAACTTCTCTATTATAATTAAGATATAAATCTAATTATTCTGCTTTTCCAGCACTACCAAGCACAGCTTCGATTTTGTGTTTGTATAGTTTTTTCATATTATCACGAGCTGGTCCAAGATATTTACGAGGATCAAACTCAGCTGGTTTTGTAGCAAATACTTCGCGTACAGCAGCAGTCATTGCAAGACGGCTATCTGAGTCGATATTGATTTTACATACAGCAGATTTAGCCGCTTTACGTAGTTGGTCTTCAGGAATACCGATAGCATCCTTAAGGGCACCACCATATTTGTTGATAGTAGCCACTTCTTCTTGAGGAACAGAAGATGCTCCGTGAAGCACGATAGGGAATCCGGGAAGTTCTTTTTCACATCCTTCCAATACATCGAAACGCAATGGAGGTGGAACTAAATGTCCATTAGCATCTTTAGTACATTGCTCAGGAGTAAATTTGTTAGCTCCGTGAGAAGTACCGATAGAAATAGCTAAAGAGTCGCATCCTGTTTTAGTAACAAAATCTACTACTTCTTCAGGTTTAGTATATGTGTGGTGTTCTGCAGAAACTTCATCTTCTACTCCGGCTAATACCCCTAGTTCACCTTCTACTGTTACATCAAACTGATGAGCGTAATCTACTACTTTTTTAGTAAGAGCTACGTTTTCATCATAAGGAAGATGTGAACCATCGATCATCACTGAAGAGAAACCTGAATCGATACAGTCTTTACAAGTTTCGAAAGTATCACCATGGTCTAAGTGAAGCACTATTTGTGGTTTTTCCCAACCTAGGCTTTTAGCATATTCTACTGCACCTTGAAGCATGTAGCGTAGTAAGATCGGATTAGCATATTGACGAGCACCCTTAGATGCTTGAACTATTACCGGAGATTTTGTTTCAGCAGCAGCCTGAACGATTGCCTGCAATTGCTCCATATTGTTTACATTAAACGCAGGAATTGCATATCCTCCTTTTACAGCTTTTGCAAACATTTCTTTAGTGTTTACCAGCCCCAAGTCTTTGTAACTTACCATTGTTTTTTGAATTTTTATTTATAATAATTATTGTGAATAAATCGTATATTCTTAAACCTTTGCAAAAATAACAAATTTATGCAATATAAGGGTTTAAAATATGATAAAAAACCTATACGGTTTTATTTCCATAATGGTGTAGGATACTCTCCTTTATCCACCAATTTTTGTATTTTATCAACTACCGAAGGTCTGTCCTCAGCATAAGTAACCCCAAACCATTTAGAAGGAGTATCTAATACTTTTACATCAGCCGTCTTAGTTGTTATCAGATGGTCTACCATCAATGGAATAAAATATTCTGCTTTATGATTTCCTACATTAGCTTCAAGGAATTTTACAAAATACTTTTCGGAATGTTCGAAATAATCGGGAGTAAAACCCCACATATTCATAGATACGGGAGTATTTTCTTCCAACTTATACCAATAGTCTTCTGCATCCTTATACTGTATAGCACCATCTTTACGCTCGATATGGGTACGCTCTACAATGCTTTTCAAGAAATCGTTAGCATCTGTTTCACAAACACCTCTTGCCACAGCACCACTTTCCGACAGGGTGTTGCTAAGACGATAACCAACCATACAATAATGGTTTTCGGTATCACTCATTTTTTTCAACTGGTCAGCTAAGATTGTATAGCTTTCGCGTCCGTAGAAATCATCAGCATTGATCACAGCAAAAGGTTCGTTTATTACATCCTTAGCCATCATTACAGCATGGTTTGTACCCCACGGTTTTTGTCTGTCAGGGTGTAATTCAAATCCTTCGGGAAGGTTATCTAATTCTTGATATACAACTTCTACTGGGATATGATTTTCGTATTTGGATACTATTTTTTCACGAAATTCTTTATCAAACGACTTACGAATAACAAATACGACCTTTCCAAATCCGGCTCTCAGAGCATCGTAGATCGAATAGTCCATAATTGTTTCGCCATTGGGACCTAGCCCATCCATTTGCTTTAGACTGCCATAACGGCTTCCCATACCGGCAGCAAGCACATACAAAGTTGGTTTCATAATAAATATTTTACAGTTAATTTTTAGAAACACAAAGATAAACTTTTAAGAATTAAGTCAAATATAATTCTGTAATTATTACCTCCTTATAGCAAATTGTCAAGTGAGAGAGAAAATTTTTGCATAACATTCTAAAACTATTTGACTATAAATTTGGTTTAAATAAGAGATTGCAGAAAGAAACCGAATATACTAATGTATGAATATACCATATTTATGGTATTTTAAATAATTATAGCATATCGTAACTTTGTATCATAAATAAAAGCCAATAGACTCGTTTTATGAAAAGAATATTTGTCATAGATTTGTTCAATACTCCATCCCATATACAAGGCAACAACTATTTTATGTGTATAAATGGTTGTTGTAGACACTAATCGAAACATTTGCTTGTAAATATACAAGTAATAAAAACTATCCATATCGAATAATCAATAGCACCAGAATATCTGACTGACAGACATTCATTCTATTTTCATCTATTTATATAAATTTTTTATTTTAGTTATCATGAAGTTAAAGATAGTAATCTTCTTTATCGCTCTATTAAATGTATCTCTTGCATTTGCCCAAAGTGGTAATATTGTAAATGGTACAGTTATAGATCAAAACGGTGAGCCCTTAATTGGAGTTGCTGTGACTGTAAAAGGTTCCACAAGTGGAACTATAACCGATTTAGACGGCAAATATAGTTTGCCTGTTGACAAATCAAAAACGATTGTTTTTACCTACGTAGGGTTTGAGACAAAAGAGGTTTCAGCCACGTCTAACATCATCAATGTGACTCTCGAGAGCTCTGAAAATATTTTAGACGACGTTATCGTAGTTGCATACGGAACAGCATCTAAAGCCGGATATACAGGATCGGCTTCAACTCTTAAAGCAAAAGAGATTGCCAATTCGCAGGTAAGTAGTGTATCCCGTCTGCTACAAGGTAGCGCTTCCGGAGTACAATCTGTTGCAAGCTCGGGACAGCCCGGATCTGATGCCGATATTTTCATTCGAGGTATTGGGTCTATCAACGCATCCAGTAAGCCTTTATATATTGTAGATGGCGCACCATATGATGGTAGCCTCAACTCTTTGAATCCAGCAGATATAGAATCCATAAATGTACTGAAAGACGCAGCTTCTACAGCCCTTTATGGATCTCGTGCAGGAAATGGACTTGTTATAATAACAACTAAGCAAGGACGAAAAAATGAAAAGGCTGTAATAGATGCACGTTTCACTTACGGTATTTCAGACCGTGCAGTAAAAGATTATAAGCAGGTATCAACTAACGAATATTTTCAACTGACATGGGAAGCCATGCGCAATCAACAAATGTATGTTAACGGAAAGAATGCAGCAGAGTCGGCACAATATGCAACCGAGAACTTAACATCAAGATTGGGTGTAAAAAACATGAACCCATACGGCCAGAATTATCCTAATCCTGTAGATTTGAATGGAAATATTGTAGCCGGAGCAACACCTCTATGGGATGACAATTGGTCGGACGAATATACACAGAATGCACATCGCATGGAAGCCAATGTCGGTATCTCGGGAGGAAGTGCAGGTACAAGCTATTATGTTTCATTAAATTATCTCGATGATCAGGGTATCGCCCCTGCTTCAGACTTCAAACGATATACAGGGCGTATCAATCTGAACTCAGATCTAAAACCTTGGTTAAAATTATCAACAAGTATAGCTCTGACTCATTCGAAACAAAATGCGCCAAAGGGAGATGACTCATCGTCTGACAATGCGCTTTTCACAGCCCGATTGATACCAAGCTTCTATCCTATATGGGAACGTAATCCTGAGAATGGTGAATTTATCTGGGATAATGGGAAAAAAGTATATGACTTTGGATATTACAGACCATCCGGAGCTTCGAGAGGTAATAACCACTTAGGAACAGCTCCTTATGATTTCAAACGAGTGACTAACGATATGGCATCTATCAGAACTGCAATAGATGTAGATATTATAAAAGGACTTTCATACAGAGGTAGTATCAATATTGATTATACTAACAGAAATAATCATAACTATTATAATCCGACAATCGGACCTGAAACGAATAATGATATCAGAGGTTCAGTGTCTAAGTATAATTACCGTACAACAGGTTTTACAGGAAATAATGTACTTACATACAAAACAACCATCAACGATGTACATAATCTGAAACTCTTAGCAGGACAAGAGTATTATGAATACAACACAACTAACTTCTATGGTCAGCGAAACGGACTTCCGGCTCTGGGCTTCGAAGAGCCGGATGCAGCCAGCTTACTTGTAGACTTTGGAGGCTATTCGGATCAATATAAACTATTAAGTTACTTCGGAAGTGGAGAATATAACTATAACAACAAATATTACGCATCAGCTTCTTTACGCCGAGACGGTTCATCTCGCTTTTCACCTAAAAGTCGTTGGGGTACATTTTGGGCAATAGGAGGATCGTGGAGAATATCCGAAGAAGACTTTATGAAAGATATCAAGGCAATCGACAAACTTTCTATCCGTGCCAGCTATGGCGGACAGGGTAATGATAACCTAGATGCCTATTATGCTTATAAATCGTTATTCTCAATACAAAATAATCTGGGAGAATCTGGCTTTGTTACAGATCGCTTAGAGACACCTGATCTGAAATGGGAAACAAATCTTAACTTCAATGTAGGTATAGACTATGCCCTATTCAACAATCGTTTGTCAGGTTCGGTAGAATATTTTGACCGTAGATCAAAAGACCTGTTATTCGAAATACCGAAACCGCTTTCTACCGGATATTCAGGTTTACCGGCAAACGTAGGAGCATTAAAAAACTATGGAGTTGAAGTCTCTGTTACCGGGCGTTTGGTCGATACAAAAGATTTGAAATGGGGCTTAACAGTGAATGCAACTCATTACAAAAACAAGATTACTAAACTTCCGCAAGGAGATATCGTATCAGGCACAAAACTAATGCGTGTAGGAGGTTCTATATATGACTTCTTTATGGCAGAATGGGGTGGCATAGATCCCGAAGATGGTTTACCTCAATGGTATATGACCAATAGCAACGACGAAAGAGTGCTTACTAAAAATTACAATGATGCTAATACTACTAAATCGAAAATAGTAAAAGGCAGCGCACTTCCCGACCTAGTAGGTGGATTCAGTACTAATATAACATTCAAAGACTTTGAACTATCTGCAATGTTTGCCTACTCTCTCGGAGGAAAGATTTTCAATCAAGATAAATTATTTATTTTGCATAATGGAAGCAATGCCGGACGAGCAATGTCAGTGGATATGCTAGATCGTTGGACTCCTGAAAATAGATATACAGACATACCTCGTTTACAGACAGTAAACAGTAATTCTTGGACTAGCACCTCTACACGCTTCTTAGTAGATGCGAGCTATATGCGAATGAAGAATCTGACTTTGGGTTACAATATTCCAAAATCGGTACTTAACAAAGTTTTTGTAAATAACTGTAAAGTATTTTTCCAAGCAGAAAACCTATTCACAATATTTGGAGAAGAAGGTCTTGACCCTGAACAGAATGTAAACGGAGTTAGCTATTTCCGCTATCCGGCCATGCGTACAGGATCTGTTGGTATAAATCTTACATTTTAACTATTAGCAATCGGAAAAACAGAAAATAATGAAAAAAATTATATACATAATAGCATTCACTATACTAGGGGCTTCGTTTCACTCTTGTGATCTGGATACTACCCCTACCAATGCCGCCGAATCCGACATTGTATTCGAGAGTGCAGAAAATGCAGAAAAAGTGCTCAACGGCACATGGGCTTATATGATGGAAACATTCAATAGTTATGCCAATCCCGGATGGGCATGTCTATTTAGAACTAGCGATGCAATGGGTAATGATGTAGCCATGCAGCCAAACAAGTATGGATACTATAATCAATATTCGTTTACGGCAGTAGTAAGCACCAGTTCGGGCACAGTACAAAATGTTTGGAGAATTGCCTATAAAACAATAGATAACATGAACCATCTCATCACAAAAATAGATGGAGTACCGGGAGAAGCATCATTAAAAGCAAGAGTAAAAGCTCAGGCATATGCACTGAGAGGATATATGTATCTTAACCTTGCCACTTACTTTTCCGGCAACTATAAAGATAATGTTAATACCCCTTCGGTACCGATCTATTTGGCTCCAACGGATAACAATACAGAGGGAAATGTCAAAGAAACGTTAGGAAACGTATATAAACAAGCTGAGAGTGATCTATTGGAAGCCTATAAAGCAATTGGATCTTATAATGGAGGAACAGCCAAACATAAGATAAACAAGAATGTTGTATCAGGAGTATTAGCTCGTTTATATCTGCAAACAGAATCGTGGGCTGATGCTGAAAAATATGCAAAAGAAGCCGAAGCTACTTACAACTGGATGTCACAGGCAGATTACTTAGGCGGATTTAACGATCAAAATAATACCGAATGGATATGGGCTCACGGACAGACAGCTAATCAAAGCAATGCAAGCTACAATTTCCATTTCATAGACGTATCTTCATCTTCATCATTTTATTACAGCTTTATGGCTGATCCATATTTCAAAGACTATTTTGATGAATCAGATATTCGTACTCAGTTATTCGAATGGGATACAACCCGATATGAAGGAGGCTTGATGTATAAGAAATTCCGATTCAAGGCCGATCAGACCGGAGATCTGGTAATGATGAGAAAAGCTGAAATGGTTTTAATAGAAGCAGAGGCTTTAGCCGAACAAAATCAATTGACCAAAGCTATAGAAAAGCTAAATGAACTAAGAGTTGCCCGTGGTGCAAAAACACCCGATTTAGCCTCACGATCTAAAGATCAATTAGTAGAAGAAATACTGTTGGAACGTAGGAAAGAACTATTTGGAGAAGGATTTTCTCTTTCTGACATCAAACGCAGAAAGAAATCGGTAGAACGCAAGGAAGTACCTTCCGGAACAACTGTTACTGTTGGCAATCGGAAAATAGCAATACAAGGGCATACAATACTTAAATTCCCTGATGGCACAGCATTCAAGGCAGATAGTCCTTATTATATCTTTGCAATCCCATCATCCGAAAGCCAAAATAACCCTAATATTGATTAATCAAACCCTGATTACTTATATATTTCAAAGAGCTGTAAAATATTTTACAGCTCTTTTTTATATCATAAAAGAAAACCAGTAAAAAAAGATCTTATTTATCTATATAATAAATTACTATAAACTCGGATATAACGTAAGAACAAAAAAGTAACAAAATAAAAATATACCAAAATTTGTTACCTTTGTAACCTTTTTGAATTATGATATAAAAGTTAGCGCAATCTTGCAAAAACTGACGCCTTGTTAGAATGTAAATTTTTTGAATATATGAAATACAAATCTATTATGGCATTACTTATGGGTGCTACAATGCTTGCCTGCAACACAGCAGAGAAAAAAACAGAGACTGACAAGGGAGATCCGATCATCGGAAAAGCATCTCCTGAAATCGAAAATGGGATAATGACCCCTGAGGTACTTTACAGCTTTGGCAGAGTAAGTGACGTGCAGGTGTCACCCGACAAGTCGAAAATTCTGTACGGAGTTACTTATGTAAGTATCGAACAAAACAAAACGAACAGAGAGCTATTCACTGTAAACATTGATGGCTCGGACAAAAAACAAATCACCGAAACTCCCAAAAGTGAAAACAATGCTGTTTGGATAAATGGTGGGAATAAAATCGCATTTCTAAGTAGTGAAAGCGGTTCTATGCAGATATGGGAAATGAATGCTAACGGATCGGGTCGTAAACAAATAAGCGATATCGAGGGAGGTGTAAATGGGTTCTCATACTCTCCTGACGAAAAGAAAGTCATGTACATAAAGAATGTAAAATATGGAGAACATACGGTAGACGTATATCCGGATCTGCCTAAAGCTTCGGGACGTATCATCGACGATCTTATGTATAAGCATTGGGATCAGTGGGTAGAAGAAATACCACATACATTTGTTGCCGACTATGATGGTGCAAAACTGACTAATGACACGGATATACTCAACGGAGAGCCATACGAAAGTCCGATGTTACCTTTTGGAGGAACGGAGCAAATAGCATGGAGTCCGGATAGCAAAACAATAGCTTATACCTGCCGCAAGAAGAAAGGTGTGGAATATGCCTTGTCAACCAACTCTGACATATATTTATACAATATAGAAACAAAAGAAACTCAAAATCTGACAGAAAGTATGATGGGCTACGATATCAACCCTGTATTTTCGCCCGATGGTAAATATATTGCATGGCAAAGTATGGAGCGTGATGGATACGAATCGGACAAAAACCGTATGTTTGTCATGAACCTTGCTACAAAAGAAAAAATATATGTGACAGAAAAATTCGATTATAATACCGATTATTTGGCATGGAACGATAACGAAAGCATTTATTTTATATCTTGTGTAGAAGCCAAAACTCATATTTTCAAAGCTTTCATACACACAAAAGAAATCAATCAGATCACCAAGGGTGACTTCGATTACGAATCGTTTGGCATAACCGGCGACAAACTGGTTGCGTTACGCCATTCTCTGTCAGCACCAAATGAAATATATGCTGTCAATCCAACAACCGGAGAGGCTACCGATATAAGTCTTGAAAATAAAGATATACTGAACCAATTGAAAATGGGTAAGGTGGAAGAACGTTGGATCACAACAACTGACAACAAGAAAATGTTGACTTGGGTTGTCTATCCGCCAAACTTTGATCCGAATAAAAAATATCCTGCAATATTATATTGTCAGGGAGGACCTCAAAGCACCGTAAGCCAATTTTGGTCGTATCGTTGGAACTTGCAGATGATGGCTGCAAATGGTTATATCATTGTTGCCCCAAATCGTAGAGGATTGCCCGGATTTGGTCAGGAATGGTTGGAACAGATCAGCAAAGACTATGGTGGTCAGAATATGAAAGATTATCTTACTGCAATAGATACATTAGCTAAAGAGCCATTTGTGGATGAAAGCAAATTGGGTTGTACAGGAGCAAGCTACGGCGGATTCTCCACTTATTGGTTAGCAGGCAATCACAACAAACGCTTCAAAGCTTTTCTGGCTCATGCCGGTATCTTCAATCTGGAAGCTCAATATCTGGAAACTGAAGAAATGTGGTTTGCCAATTGGGATCTTGGAGGCTCGTTTTGGGATAGGAACAATTCTATCGCTCAACGCTCTTATGCCAACTCACCGCATAAGTTTATAGACAAATGGGATACTCCGATAATGATTACTCATGGAGAGCTGGACTATCGTATCTTGGCTTCGCAAGGAATGATGGCATTCAATGCTGCTAAGCTGAAAGGAATACCTACACGTATGCTGATCTTCCCTAACGAGAATCACTGGATATCTCAACCTCAAAACGGAATATTATTTCAACGTGAATTTGCCCATTGGTTTGATACATTCTTGAAATAAACAAACCTACTATAAATTAAAAAAGCCTATCCAAATCGGATAGGCTTTTTCTATATAAAGAGAAAAAAGACATTCTATTTTGCCAGACTTTCAAAAACCCTAGCCATCGCTTCTGCACCCGGATCAGGAATACCCGATAATAACTCTTCGGGAACATAAGAAGATCGACCGAAATGAGTCTTCTTTATGTTCTTAGTATTGTCAGCACCCTTGCGGGCTGCATTGGCAGCTTCCTGCAAAGAGCCTCCTTGTGCCAATGTTTCGAAAGCCGGTTCCAGTGAATCTATCATTGTGCGATCGCCTAATTTTGCACCGCCATATTGTTTCATTTTGTCCAAACCGCCTAAAAGAGCCTTGCCCCAATCGTTTGTTTCTTCATATACATTCGCCGCTCCGGTAAACATGATCGACATAAGCACCCCGCTAGATCCTCCTGCCTCACGAGAAAAGATACGGCCGATAGATTCTAACAGTTCCTTTCCATTCTTATATGGTAGCTTGTCAGACAGAGACAATATAGTCTTGGATGCTAAAGCAAATGTAGCTCCGGCATCACCATCGCCCACTTTGGCATCGAGGCTATTAATATCGTGTTCGATAGCAATAAAAGCCTTAGCTGCCTTTTCTACTAAAGAGCGGGCAGGAGTATTTTCAGAAGGCTTGTACGGCAACATCTCTGTCAGAACAGGAGAAGTTATGCTTGCAGGCTCAGCAAAACGATGAGCGTTGATCCATGCAGCAGGTTCTGCGTCGGCAAGCAAAGCTTTTTCTATTTCATCAGTCAACTTCAATGCCGATAAAGAGAAGCCGGACATATTAAGAGCCGTCATAAATGATGACGGACCTACAATATATTTCACCTTCTTAGCCAAAGTAGTCTTTCTGAATGCGTTTACCAATATATTCATTTCTATTGGAGTCACTGTTCCCAGATTATTGATCAGAATAGCATATTCCGCGTTAGCATCCGTCAATTGACTATTCAAACGATCGGCTGTTAATTGCATCAACTGATCGGCATTTGTATATTTTACAATTTCCGCACCGGGTTCGCCATGTATACCCAAACCTAATTCAGCCTGAGTTTCATTTAATCTCGATTCTCCTTCTCTTCCAAAGATTTGACATTCGGTAAGAGCCAACCCTATTGAAGCAGTATTATCTGCGACCAAACGGGCTATACGGGCAACCTCTTCGAGCGGCTTTCCCTCAGCAGCAAGTTGTCCTGCGATTTTATGTACAAATAAAGTTCCGGCAATACCTCTCTTTTTCACATCGCTACCGAGAGCAATATCATCGCCTACGGTTATTGTCTCTACTTTATATCCTAAGGCTCTGGCTTGCTCTACTGCCAAACCAAAATTGAGCCGGTCGCCGGTATAATTCTTTATGATAAGCAGACATCCGGCATCACCCGTAACAGCCATAATAGCCGACAATACAGCATCGACGGTCGGTGAAGCAAATATATCTCCGCAAACGGCTGCGGTGAGCATGCCTTCTCCTACGAAACCTGCATGTGTGGGTTCATGTCCCGATCCTCCACCCGATACGAGTGCTACACGAGATTTGTCCCAATCTTTGCGGACTACAACTCGTATTTCGGGAAAGCTGTCAAGCTTAGCCAACTTATCATTTGCCAACAATCCATCAATGGATTCACTGACTATGTCTTGTGTTTGATTAATAAATGCTTTCATGACAATTGGTATTTTGATATTATATTATTCTGTATATGCTTTGCGAAGAAGGTCGATTTCTTGAGCATAGCCATCTAATTCGTTTGGTGTTTCAAGATAGAAAGGCAGATGACATAATCGGGGATGGTTTATTATCTTCACAAAGGTGGGTAGCCCGATACTCCCTTCTCCTATTTTTTGATGTCGGTCTTTATGACTCTTAAACGGATTCATGCTATCATTGAGATGTATGGCATGCAGACGATCGAGTCCTATCGTTTTGTCAAAATCGGCAAGAACGCCTTCCAAATCATTTACGATATCATATCCGGCATCATAAATATGGCAGGTATCAAGACAAACTCCTATTTTTTCCTTGCACTTTACTCCATCAATAATCAATCTCAATTCTTCGAAAGTACGTCCGACTTCACTTCCTTTTCCCGCCATCGTTTCAAGTAAAACGATAGTAGTTTGATCAGGGAGCATAACAGCGTTAAGTCCTTCGATAATGAAATTTATACCAACGTCAACTCCTTGTCCGGTATGACTACCGGGGTGGAAATTATATAAATGGCAGGGTAAGAGTTTCATTCGAGCCAAATCATCAGCCATCATTTCCTGTGCAAACTTACGCGTTTTAGGATCTGATGAACAGAGATTCAGTGTATAAGGAGCATGTGCCAACAAAGGAGCAAAATTATGTTCCTTTACCAAAGCGGATAATGCTTCTGCATCTTTAGGATCAATAGCCTTGGCTGAACCTCCTCGCGGATTACGGGTAAAAAACTGAAATGTATTTGCTTTTATCTTTAAAGCATCTCTACCCATAGCTTCGTAGCCCTTGGATAGAGATAAGTGACATCCTATATTTAGCATTGTTGTTGTGTTTTAATTCAAAGATAAGTAATTATTCTTGTCATTAAAACACAAGCTATGATAAGTTATTAAAGGTTATGATCATTTAACTCTGAATCTTTCTTCAACACAAAGTTGAGCCAAGTGTAACCTATTATACCGGCAAGAATGGATGTTAGCATAATGATCAGTTTCGCAGCATTTTCGATTTCCGGATAGTCAGCGAACGATAGTAATGTGATAAATATGGACATCGTAAAGCCAACACCTCCGATAAGCCCAACACCAAATATTTCTTTCCAATTTGTATCTTCAGGCAATTTAGCCATTTTGGTTTTAACACTTAAATAACTAAAGAGTGTAATACCAATCGGTTTTCCAACCAAAAGCCCAAGTATAATACCCATTGCAAATGGTTCTCCTAATGATTGATCCCATTTACCTTCTATATTGATAGCCATATTTGCTAATGCAAAGATAGGTAGGATGATATAGGCTACCGGATAATGCAGCCAATTTTGCATTCTTACAGACAAGCAGTTTTTATCATTCTTTCTGAAAGGAATGGTTACAGCCAACAGAATACCGGCAAGTGTAGCGTGTACACCTGAGTTTAGCATAAAATACCACATGGCAATACCTCCTATCAGATAGGGGGCTAGGTGTGTGACATTAAATTTCCTATTCAACAACAATAAGATAACAAATATACTGAGTGCAAGTGTAAGATATATCCAAGCTAGAGACTCGGTATAGAACAAGACTATAACAATTATCCCCCCAACGTCGTCTAATATAGAGAATGCGGTTAAGAAGATTTTAAGACCGAATGGGACTCGTTTGCTAAACAAGGATAGGATGGCTAAAGTAAATGCCAAATCGGTAGCAATAGGGATACCAAAACCGTTTTGAGTATCTAAGCCCCAGTTGAAATACAGATATATGAGTGCGGGAACAATCATTCCTCCAAGCGCTCCTGAAATAGGCAATAGGGCGGTGCGCCATGATGAGAGTTCTCCATCTTCTACTTCATTCATAATTTCCAAACCTACCATCATGAAAAAGATAGCCATTAGCCCATCATTAATCCATTGCGTGATTGTATGTCCGCCAATATCTTTATGCCAGAAATTAAGATAATCATCGCCAACGGTTGCATTTGTTATGAGTAGAGAGGCAAAAGTACAGACAAAAAGAAGTAGCCCTCCTGATTTTTCACTTTCTATAAAATCTTTTAATCTATTGGCGACAAGTTTAACCATAGTTAGCTGAATGTATTATTTTTTTAATTCTTAAATAAGGAATACTTAGTTGATAACGAACCAATATCTGTCTAGTAATGGTATAAGGTTGTGGAATGTATCTTCAGAAACCAAGAAACAACATTTTATATTATAGAAAATCTTGTTTTAACTTTCAAACATCGGATTGCCCAACTCAGAATGAGTTATCATTGAATGATGTATATCAATAAGTATAAACAGACTGCAAAGATATAAAAAAAGCAGGAGTTAACAAACTCTAATTTATTAATTGATCTGAAAAACAAAAGGATACCTTTAACTAAAGCATCCTTTTATTATAATTATATCTTAATTAGTAACATTCCAGACATTGCCACGTATACGATCTTCAAATGCAGATAAAGAGGCTTTAGCTCCTTCTCCCATTGATATAATAATCTGTTTGTAAGGAACTGTCGTCACATCTCCTGCTGCGTAAACACCCGACACATTAGTACGGCAATGAGTATCTATTTCGATTTCGCCGAATCGGTTGGTATTAACAAAATCTTTGAATACGCCACTGTTTGCCGCCAGACCTATCTGAACAAAGATTCCATCAAGTGAGATAATGCGTTCTTCATCTGTTGCTCTATCTTTAACTTTCAATCCGGTAACTTTTTCATTACCGAGAACCTCAGTCGTCTGGGTATTTAATATTATTTCTACATTAGGCAGGCTTCTGGCTTTATTCTGAAGAACAGTATCAGCCTTTAGTTCTTCCATAAATTCGAATACGGTAACCTTAGAGCAAATGCCGGCTAAATCTATTGCTGCTTCTATACCCGAATTTCCACCTCCGATAACGGCTACATGCTTTCCTTTGTAGAATGGCCCATCGCAATGAGGACAGAAGGCAACCCCTTTTCCGATATATTCAGACTCACCGGGTATATTTAATTTTCGCCAACTTGCACCGGTAGCTATAATTAATGCAGGAGTAATGAA
The DNA here is from genome assembly GCA_002409595.1 of Dysgonomonas sp. UBA5412. Classification (GTDB taxonomy): domain Bacteria; phylum Bacteroidota; class Bacteroidia; order Bacteroidales; family Dysgonomonadaceae; genus Dysgonomonas. The sequence continues at coordinate 87,447 of DHNQ01000027.1, forward strand.
TTGTTCTCCACCATTTACATGAATAAGCTTATTATTATCTTCAACCTTTTCTACTTTTTCTACTTTACGATGCTCCAGCAAATCGATAGGATAATCCTGCATATGCTTTTTAAGGTTATTAGACAACCCTTCTCCGGTAGTCTTACTTACCGATATAAGGTTCTCTATACCGACAGTTTCTTTAACCTGTCCTCCGATACGTTCTGCCAACAATCCAACCTTCAAGCCTTTGCGTGCTGAATATATAGCAGCCGAACAACCTGCAGGTCCGCCACCGATTACGATAACATCATATTTTTTAACTTCACCACCGGACGATGAAGTCTCCGATCCATACTTATCTTCTAGTTTAGCCAACAATTCAGCAAAGTCACCTCTACCTACATGTATAAGTTTACCATCGGCAAAAACTGCAGGAACTCCTTGTAATTTTAAAGCATCTACTTCTTCTTGATTGATAGCACCATCAACCATTTCGTGACTTATATCGGGATTCGATATTGCCATTATATTAAGTGCCTGCACTATATCCGGACAGTTGGTACAAGTTAAAGAAACATAAGTGGTCAATTTGATAGGACCTTTCAAGGCTTTAACTCTGTTTAAGATAAATCCGTCAGGAATATTTTTCCCTTTACCATCACTATTTAATATCGCTAAGAGTAAAGATGTAAATTCGTGTCCGTTTGGTATCCCTCTAAATTTTATACCTGTATCTACTCCATCTTTTAAGATCGAAAATTCCAATCCGTTACCTTCACTTATCTGATTTGACAGTTTGGGTGAACAGGCAACAACATCTGCCAAAAGCTCTAATAGTTCGGTACGACTTTCATGCTGTTCCGAAACTTTTATATCAAATGTATATTGAGATTTTAGATCTGCAAAAAGAGACTGTAATTGTTCTTTCAACGATGTATCTAACATATTTTATTCTGTATAAATTATAAAAAAAGACCGGCTTCAGACCGGTCTTAAATTCTTTACTTAAATTTTACCAACCAAGTCTATACTAGGCTTCAAAGTCTGTTCTCCTTTTTTCCATTTAGCAGGACAAACTTCACCGTCGTGAGTTGCAACAAATTGAGCTGCCTCAACTTTACGTACCAATTCGTCTGCATTACGTCCGATACCATTATCATGAATTTCGGCAATCTTAACTTGTCCTTCAGGGTTTATCAAGAACGTACCTCTATAAGCCATTCCTTCTTCTTCGATCATCACACCAAATGCGCGGCTAAGAACACCTACTGTATCTGCTAACATAGGATATTTAATCTTACGAATGCTTTCTGACGCATCATGCCATGCTTTGTGTACGAAATGAGAATCAGTACTTACTGAGTAAACCTCAACACCCATTGCTTGCAATTGATCGTATTTTTCAGCAACGTCTACAAGTTCAGTCGGACAAACAAATGTAAAGTCGGCAGGATAGAAGAAAAATATTGCCCATTTTCCTTTTACATCTTCGTGAGATATAGTCTTAAAATCGCCATTGTGATAAGCTTGTACTTTAAATTCTGGTAATTGTAAATTAATGATTGGTTGCATAATAACTGTTTTTTATATTAATATTAAAAGATAAATTTCATTTATAACAATGCAAATGTATATAGTTTTTATTTATAAACAAAAACATCGAATATAAATTATATCTATAACTAAGAAATAATTATACAAATAAACTATTACATATTTACATCATAAAGAATGTAACATATTAAAGAATAAACTCTTTTCTTTATAAACAAGGTTAGAATTAAGCTTAAATTTAAATTTGTATTTTTGTAATAATTTTAAATATTATAGGCATGGATTTCCGTTTAAATGTGTTTCTTTCGGTAGCGCATAATTTAAATTTCTCAAGGGCTGCAAATGAGCTTCATATATCGCAACCCGCTATTTCGCGCCACATAAAGGAACTGGAAGAAACCTATAAAATACAGTTCTTTGACAGATCTAAGGGAAAGATACGTCTAACTCCGGCAGGTGAGATTCTGCTAAAACGTGCTGAAGAGATAGCGGAAAAATATAAATGTCTACAAGAAGACCTTAATTCATTGACCGGAACTCTTAGCGGTGAATTGCGAATAGGAGCCAGCACAACTATTGCTCAATATCTATTGCCTCCATTGATTGCACAATTCATATCCATATATCCTGATGTACATCTATCTCTTCTTTCGGGAAATACGGAACAGATAGAACAGATGCTGGAAGATCTGAAAATAGATATCGGGCTAATTGAAGGTTATCATAGAAAGCCTATATTCAGATATACAGGCTTTCAACAAGACGAGTTGGTTTTAGTCACTAATATGGGAAACAAGTGCAAAGATGAAATTTCTATTGAAGAGCTTTCCTTGCTTCCTCTTCTCTTACGAGAAACGGGCTCAGGAACTCTTGAGGTGATAGAAAAAGCTTTAGCTATGCATAATAAAAAGATTTCGGACATGAATATACTTATGCAATTGGGTAATACAGAAAGCATTAAATTATTCCTTGAAAACAATTCTTCGGTATATGCCATTATCTCTATTGCTGCTATTGCAAAGGAACTGAAAAACAAGTCACTAAAAATAATCGACATCAAAGGCTTAGAAATGTCTCGCGAATTTGCATTTGTGATCAATCAAGGATCTCAGAATATGATACGAAAACGATTCGTTGAATTTCTGCATAGAAAAGCAAAGTATATATAACAAAATGTTATAGTAGATAACTATATTATATATACAACTTACGAAATAGAAGTGTACTTTTGAACAAAAATTCAGAATTACATGATACGTTTTATTTTCATATGCCTGCTCATAGCTTCGGCTTTTGTCTCTCCGGCCATCGGTCTCTTTGCCGGTATAATATTTGCGATAGCACTCAAACATCCTTTTCCGAGCCATAGTAAGAAAGCATCTAAATATCTGCTACAAGTGGCAGTTGTAGGATTGGGTTTCGGTATGAATTTACATAAATCGCTAGAAGCCGGTCGGGATGGTATGCTATTTACAATTGTTTCGGTAACCGGAGTTATGGTACTGGGTTACTTTCTTGGCAAATGGTTGAAGATACCTCAAAAACTATCATATCTGATATCGTCAGGTACAGCCATTTGTGGTGGTAGTGCAATAGCTGCCGTATCGCCGATTGTAGAAGCCGATGATAACGAAACATCTATGTCTTTGGCTGTGATATTTACACTCAATGCAATAGCCCTCTTTATTTTCCCTCCTATAGGTCATGCTCTTGGGCTGACACAGCAACAATTTGGTTTGTGGGCTGCTATTGCGATACACGACACCAGCTCGGTAGTAGGAGCCGGAGCAACGTATGGACCGGAGGCTCTAGCTGTAGCTACAACAGTAAAGCTGACACGTGCATTGTGGATCATACCTTTATCTATTGTATCAATATTCATATTCAGAAAGAATAAAAATAAGAAGATATCAATTCCTTGGTTTATATTCTTATTTATCGTGGCAATGATAATCAATACTTATTTCAACATCCCTCATACAGTATCAGAAGTTATAACAGTTGCATCACACAAATTTCTTTCCATAACATTATTTCTGATAGGGAGTTCTCTATCGCTGGGAGCTATAAAGGCTGTCGGAGCCAAGCCCATAGCTTTAGGTATTTCTCTTTGGATACTTATATCCGTTATTACTCTATTTGTAGTTATGTCGTGAGGGAGATAAACCGATCCGAATCTAAAATAATAAAGGCTGCCCAAATTTAGGACAACCTTTATTATTTTATAAGAAAAAGTTTTGGTTTATTTCAACTCAAAAGTAATTTTAGATTTGATGTCGGTAGACGAAGCTCCTATCAATGCTTCAAACTTTCCGGGTTCTGCAACCCAATCATGTTTAGCAGCATCAAAAAAGCTTAAAGCCGCTTTATCTATTGTAAATTTAACCGCTTTTTCTTCTCCTGCTTTTAAGTATACTTTTTCAAATCCTTTTAGTTCTTTTACAGGGCGAGGTAACGACGATTTCAGATCGCTGATATACAGCTGAACAATTTCTGCACCATCTACCGATCCGGTATTTTTCACGTTCACTGTAAATGTAACAGAACCGTCAGCATTCATTTCTTTTTTATCAGCAGATACTTTGTCATAAGCAAATGTTGTATAGCTCAATCCATGACCAAAACTGAACAATGGTTTGATTTTCTCTTTATCTACCCATCTGTATCCGACAAAGATACCTTCATTGTAAGTCTGTTCTTCGGCTCCGGGATATTCGCCAAGTGTATGAGCTCCATTATCTTTAAGGCTAACGGGGAAAGTAAAAGGTAGTTTTCCTGAGGGATTTACATCTCCAACCAAGATAGAAGCTATAGCATTGCCGGCTTCTGTACCTAAATACCAAGCTTGAACAATTGCCGGAACTTCTTTAACCCAAGGCATAGCCACTGCATTGCCCGAAATATTAACAAATACAAGATTCTTGTTAACCTTCGCCAATTCGCTGATCGCTTTGTCTTGTCCGTATGGTAATCCTAAAGATGCGCGGTCGTTGCCTTCGCAATCCTGACCGTTATTTTTGTTCAACCCTCCAACGAAAATAACAACATCAGCTTCTTTAGCTATCTTGCAGGCTTCGGAAATAAGTTCTTCGGCAGAACGACTGTCTGAGATATTTTGTCCAACACCAAGTCCATCCTGAGCATCGGATTCTTCACCTACATAACCGCGAGCATAAATAATCTCAGCCTTATCTCCTACTCTATTCTTAATTCCGTCCAATGGAGAAACTTCATATTTTGCTTTCAAAGAAGAACTACCTCCTCCAACAGTCATTACTTTAATAGCATTTTCTCCAATTACAGCTATCTTTTTTGCTTTGTTTAAATCAAGAGGTAATACATTGTTATTATTCTGCAATAAGACGATTCCTTCTTGTGCTATTTTGCGACCGGCTAAAGCATGTTCCTCTGTTCCGAAAGAACCGAAAGGGCGTTTGCTATCCATTGTTGTACGGAAAGCCAGACGAAGTATATTGCGGGCTTTTTTATTTACCTCTTCTACATCCACTTCGCCAGACTTAAGTAGTTTCAAAAAAGCTTTTGATAAGAAGTAATTGTCATAAGCATTGGATGCACCCATTGTCAATCCGTCAGTCCATGAACCAAACTCCATATCCAAACCGTTATATATAGCTTGCTTGGTATCGTTTACACCACCCCAGTCAGAAACTACAACTCCATCAAATCCCCATTCGCCACGAAGTATATCATTTAACAAATATTGGTTTTGACAACACCATTCTCCTTTATATTTATTGTAAGAGCCCATTATAGCCCATGCTTTTCCTTCCTGAACAGCAGCTTTGAAAGCAGGAAGATATATTTCGTACAACGTACGATCATCAACATTTACGTTTACAGTATGGCGATTTATCTCCTGATTGTTAAGAGCAAAATGTTTTACACATGCTGCCACTCCATTTTGTTGCACTCCGTGTACATACGGCACTACCATTTGAGAAGAAAGATAAGGATCTTCTCCCATATACTCGAAGTTTCTACCATTCAGTGGTGTTCTGTATATATTAACACCCGGACCTAATAGTACATTCTTGTTTCTATAACGAGCTTCTTCTCCGATTGATTTTCCATAAAGTAAAGATATGTCTTTGCTCCATGATGCAGCCAGACATGTTAGTGCAGGAAAGGCAATACAAGAATCATTGGTCCATTTGGCCTGATCCCACTCATCCCAAAGTACTTCGGGACGTATTCCATGAGGACCGTCTGTCATCCAGTTTTCAGGGATACCTAAGCGAGGCACTCCGGCGGAACTAAATTTAGATTGGGCATGACACAATGCTACTTTTTCTTCCAATGTCATACGAGACAAGGCGTCTTCAACTCGTGCTTCGATTGGTTTTGTTTCATCCAAATAGGTTGGTAAAGACTTCTGAGCTGACAAATTGAGGCTCATAGCCGTCGTCAAAAACAAAACGAATCCGGTTCTTACTTTCTTCAACATAAGTTTGTATTTATATTTAATTTAGTATTTGAATAATTAAATAATACAGTAATAAACTTACTATGTGAGTCTTATCGGTAGTTTATTTCAAACCTTTCCTCCAAAACCCACATAGTATATATCTGATTTAAGTATTTTCGGTTACAAAATTACTATTTTTTTGAAACTGTCAAGACTGCATTGTCATTACCTTTGCTCAAATCTACTACAAATGTATAGGTAGATCCGACTCCAAGAGATTTACCACTGACAATACCCAGATTGCCTTTATCTCTTCCGTTTTCTCCATCTCCAACGAAAATAACATCACTGGTTGTAGTCAATGTCGCATTATTAAATTCTCCGCCCCAATCTTTTTGGTGGAAAAATTTGAAGTTAATATCATCTGCTTTTACAGTCTTTCCAGCAACCAGTGTTACTTGATATTTCTTACCACCAATAGGCGCCATACACAATCCTTTAGATGTATCCCACCCTACGGTATTAGATGTTATTAAAGGTTTGCCAACTCCATCTCCAATAATCCATATAGCACCACTGCCATCGGCTTGCAAAGTAGCCGGATTGCCATTTTTTAGAGTTTCTACAATAAAGTATTTATTTTTAAAATCGGCTGTAATCCTATAACTTCCATCTATCGGAACAAAGGTCAGATTTCCGTCAGCATCTTTTGCAAAGAAATCCGAATCAATCCACCAATCGTCTAAATCGCTGAAACCTGCTATTTCAATTTTTTGATTTTTAGTCAGGTTCATATCTATTCGATATGTATTTTCATCTACGATCTGCATTTCATTGCCATTTATTTCATAAACGACAAATGGAGCAGCCTGATAGGTAAGCGTATTGAAAGATATAGTATATTTTCCCGCCGAATAGTTAGAGAAACTAATATCGTTTGTTGTACCTTCAACGATAATTGCATTTTCCCAACCAAAAGTAATTTCGTTACCCGAATCGCTAAGTTTAGGAGTTTTAATGTATCCTTTTACTTTCTGAGGAAATTCATTAGTAACTTCGTATTTATACAGACCGACTTTTTTCATTTCATATTCACCATCTTCGGTCACCAAAGTCAAAGAAGGATAGTCGGGACGTGTCAGTTTCAAATCATACTCTTGCTCTGTTATCGTAAAATTGATATTCTGCAAAATCAGTTTTAATGTAGCTGTACCGTTAGGTATATTAGCATAATAAGGAATAAATATTTTACCGGAATATTCTCCATTTGTTTTAGTACGAATCACTGTTTCCGAAACTTTTTCTTCATCAAAGTACAATTGTGCTTTTACTGTCGACAAAGGAACATCTGCATCTGCAACGTCCAGAGTGAAAACCAAGCTATCGCCAAACATAGCACTACCAAATTCGGTCTTAGGTGTAAGTACAGGATTTCCCGGATTCTTCTCATCATCGCTACACGAGCTGAAAGCGATAATACCTGACAATATTAATATGATGTATAAATATTTTTTCATAATACTTTTTATTAATTTGAAGCTATGACTGTTATATCATTTTCCGTATTATTTGCTCCATCTATATGAAACTACTGATTTAGAAGGCACTTCGTACGTAAAATTATGAGTACCATCATTTATTACTATCTTCTTATTTTCGGTAGTATTATTTGACAATACAAAGGCATACGTCTTGTCTGTATTCTCAAAGGCAGAATATGTAACTCCATTGGCTGTGTAGCCGGTTGTACCAATTCGGGTTGCACCGGGTTTAACTACCGAAGACAGATGTCCTATTATATAATAATGAGAGTTGCGTGTAATGGTTTTATAGTTGCCACGGTCTATATCCACAGCTCCATAGCAAGTCTGACAACCGCCATCACGATTAGGTCCACGATCACTATCTAACATCAAGTTCCATACAATAACTGCTTTGCACCAATTATTTATTGTTCCTAAAGCAACTTGCTCCATATCTTCCATCAATCTGACCGAAAGGTTATGTCCATCATTCCATGTTCCGATAGATGTTTCGGTAAAGATCAACTCTTTTTCAGGACGTTTCGCATATACATCAAGTAACTCGGATTTATCTCCTCCATAGTTATGGAAAGCTGCTCCTGCCACATATTTAGCTGCTGCCTGATCGTCATATATTTTGATCGGATAATCGTTCTGATCAATCATGTTATCATAATTATAATTATGATCGAACAGATATATCTTTGTATCTAATCCGGCTGCTCTTAGTTTAGGTCCTAAAGCATTTTTCACAAAGTCCCGCTGCTCTTCCCATCCCATATAAAGAGATGCCGAGTTACCTCTATTTAATGGTTCGTTCTGAGGTGTAACAGCATCAACGTTAATACCATTTTCAGCCATTGCCTGAATCCATTTCACAAAGTACGTTCCATAATCTTGATAGTAAGCAGGGTTTAACTGACCACTCGTCCATGAATTATAAGGTTTCAGATCGGTAAGATTATTAACCTTCATCCAACGGGGAGGTGTCCAAGGTGAACCAATGATTTTCATTGAAGGATTTATTGTAAGGATTTCTTTAAGAATAGGAATTATATAATTAGTTTCCTCATCCTGTAATGCAAAATTCTCAATGCCTTCTTTGTCACAACATGTATATTCACTCAAAGAGAAGTCTGAACAGCCGATAGCAATACGAATATAGCTTTGTCCCATACCTTCTGTTTCTGAAAATGTTTCTTTCAAAAAAGCAGTTCTATCAGCAGGAGCCATTTTTAGTAAATTGAAACATGTAGAGCCTGTGATTGCAGAACCAAATCCATCCATCGTTTGATAACGGGTAGTAGGATCAAGCGTAATTGTTGTAGGCGACATACTTGATTTGCTGTTGAAGTCTACACTCTTTTTTGAAAAATCAAGAGATCTGTCATTTTTTGTCACATATATTGTTACATCTCCGGTTGTCGGATTATCAGGTGAATCCGGTTTTTCGGGAGAGTCACCGGACGAGTTGCTGCTGCATGCAACAAGCATACATGTGCAACATAGAAGAAAAAATAATGTTATACTTTTAATATTCATATATATTGAATTGTAATATTAATAATTAAAGATTAATAGCCCGGATTTTGAACCAGATTAACATTCTTATCAATTGCTGCTTGCGGAATTGGAAGGCGATAGGAGTCTTTGTTGAAAGGATATACTTGAGATTTACGACCTGAATCTTTTGCATATACAGCATTCATAACTTGTTCTACCTTATTGAGACGAACTAAATCGAACCAACGTTGTCCTTCGAATGCTAATTCTAATCGACGTTCTTTTAGTAAGGCATCTTCCATAGCAGTCTTATTGCTCCTTACGGCAGGCGATAATTTTGATAATTTTGCACGTGTTCTTATCTGATCAATAATATCTGCGGCAGCAGATAAATCAGGTGCATCTTTCATTATCAATGCTTCTGCCTTGAGAAGAAGTATATCAGCATATCTGAACTTGATTATACTACTGTTTGCCGAACGACATTTGTACATAAAAGGATAATGATCGGATGGATAATAATTGCTCCATGTACATTCGTAGTATACGACCGATTCTTGGAAACGAACCTGATCTTTTTCTGTTTCATACGCTTTAATTAAATCTCTCGAAGGAGTTATCCATTTAGCCCAAGTAAAATTACTGTTCCAATTGATAATATCTCGCCCTAACATCCATGTACACCAGTTTCCACTACCCGATGTAAATTGGGCTTCGAGAATAGATTCGGATGTATTACGTTTCTTTGCATCTGTATTATCCTCATTCATACCAAACAGGTCACTGAAGTCTTCTACAAGTTTAGGGCCATCGGCTGTAACAGCATCACAGTATTGGATAACTTTGTTATAATCTCTTAGAGGTTTTTCTGCATATACTTTGGCCAGAAGAGTACGAGCTACTGTCTTTGTAAACAGAGTTTTATCGTCAGAACTATAATTGGGAGCATCAGCTAAAGCATCAAGTAAGTCTGCTTCTATTTGCTTATATACTTCCTCTTCGGTGCTTTGTTTAGGAAAATACTGAGGATATACTTCATCTAGAGTTTCTGCTGTAATATCATCGGCTATGAATGTGATAAGAGGGATATCTCCCCATAGACGTACCATATCAAACAAAACCATAGCTCTGAATATTTTAGCTTGTGCTTTATATTTGGCTCTTTCTGCGGCAGAAAAAGTGTTGTCCTGTACACTATCAACATTTACTATCAATACATTGGCACGACCAACATCTTCGAGGTATCTATTCCAGTCTCTTTCGACTACAGAATTGGAGCCTTCAATAGCATTGTTTTCGAAAGGAACTACCTCTGCACCCGTTGTTCCGGCATAAGCGTTATCTGAGTGGGAATCAGCTATGAGAAGGAGATCTATATACCAATGCTCTTGTCTATCACGCATTTGGTTGTAGAGAGTTTTCATATGACTTTCCACATCTTCTTTATTCTTAAATACAATTTCTTTTCCTGATTCATCAATTCCCTGAGTTACATCTGAGTATGTATCAACAGGATCGTAATCGAGAGAGCATGATGCTACCGAAAGCATCAGCGCACACATTAAGCCTTGAAATATATATTTTGCTTTCATATTTTTATTCTATTAAAATTCTACATTAACACCAAATACGAATGATTTGCTATGAGGATAAGTACCCCAGTCGATACCTTGAACAGAACCGCTATTACCCCATTGATTAACTTCGGGATCCATTCCTGAATAGCTTGTCCATGTAATTAAATTACTTGCAGTAAAATATGGTTGTAAACGAGTTACTCCTATTTTACGAAGAAAATCTCCGGTTACATTATAAGATAGAGAAATATCTTTTACTCTTAAATAACTACCATCTTCAACGAAGTATGTAGAATTCTTCAAATCATAACCGGCTTTTGGTACATCTGTGATTTGCCCTGGTATTCTCCAGCGATTCAATACGCGTGTTGATTGATTTTTACCATCATACATTCCCTCTGTTTCTATACGTGACGCATTGAATATATCATTTCCATAACTTCCTTGAATAAATATACTTAAACTAAGGTTCTTCCATGAGAATGTATTTGTCAACCCATATGTAAAATCGGGATTAGGGTCTCCGATATATGTACGGTCTGTCGCAGATATTTTGCCATCTTTATTCAGATCCCGATACATCAATTCTCCCGTTTCGCGATTAATGCCATCACTTATATATCCATAAAAACTACCAAGAGGACGACCTACTGCATTACGAACCACATTTTCATTTATATAATCACTCGTTTTAGCATCATAATAAACGGGAGTTAAAGATACCTTTGTTAATTTGTTACGATTAAACGAGATGTTGAAATCAGTATTCCAAGAGAAGATACCTTGTAAATTTCGTGAGCTAACATTGATTTCAAATCCTTTGTTAGTCATATCTCCTTCATTACGTTGAATATTATCGGTCGGTTGTCCCGCTCCTTCTAAGTCGACTTCCATCAACAAATCTGATGTTTTTTTGTAATAATAGTCAAATGATAAATTCAATCGGCTATTAAATGCTGTAAAATCTAAACCTAAATTGGTTTGGCTAGTAGTTTCCCACGTTAAATCTTTGGTTCTGAAATTAGCCTGCGATATAGATGGCACAGCATTCTCTTGTCCGGGTTTTGTCCAGTCGATGCGATTAATATTATAACGCATCAAGTATGCATAGTCATTTAAGCCGGACTGGTTTCCTGTTTGCCCCCATCCCCCACGAATCTTAAGGTCATCAAGCCATTCTAGGTCTTTCATAAAATCTTCTGACGATATACGCCAAGCTGCCGATGCTGAAGGGAAAGTACCCCATCGTTTGTCGGGATGAAGTCTGGAAGATCCATCCACACGCATATTCACAGTTAATAAATATTTACTGTCATAATTATAAGAGACACGACCGAAATATGACATTATACCCCACTGTGAGCCTCCTGATCCTGTATTTGTCCAGCTTATTTTGTTCGCTGCATTCAGCGTCTCAATGCTTCCGTCTCTATAGTGAGATCCATTTATCCAGTTGTTTGAATAATCCGAATCTGTCCACGAAGAACCAGCCATAGCTTCAAGACCATGTTTATCAAACGATTTTGTATATGTTGCAACATTATCAAAAGTTAGTACTGTATTTGTGTTGCGCTTATCTGATGCTGTACCATAATTATCTCGTCCTACTGCGGTCTTGATAGGGTCGACAAAGGTGGTATTTGTAGCATTACGTCTATCCAAAGTAAAAGCAGTTTTAAAAGTCAGTTCAGGCATAATAGTAAATAATGCGCTACCTGACGCTATCAAACGATTTTCTTTTTCTTTGTTATTTTCACTTCTTGCCATATTTTCTAAAGGATTGGTAATATTACCAATACCATAGAAATTATTGTAATATTGCTCCGGTTTATCAGGATTCCAAATAGGTGCATAAGTAGGAGTATTGATTACGGACAAAACTACTCCTCCACGATTAGCTCCGGCTCCACTTACAATACCATTTTTAGTATAATCGGAATAAGTCACATTTCCACTTATTGTCAACCATTTGCGGACTTTATTTTCAACGTTTGCTCTAAAATTATAACGTTTGTAAAAAGCTGTATTTAAAACACCTTTTTCATCTAAGTAACCTCCTGAAATGAGATACTTCAGTTTCTCTGTTCCATCAGAAATAGAGACTTGATAACTTTGAGCAACACCTGTGGTATATGCTTCGTCAAACCAGTTTGTCTGATCTGTAAGTCCGTCAGGCAATGAAGTAATTCCTATCTCATCTTGCAGATCCTTGTATTGACTAGCATTAAGAGATTTGATTTTGTCAGATACACGATTTAAAGTCAATTGTGCATTAAAGCTAATTTTAGCTTCGCCGATCTGACCGGATTTAGTTGTAATCAGGATAACCCCATTAGCTGCACGAGATCCATATATGGCTGCTGATGAAGCATCCTTCAATATCTGAATATCGGCAATATCGGTAGGTGCCAAAAAGTTTATATTATCTACAGGAACTCCATCTACAACGTAAAGTGGATCATTGCTCCCATTCATAGATGTTGTACCTCGTACACGAATAGAAGTTTCTCCTCCAGGTGCTCCATTCGGTTGAATAACCGAGACTCCGGCAGCTTTACCTTGTATAGCCTGACCTGCGGAAACGATCGGACGTTGATCTAAATCTTTAGTCGATACACTGGAAATGGCTGTTGTTACATCTTTTCGTTTTACCGAACCATAACCAATGACAACTACTTCATCCAACTCTCGGCTGGATTCTTTTAACTTTATATTCAATTTCTGAGTTACGGCAGAAACCTCCTGAGGATCATACCCTATATATGAAATAACAAGTAAAGAACCTGAGGGAACATTTGGTAGCTTAAAGTTGCCATCAATATCAGTCACTGTACCATTGGTGGTTCCTTTTTGTACGATAGATACACCAATTAAGGTTTCTCCCGTACCGGCATCAGTAACTGTTCCTTCTACTTGAATTGAGTTTTGCGCCTGAATAGGAATAGATACTATCCAGACAAGCATCAAGCAGAGAGTACAAAAAAAGGATTTTTTTTGTGTAAAAAGCTTCATAATTTCACGATATTAAATTAGACAATAAGGTATCAAAACAATCATCCTTAACAAAAGTTAAATTGTTTTTGATTATGTGAAATTACTTTATGAAGCTGAGGTCTTAGTTTCTATCTAAAAAAAAGTACTTATATAAAAACACAATTCACTGTAAAACAAATACATAATAAAATATATAGGCTAAAAAAAGTACCTATTTAGTAGTCTACTATAAAGGAATATTTATAAGAAAACACCGATTTCCTTCACTTTATCTTCAAACTCATCACGCGAAACAGCAGACTTATTCCTGACCTTTGTACGATAGTTATACACTGTCCTTAATGAATAGCGGAGAAAGCTTGCGATCTTCACACTATCAGTTATACCTAAACGAATGAGAGCAAATATCCTTAATTCTGTATTTAATAATTCTCCGGGTTTTGGACAAATACGTTCATCAACAAGAAGCAATTTATTGAAATCTTCGACGAATGTGGGATATAAATTTAAAAATATACTATCAAAGTTTTTATATAAATCGTCTAACTCACTTTCAAGAAAAGAGGTCGATTTCAACATTTTGAAAAGCTCTTCCATTCTATTGTTAGCCGCTAGTTTGTTCAGAGATTTTCGATAATCCTCCATTTTATTTATATAGGAAGAACAAAGATCAAAGAAATGGGTAATATATTCTTCTTTTATATGGTTTGACTCTTGAAGACTATTGTTAACCTTATGTAGATCTGTATTTAATTTATTTAATTCGAGATTTGTACGGTACAGCTCCTTCCTAATACGAGACAATCTTTTCATTTGTTTGTAAACGTATATAATACCAATGACTAAAAATACAGACATAATACTAATAAGCACAAGATAAGATTGGAGCTGCGATTTCTGTTTTGTCTCTTTTGCCTGATATAATGCATTTATAATTGGATAGGAAGCTGTAATTTCTATGGCTCGATAACGAACATTGCAAGCGATGGCATCATTGATGGCAAATTCGATAAACTTATATGCCTCATCAATGTTTCCTTGTCTATAATACATGAGAGCTAAATCATGGAATGAAGCATTATTTCTGACAGCGTTTTTAATATCTGTAATGGCAGAGATGGAAAAATATTTTTGCTCCAGTTCTATATTTTCATCTTCTTTATATTTCAAACCAAGAAGATAGGCTATCACTGCACGATCTGTATCCTGATCGGTTGAGTTTTCCAATAACGACAAAAGCATCCGTTCTGCATCATCCCTGTTTTGTTCATACAAAATTTTGGTTGCATAAGTAATTTGATATTGAATCGAATGAGGATCTAATTGCATAAGCAATGAGTCTCGATATAGTTCACTCTTCCGGTAATAGTCAGCATGATTGTTACTTTGTCCATAATGACTGCAAAAGGAGCTATATGTTTCATAATATCTTAATACATCCTTCTTTTGCAAAGATTTACAATCTATATCATCTAACAAATCTTTGGCTTCTATATATAATCCTTGTGTAGAAAACAACCATGCTAAATCTAGATTAGCTTTATCCAGCAGATCGTTTCGTCCTAACCGTTGAGCAATATCCACATTCTGTTGTGTATAATAGACTGCCGAATCGGTAATATACTTCCGATATTCATCGCACAATTTAGTATTAATATCATAGATTTGTTCCGGAGGGAGTTTTCCTATTTGCAATAATTGCTTTATATTACTTATGTTTTGTTCTTTAATCTTGATATAAGATTCTTTGTCTTTAATAACATTATTGAGTAAAGCAATTATAGAATCATTTTCATTTTTCGAAAATATATTTCCCCAGTTAGAAATAAGAACAAGAAATATCACAACTTTTTTAGTCATATCAATAAAGTGAACTTTAGTTTTGTTTTAATCAATAATGGAGTTATATCTCTCAGGTATGGAGCAAGCGTGAAATTCCAACAGATTTTCATAAATACTCGATCAATATAATTAAGGTAGTAAAGGTTAGCCTCTTCTAATAGCTGAAGATGGAATTTGTCATAATCAAAGACTAAATTACAACAAAGAAACAATATAGGTCAAACATAAATCTATAATTAACTCTTTTATTATATAACGGAGAAGATATTAACATTAGATAAAAATATTGCAATAGACACGTGTACAGATAAATCATTTAAAAAGAAATAAGCAATAAACTATGTTATAGTCTATTGCCTATTTTTATAAGTTCAATATTTTCGTACAGAAAACAGAATCGTCTTACCAAGCCTTTACAGCTCCTCCTTTAAAAACTTCAGATGCTACTTTTTCCACTTCGTCCGATTGGTAAGCCTTTACAAAGTTCTTAACTTTTTCTTCATCTTTATTGTCTTCGCGAGCAACTATCAGATTGACATAAGGAGAGTCTTTATCTTCAACAAAGACACTATCTTCCATTGACAATCCGGCTTGCCCGGCAAAGTTGTTATTTATGATAGAAATAGTAACCTTTGCATCATCTAATACCCTTGGCAACTGAGGAGCTTCAAGTTCTAATATCTCCAACTTTTTAGGATTTTCTACAATATCAACTAATCGAGGAGTAGCCGCTCCTTCTTTCAGACGTATAAGCCCAACCTTTTGCAATAACAATAAAGCTCTGCTGCCATTTGACATATCATTTGGAATAACAACCGTGCTACCATCCTTCAATTCATCAAGGATTTTTATCTTTTTAGAATATGCAGCCATAGGATAAACAAAAGTATTGCCGACTATCGCAAACTTATAACCTCTGCGTGCAACTTGTTCATCATAAAAGGGTTTCGTTTGAAATACATTGACATCTATATCCTTTTGATTCAAAGACGTATTAGGCATTATATAATCGCTGAATTGTACCAGTTCAACCTCTAATCCATATTTCTCTTTCGCTACTTTTTTTGCAGTCTCTGCAATTACATATTCGGGTCCCGTAGCCACACCTACTCTAATATGGTTTGGGTCATTACTTTTTCTACCTCCCCCACATGAAGCCACCAATATAATAACGGCAAGGATGGCAACAATACGACTTATCATTCTCATATCAATTTATCTTTTTATTTGTAAATATACACCACAGTTCAATAATTCTTCTTCTGATACAAAAGTAATCAATCTAAGCTCAGGAATAAACATTTGATGGGTTTTTCATATTTATATCAAATGCTATTACAATAATAAGTGTAAAATATAGTACTTTTATTAAATTATAAATACCACGAATATGGTATATATAGTTAAAGCATTTTAGATAATTTTGTGCTATCAAAAGATGATAATAATATAAACACTCTATTCAGGTCAATAATTCATTGATTAAATGTATTTTGACACAAGAACAAAACAGTTTTTCCAAACACATTAGATGATCGAATTAAAGAATATAACAAAACAATTTTCAGAAAAGGGAGTCTCTACCACAGCCCTGTCCAATATTTCCCTAACCGTACCCGAAAGCAAAATATTCGGCATAATAGGAGAATCAGGCGCAGGAAAAAGCACACTCATTCGCTGTGTAAATCTACTGGAGCGTCCCACATCAGGTGAAATATATGTAGACGGAAAGAATATGACTACACTGTCACCATCGGAGCTTACCATAGCCCGTCGCAACATTGGGATGATCTTCCAACACTTCAACCTCCTATCCTCCGCTACGGTATTTGATAATGTGGCATTTCCTCTAAAATTGAGTAAAATACCCAAAGATGAGATCAGAAAAAAAGTACTCGATCTGTTAAACCTCGTAGGCTTAGACCAGAAGGTGAACGATTATCCGGCAAAACTTTCGGGCGGACAGAAGCAGCGTGTAGCCATAGCGCGGGCATTGGCTAACAACCCTAAAATACTTCTTTGCGACGAGGCAACGAGTGCCTTAGATCCGGCAACAACATATTCTATACTATCATTGCTAAAAAGTATCAACAAGAAGATGAATATCACAATATTGCTGATCACTCACGAAATGGAAGTAGTGAAAACAATTTGCGATGAAGTAGCTATACTAAATAAAGGCGAATTGATAGAACAAGGATCTATTTCACAAATATTCTCCCATCCAAAAAATGAACTGACTAAGCAGTTTATAGCCTCATCTGTCAGAGTGCCTGTACCTTCGAACTATATGGAACGACTAACGGAGGAATTTGTCAAAGGCAAACATTTGCTGATCAGACTTGATATATCAGGGCAATCCGAAGCAAATGCCGTTTTGTCGGAGATAGCTAAAATATATGAAGTGAACAGCAATATAGTATGCGCTCAGATGGACTATATAAGTGGAGTCAAATTTGGAGTAATGCTAATAGAACTACAAGGAGAAGCGGATAAAGAACCTCTAGCCGTTCAATACCTTATCAATAAAAATATAAAAGTAAATATTCTGGGATATGTCTAATGATATAATCAATCTATTAATAGCCGGTACATGGGAAACTATAATCATGACCTTTGTCTCCGGATTTTTCAGTTTCTTGTTAGGGCTTCCATTAGGAGTACTATTGTATATAACGCGTAAAGGGCAAATAAAAGAAAACCCGATACTACATACCATACTATCAGCCATAGTTAATATATTCAGGGCTATTCCATTCATAATACTCATCGTATGGATGATACCTTTCACTCAAGCTATTGTCGGAACATCTATCGGAGTTTCAGCCGCACTCGTACCATTGAGTATCGGAGCTGCCCCTTTTGTGGCACGTATGATAGAAAACAGTTTGCTCGAAGTACCCAACGGACTAATAGAAGCATCGCGATCTATGGGAGCAACCCCTTTTCAGATAGTGAGAAGAGTGTTGCTGCCCGAAGCATTGCCATCTATTGTCAATTGTGTATCCATAACTCTAATCATGCTGATCGGATATTCGGCAATGGGTGGAGCTGTTGGAGCAGGAGGTCTGGGACAGATAGGATATCAATACGGATATGTAGGTTATGATCTCAAGATAATGAACATCGTATTGATACTACTTGTTATATTAGTGTTTATCATTCAGTATGCAGGCAATTATATATCCAAAAGGTTTGATCATAAATAATCGGTATATTCTTGTAGCTCATAGAAAGAAAGATATAACATAAACATATAAAAACATGAAACTTACTTATATCTATCATAGTGGTTATGCTATCGAGACAGAGGGTTTATCTCTCATAATAGACTATTACAAAGACTCTGCCAACGAAGGCGGAGTGGTGTCAAATCTGTTGAAAAAAGAAGGCAAGCTCTATGTCCTATCCACTCATTCGCATGCTGATCATTTCAATAAAGAGATTCTAAAATGGAAAGATGCAAAAAAGGATATTACTTATATATTCTCGAAAGATATTCTCAACAACGGATTTGCTAAAGCCGACGATGCTATCTATCTGGATAAACTCGACACATACAAAGACAGCAACATTGCAATAAAAGCCTTCGGATCAACAGATCTGGGAGTCTCCTTTCTCATGGAGATAAAGGGTAAAACAATATTCCATGCAGGAGATCTTAACAACTGGCATTGGAACGAAGAGTCTACACCGGAAGAGATACAAGAGGCTGAAACTTATTACAGCAAAGAATTAGAGCTTCTTGCAGCAAATGTAAAATATATAGACTTGGCAATGTTTCCGATAGACCCTCGCTTGGGTAAGGACTACATGAAGGGAGCCCGACAATTTATAGAAGCAATAAAGGTAGACATACTTGTGCCCATGCATTTTGGAGAAGCATATGACAAAGCAGCAGCATTTTCTGAGATAGCAGCAAAGAATAAATGCAGATATATCAGTTGGAAAAAGAAAGGCGAAAGTCTCGAATTTTAGATTGCAGACTGATAGAAAATTAGTATATTGCAATTCAGAAAAAACTAAAGGTTATGGAAATAAAAGGTAAATTCGACCACTTCAACATCAATGTAACAGATCTGGATAAAAGTATTGACTTTTACAAAAAATCATTAGGGCTCAGAGAAGCGAAACGTAAAGAAGCCGGAGACGGCTCATTCATACTTGTATATCTGAGCGATGGAGTCAGCCCGTTTTCGTTAGAACTGACATGGCTCAGAGACCACCCTCAAGCTTATGAACTTGGCGAAAATGAAAGTCACCTTTGCATAAGAGTGGAAGGAAACTATGAGGAGATACGCGCATTTCATCGCGAAATGGGATGTATCTGCTATGAGAACCATGATATGGGACTATATTTCATCAACGATCCTGATGACTATTGGATCGAAGTATTACCCGCTATCATATAACTAGTTAAAGACCTACGCTCTCCCTCAGAAAATCAATCGAATCGAAGATAGCTTCTTTATCTGCGGTTTGGTTGATTTCTATTTTGCCCACATCGGAAAGGAATGTAAAGTTGACCGTATCCGATTCGTTTTTCTTATCGTGTTTCATATATTCATAAAGTCGCTCGTAATGATCGCAATCAAAGCAGAAACCTTCATAATTATCCTTTATAAAATATACAGTCTTATATAATTTCTCTTTCGGAAAATTACAGAATACCTGAGATAGATACAACTCACAAACAATACCCCATGCCACTGCATAACCATGTTGTATAGGTTTACCTATTTCATAAGAAAGGCTTTCGAATGCATGCCCGATCGTGTGCCCCAAGTTTAAAGCCTTGCGTATTCCTCGTTCAAAAGGGTCTATTTCCACAATACGTTCTTTAACGCCCACCGAGTCTACAACAAGTTGCTTTAATCTATCATAATCTATTTCTTCGGTATCAAACGACAAAGTTGCTTTCCATTCTTTTTCGCTGTCAATCAAACCATGTTTGATCATTTCGGCATACCCCGATAAGAGATTCGGATGATCGAGGCTACGGAAAAAGATAGAATCTATCAGCACAGTTTCAGCGGGAGCAAATGCACCAATTTCATTCTTCAATCCGTCAAAGTTTATCCCGGTCTTCCCTCCTACTGCCGCATCTACTGCCCCGAGCAATGTAGTCGGTATATTTATACATTTAATTCCTCGCTTGAATGTAGCTGCTGCAAACCCTCCTATATCCGTCAGCATTCCACCTCCCAGATTGATAAGTAAAGAATGGCGTGTAGCACCGTTCTCGGACAAGAATTTCCAGATAACAGACAATTGTTCCAGATTCTTATTATTATCGCCGGCCTTGATCACAACCTTAGGAGCTTGCATTACCAAATCATTCTGAGCAATGAATGGATAACACAAACGATCCGTATTCTCGTCCATCAAAACAAACAAACGATCATACGACAACTGACTTAAAATATAGGAAAGATCTTTATTCAGATCTGTTGATTTTATAACTTTCTGCATCGTTCTTTTTCTTTCTTTTTTAACTAAAAAGTGACAAACTTGTACACTTTTTGCCCGTTTTTCATATTGTCCTTTATTCCTTTATTAAAACAATCTATGATGCCTCTATATAGATAAAGATTTTGTTGTACAATTACACAAAACGAGCGCCATCCTCTATCTTATATCCTCTCAATACCTCTTCGGTCTTCATCGCGCGTTTACCTGCAAATTGAATTTCAGAAATACTGATAACTCCGTTTCCACAAACAATATGAAGGTAAGATTTATTATCGGTAATAATACTTCCTTCCGGTAGATCAGAGGTCTCAGAAATAATAGAAGATGCGTATATCTTGACTGTCTGATTTTCTTTCTCATCAACGCACAGTTCTGTCCAAGCAGCAGGATAAGGCGACATACCTCTTATCAGATTATGAATATCCTGTACAGACTTATTCCAGTCGATACGGCATGTTTCTTTAAAAATTTTAGGAGCGGCTTTCAGTTCTTTTTCATCAGCGAACAACTGCTCCTGAGGCACAGCATCTATCTGTCCATCTATTATCATATCCACCGTGCGACATACAAGCCCTGCCCCCATGTGCATCAATTCGTCATATACCTTACCCACATTATCATTTTCTCCAATAGCAAGCTTCTCTTGAAGAATAATTTTTCCCGTATCTATCTCATGTGTCAGAAAGAATGTAGTCACACCCGTTTCCTTCTCTCCATTTATGATAGCCCAATTGATAGGAGCTGCACCTCGATATTGAGGCAGCAACGATCCATGCAAATTAAAAGTACCTAAACGCGGCATATCCCATACCACTTCGGGCAGCATACGGAAAGCAACCACTATTTGCAAATCAGCATTCCAAGCCTTCAATTGATCAAGAAATGATTCATCTTTCAATTTTTCGGGTTGCAACAAAGGTAAGTTCCGCTCAAGAGCATATTTCTTTACAGCAGAATACTGTATTTTGTGCCCTCTACCGCTAGGTTTATCAGGCATAGTTATCACACCTGCTATATTATATCCGTTTTCGACAAGTGCCTTCAAACTACCAACAGCAAAGTCGGGAGTACCCATGAAAACAATTCGCAAATCTTTCTTATTCATCAAATATCTATTAATATCAGACAAATTTAAGTATAAATATTCTTAATGGAAAGAAAAGCAAAAGCGCAAAGATAATTTCCCTATATCCCTGCGCTTTTCATATTTTCAAGACTCGTTATTAGCGACTTTTTTTAATTCATTTTCCTTTTGGTTGAAAATGGCTCTTTCTTAAAAAAAAGTATTTTTATAAGCCATAATATAACACCTGTTATGCAAACAACAGCAATTGTTGCACCCGAACGCAAAATCATACCCAAAGAAATAGGCTGAATATCCCACAGTGCCAATACTGTCAAAGTAGCTCCGGTGAGGATAATTACAGCAGACAAAATACCGATAAATAATTTCATAGTGTTTTTTCTTTAATTAGGTCTACTACTTTTGCAAAGATAAAAAACTATGTGGAACACATATCCGAATTTCGATTTTCTTAACAACCTTTTCTTACTCCTCTGCAAAGTTCTCGACCAACACTTCTCTATAAACATCAAGAATGTTAGACTTGGAGATAAAGCCCAGATAAACATCGTTTTCATCTACCACCGGAAGGTTCCATGCTTTAGTTTCATCAAACAATTTCATAATAGAATCCATCGTCATACCCACCTTCACAATAGCCGGAGGAGATGTCATAACTCTGGATATTTTGAATCGGTTATAAAGTTCGGGGCGAAACATTATATTCCGTATATTATCTATCAGCACAATGCCCATAAAGCGACCTTTATCGTCTACCACCGGAAATACATTCCGAGACGAGCGCGATATTACTTTCACCATATCGCCCAGCCACATATCGGGTTTTACCGCCTGAAAATTAGTTTCTATCAATCTCTCAAGATTCATTAGAGTCAATACTGCCTTATCTTTATGATGGGTCAACAATTCTCCTTTCTTAGCCAATCGCATCGAATAGATACTATGAGGCTCAAATATTTTTATAAAGGCAAAAGAGCAAACTGATACAATCATTAAGGGCAATAAAAGCTCGTACCCACCGGTAAGCTCAGCAATCAGAAATGTACCCGTCAGAGGAGCGTGCATCACTCCGGCCATTACACCAGCCATACCCATCAGAGCAAAATTTTCTTCGGGCAGAAAAGGCATATACTCCGCCAATTGAGAATGATTTATCACATATGCGAATATAAATCCGGCGATACAGCCTAAGAACAATGATGGGGCAAAAATACCACCTGTACCTCCACCTCCATTTGTTGCACTGGAAGCAAATACTTTCATCAATAATACGGCAGAAAGAAAGAATACAATCGTCCAACGAAAATCTTTAAACTGATAAAAAAGACTATTGTTAAGTAATCCATTAAAATCTTTGTTACCATTGATCAGTATATTTATAGTATCATAACCTTCACCATAAAGAGGAGGCAAAAGAAAGATAAGTAAACTAAGCACCGTAGCACCGAGAGCAAACTTTTGCCAATAAGTCAATTTGCGGAATATATTTTCTGTCCAGTCCATTGCGCGTGTGAAATACAATGAAACAGCCCCGCAGAATACCCCCAACAGTATAACCAATGGAATACGCTCAAGCATAAACATATCAGTGTGAGCATAATTGAACATAGCCGTTTGCCCCATAGTAAGATATGATATTGTTGCAGCCGTAAGAGACGTTACCAGTAATGGCAATACGGTAAATGTGGTTAGGTCGAGCATAAGCACCTCTATTACAAATACAAGTCCTGCAATAGGCGCTTTAAATATACCAGCAATAGCACCTGCTGCTCCACAACCGATAAGTAGCATTAAATATTTTTGCTCTACTTTAAAAAATCGCCCGAGATTAGAACCAATAGCCGACCCAGTAAGAACAATAGGAGCCTCAGCCCCTACCGATCCACCAAATCCGATGGTAATAGAACTGGCTATAATAGATGTATAAACATTATGCAATTTGATAAAACTTTTTCGCTGCGATATAGCATACAGAATCTTCGTTACTCCATGACTGATATCGTCTCGCACAATATATTTAACAAACAATCCTGCTATAAGAATACCTATCGCAGGAAATATCAGATACATATAATTTGCTCCCTGAACAAGGAAATCGGATGTTATAAGATGCTGTATCAGATGTATCAGGCTTTTAAGTATATATGCAGCCAATGCAGTGAATATTCCGATAAGGAAACTCACAAACAACACCATTTGTTTATCTTTTACATTCTTGGTTTTCCAAACGAGGAAATCGTTATACAGCTTCTTAAATGACATTTTTTTTAGAATTGAATCTCAAAAATATGAAAATTTGTCCACATAATAAAATCAGGCAAACATTATAAAAAAGAAAAGGCAGAACTTCATGTTCTACCCTTCCTATAAGTATCTTGTGATTTATTTTTTTATAAAATCAACTATCCAGTCTCCGACTTCAGAAGTGCCATACGCCTTACCGGTAGACGAAATATCTTCGGTTACGATATTGGCTTCCATAGATGCTGCCACGGCACTGCGGATAAGCTTGCCTTCTTCCTGCAAATCAAAAGCATATTCAAACATTAGAGCCGCAGACAAGATTGTTGCCAATGGATTTGCTATATTCTTACCGGCTGCCTGAGGATATGAACCATGAATAGGTTCGAAAACCGAAGTGTGAATACCGATAGAAGCAGAAGGTAGCATACCTAACGAACCTGTAATAACAGAAGCTTCATCGGTAAGAATATCTCCGAAAAGGTTTTCTGTAACTAATACATCGAAACGTTTTGGCCATTGTATAATCTGCATAGCCGCATTATCGACAAACATATATTCTGTTTCCACATCAGGGTATTCTTTTTCAACTTCCTGAGCAATTTGTCTCCACAAACGTGATGTACATAATACATTAGCCTTGTCTACAACAGTTACTTTTTTGCGGCGCATACGGGCATATTTATATGAAAGATGCAAAATACGCTCTACTTCCTCGCGTGTGTATACACATGTGTCATAGGCAGTATCTCCATCTTCGCTGCGTCCTTGAGGGCGACCAAAATAAAGACCTCCTGTCAATTCACGAATACACATAAAGTCGGCACCGTCTACCAAGTCGGCACGTAAAGGCGATTTATGTATCAAAGAAGGGAATGTAGACACCGGACGGATATTGGCATACAAACCTAATTTCTTACGCATAGCCAACAATCCTTGTTCAGGGCGTACTTTTGCCGATGGGTTGTTGTCATATTTAGGATCACCAATGGCTCCAAAAAGCACAGCATCTGAAGCCATACACAATTCGTGAGTACCATCGGGATAAGGATTTCCCACCTGATCGATAGCTGTTGCACCTACCACTCCATATTCGTAAGATAATTCGTGACCAAATTTTTCACACACGGCTTCTGTCACTCTCAAAGCCTGCCCGATAATTTCGGGACCAATCCCGTCGCCGGGAAGTACTGCGATGTTTAATTTCATCTGTTTTATTTTAAATATTTTAGTTATCGAATTATAGTTACATTTCTTCTATCATATTCAACATTTTCTCTGTTGCTTTTACGGCAGCCTCAGTCTGGTCGGCATCAAGCCCTCTTGTTTTAAACGTTTTACCGTTAAATTCCCAAGTAATGATTGTTTGTACCAAAGCATCAGTACGTCCACCGGGTGGAATATATACTGCATAGTTGATCAATGTTGGTGTTGGCTTATCCAGTTTCCGATAGATCTTATACAAGGCTTTAGAGAAAGCATGATACTGTCCGTCGCCTGGTGCAGTCCATTCATGCTCCTCGCCATTTATTTCTATTCTAACAGTTGCAGTCGGACGCAAGCCTTTGGTAAGAACAAAAGCGAAAGATAGTATTTTTATACGACTTTCTTTTTCGTTATTTTTCAATACATCAGATATGATGTAAGGAAGATCATCTTGAGTGATGATTTCTTTCTTATCTCCAAGTTCAATAACCCTATTGGTTACTTTCGCCATATCTGCCTCATCAAGCTCAATACCAAGAGCCTCAATGTTTTTTCGGATATTGGCTTTTCCCGATAATTTCCCTAGAGCGTATTCTCTTACTCTGCCAAAGCGCTCAGGGAACAGATCGTTATAGTATAGATTGTTCTTATTGTCTCCATCAGCATGTATTCCGGCACATTGAGTGAAAACGTTATCCCCAACAATAGGTTGATTGGAAGAGATAATCTGACCGGAATAGGATTCGACAACTCGACTTACTTTATTTATACTTTCTTCGCGGATAGATGTTTTCAGATTCAATTGATCGTGAAACACAGCGATAACACTCGCCAAAGAGGCATTGCCGGCACGTTCGCCTAATCCGTTCATAGTCAGATGCACCCCTTTTACTCCTACTTCTGCTGCCACCATCGTATTTGCAACGGCGAGATCGTAGTCGTTGTGAGCATGAAAATCGAAATGAAGATCAGGATAGCGATTAATCATCCTACGGCAACAACGCCACACGCTATGCGGATTCAATAGACCTAAGGTATCGGGCAGCATAAATCTTTTTATGGGTAGATTTTTCAATCCGTCCATCATAAAATAGACGTAATCTTCGGAATGAATTATCCCATTAGACCAGTCTTCAAGATATACATTTACTGTTATACCCATACTATGAGCAAGCTCAACTTCCTTTTTCACATCGTTAAGATGCTGTTCGGGAGTTTTCCTTAGCTGCTCGGTAACATGTTTATAAGACCCTTTTGTTAATAGATTTATAACTTTACAACCAGCATCTTTAATCCAATTGAGAGAAGCTCCATTGTCAATAAAACCCAAGATTTCTATTTTGTCCAGATGTCCTGCAGTTTTTGCCCATGTAGCAATCTTCTGCACGGTATCAAATTCTCCATTCGAAACACGAGCCGAAGCTATTTCTATACGATTGACACCGAGTTCGCCCAAAAGTAAATGAGCAACACTCATTTTTTCCTGAGCCGAAAATGAAACGGTCGAAGTTTGTTCTCCGTCTCTCAGGGTAGTATCCATTATTTCTATCATAACCCAATTTATAAGTTCGTAAAAATAAGAATAAGGAAATATCTAATACGACATTTCCTTATCTGCTAATTCTCAAAAAGTTGAATTAGCTTCGTATTTTTCTGTCACATCTTTTTTAGAGAGCAGATAGTCTATATCATCAAGCCCCTTCATCAGGCATTCTTTTTTATAAGGATTGATTTCAAAACTTTCCGATTTACCTGTTGCATTATTTATTATAGTCTGATTTTCAAGATCTATCGTTAATGTGGCTTTGGGATCAGCATTGACAGAAGCCAATATTTCAGTCAGAAATTCGGGAGTTACTACTACTGGAAGTACGCCATTATTCAAAGCATTATTTTTGAAAATGTCTGCAAAAAAGCTTGATACTACGGCTTTAAATCCATAACCGGCAATAGCCCAAGCAGCATGTTCGCGGCTAGATCCGCTTCCAAAGTTTTTGCCTGCAACGAGTATTTGTCCGTTATATGTCGGATTGTTCAAAACGAAGTCTGCTTTAGGGCTTCCATCCTTATTATAACGCCAATCTGCAAATAAATTATTTCCAAAGCCTTCTTTATCTGTTGCTTTTAAGAAGCGTGCAGGAATAATCTGGTCTGTATCCACGTTTTCGATTGGAAGTGGAACGTATGTTGATGTCAGTGTCTGAAACTTTTCCATTTTTTGTACTTTTTTAGAGATTAAAAATTACGAGGGTCTGTTATTTTTCCGGTAACGGCTGCTGCTGCTGCAACTAACGGACCTGCCAAAATGGTGCGAGCACCAGGTCCTTGACGTCCTTCGAAATTACGATTCGATGTAGAAACTGAATATTTTCCTGCCGGAACTTTATCGTCATTCATCGCAAGACATGCCGAGCATCCGGGTTGGCGAAGTTCAAATCCTGCATCGGTTAATATTTTGTCTATACCCTCTGCTTTTATCTGATCTACAACCATATGACTACCGGGAACGAGCCAAGCAACAACGTTGTCTGCTTTTCTTTTTCCTTTTACAAAGTTAGCAAATGTACGAAAGTCTTCGATACGACCATTGGTACAACTTCCTAAGAAAACATAATCGATTTGTTTTCCTTCCACTTTTTCTCCGGGTTTGAAACCCATATAATCCATTGATTTCTGAAAGGATATTCGTCCTGCCTCGTCTATTTGGTCTAATGTAGGTATGGCATCGGTTATCGCCATTCCCATTCCCGGATTTGTACCGTATGTTATCATAGGCTTGATGTCGGCAGCATCGAATGTCAGTTCTTTATCAAATTTAGCTCCGTCATCAGTTTTCAACGTTTCCCAATATGCTAATGCCTTATCCCACTCTTCTCCTTTGGGTGCAAATTCGCGCCCTTTGACGTATGCAAAAGTAGTTTCGTCAGGAGCAACAAGACCTCCACGCGCACCCATCTCTATACTCAGGTTACACAGAGTCATGCGTTCTTCCATCGACATATTGCGAATAGCTTCTCCTGCATATTCTACAAAATAGCCGGTAGCTCCTCCGGTGGTAAGTTTCGAGATCATGTACAAAGCCAAATCTTTGGCTGTTACGCCATCGCCCAATTTGCCATTGAATGTAATACGCATTGTCTTAGGACGCGATTGAAGTATACATTGAGTAGCTAGTACCATTTCTACTTCGCTCGTACCGATTCCGAATGCTATCGCTCCAAATGCGCCATGTGTAGATGTGTGACTGTCTCCACAAACAATGGTCATTCCGGGTTGTGTAAATCCATTTTCAGGTCCGATGATGTGTACTACTCCATTTTTTTTATTGCCTAAAGCATATAGAGTAAGTCCGAATTCGCTTGCATTTTTGGATAATGTATCCAATTGATTGCGTGAAATAGGATCTTTAACCGGTTGATCCTGATTGATAGTCGGTGTATTATGATCGGCTGTCAATGTCGTTTTATCAGGACGGTATACTTTTAATCCTCGGGCACGAAGACCGTTAAAAGCTTGCGGGCTGGTCACTTCATGGCAGAAGTGGCGGTCTATGTACAATTGTGTTGGCCCGTTTTCTACAGATGATACCACATGGGCATCCCAGATTTTGTCGAATAAAGTTTTCATATTTAAAATTCTATTTTTGTTGATCTAATCTTTTAATTAATTTTCTACCCAGATTTTGTCCGGGCACTTCTATCAGTCTGTAAGTAATACTTGATACAATAAAACTTACCGAAAACAAACACAGATAACCCAGTATATAGCACAAGTATGCAGAGGTAGAATCTGTTATCTTCGATTCCATCCAACGAAAACACTCAAACCTATTAAATAAAGACATAATGGCAAAATGAGTCAGATACAAACTAAAACTTATAGTACCTATTTTGGCAAATATCTTATTCGAAAACAACACATAAGCCTTTCTAGTAAGTATAACCAACAGAAGGAAGAAAACAACACTAAACAGAAAGTCACGCGACACCGATGTATAACAGAACACCAACAGTGTAATAGTAAAAAACACAAGCGACGAAAGTTTCAATTTAGTAATGGCTTCCTTATCTGCAAAGAAATGATAAGCCAGCATACCCAACGAAAAGATAGGAAGTTTGGCTATGAGATTATATCTCAGATAATTATTTATATCAGCACCGGTATCCTTCAATAATAACGAAAATACCGTAGAAAACAAGAGAATAGCCAATGTGAAAACAAAAGCTTGATTTACCGTTTTCAGTTTACTAAATAAAAAAGGAAATAGCGCATAGAACATAAATTCTATTGTAATAGACCATCCACCGGGAACATAATGATGTATATATTTGGGAAACAATCCATTGACAAATAAGACATTTAATATCAAATCTTTTTTAGGAACATTGCCCCAATCAATATTGGAGAGATCAAAACCTACAAAATAGGCAAATGTAAAATAGAATATAGCCAGATAATAAAGTGGGGCTATGCGAAAGAAACGACGAATAAAAAAGTTCCGGTTAGCATGTTCTTCATGTTGTCTTTTTTGGTGCGAAAGCATCAGAGTGAAAGCACTTGCTATGAAAAATAAATTGATCCCCATACTACCAGTAAGGATTATAGATTTGGCTATCGGAGAAAAATAAGACATAGCTGCTCCCATTCCATCTATGAACTGAACATGCACCATTATAGCCAATAGCATAGCTATTCCTCTCAAACTGTCTATATATTCATATTTAGTAGATGCCATTTATCCTTGTTATACAGATTTATTTTACAAATTTATTTACTGCATTGATAAATGCTTCTGCCGATGCAGCTACAATATCGGTATTGGCTGAGAAACCATAATAGTTCACTCCTTCGTGTTCTATTTGCATATGTACTTTTCCTATATCATCACTACCTTTATTTATAGCTTGAATTAAGAATTCCTCAATCACAGTCTGACGGCGTATAATCTGTTTTATGGCTGAGATAGCTGCATCTACCGGCCCATTTCCTGAAGCGGAAGCCTCAAACTTTTCGCCGGCTATATCAAGCCCTACATTTGCAACATTGCGCACCCCTAAGCCTGAAATAACTTGCAAGTAATCAAGTTTTATACGGTGCATTTTATTAGTTTCCTTTCCTGCCAGGATTAATATATCTTCGTCAGTTATATCTTTTTTACGATCGGCTAAATCCAAAAATCGTTGATATAATTCAGCTAAATTATCATCGTCCACATCTATACCTAAAAGGTTTAGACGATTTTTAAGTGCGGCACGCCCACTTCGAGCTGTAAGCACAATTGCATTATCGTCTATACCAACATCTTTGGGGTCGATAATTTCGTATGTGGAAAGATTCTTCAACACACCATCTTGATGTATACCAGACGAATGAGCAAAGGCATTGCGCCCTACAATAGCTTTATTAGGCTGTACGGGCATATTCATCAGGCTTGAGATCATACGACTCACCGGATATATCTTTTGAGTGTTGATATTGGTTTCTATATCCAATTCTTTATGGCTCTTAATAGCCATTACTACTTCCTCTAGGGATGTGTTTCCGGCACGTTCTCCAATACCGTTTATAGTAACTTCTACCTGACGTGCTCCATTCAGCACTCCCATCACAGAGTTTGCAGTAGCCATACCTAAATCCTGATGGCAATGTGTAGAAAGAATTGCATTTTTCATATCCACATTATCTATCAGATATTTTATTTTTGCGCCATATTCTGTTGGCAGACAATAGCCGGTTGTATCGGGTATATTCACAACTGTAGCTCCGGCATTAACGACGGCTTGTACTACTCTTGCCAAATAGGCATTGTCGGTACGCCCTGCATCTTCGGCATAGAATTCTACATCTTCGACAAAGCGTTTTGCATATTTCACTGCAGCAATGGCACGTTCTATAATTTCGTCCTGATTGGAATTGAATTTATACTTGATATGATATTCCGAAGTTCCGATTCCGGTATGTATCCGTTTTTTCTTCGCATACTTCAACGCTTCGGCTGCAACTTCTATGTCTTTCTCTACTGCTCGTGTCAAGGCGCAAATTGTAGGCCAAGTTACAGCTTTAGATATTTCGACTACCGAATTGAAATCACCGGGACTGGAAACGGGAAATCCGGCTTCGATAACATCAACACCGAGTGATTCGAGGGCTCTGGCTACTTCTATTTTCTCAATTGTATTCAACTGGCAACCGGGCACTTGCTCTCCATCTCTCAACGTGGTGTCAAAAATAAATAACTTGTCCATAATTAAACTTTTCTTATTGAAATTTTATTTTGTATTACATAAAAAAGCCCTTCTCATCTATTTATAAGTGAGAAAGGCTCTAGTTTTTTCTTTATCTAATATACTACATAGCAATGCTCACTCTAAATTTCTCCAGAGTAGAATGAGTGAACTAATAATAATACTGCTATATATTGACATATCCTGATCTTTTATATTTGACAAAGTTATTTGATTTTTTCATAAATACAAATAAAAAGATTGTTATTTTTCTTTATTAAATACTTTTGCAAGTAAGACATAATCTTTTAACGAAAGTTTCCAGATTTAAATCATCATAGCTGACTTATAGTCAATATACAAATAAGCTTTCCCGGATTCGATACATTTTAGAATAATCTATTAAATATTTATACCTTTGTCTTACTATTATTATAAAATATAGAACTTATGTCCTCAGTATTTAAAGACTTTCTAAGTAAGCACAATTACCCAAAATTCGATATAAAAGCTATTTTGTTTGACATGGATGGTGTATTGTACGATTCGATGAAGTGGCACTCCAAATCGTGGAAAGACACAATGGATGAATTTCGCATACCTTGCACAACCAACGAATTTTATCTCTATGAGGGCATGGTAGGACGAAATACAATCAATCATATAATCAAAAGAGAGAAGGGCAGGGATGCTACTGATCAGGAAAAGGAGATTATATACAAACGTAAGAGTGAACTGTTTACTCAATATAATGACGGTAGTCTCATTCCTTATGCTTACGATTTTGTAAAAAAAGTGCATAACGAAGGGTTTTCTTGCATTGTAGTGACAGGGTCGGGACAACCTTCTCTTATAAATAAACTGGAACACAGCTTTCCTAATATGTTTAATAAAGAGAAAATGGTTACTGCCTTTGATGTTAAACATGGCAAACCTCACCCCGAACCTTACTTAATGGGATTGAAAAAAGCAGGAAATTTAAGTCCCAATCAGGCAATTGTAATCGAGAATGCTCCGCGTGGAGTAGAGGCTGCCGTTGCCGCAGGCATCTTTTGTATCGCCGTTAATACCGGACCACTGCCTGATCAGGTCTTAGTCGATGCAGGGGCTAACATTGTACTACCATCAATGGAGAGTTTGTTTAATAATTGGGATGAATATCGCAAAGCATTATCAAATCTTTATTAGAATATAATTGTTTTTTTTACACTCATCGCTAGACGCAAATATTGAAAGGTTAAAAACAATTCAAGCATCAAATATGTTAAATCTATAAGTAACAAATTAATTACTTAATAAATTTTACAATTATGCTTGATAGTATTATAAACCTTGTGAAAGATCAGGCTCTGGGAGCCATCACAAACAATGCTGCAGTTCCGGCTGACAAAAAGGACGCGGCTGTAGAAACAACAACTTCAACAATCGTAGATGGATTAAAAAGCCAACTAACACCAAGTAATCTGTCTAACCTGACAGGTTTATTCGGCGGAAATTCGGGTAGTAGTGCCATAACAGACTCTATACAAGGCTCAGTAGTATCAGCCTTGAGTGAAAAAGTGGGTTTGAATAAAGATATAGCTAACAGCATTGCTTCTACTGTTATTCCGGCAGTGATAGGTCTTATATCAAAAAAGAATAATGACGCAAATGACTCTTTCAGTCTCGAATCGCTTGTGGAATCGGTAACCGGTAAAAAAGAAGGTGGTATATTGGGTGCTCTCGGAGGGTTATTTGGAAAATAAGGAAAATGTAACCAATTATAAATTAAAAAGCTGAGGACTTAACTGTTATCAGCTTTTTATATTTTCATCAATTGTATATGGCAAAATCAATCTGTTGTTATCCAAGAATATAGTAAGTTCATAACTATTATTAGACAAAGGATCAATAGCTGCTTGTTTCTCCACTATCTTACGATTTAGATTATATCTTTTCAAAAAAGCTTTGTCTTGTCCAATCTGATACAACAATTGCTTTCGTTTTTTCTTATCCAGCCGTTCAGCCCAAAACCCTTGTGGTCTGCGTGTAAAATTACTATAATAATCTGCCTTTAAGGTGTGAAACAAATCAATATTCTTGCTTTTCAAAAACTCCTCTAAATACCGAAACAGATCCTCCAATTGATAGCCTCTGTGAGGATAATTTCGAGTTTTATAAAACTGTCCTATCTCATCGAATAATTCGAAATAACGCCCATCGTAATATTTATCAAACAATACCTTCATCGTCTGACAGAAACGTCCACTATTCCAAAATTTTTCTAATGCATGTTCAGCCTCATGGATTCTATCAAGATCAGCTCGTGATATATCTGCATTAAATTCAATCTCGTAAGGAGGATTCTCGTCATATATATACCCATACTTCTCCGCATATTTGCGAAGATTGGTTCCTCGCAGCATTTTCAAAAAACCGAGTTGCACTTCTTTTGCTCCAAAAACAAATACATCATTGAAAGACTTCGTAAAGCGTTCTAATGTTTCGTAAGGCAAACCGGCAATAAGATCGAGGTGTAAATCTATCCTTCCGCCATCCATTATCTTCTTCACGTTGGCAGCCAACAGAGGAAAATTCTGCTTACGCCGTACGGCAATATTAGTAGGCTCGTAGGTAGATTGTATCCCTATCTCGAAACGAAAATAATTCTTCGGTAGATTATTATTCAGATATTGAATCATTTCGTCTTTGAGCAAATCGGCATATACTTCGAACTGACAACTCAGGTTAGATCTGTAATTATCTATAAGGAAACCAAATATGGCATACGTATGATCCATATTCAGATTAAAAGTTCTGTCTAAAAACTTTATTTGTTTTACATTATGATTGATCAGAGATTTCAGATTTCCCAAAATATAATTCTGAGGAAAATAGCGTACACCTTTTTCTAAAGATGACAAACAGTATTGGCATTGGTAGGGACAGCCTCGTGATGTTTCGAAATAAACCATCCTATTACATCTGTCCTCATCATCTTCAGCCAGCAGATATGGGGAAGATAGCATTGCCAACTCTTCAAGATCTGCCTGCACAACAGTCTTACTTATGTTATTGAGAGACGAAACACCTTGAATATTTACAGCTTTATCGTTTTGAATGGCTTCGATCAATTCTCCCAATACAAATTCTCCTTCACCGCTGATAACATAGTCTATATCCCAGTTTTTGAGAAAAAACTCAGGCTCATAAGAGACTTCCGGTCCTCCTACAACAATTATAAGATTTGGATTCTGAGCTTTTATCTTAGCAATTAATTCTTTCGACTGAGCTACATTCCAAATAGATACACTGACTCCCAAAATATCAGCTTCGCCATCTAATAAGTCAGTTGTTATCTTCTCCAGATTTTCTTTTATCGTATATTCTCTGAAAGATATATCAAATCTATCCTTATTTGCAACATAAAGCCATCGCAGGGCTAATGAGGTATGGATATATTTGGCATTAAGAGTTGTCAGAATCGTTTTCATTTTGCTGCAAAAATCTCCGATAAATAAAAAGAGCCGAATTCAAAAACCGGCTCTTTTAATATGGAATAAACTGTTTATTTTATTTTTTCTACTATTTCGTCAAAGGCTTTTGTCAATCCATCAAGATTTTTCCCCCCTGCCGTTGCAAAATGAGGTTGACCTCCACCCCCACCTTGGATATTCTTAGCTGCATCGCGAATGATCTGAGAAGCATTCAGATTATGGTCTTTTACCAAATCGTCGCTAATCATCAACGTCAACAAAGGTTTGTTTTCGGCATCGGTAACTCCTATGAATACTGTATTTTGAGTATATTGTCCTTTTATCTGAAAAGCAATATCTTTTACTATTTCCGCCGGTACAGATCCTTTAATAATAAAGGCATCTATTCCGTTTATAGACTGCTTTTGATCTATAACGATTTGCTTCAATTGTACAACTTTCTCTTTTACATACTCTTCCATCTTCTTCTTCATCTCAGTGTTTTCTTCGAAGAACTTGCGAAGAGTTTGTACCAAATTTGGAGCATTATTTAACAAAGAACGCATTTCGGACAACATATCTTGCTGTCTGTAAAAGTGTTCTTCGCAAGCTTCTGCTGTTATAGCTTCTATACGACGAACTCCGGCTGCAATAGAACTTTCGTTTACAATACGGAACGAACCGATACGTCCTGTGGAAGAGATATGAGTCCCCCCGCATAGCTCTACCGAATCGCCAAAACTAATAACACGAACGTCGTCTCCATACTTTTCACCAAACAGAGCCATTGCCCCCATAGCTTTAGCTTCGGCAATAGGCACATGCCGATTTTCGACACGTACTATATCTTCGCGTATTTTGGATGTTACAAAACGCTCTACTTCGCGTATTTCTTCATCTGTTAGTTTTTGGAAATGAGAAAAGTCGAAACGAAGAACCGATGGTGATACATACGATCCCTTTTGTTCCACATGGTTGCCTAATATCTGACGCAGTCCTTCGTGCAACAAATGGGTTGCAGTATGATTACATTCAGTCGCAATACGATTCTCCACATTGATACGTGCAAGGAACGTAGCAGTTACGTCCTGAGGCAATTTTTTGGCAATGTGTACAGCCAGATTATTTTCGCGTTTTGTATCTACTATCTCTATTTTATCTTCATCATGGATCAACCAGCCGCTATCACCTACTTGTCCTCCCATTTCGGCATAGAAAGGAGTACGGTTGAGAACAATCTGATAATATTCGTTATTCTTTTGTTTTACTTTTCGGTAGCGTAAAATCTCAGTTTCGCACTCGGTAAAATCATAACCAAAAAATTCGGAATCGCCTTCTTTCAGTGTAACCCAGTCTCCGGTTTCAACAGCAGCAGCATTACGTGCACGCTCCTTCTGTTTTTGCATTTCAGCATCAAAGCCTGCATTATCCACAGTCATTCCATTTTCGCGCAGAATCAGTTCTGTTAAGTCTAACGGAAATCCGTATGTATCATATAAAGCAAAAGCATCTGCTCCATTAAGCTCAGTTTTGCCTTTAGCTTTAGTTTCTTCTATTTGTTTGTCAAGCAATTTTATACCCGTTTCTAAAGTGCGAAGGAAAGAATCTTCTTCTTCTTTAATTACTTTTTCTATCAGGGTTTGCTGTTGTATAAGTTCGGGATAAGCATCGCCCATTGTTTCGATAAGGGCAGGAATAAGCTTATACATGAATGATTTGTGCTGATCCAGAAAAGTATATCCATAACGTACGGCACGACGAAGAATACGTCGGATCACATAGCCTGCCTTTGCATTCGATGGCAGTTGCCCATCGGTGATAGAGAATGCAATGGTACGGATATGGTCGGCTATGACACGCATGGCAATATCTTTTTTGTCATCTTCGCCATACGATGCTCCGGTGAGTGAACCGATTGCTTTTATTATAGTCTGAAACACATCGGTATCATAGTTGGATACTTTGCCTTGTACAGCCATACAAAGACGTTCAAAGCCCATACCGGTATCTATTACTCTGGCTGGAAGCGGCTCTAACGATTTATCAGCTCTACGATTAAATTGCATAAACACAAGATTCCATATTTCTATGACATCCGGATGTTTATTTACCAACAAAGCTCCATCTGTTTTT
The DNA here is from genome assembly GCA_002409595.1 of Dysgonomonas sp. UBA5412. Classification (GTDB taxonomy): domain Bacteria; phylum Bacteroidota; class Bacteroidia; order Bacteroidales; family Dysgonomonadaceae; genus Dysgonomonas. Next base: position 124,663 of record DHNQ01000027.1, read on the forward strand.
TTACGTTCTTCATCTGAACGTATATCTATATGTATCTCGGAACATGGACCGCAAGGACCGGTATCTCCCATTTCCCAGAAATTATCTTTTTTATTGCCATTTATAATACGATCTTTCGGCAAATACTTTTCCCAATAGCCGGCAGCTTCATTGTCTCTTTCCAAGCCTTCTTCGGCATTACCTTCGAAGACTGTTACATATAAACGGTTTTTATCTAATTTTATAACTTCTGTCAGATATTCCCATGCCCATTCTATTGCTTCTTTTTTGAAATAATCTCCGAAAGACCAATTTCCAAGCATCTCAAACATGGTATGATGATATGTATCGTGACCTACTTCTTCCAAATCGTTATGTTTACCACTTACTCTCAAGCACTTCTGAGAATCGGCTACCCGTGGATATTTGATAGGGGAATTTCCCAGAATAATATCTTTAAACTGGTTCATACCCGCGTTTGTAAACATCAAGGTAGGGTCGTCTTTAATAACCATTGGTGCTGATGGAACTATCTGGTGTCCTTTAGATGCAAAGAAAGATTTGAACGATTCACGAATTTCTTTAGAAGTCATTTTTTCTAGTTACAAATTATATGTTACAAATTTAATATGCCAAGTAAGCAAAATTAAGCTACGAATGTAAGAATTATATCAGATTATTCAAACCGACATGTATATACATTTTTTCACCGGCACATTAATTAAATTTAAACGATTTGCAAAAATAGTTCAAAAACTTTACTTTTGTCGATCTCTCGAAAATAAAAATAATCAGAGAATTAAAAATGAAGCGTAAAGTATACTATCGTTACAACCCGCAGAACCTATCATATGAACGAATATATCCGAGCCTTAAAGATCGGATATTTGTTGTTTTCAGGCATCTGATTTCCGGGATCATTGTTGGTATAGGAGCACTTGTAGCTTTTGTTTATTTTGTAGGAACACCTTGGGGCGAGGCTCAAAAAAAAGAAGACCAATTGCTCAGGACTCAATATGAAGTTTTGTCGAAACGTGCAGATGAGATGTCGAAAGTATTGACAGATATACAACAACGTGACGACAATTTATATCGTGCCATATTCCATTCCGACCCCATTCCATCATCAATCAGGGCTTCGGGTGTTGGTGCACCGGGAAGGTATGATTATCTAAGTGATTTATCCAGTCCCGATCTGATCATACAAACTACAAAGAAGATAGATTATATAAGCAAACAACTATATATACAATCAAACTCGTTTGACGAAGTATTGTCGATGGCAAAATCTCAAAAAGACCGTCTGAAACACATTCCGAGCATACAGCCCGTACCTCAGAAATATATGAAACATATAGCTTCGGGATATGGAACACGTATAGACCCAATATATGGAACAGCTCGTTTTCATGCAGGGATGGACTTTTCTGCAAATATAGGGACTCCGGTTTATGCAACGGGTGATGGTACTGTCATTCATGCCGATTGGAAGCAAGGATATGGTAAATGTATTATTGTTGATCATGGCTATGGCTACCAAAGTTTATATGCTCATCTGAATGGATATAAAGTTCGTCCGGGTCAGAAAGTTACACGAGGCGAACAAATTGGAGAGGTGGGTAATACAGGTAAATCAACCGGTCCACACTTACATTATGAAGTACATGTAAAAGGATTTCCTGATAATCCGGCAAAATACTACTTTATGGATCTTTCTCCTGAAGAATATGATCAGTTATTACAAATGGCTGCCAATCATGGACAGGTAATGGACTAAAGCGTTATGAAAAAGATAGACTTTGATAATAGCACGCGTTTGTATTACTCTATAAAAGAGGTTGCTGCACATTTTGGAGTAAACGAGTCCTTACTCCGATTTTGGGAAACAGAATTCAAAACAATCCGTCCCAAAAAGACTGAGGGTGGAGCCAGACAATATACGAAAGCAGACATTGAAGATATTGCTTTAGTATATCATTTGGTAAAAGAAAAAGGGCTTACATTAGAGGGTGCCCGGCAGACTTTGAAATCGAACAAGGACGAGGAAACCAAAAAGGTGCAGGTCATTCAACAACTGGAAAAAATAAAGAAAGAATTGGAAGATTTAGCTAAAGAGTTTGAGTAAAACCCGATAGTTCAATAAAGAAGATAAAGGGCTGAAAATATAATTATTTTCAGCCCTTATTTTTATAACAATATTCAATTAGGTATTATAATCGGTAATGCCTAATCTGTTTCCTGAAGGATCAGTAAATTCAACAGCCCACCCGGTCTTTATCCTAAATGGTTCGGATAAGAATACTACTCCTTTATTTTTTAGTTCTATATAAAGACTCTCAACACTTTCAACCTCAAACCAAATTGTAGGTTTTACATTAGGAAAGCGGGATTCATCTTTCAATATTATAGCCGGTTCTTCATCTCCAACTTTATATGCAATCATACCCAAAGTTGAGAAATCAAACTTCAGGTCTAACCCCAATACTTCTGCATAGAAAACTTTACTTTCTTCTATATTCTGTGCGGGTAAAAAAAAGTTGTCGTAATTTTTTATTTTCATGCTCTGCTATATTTTAGATAAAATCAAATATATCAATTATCATTGTCAACAAAGGAATGTAAAAATCTTGTGTTGTTTACATTTTCCTAACACGATCAGAATTGGAAATAAATAAATGGCTGAGGACCACTTGACATAGTGGCATATACTAACCAGAAAGCTAATCCGGCTATGATGGCCTTTAAAGCTAAAGGTGTCTTATTAAAACCTTGTTTGAGGTTATTAACAAAGTTTTCAGGCAAGAAATGCATTATATAACCAATCACAATCAGGATAAATACATTCTTATACCCATCAATAACTACCCACCAATCGTGAGGCTCAAAAGTAAGGTCTCCTATATTAGTGATCACAGCGGCGGCTTGCTCAAAAGAATTGGCTCTAAAAAATATCCAACAAAATGCGACAAAATGGAAGGTAAGCAGGATGCAGATTATACGCGTAAAACGATTATCAGGTACTTTTATAAATTGCTTGAAGAAACGTTCCATTGCCAATACTGCACCATGAAGTCCTCCCCATACAACAAATTTCCACGATGCTCCATGCCAAAGCCCACCAATAAGCATTGTAAGAAATAAATTCACATAAGTACGCACTTTTCCTTTACGGTTTCCGCCAAGTGATATATACAAATAATCTCGCAACCATGACGATAGCGAAATATGCCAGCGACGCCAAAATTCAGTTATTGACTGAGATTTGTATGGTGTAAGGAAGTTGGGCGGAATCTTAAAGCCCATCAAGAGTGACAGACCTATTGCCATATCTGAATAGCCCGAAAAATCACAATATATTTGCAGAGTATAGCCATACACTGCCATTAGATTTTCGAAGGCTGTATAACTCATCGGAGAATCGAATACTCTATCGACAAAGTTGGTAGATATATAATCGGATATTACTGCTTTCTTGATTAGCCCTATGAGAATAAGAAATATAGCGGAACTGGCTTCTTCGTGAGTCAGATGGAGTTTCTTATACATTTGTGGCAAAAAGTCTTTTGCCCTGATAATAGGTCCTGCAACGAGTTTTGGAAAGAAGCTTATATAGAAACAAAAATCAAGTGTTGATCTGGCAGGTTCCATTTGTCTACGATACAGATCGACAGCATAACTAATGGCTTCGAAGACAAAGAACGAGATACCGATAGGAAGAATTATATTTTGGAAAGACAGGTCGCCATGAAATATAGCATTAATATTGTCTATCAGAAAATTCGTATATTTATAATACGACAGCATACCAAGATTTGCCAAAATAATAACAGTAAGAAGCAATCTGCGGGATGATTGCTTTTGGAGCATATACATCCGTTTAGATAATAGGTGCGTGACGACTGCACATATTACAAGCAGAATATAATAATTACCTCCTGCCTTGTAATAGAAAAAGAGAGAAAATACTATTACATATATCTTGCGAAAAAGATCGTATCGCTGCGATTTTGCAGCTACATATATCATATAAAATATGAGAAATAGCCCTAAGAATAAAGGACTATTGAAGAGTAACGGATGGCTTGGATTGTAAACAAACCATGAAGCTATATCGAGCTCTCCGAAGATTTTTGATATATAGTCGGGAAGATATATATCACTTATGTTCAACAATGTTTTCAACTTTTTTTGTCTTCTTAAAATTATTATATGCGTCAATAAAGTCAGATGCAAACAACTCGCCTTGTGCCTGATATCCGGTTGTAGTATAATGTACCTTGTCCCGGGCTATAAGACGAGCATATTCTCCTTTAGGTGCTATGCCGGAAGCTCCTCCCATACGAGTGTATAGATCCCACACAGGAAGATTGTTTAATCCCATCAGTGCAATACTGTAATTGCTTATATATGTATTGGCTATGCGCCGACGAAACATTGACGGAGGTGGAGTCATTACTAATACAACTGCGTTAGGATTTAGTCTTTTGATATTTTCTACAAATTCGTTTATTTGATAAATATATTCTGCATCAGACAATTTTCCGAAAGATTCATTTGTCCCGAAAGAAAGAATTACCAAATCGGGTTGAAGAATAGGTAGTTGTTCAAAAAATAAAGGATATTTGTTATAATCTGACAGTTTTGCACCATTCACGCCTATGGAATGATAGATTACCCCCGGTTGGTTGTTCTCAAGAACAAAACCGTTCAGATTGTACATAGGGGCTTTGGCTTCGGGCAGAATAGTTATGCGATTAAGTGTAGAATCGCTTGTAAATGAAGAGTAGTAAGGAGACGATTCTAATGCGATGTAATCTATACTATCTTTCTCTATATTTGCCTTCACTGCTTTAGTCTTATTAGCAACAACTGCTGCTTTATTCTTTATCGGAATTTTAAGTAGTTGTTTGGGATGAATCATATTAGACCTTAGGCGATTTGCTTTTTTCACTTGTGCGACTGTAACACCATGTCTTCGTGCTATTGCAGACAGACTTTCTCCACTTTTAACTCGATGAGATTTAAAGCCCAAATTGGGAACAGTAACTGTTCCGGAAGAGGATACTTCCAATGAGTCGGCTGTTACAGATATTCTATATTGGGGTTCTTTCGTCGGGTATATAATTTTTACTTTATTAAAGCCATAATCATCCTGAGTATATAATTGCAATACAAAATCTTGAGCAGATGTGTAAAGAGCAATACCACTTAGTCCTACACCAACATCGGCTACAGGATATACATTTAACAAGCTTTGCCATGTAGAGTTAGATACATACTTCACATATCGTGGACCATTAGTTCTTACCAGACTATACGGAAATGTGAAACCAATTCCTCCATTCCCAAACTTGCTCTGCAAAGATTCACGAATGGCATTCGTAAAAAAATCTGCCTGAATATGAGAATCGCCAATATGTACAATATTTACCTTTCCTTGTTTCTTCTTTTCAAGATTATATAGTTTCTCAAAGACGGATGACAATAATGACTGATTGGAAAAAATATCATTTATCCCATCCCCTTTCTTCTCTTTACCCCCTTTAGCTACAATAATATTAGATTGCGCCATGAATAAAAACAAAAAGCATAAGAAGAACAATATTTTTTTTATAAAACCCATCAGTCTATTTTTTCTTTTAATTATTTTCTTTAAATTTTTTATACCCTTTATCTATCTCGTTATAAATAAGCTTTGCCACCTTCTTAGATCCCGTTGCGTTAAAGTGAGTATAATCTTTGTTGGCTAACCGATTATCAACCCATTCTACCATAGACCCCTGACCTCCCATTACTTCATAGAGATTAATATAGCCTGAACCAGTCTTTCGTGCATAATTCTTTTGCGCTTTGGCTAAAGGTAAAACAGCCGGGTCGGTTTTCATTTCACCATCTATCTTTGATGCTTTATCGGCAGTCGAGATCACCAATATGTCTGCATTCGGGAAACAAGTATGTAAATTGTTTACTACGGTAGTCATATTCTTTTCATACCAGCTATAATTAAGCGTTCCGTATCCTAAAACATTCGCTCCGTAGTGAAGTATTATAAGATCGTAACCGAGTTCTCTATCAAAAGCGTTCATAAGAGAAGGGCTTAGTATAGAAAGAGGTAAACCGGAATTTCCTCGAATAGAGAAATTATCAACATGCACTCCTACTCCATTGTCGAAATTAAAACCATAAATAGGAATGGAATCTGCTTTATGAAAAGTTACTTGCATCGAACGAACATTACCTGAAGATACAGACAATGTATTCAACAGGCCTGATGATTTCAATTTCTTGGTCACAGTAGAATCCTTATCAATAGAAGCTGTTATATATGCCTTATCATTATTGCCTCTTCCATAAAACAAAGTAGGAGAATTTAAACGTGTGGAATGAGGTTGTCCCTGAGCCTTATATCTTACCCAATAAGGCTGTTCCGGATCTTTAGCAAAAAAGACCTGTCCATCTATACCAAAAGGCTTTTGAGGTTTCTTTGTTTTCACAAAAGACTGAGAAAACCAATTCTTGGAAAATTGATGAGAGATAGACCCTCTGGCTCCTGCTGACAAAGATGATATGGCTACAAAGCCAACACCTTCTCCTCCATAGTTTTCCTGAAACTGGCTACGAACATCTTGTACAATGAAATCACCGTCATTCATAGAGTCACCAAAATAAGCGACACGCACTTTTCCAGTTTTAGATCGCTCTAATTCATGTAGTTTAGAAAAGAAACGTTTTAGATTATTGTAACCATCAACCGACAATGTAGGGTCGAGAGTATTGTCTGCTGTATTTATATCACTTGCAGATGTATTATTTCCATTGTCTTTCCGGATACTATCTACTCCTACTCCTTGTTGCCCTTCTGTATGAAATTCAGCACTATCAGTTTGGAGAGACAAATCATTTTCCATAGCTACAGTGTCACTCTGTGCCATAAGAGCCATACTGTCCATTAAAATATTTTCGTTAGCTTGCACCTTTTCTGGAAACAGGCGTTCGGGTAGGAATTGCTTAAACACAAGAAAAGCAATTATTGACAAAGCAACAAACAATATTGCCTTGCCAAAATAAGATTTATCTGGAGCACTCACTGTCAACAATTTAGACTAATTTAATAAATTACGATTCTCTTTTTATAAAAAAGTGGTGTAAAGCTACTTACTTTCGATGAATTACGGAGGTAAACAGAATCTTTTTTAGTGATATTTTGCTTTTGCTGTAATGTGTTCTATTTCGACTTTGAAAACAAACGTTCTATTCCATGATTTATCCATATATTTTTCGCCTAGTTCCTCATATCCTTGCGAATATTTTTTGACTAATAATCGTAAGCCTTTACGTTTTTCATCATCGGACAACTCTATTATGGCTTTTCCGAATACGATCACACTTTCAAATAAGGTTGTAAATTGATTGGCAATAGGCTTTGTGACACCAACTACACAAAATGAAACCTTATTGTTGAGTTTCAGTATATCTAATTTTTGACCTTCCGGAGCACAATGATAATACAGACTTTTAGTTTCTGCATCATAAGCATAACTTATAGGAATACCATAGCCATAACCGTTTTCGGCTATACCAAGATTAAGAAATCCATATTCGGAATTTTGCAAAAGTTCAGTGATACGAATTTCATCGTCCAACACTCTATTTTGTCGTCTTACTTCTCTAAACATTTTTGTATTCTATGAATTGTCAACTAATACCCATCCCAATAACTATTCTTGGGCTTTTCCTTTGGTTTCTTCACTCCTTCGAGAGGAAAACCTATGACGAAATTATTAGTATAATGATGCGTCTGTATATTGTGTACTTTAGTCTGATACCACGAGCCTAAATATCCAAGCCTTACAATATAATTTTGGATGGGAATATCTATCGAAAAATAATTTCTTACCGCCCGCTGATTGTGTAATGATGCAAAATTAACCACACCGACAGAGTTTCCCAACGATATTTCATAATATGACTGACCATATTTGGGAGAAAACAATATACCGGCAAAGGGAGCATCTATTTGCCAACGAAGTGCAAATCTTTTAAATTTATACGAAACCATAGCCGATAGATTCAAGTTTGTATATCCTCTGGCTGATGCAGGGTTATTTCCGTTTCGCTCATTATATAAGACTCCTGCATTCAAGTCCCAAAGACCGCCTACCCCTACTCGCAACCGATCTGTATTATGAATACTATAATGTCCTCCCAGACGGTAACTGAACAGTCCCCAATATTCTGCAACATTTTTGGCTGGGCTGTCTCCTTTGGCAAAATCCAATTCAAACACTTGCTGTTTATAGAATCTATGATTAAACCATGTAGTACGACGCATCTGTTCATACATCAATTGGATGGAATAGCCTTTATATTCGAGCGGAGAAAGATATGTATCGTACATATTAGCACCTCCGATGGATACAGAGATGGCATTATTTGTTGTAAGAGGAATGGGAGGAGGGGAATCATCCAGACAAACAGATTGTTTTATAGTAGCTTCTGCTTCAATAGTAACAGGACTAAGTATATATGATGTTAAATCTTGAGCAAAAATACTGTTGCTCAGGCTACATATCAAACATATTAGCAGTAGATGCTTATTCCTCTTCTTTATCTCCATCCTTGAACAAAGACTGCTGTCCTGTTATTTCATCTATAATGTCAGAAATCGGACGATTATCAATATCATCATCTTCGTCATCTATCTGTACTTCAAATTTCTTTTCTTCTTCAGCATCCGGCTCAGGGAAACGAAGAGGTTCTAATTCTTTGATTTCTCCTATCTCGAAAGTAGACAATCGTTTTCCTTTTGCCTTGAAACTTTTTACGGCAATAAATTCTTCGGCATCAACTTCCAGCGGATCACGATAATTGTCGCGACCTCCAAATATGACTTGTATGCGAGGATAAACTATATCGGTTAATATAGTAAGTTTTGAATCCGTATTATCGCCTAAGAAATTTTGTTTTCGAACAGAAGCCTCAAATGTAAAACGTTTCAGATACATAAATTTCTGATCGGCATCGTAAAGAACGGCTGTCCAAATCTTATTTGCATCAAATTTTTCGATCCGAATAATACCTCCTTCGTAGTGATTGGTAATATCGAAAGTAGTGGTATAGAAATCACCGTTATCGTGTACTACCAGTATCTGATCATCGCTTTGAAATTCACCTAAAAATCGCCCACGTTCGTCATAATTCAATCTCAAAACATCCTGATCGAACCAAACTTTACGTCCACCCAGTGTAGAACCACCTTTCTGTTTCAATGAAATCTTATGCACCTCTGCCTTAGTCAAAATATTTCCCATCGACTGACGACCTTTGATCGCAATATCACTAAAGTCTTTTTCGAATACAAGTATTTTCTGACGGGGTTTAGGTTTTAGTATCACACGTATTGTTTCAGCTTCACCATTAGGATTTGCGCTGAAATAGACAATACGCGAGCCTTCTTTGCCTTGTGTAACGTCATATTCTTTGTCGCGTGTAATACCTGTTACGGCAAAGCGTTTTATATAATCAGGACCTAATTTACCATGTCGATAAACAACATTATAGATGGTTCGTTTATCGTTTCGGCGGAAGACATTCAGATAAAGTACATTTTTGCCAACAAACATCTTATCGCTCACCTTCACGATCTTGTATTTACCATCTTTGTAGAAGATAATAACATCATCAATATCAGAACAGTTACAGACATATTCGTCTTTTTTCAATGCTGTACCGATAAAGCCTTCTTCTCTATTTATATATAGTTTCTCATTAGCTTCTACCACCTTGGTAGCTTCTATGGTATCGAAACTGCGTATTTCTGTTTTACGTGGATAGTTTTTGCCATATTTCTCTTTCAGCATCACAAACCACGAAATAGTAAAGTCTACAATGTTTGCTATATTATGCTTTATTTCCTCAATTTCGTCTTTATAGCGTGCGATAATTTCGTCTGCTTTGTCGGAGTTAAATTTGAGAATGCGTCCCATCTTAATCTCCATCAATCTCAAAATATCATCGCGCGTAACGTCTCTGAGAAAAAGACTTGCATATTTAGACAACCGCTTGTCAATATGCTCTATGGCTGCATCCATATTGGCTGCGTCTTCAAATTCTTTATCCTTATAGATACGTTCTTGAATAAATATCTTTTCAAGAGAGGAGAAATGCAGACTTTCTTCCAATTCACTTTTTTGTATCTCCAATTCCAGCTTTAACAGCTTCAACGTATTGTCTGTCGTATCTCTAAGAATCTTGCTTACGGTAAGGAAATACGGATGATTTTCTTCTATCACGCAGCAGTTTGGCGAAATACTTATTTCACAGTCTGTAAAAGCATAAAGGGCATCAATGGTTTTGTCTGAAGATACTCCGGCTGCCAGATGCACATGTATTTCTACATTCTGAGCTGTAATATCGTCCACCTTCCGTATCTTGATTTTTCCTTTATCATTTGCTTTTAGGATAGATTCTACTACCGAGGAAGATGTACGACCATACGGAATATCACTTATAACGAGAGTCTTATTATCTAGTTTCGAGATCTTAGCCCGTATTTTTACAGACCCACCTCGCTCACCATCGTTGTATTTACTTACGTCAATATAGCCTCCGGTCTGAAAATCGGGATATAATGTAAATCCATCTCCTTGCAAATGTGCTACGGCTGCATCGCAAAGTTCATTGAAATTATGGGGTAATATTTTAGACGACAATCCTACAGCAATACCTTCTGCTCCTTGTGCAAGCAAGAGAGGAAACTTTACCGGAAGTGTTATAGGTTCTTTATTACGCCCATCATACGAAGGCTTCCATTCGGTAGTCTTAGGATTGAAAAGCACTTCTAACGCAAATTTAGACAATCGGGCTTCAATGTAACGAGGTGCTGCTGCTCCATCGCCCGTAAAAACGTTCCCCCAGTTTCCCTGACAATCGACAAGTAGGTCTTTTTGTCCAAGCTGCACCAAGGCATCGCCAATCGAAGCATCACCATGTGGGTGAAACTGCATAGTATGCCCGATTATATTTGCCACTTTATTATAACGTCCGTCATCCATGCGCTTCATTGAGTGCATAATACGGCGTTGCACCGGTTTGAGTCCGTCTGTTATGTGAGGAACAGCGCGTTCCAGAATAACATAAGAGGCATAGTCCAAAAACCAATTCTGAAACATACCCGACAGGTGTAGCCGACTATCGCCGGTATTATCTTTCACAGTGGGCACTTTATAATCTGAGTGCGATCCGCCTTCATCATCCGATTCCTCGTTGATTTTAGGCTCGTCATTGTCTAGGTTTTCCGATTCGTCGATAATATCTTCGGGGAGCATGCGTTATTCTTTATTTTTTTAGGATTGCAGATTTGTTTATATTCCAATAACAATATGTGTGCATCTTTAGTCTGAGTATGATTGTCCGATGCTTACGATAATACTTATGGATACTTAAAAACTCGTCCAAAGATAATTTTTTTTAGTGTGAAATCAAAATCTCAAACATCTCATATTTTAAAAGAAAAAAATCTATCAGAAGGGGTTATTTTAAGTATATTTGCTTATCAAATAGCTAGTACGTGTGAGCCGTATCTCACTATCTAGATTTAGAATAGAAGAATGATTCAGCCTAAAATAAGTATTATAGTCCCTATTCACAACGCAGGTGTGTATGTCGAAAAATGTCTGAACTCTTTAGCTTCACAAACTTTGGAAGACATTGAAGTAATCTTGATACTTGATTGCCCCACTGATGGAAGTGATAAGATAGCGGAAGAATATGCAAAAAGGGACAGCAGATTTAAGCTTATATACAACTCGGAAAACTTGCATACGGGACTTAGCCGAAATAAGGGCGTGGCACTAGCGAAAGGTAAATATATAGGTTTCCACGACCATGACGATTATAGCGAGCCGTCGATGTATGAGAGATTATACAACAAAGCTGAATCGGAACAGTTTAATGTTGTCAGATGCAATTTTTCCTGCATCTACACCAAGCCCAAAGAGCTGAAAGAGGAGTACCACTACCCTGCACCATCTGTAGATGTATCGAATAAAGCATGGATATACGAGAATGTGAGTAACGATGGTATTTCGTGTGTTATCTGGAATCATATATATAGAACCGATTTTCTAAAAGAATATAACATACAGTTTCTTGATTCACGCAATATTTGCTCTGAAGACAGTATTTTTTTCCTTGAGGTTTATCATCATTTAGATAGGTTAGGATCGATTGACGATTATTTATATTATCATGTATTTCATACTACTAATACGGGCAAAGTATATAATTATAGATCTATAGCAAACCGAATTTCTTTTTTCGAAAGGTTATATTCTTTTCTTTCAGAGAAAGGAATCAATGATAAGCAAAGTCAATCCTTTTTATCTAGGAATATGGCGAGTTCTCTATATAGCGGATCAAGGCAGGCTTTGTTTACTCTTCCATTAGGTAAAGCGTTATCCGAGATCAGACAAATAAGAGAAAATAGGATGATAATAGATCATATAAAAAGCATATATAAAAAAGAAAATCGAAATATTCTTCTAAAATTAAAACCGACAATAATACTCTTCTTTTTCATTCTTAAATATTTGCCAATAGCTAAGAAAAACAGTTACTGAAACAAGATATAGAAATATTTCAAAATTTTATATTTATCTTTGAATTGGTATATCTCATACATATGTAATGATGCTATATGAATAAGTTATTCGCAATGATTATATTCTAAAAATTTTCAATTTAATGAAGACCAACATTTTTGAATCTTATAATGCTGATAATATTCATCCGGGATTTTCTATAGACTGTGTAGTCATAAGTTTCCATAAGGGTAAAATCAGAATTTTATTAAATAAATTCGAATTGAGAAATTATTGGTCATTACCGGGTGGCTTTATGTTCAATGAGGAGGATGCTGATCAGGCTGCAAATCGGATACTAAAGTCACGAACAGGCTTAGCTGATGTATTCCTCAAACAGTTTTATTTATTTAGCGACCCCAACCGAACTATAATGGAGCAGAATGCAGACTTCTTAAAGGAAAATGCTTCGAACGAAAATGAGGGGACATGGCTTTTAAGACGCTATATTAGTTTGGGGTATTATGCTTTAGTCAAATATGATAATGTAAAGATATCTCCTAAGGATAAAGAAAGACTGAAATGGTATGATATCAACGATTTGCCTCCGCTATATTCTGACCATGAAAATATTATAAAAATGGCATTCAATACAATAAGAGCTATGCTTCCTATTATACCGATAGGCTATGAGTTACTTCCTGAAAAGTTTACAATGACAGAGTTGAGAAAAATCTATGAAATTGTTTTAGACCGGACATTCGATCGACGCAATTTTCAAAGAAAAGTCCTTACTGAAGGAAAAATCATTCAACTGGATGAGAAAAAAGGAAATAAAACCTACAACCCTCCCATTATGTATACTTTCGACATAGATAAAAAAGACACTGATCACGATAGATTCCTTTAATCTGAAACAAAGGACAAAAGATGTGATAAAAAAACAGTAATGAAATAAAGAGCAAAGGCTAATATCTATAGATATTAGTCTTTGTTTTTTGTATCTGGAGGTCAATCTGTAACAAAAAAAAGACTGTCATCACGACAGCCAATCTTCATTGTTAACCTTAAATCTAATACCATGAAAAACAC
>DHNQ01000027.1:138442-157353 GCA_002409595.1 Dysgonomonas sp. UBA5412
TAACCTTAAATCTAATACCATGAAAAACACGATACAAATATAATAAAAAAATATGTTTTACAACACATTTTTAGAATATTTTTATTATTATAAGAACGAGTCCATTAATAATAAAGATAATTACTGAGGGGTAATGACAGGAGTAACCATTCTGTTGGAAATTACACCTTTTGGTGGAACAACATCTACTTTGACTGTCGATGCTATTGATCGGTAAGCCTCATCATTATATGGCATCTCATTATTCAATCCGGCCTTAATATTATACTTAACTGAGGCTTGTCCTATAAAATTCACAGAAGGAGTAAATTTCATTATTCTCGTTACAAAATTAAAGTACCACAATCCGTCAGCAGTAGCATAGGACGTGCCTTTTGAGTCTACAGTTCCGAGTGAAGCACCATTATTGTCACAGAAACGAAATGCAGAAGGATTAATATAATCCTTAGAGCCTTTTTGATTCTTTGAGACAAGCCCTGAATATCCAATATCATTATTCAATACATCAATATCAACAGCCACTCCTTTGGGCGTGGATGCATAGTCATCATAAGATTCTGCCGAACCCGGCAATGTAATACGAAGTTCTCTTAATAAATGAATGTCCGTTAATTGTCCTGTACTAGCAGCAAAACCAATGCGAAGATATTTAGGTATAGTTGCATTTAGAATTGTTGTTTTGCTCGAAGGTGATGAAGGATTGCTAGTATTGTAATCGCCGGAACTCGTATAAGCGTTTTCAGCATACACTATAGACTTTTTATACGGATAGTCATTAATCACAGTAGTTGTATTGTCATCATGTTGTATTTTAACAGTAATCCAAAAACCACTATTATCTGTAAACGGAAAGATTTCAATAATAGCTTTCCGATAAGTAGATATACTTCCTCCCCTCAAAGAGAAATCTCCTTGATATGTATTTATAGAAGAATAAGTTCCTCCGGTTCCATTCAATATCCAACCTTGATTGTTACCTATGGTTGGTTGGCTAATTAATACAGGATAGCCATTATACCCATCTCCCATCCCTCGCACATTATAAAAGTCTCTCAGTTGTTGATCTCCTCCTTTAGCTCCACGTAAGGTTACATTACTTATTTGTTTATTTCCGGTATATAGTCCAGGAATACCACTTATACGAGCATCTCCTTGCCAACGTCTCTGTTTGAAATTTCCATAAGAATCAAGAGCAACTCCTAAATAAGCTCCACTCAAACCGGATGCTCTGAGGCTACGATATCTTTCATTCGCACGATTATAACTATAACCGATGCCACTACCGGCAGCTCCAATTGTCGGATTTTGTACACTTGCATCAAAAAAGAAAACACTCATTCCATCTGCGCCTGTACCACCATACATTGCATACTCAAATTCTATTCGAATACCCTGTTCTGATTGAAATTGCCTATCCTTAATAAATACTGCTCCAAATTGCTGTAACGATGCAGGAGTTAATTGCAGACCATTAGTTGTAAATGTAGCAGCATTGTTCTTTCCTCCTTGCGGCGTTATTTTCTCTATTTCAGTCGGCTGAACTGATGTCAGAAAGCTCTGATAATAAGGGAAATTTCCATATAATGACTGAGCTATTGACTGTGAAGAAACAATCCAAAAGATGGCTATTGTGACAATAAATATGTAGACAGTTCTGTCTTTGTTTATCATAATCAATTATTTTAAAACAAAAACAATATTAATTAATGTATATGCTGATGCTGCCTGTTTGACATTATATGTTAATACCCCTTGATTTGTCAATGAAACGATTTCAAAAACATCCGAATCATAATCAATTATATAATAATACAAATCATTAGAATCAGGCAAATAAGTCACAGCAGTTGGTGCTCCTGCACTTTTATATTTCGGAGTATTAAATTGTCCGGCATATAATTGGTAAAGATCTTTCGTGAAATTTTTTCCAACCGTTGAAGTATCAAAGACAACCGATGGCATATAAAACCAATTAGTAAAAGTCGAGTTTACTCTCTCCCAATTATTCCCGGTATTGTAATATATACCCGGCGTAACTGCAGTAGATCCACTTCCCATAGTCTTTGTATTAAAAACAAACATTCCTTCTATATGACTGGAAAAAGGAGCTGCATTACTCGTATTTGATAGACTGACTCTCGGCAATAGAAGACCTTTAGACGAAGATCCTGTATTATTTTCTTTTAAATCTAAAAGAGCTCCTTCATTCGGAGGACTGTCGGAACCTATAGTTACCTGCGCCTGAAGGAACATGGTTAACAATAGCATTAAACCCAGAAATTTAAACCGTAGTTTTTTTGAGTTTTGTGTAAGATAATTCATAATTCACTTTTTTTGAACAAATTTATTTGCAAAAGTAAATGATTGGTATATGTGTTTTATGGTTTAAAAGCGTATAATAATGGTTTTATTTTATATTTTCTTTTATAGCTGAATATTTCTAATACTCAGCTATAAGTTACATTATACAGAAAATATAATAGAAAATAACAGAGAGAGAAGCTATCTAAACCTTTAGATAATATCTGAAATAAATACTTATCTTTGACGAGAATATTTTATTATTATGAAGTGATAACTATGACTATGACTCCGACTAAAGACATAGAGAATATAGATGATATAAAAAAGATGGTTGATGTGTTTTATGGTAAGGTAAGAAAAGATAGTTTGATCGGACCTATATTTAATGATAAAATACAAAATCATTGGCCAGAGCATTTGACTAAATTATACTCCTTCTGGCAAAGTAGATTATTAGGTAATCCCGTGTATACAGGATTTCCCTTTCCCCCACACGCACAATTACCAATAGATAAAGAACATTTCGATCGTTGGCTGAATCTCTTCGTTGAGACTGTAGATAGTCTTTTCGTTGGGACAATTGCTAACGAAGCTAAAAATCGAGCATATAAGATTGCTAATATATTCCAAGAGAAATTAGCGTATATTCACAATAAGTCAAAGGAATAACTGTATTCTATTGATGAAATAAATTATACTATACTTACTGTTCCTTTATTATTCTATCCTTCAACACTCAACTAAAAGACAAGATAGTAAGATATTTATAATTAAAAAAGATCAACGCAAGTGATCTTTAGGTGCAATTTATTCAAAAAAGAAGCTGTATTTTCAAATATTCCATTTTGGATAAAATCTTTTTAATTTTTGAAAAAAGTTGATGTATATTATTTTTACCACTTTCTTGAATTAACTCTTTGTACTTAAACTAGTTTTTAGGGCCTTAAAAATCATATAATTATTGTCCACTCCTTATTATTAATAAAATTTTGGAAGTTTGCTCTAAGATGTTCTTTATTCTTTAATTCCCAATTTATATTTGTACCATGTCCAACTTGATCAAGTTAAACTTTAAATTGTGCGATAAGGTATCAGATTATCGAACCCTTATAGAGGACTTTATCAAAGTTATTGAGTTTATGAAGTATATAAACTTTATGGGTATGGTGAAATGATGTATATAAGGATTATCCGACCCTTAACCATTCTATTCTCGAACCAATTTCTTGAAGATTTGGACTTAATCTATAAATAGAGAGTGTGGATTCTTAATCTATAAATATTGTCTTTTAGATTTGATAGTTCTTTTTATCTTGATTTTTTATTAATTTTATTAAAAAAAAGATATGAGAAATAAAGGGCAACAACGAAAACTTAAAAGAAGCAGACGAAAAACGAAAAAAAATAAAAGGGTTAATTTAGTAATAAAAGAGTTAAAAGTAGTTAGTTGTATAATATGCGATGTAGAGAATGATTCAAAATCAATCGAACATATTGTTTCTGAAAGCCTTGGTAATAAAAAATATTTAATGAATAAAGACGAAGTTTGCGATAAATGTAATTCTCGATTCTCCAAATTTGAAGATAAAGCTATTTCAAATACAATATTAGGTTTCGCTCGTACCGTTAATGGTATAACGACCAAAAAAGGAAAGATATCATCAGGGAAAATTAAAGAATTGATATTTAAAGGACAAAATGCAACTACCCCAGGTTTAATTGAGATTAAGGGTGGCAAGAACTTTTTAAGATACAACAAGAAAAATAAGTCATTCGAATTGGTCGTTCCTTCTTTTGATAAAAATGAGATAAGTCTAAGTAAATTATTGCTGAAAATGGGAATAGAGTCATTGTTTAAATCCAAAAATCATGTATATATGGACTATGATTTTGACAATTTAAAGAAATATCTTCAAAATAAAACCAATGACGATTGGGGCTTTATAATGACACAAGAAAAAATTGGTAAATTTTATGATATTCCCACAAAGACAATGCAGAAGCATTTAAATAAACTAGGTATTACAATGGAATATCAAAATAAGGATGCAAATACTTTATTATTCAGATTTAGATATATGAGAAGCCATGTTTTTATTATAAATTTATTGAGTAGAGACTTGAATTGGACAATAGAATATAAAAAAATAATACCAAATTTAGAAGTTCAGCCTGTTCATTTAAATAAAAAGGTTGGCTTAACAAAAGATAATAATTTAAATGTAGCAGGAGTAGAAGCGTAAATTTTGTATTTCTCACCATAATTAGATATATATATTATTTAATTAAAAGATTCGATAATCGGATTAATGAAATTGTTAAAAATGAAATATCTTTATAGAATCATGTTAATCAACTTATATGCAAAATAATATATAAATGACAAAAAAGGATATCAACAAAACCAAATTTGATAAAGGAACTAATCTTAAATTAGATATATTCAGAGAATGTTTCCGTGCATGGTTTCCAGTGTTAGCAAATGATAAGTTCACTCAAAAGTTATTCATTTTTGATTTGTTTGCAGGAAGTGGCACAGATGAAGAAGGAGATTATGGCTCTCCATTGATACTCCTTGATGAAGCAAGAGGAAATAATAAACAATTTTGCAATTTTGTAAATAATAAGGAAAAAGATATTAGTTTTATCTTCAATGAAAAGATTACACGGAAAGCACACGAATTAGAAAAAAATGTTGCAAATTATTTTGAACAATGTGAGTCTGATTGTTCTCTTGATAATTGTGTTTACAGACATAAGTATGAAATAAAAAATGATGATTTCATTAATGTATTTAAAAATGATGATTTTGAAAACATACTTAAGAATAAAAAGCATGGAAAATTTCTACTGCTTGACCAATATGGATTTAAAGAAATTGGAGATGAAGTGTTTTTGAAATTAGTAACATATCCTAAAACAGATTTCATATTTTTTATAGCCTCAAATTACATTAAACGATTTAAAACATTGACAGCTGTAACAGATTACTTTCAAAAAATTGGGAATATAAATTTTGATGAATCTCAACCGAAAGAGTGTCATAAAATTATAGCTGAATATTTTAGGCAATTGTTACCTCCTGATAAAGAGTATTATTTGCACCAGTTTAGTTATTTAAAAAAGACTAACTATTATGGACTGATATTTGGGACTAATCATACATACGGAATGGAGAAATTCTTAAATGTATGTTGGAAGCATGACCCACTATCAGGAGAGTCTATGGAAAATATGTATAATGATTTTGAAAGAGGGTCTTTGTTCTATAATCCTAATGATAGTAATAAAAAACAAGAAGTAAAACAATTGATTGAAAAAGAAATTTTAAATTCGCATATTAAAACCAACATTGAGGGTCTTAAATTTGTTTTATTAAAAGGGTGTCAGACCTCATTGTATATTGAATGTATCGAGGAATTAATTAAGGCTAAGAAAGTTTCAATTGATGGGAAATTCAATAAAACTGCAACATCAATTCATAAACTAAAAGGCGATAAAGTTTATAATATTAATGTTTTAACCCAATGAAAACAACAAAAATAGAGTGGACGGATAAAACTTGGAATCCTATAACAGGTTGCTCTAAGGTCTCATCAGGCTGTTTAAATTGTTATGCAGAAGTGATGTCTAAGAGATTAACTGCAATGGGGGTAGAGAAGTATAGAAATGGTTTTAAACTAACCTTACATGACTCTTGCTTGAACGAACCTTTTGGATGGAAAAAGCCTGCCACAATATTTGTGTGTTCTATGAGTGATTTATTCCATGAAGATGTCCCTTATAAATTTATTGATAACATAGTAGATGTTATAGAATCAACACCCCATCATAGATACCAAATATTAACTAAGCGTGCAGAAAATATGTTTAAATATTTTCAAACCAGGAAAGTTCCTAAAAATGCATGGATAGGAGTAACTGTAGATGTTCAAAGCTCTAAGTCTAGAATTGATTTTTTAAGAAAAATACCTGCGACAATTCATTTCTTGTCATGTGAACCATTGCTTGAGGATTTAGGTATATTAGATTTAGAAAATATAGATTGGGTTATTGTTGGTGGAGAAAGTGGTATGAGAGCAAGATTAATGAAAGAAAAATGGGTGTTATCGATAAAAGAACAAGTGGAAGAACAAGGTTCATCATTCTTTTTTAAACAATGGGGGACATGGGGAAGTGATGGCATTAAACGAAATAAGAAAGCTAATGGCAAGCTTATAAATGGGAAAATACACCAAGAAATGCCTATCTGATTAAAAATACTTTACTGTTTTTTACACTAAACTTTCAAAGTCTTATATCTTCTCTTTTTGATATAATAAGATGGTATATGCAGCTATCGACTCTTTTCAATATTTATTAAAATAATTAATATTAATATAAGCGTGCGAGGATCGCACGCAATCATATAGATTAAATAATTATTTACTTTTTCATAAGATTTTATACTATTTATATATAGACCGTACCATGCTGTACTTGTCTTTTAAATAGTAAATAAAAATTTAATCTAATGAGGAATGAGAAAAATAACAATTACCCCCAAGCAACAATATTACTAGATAAGCTCATTTTCAGCTGTACGTCACTGGTAGAAGATAACTTTGATTATGTAGTAACACATGAACCTGAATACTTATACTCTGATTTCCAATTTGGAAACACTACACTAACCAAGACAGAGAAGACCCATCAAGTAGATACAGGCATTCATACAAGGTATATTACTGTGAATACCTAATGGGAACAATAGATTTTTCTTTGTATAATAATGGCATATATATGAATATGCTTCGCTTTACAGTAGAGAATGAAATCTTCTATAATAATAATTTAAAATATCTACAGATAGTATTATCTAATCTTAATTTAGAAATCAACAACTTCACCAAGATTGATATTGCTATAGACTCCTATGATTTCAATCCAGAACAGTTTTTAAGGTCAAATTTGAAAAACAAGGAAAATACCATCAAGTCGTTTGGTAAAATCATCAAAGACAGGAATAAGGTCTTAAATGAAATTACCTACTATAATCATGGTAGTCTTAACAACCCTTTTAAAATTCGCACTATCCTAATTAAGAATAAGAAAAGAACATTTGAATTGGAATGCTATGATAAGACAGACGAAATCAAAATCTCTGGTAAAGATTATATTCTCGAATACCATAAATTTATCAATCCTAAACTTAAAAAAATATATAGACAGGAAGTGAGATTGTATTATGATGAAATTAGGCGATATATCCAAAAGCATAAGA
Source organism: Dysgonomonas sp. UBA5412 (assembly GCA_002409595.1). Classification (GTDB taxonomy): domain Bacteria; phylum Bacteroidota; class Bacteroidia; order Bacteroidales; family Dysgonomonadaceae; genus Dysgonomonas. The sequence goes on from DHNQ01000027.1 coordinate 146,010, forward strand.
AACCTATTTTGTTGGAGGATTTAATAAACCCTAATTTTCTGTTCAAAATCTATGAAGAATATTTACATAGGATAGTGACCATTTATAAGAGTTACTCAAAGAAGAAAGAGAAGGTTTCACTACTTCCTAATGGCATAATTAAAACACGGGAGGGTATATTACAACCTACCCTCCCAGAGGTAGGGTATGAGGTTGAAATAAATATGAATAGTAAAATAGATTTTCCTAATATTAATAAAGATTCAAATATAGAATATAATAAAAATGATGCTATTTATAGTAAAGAAATAATAGCTAATAATCAATTTAATAATAATTCAAACTATGAGAAAAGGCAGAAGCTTATCAGAAGCAACCAAACAAAAAATCAGCAATTCATTGAAAGGATGCAAAAATCCCAACTATGGCAAACCCCTTTCGCCCGAACATAAGAATCGAATTAGTCAAGCATGATAAAGTATTGGACTTCTATCAAATAGCAGTTTTATTGATTTTATCTACTCTTTATCAATCAATTACAAATAGCAAAATTTATAGAGGTAACGATTTAGTAACGGTTCTTCTGACTGATGTTTGCGATCATTTACTAGTCAGATAACTCATATTGCAAAAGTAATAAAGACTTTTGTATAAAAAAATATCTAATTGATCTTTCATGCAAAAAATAGGGACTGAGAATATTGGATCATTCCATATTCAGGCATTATTGTTGAAAGACTAAAAAGAAAATAGCTGAGCCGAAACTCAGCTATTCTTATATTGTAGAGGAGTCATGCCCACATACTGTTTGAAGAACCGTCTGAAAAACGAGGGGTTGGGAAAGTTAAGTTCTTCTGATATCTGCCGCCTTTTCCCTATGATAGTTAATATCAGAGATTATAGACATGATATATAGATTTAATCATTAAGCAAAACAATATCTGTATTTGAACTGTTTATTATAGATGTTGATTCAAATAAAATCTAATGCATCACGAAGGTCATTATACAAACCGCACCAACTGGTTAAGAGCTGCTGTTCTGGGGGCAAACGATGGCATTTTATCCACTACTAGTCTTGTTATCGGGGTTGCTGCAGCTAATGCTTCGAGACATTCTGTTATTTTGGCCGCTTTAGCTGGATTGGTTGCAGGAGCCTGCTCTATGGCTGCCGGAGAATATGTATCCGTAAGTTCGCAAACTGATGTGGAGACAGCTGATCTCAATAGGGAGAGGATGGAGTTGGAAGCCACGCCAAAACAAGAGTTGCAAGAATTGGCAGGCATTTATGAAAAACGAGGGTTAGATAAAGATTTAGCATTCGATGTTGCTAAGCAATTAATGAAGTATAATGCATTGGAAGCCCATGCACGGGATGAATTGGGCATTAATGATATGACTAAGCCAAATCCACTGCAAGCTGCAGTGGCTTCTGCAGCTTCTTTTATTTCGGGAGGGATACTTCCTTTTCTTGTTGCTGCCTTAGCCCCAATACAAGGAATGGTTTTTTATCAGTATGGATTTGCTATAATGTTCTTGGCTTTATCGGGTGCAATAGCTGCAAAAATGGGAGGTTCCAGCATCTATAAGTCAATTTGGAGAATTTGTTTTTGGGGAACTGTAGCAATGTTTATGACCGCTTTAGTGGGTTATATTTTCGGGGTTCAAACATCGTGAATTTAACAACTGTACTACAAATAACTACATATTAATTCTTCGCAATGAAATAGTATAATATTGGGGGCTCCCAAAGATTGTATCAAATTCATAACCAATAGATAGTATTGCTCTAAACGAATATCTCGTTGTCTCTACTTCGGATTTTATAAAAAATAACAAGCAGGTATTTGAGTCTAAAATAACCAAGCAATACCAGAGATAATACAATGGAGTCATTTTAGTCTATTTTTTTCTATCTTTACGTCATTATGCAACATATCCTCATCATAGAAGACGAGCCCGGAATCTATACCTTTCTCAAACAAGGATTAGAAGAGGAAGGGTATAGTATCTCCATTGCCGTTGATGGAGAACAGGGAGTAGAGCTTTTCCGAACGGAAAAGCCCGACCTGATTCTGCTCGATTGGGTATTGCCCAAGATGGATGGTATAGATGTTTGCAAGGCTATTCGGCAGGAAGATATAAACATCCCTATTCTGTTTTTAACAGCAAGGGATACGGTGCAAGATACTATCGAGGGACTACAATGCGGAGCAAATGATTATATCAAAAAGCCTTTTAGTTTCGAAGAACTGTTGGAACGCATAAAAATCCATTTTCGTAACTCAATAGAGCAAGGCATTCTTACATTGGGTAATATTTCTCTAAACTCACAAACCTACGAAGTACAAATAGAAGCATCTGATATTGCTCTTACTCATCGTGAGTTCGAACTACTCGAATTTCTGATAAAGAACAAAGGAAATGTTTGCAAGAGAGATGAAATAATAGAAAAAGTATGGGGAATAAACTTCGAGTACGACACAGGGGTAATTGACGTGTTTATCAACGCTATACGCAAAAAACTAAATTTGGATAAGGACAACGGATATATCAAGACGGTGAGAGGTGTAGGATACATTGCCAACGAATAAATATGAAGAATTTTTCTTTCAGAAACAGGATAGCACTCAATTATATAATCACAACAGCACTACTGATTGGGATTGTATTTGTTACTATATTTATAGTGGTAGAAATCGGTGTATCCAATCATCTGAATGATGACCTGCAAACAGAAGTCGATCGCCACTCGCAGGAAGTAGAAGTGAAAAATGGAACGATTGCTCTGAAAAGACACAAAGAGTGGATGGAACGCGAACACAATACGGTGGGCGTTGATCCGGTGTTTATCGAGTTTCTCGATATTGATGGAAACCTGATCGACAAATCTCCCAATCTGAAAGAAAGCCATCTCTTATACGATCTGAAGCAAAATGATAATGTTTTTTTCGATGGCGAACTTGCTGAAAAAAGAATCAGGCAGGTGCAAGTTCCTATTCTGAATGAAAGAGGAGAAAGAGTCGGGCATCTGTTAGTTGCAGTGGCACGGGAAGGCTCTGAAGTTGTATTGGAGACATTAGGTCGTATACTACTCACTACCTATCCCTTTATTTTGATAATCTTGTTCTTTGTCGCTCGATTTATAGCAGGTAGGAGTATCAAACCCATCAATGAAATTATTGACACATCGAACCGTATTACCAAAGATAATCTCACTTCCCGTATTCCTTTACCCCATAACAAAGACGAACTTTATGTCCTTTCCGATACGATAAACCAACTCCTCGACCGTATAGAAAAGACCATCGAACGGGAAAAGTCTTTTACATCCTATGCTTCTCACGAATTTCGGACACCTTTGGCTGTGCTGAAAGGAACACTCGAAGTCCTTATCAGGAAGCCACGCCAACAAGAAGAATACGAAGAGAAAGTGAACTATTGCATTAAGGAAGTAGATCGTTTGAACCATTTGGTCGATGAACTTCTTATCCTTACCCGATATGAGAATCTGAAACAATCGCTGAAATGGGAGAACACTGACATTAAAATGATTGTTGATGAAAGCCTGAAATACCTTGAAAGAAATATGCAGCAAAAAAACATGCGTATTCTAACAAATATTTCATCCACAGATATTCCTTTCAGAACGGATATATATTTACTTTCTACCATCATCCATAATATCCTTTCCAATGCCATCAAATATTCGCACCGGGACAGCGAGATAGACATAAATGTGCAAGCGGAAGACAATACCATACTCCTCGAAATAGCAGATAAGGGAATAGGTATTTCCGAAGAAGATTTGGAGATGGTTTTTGATAAATTCTATCGTTCTACAGACCATGCCGATATCAAGGGTTTTGGTTTGGGATTACCTATCGTAAAAAGATTCTGTTCTCTGTTAAATATCAAGATCCAAATAAATAGTAAAGAAGGTGTAGGAACTACTGTCAAACTACAAATACCTCAATCTTAAGCAAATCTTAAGGAAACTCCTTTAACATATCTCTACCTTTGCTTGTTATAAGTAAAAGAAAGGATTTAATATCATATTTTAAGTCATAACAAGCAGTGAATGTTATGTTTAGGTGGATAATAAATAGGTCTGAGACCTTAAAAAATAAAGGTAGATGTTAGAAAAAATTATACGGTTTAGTCTTAACCGCAAACTTATTGTTTTACTTTTTACGGCAGTCATATTTCTATATGGCATTTATTCCGTATTCCATATACCCATCGGAGCCGTTCCCGATATTACAAACAATCAGGTACAGGTCATTACCACCTCTACCAATCTGTCGACTGAAGATATTGAGCAGTTTATTACCTATCCCATCGAGATGGAAATGGCTAATCTGCCCGGAGTGCAGGAAATACGTTCTATATCTAAGTTTGGTCTGTCTGTTGTAACTATTGTTTTCAACGAAGACATGGGGACTTATCTTCCCCGCCAATTGATAGCCGAAAAGATAAAGACAGCATCCGAACTTATTCCCGAAGGCTTTGGCTCTCCCGAAATGGGACCCATATCCACCGGCTTGGGAGAGGTCTATCAATATGTATTAGACGTAAAACCTGAATTTAAGGACAGATATTCGGTTGCCGATTTGCGTACCATACAGGATTGGATTGTAAAGCGGCAACTATCGGGCATTCCCGGAGTAGTCGAAATCAATACATGGGGAGGTTATCTCAAACAATACGAAGTAGCTATCAATCCATCCCGATTGAAGGCAATGAATATTACCACAGGAGAAATAGTAACCGCATTGGAAAAAAACAATAGTGTGGCGGGAGGGGCTTATATCGAAAAAGTCAATCAAAGTTATTTCATTCGTGGAGAGGGAAAAATAAACTCCATAGAGGACATCGAAAACATCGTTGTGAAGAATGTAGACGGAATCTCTGTTCTCGTAAAAGATATTGCAACTGTACAATTTGGTAGTGCCAATCGTTTCGGAGCTATTACCGGTAACGGAGAGGGCGAAAAAGTGCTTGGTCAGATAATGATGCTCAAAGGAGCGGACTCCAAAGAAACCATCAATGCTATAAAAGAACGGGTGGATGAAGTGCAGAAAGCCTTGCCCGAAGGCGTGTACATCAATGCTTTTTTAGAACGAAGCGAACTTGTTGCCAAAACTACTTTCACAGTTGCCGAAAATCTAATTTTGGGATGTCTGATTGTAATATTTGTAGTCGTTCTGTTATTAGGCAATTTCCGTTCAGGGCTTGTTGTTGCATCTGTTATACCTCTCTCTCTGTTATTTGCTATTTCACTGATGCGAATATTCGGCATTGATGCTAATCTGATGAGTCTGGGAGCAATCGACTTCGGTATCATCATAGATGGAGCTGTTATTATAGTCGAATTTGTGTCGGCACAAATGACGGCAAACGCTTCCAAATTAGCTCATCTGTCTGCAGCTGATAGAAAAAAAGAAATAGACAGAATCACCTTAGGGAGTTCGTCTACCATGATGAATTCCGCCATCTTCGGGCAATTGATAATCCTTATTGTTTTCATTCCTATTCTTTCGCTATCGGGAGTAGAGGGGAAAATGTTCAGACCGATGGCTTTAACATTTAGCTTTGCCCTTGTGGGAGCTATGTTGTTATGTTTGACCTATGTTCCGGTAGCTTCTTCTCTGCTTATAAAACCACAACAACAAAAGAGAAACGGAATATCTGTTAGCATTATCAGACTATTAACAAGATGCTACTTGCCCGTCATTACTTGGGCATTGAGGCATACAAAAAAAACGTTAGCCGGAGCAGTTGCCTTGCTTGTTTTGGCTATTGTAATATTCACTCGCATGGGTGGCGAATTTATACCACAGTTGGACGAGGGCGATTTTGTAATTCAGCCTGTCTTGAAAACAGGGACATCCCTTGCCAAAACCATCGAAACCACTACCTTAATAGAAAAAACAATACTGAATAAATTCCCCGAAGTAGACCAAATAGTAAGCCGTATCGGTGCTGCCGAAGTGCCTACCGACCCGATGTCGATGGAAGAAAGCGACATTATAGTGAAAATGAAGCCAAAAAGCGAATGGGTATCAGCCAAATCGAAAGATGAATTGGCCGATAAAATAAAAGACGAGCTGGAAGCTACCATCCCAAATATGGAAATCGAATTTACACAGCCTATCGAGATGCGTTTCAATGAACTTATTTCGGGTACACGCTCCGATGTAGCGATTAAGATTTTCGGAGAGGATTTAGGAATACTAGCTGAAAAAGCAGAACAGATAAAACAAGCTATATCCAACGTAGAAGGTGCTGCCGATATTATTGTGGAAAAGATAGACGGTCTGCCACAAATGACAGTAGAATACAACCGCACACGCATAGCCCAATACGGCTTAAATATTTCGGACATAAACAATATTGTATCCCTGTCTTTTGCCGGAACAACCGTAGGGAATGTATTTGAAGGAGAACGGCGTTTCGACTTGGTAATACGCTTGGAAGAAAATCTACGTAATGATATTGAAGATTTAAAAAACTTGTATGTGTCTCTCCCTGATGGTGGGCAGATTCCATTGCGAGAGCTGGCGAAAGTGGAATATACCGAAGGTCCTGCCAAAATATCGCGTGACGATACCAAACGTCGTGCTGTAATTGGGGTTAATGTGCGTAATCGTGATATGGAAAGTGTAGTGAAGGATATCTCGACAATCATCAATGAAAAAGTCAATCTTCCTCCCGGATATACAGTAACTTATGGTGGGCAATTCGAAAATATGCAGAATGCCCTTACCCGACTGAAGATAGCCGTTCCTGTGGCTTTGTGTCTCATCTTCGTTCTATTATATTTTGCTTTCGGGTCGATACGGGAAACTATGCTTGTATTCACCGCCATACCTCTGTCGGCAGTAGGTGGTATATTATTGCTATGGATGAGGGGAATGCCTTTCAGCATATCGGCCGGAGTGGGATTTATTGCCTTGTTTGGTATAGCTGTACTCAACGGGATTGTACTCGTGGAACACTTGAAAGATTTGAAACACAGAGGGATGAAAAATGTAGACGAATTGATACTAAAAGGAACTGTCGACAGGCTTCGCCCTGTTACCCTCACAGCAGCAGCGGCAGCACTTGGCTTTCTCCCGATGGCTATTTCATCTTCAGCAGGGGCAGAAGTACAGCGTCCGTTAGCAACGGTAGTTATTGGCGGATTGTTTACGGCTACGCTACTTACAATGATAGTCCTGCCTATTCTTTTCAAAATGTTTGACAAAAATCTGACGAAAGATGAAGAAGATATTTAAAAATATAGTGCTTGGTTGCTTATTGGCATTTAGCTCAATGGTTTATTCGCAAGATAATAATTCCGAGTTGAATAAGCTGATTGAAACGGCACTTGCCAATAATAAAGAATTAAGTTCGTATCAGTTGCAGTCCGAATCGTCAAAGGCCAATATCGGAACGGCTTTCGATATAGATAAGACGACTGTTTATTATGGATACGATGAAAATAATATGGCTCCGAATGATAAAGCATTGAAGGTATTCGGCGTTGAGCAAACCTTTTCTTTCCCTACAGTATATGGAGCAAAACGTAGCGTCTACAAATCGCAATGGGAACAGAATAAGGCTTTGTACGAAATACAAAAGAATAAACTGATATTGGATATTTCTCTTGTATATGAGCAAATTGTTTATACGCAGAATAAGGAAAAGATGTATACGGAACTCGACAGTTTGTATTCAGCCTTCTCGAAAGCAGGCAGCCGAAAATTCGAATTGGGAGAGAGTAATTATCTGGAAAAGATTACGGCAGAAGCTAAGTCGAAGCAAATATATACGACTCTGATTCAGTTGAAAAGCCAGAAACAGGCATTTTATGAACAACTGAAATCGTTGGTACAAAGTGAAGAGAATTTTCAGGTAGTTAACGACCGGCTGAGTTTATTGTATCTCGAAAATGCAAGCATTGGGAAAGAGTTGCATAAGAAATATTTGGAAACGACAAGCAATACCTATTCGTCACAATTGAAGTTGCAGAACCAGAATTGGCTACCCGACCTGAGCATTGAATTATTTACAGGAACAAATAAGAATTTGGGATACCGACAAAATGGTTTCCAGATTGGCATAGCCATCCCTTTATTTTTCAATGGAAACCTATCGAAACGTAAAACGGCCAAGTTGGAGCAACAAAGTTGGGAAGCCATGCGTAACAACCGTGAAATAAAGATGGAGAGTTTTTATATGCAAAAGCAAGCCGAATTGAACCAACACCGAGAAATGATTAAATATTATACCGAGAATGGACAATCGCTATCGAAAGAAATCATCAAGACCGCTAATATGAGCTACAAAAATGGCGAGATTGACTTTTTTCAGTACATTCAAAGTATGGAAAATGCGATTAGTATAGAGGTCGATTATCTGAATAATGTCCTTGCTTACAATACATCTTATCTGGAGTTACACTATTTTAATTTTAATGAATGATGAAAAAATATTCCTATATATTATTTGCGTTGGCAATTGGCATTTTAGGTTCGTGCGGAGGAGAGAACAAATCGACTGGAGAAGAGTCTGTTTCGTCGGAAGATAATTCTTTAATAGAGATTACAAAAGAGCAGTTTAGCTCTATGAATATGGAAATAGCCCCATTGCAAGAACATGAGTTTGATGCTGTAGTACGAGCATCGGGGAAAATAGATGTTCCTCCTCAGAAACGAGCAAAGGTGACTTCGTTCGTAGCTGGCTTCGTTAAATCTACCTCATTATTAGTAGGTAGTAAAGTAACGAAAGGGCAAGCTCTGCTGACCTTAGAAAGTCCTGAGTATATCGATATGCAGCAATCGTATATGGAAATAAGCAGCCGATTGAGCTATCTAAAATCGGAATACGAAAGGCAGAAGACCTTGTTTGAAGAAAAAATATCGTCTCAAAAGAAATATCTGGAAGCAGAGAGTGAATATAAACGTGCCAAAGCGACCCACGAAAGCCTTCGGCAGAAATTGAATATGCTCCGTATCAATCCTTCACAGGTAGAGCAAGGAAAGTTAGCTTCCTCAATCACGGTATATGCTCCTGTTTCGGGCGATGTAACACTGATTAATATCAATGTTGGCATGGCAATATCTCCTACCGATGTACTGATGGAAATTGTGGATACAAAAGCAATGCACTTAGAATTGGCTGTATTTGAGAAAGATATATTCAATCTGAAAACAGGACAAAGGATAAAGTTTGTAATACCACAGGTTTCGACAGATGAGTTTGAAGCCCGTATATCTCAGATAGGTAAATCGATAGAAGGAAAAGACCGGATTATAAATGTATATGCCACATTAGATGATAACGCAAAAGAAAAGCTGATGACGGGAATGTTTGTAGAAGCCCGAATTGTAGCCGATTCTCGAAATGCTTTGAGCGTTCCATTCGATGCGGTTGCAATAGAAGAGGGGAGTCATTTCTTGTTAATGTTGGAATCAGAAAAAGAGGGAAATTATACTTTCCGAAAGACCTTAGTTCAAATAGGCGAACGGAATGGGGATTGGATCGAAATTACTTCTGACAATAAAATAAGTTCTGACAGTAAAGTTTTGGTTAAGGGGGTGTATGATGTGATGTAAATAGAAGGAAGTCTTATAGTAACTGAAGCATCGGTAGAAGATGATGAATGAATGATAGCCAGCGAACTAAAATGGATAGATTATTTGAAAGTATGCCTGCTCTAAAGGATTTTGAGTTTATTGTACGCCTATGCGAAACAATAAAAATTCCACTTCAAATTGTGAAACAGATATTGTCGGGACAGAAAGCCGCATATTCGGGAGAGTTGTATTCACCAGAACATAAGCAAAACGTTGAAGCGAAAGAGGCGGTAGTTTCTATTGCTCGGGATAAGGAGAAAAAGCAGTGTTTGGCGATTGACGATATATATTATGTGGATTGGTTCAGGGAGCAGAAAAAGAAGTTTTTACAGAGTATTGGGGTAAAGATCAAAGAGCCAAAACAACAAAAAGGGTTGGGAAGATAGAGAAAGCTTATAAATAAAGCTCGTAGAAGAGCTTAGGTAAGATATCTTAGAGAGGCATATCGCTATTTATAGTGTATGAGATTTTTATTTTGAGTTCTTCTTTAATTGTAAAGTATTGGCAGATTAGACGAAACTTATTTTGAGTGACTGTAACATAAATTGAAGACAGGGAGGCAATTCCCTGTTTTAGCATGAATTACAAAAATATTTACTAACTTTATATCTTTTGATTTAAAGATGTATATAAATCTATGCCTCATATAACGTTATCATTTTGGAGCGGAATAAAAGATTCTTTCGAGCAACGGACAATACCTTCAAAAACGGTTTTATTAAACGAAGGAGAGGTTGCCAAGAATCTCTATTATATTGAGAAAGGTTGCTTACGACTATACTTCTATAATGAGGGAAAAGACATTACTTTTCAATTCTTTTTTGAAGAAAGTATCGTTGCTTCATTTGATAGTATGTACGCAGGACAACCTAGTTTATTTTCTCTTGAGAGTATAGAACCTACTACAATTCGGACTGTCAGTAAGAAAGATTTCTATGACCTGGTAAATAAAAGACCGGAAGCCAAACAAGAGTACGAACACAAAATAATAGATAGATTTCACACCTATCAAAAACTCTTTCTGTCACGTATAAAGAATACTCCCCAACAGAGATATGAGGAATTGTTAAAAGAATACCCACATATATTGCAAAGAGTTCCTCAACATTACATTGCATCCTATCTTGGCATAACTCCCGTTTCGTTAAGCAGAATCAGAAACAGGCGAACTTAATTCATTTCTTTACAATTGTTATCGTCTTAATCCTTTTCACTTACCGACCTTTGTATTTATAATACTTAAAGATCGGCTGAATGAGAAAAATATCATTAACAAAAGGAAAATCTATATTTATTATTGATTTAATTCTAATACCTGTATTTCTACTCTTGATATACAGTGGGGTGAAACTACATGTAGCAGGACATACCAGCAATCACGATCTCTGGGAGTATTGGGCATTATTACAGGATTTTTATCGCTTACTGTCGGAGGATTCCACATAAAGGCACATTGGGCATGGTATAGAAACTTTATAAAAAGTGGGATAGGGAAAAAAAGCAAAGTTACAATAGTCTTGTCTGTATTATTTTTAATGGAGACGATTACGGGGATTATTCTTATTTTATTTCTTGAAGGTGGAAATTCCTCTATCGGGATGTGGCATTATAGGCTTGGTCTTGTAATGATAGTATTTATATTGATTCATATTACTACCCGATTTTCATTGATGATGAAAGGATTAGGATGGAAGAAAAAAGACATAAGTTAATTATATAAATGGACAGTGCCAAATATATTT
>DHNQ01000016.1:0-57570 GCA_002409595.1 Dysgonomonas sp. UBA5412
CCATTCTAGTTCATTATAGCGATTGTAGCGAAAAACGGTTTCTCCGCCATTGGGGTCAACTCGTTTGGTCACCAAACCATATCGATGGTAATAGATTGTCTTTTCGCCTAGAGAATTTGTTACTACTGTGCAATCCGGAGCAATATAATTAAGCTTGTGATGAAACAAACCTCCGGTTCCTTCTATTTCGAGACACTTCGATTCTGATGTTTTTTTATCGTATGTAATATTCCATTCTACTCCGTTGCGCCATATTTCTTTTGTCAGCAAAGTTCCTTTATATTCAAACCGCATAGTGTTTTCGAGGGCATCAGTTTGAGCGATAAGGCGTCTGTGACTGTCATACTCGTATGATGATGCTACAAAATATTCGTCAGGGTTTTCAGGCTTTGGCAAGTGGATGGCACTTATATGTCCTTTGCCCTCAGTCTCAAAACGAATAGTGCGCCCCGCTGTGTCGATAATACGATTTATAATACCGTCATTATCATACTTAATCCGGATAGAATATCCATTTCTATTGCTGATGCTTTGCAATAAATTTGCTGTAGTCTTATTATGAGGATTAGAGTATGTCTTTTCCGTAAAGCGATATATCAGCCCATCCAGATCGGTAATATAGTAACTATGTACATCATCACGATAGAGGGTAAGCTTTTCTTGTCTGTTGAAACTGGATTCTCCAACATCTATCTTATCAAATAGAGTGAGCCGCCCGTCTTGAAGGCGGAGTGTAATATATCCGTCATCGCTTTGCAGATCGAGAGCCATATCGTATGTATGATGCCAGCCAATGCCCAAAGGTCCATCATATTCGCTCTGAGAGTAGTAAGTACGTTCCCATTCCAAAGGAATTATACCCGATAATGAAAAGTCAATATTGTCAGTATAAAAAGTTCCGGATGCTACGTCAGCCGGATGCGAAGTCCCTGTTCCTAAATGTTTAGAAACAAAAGTGAAAAATTTACATTTCAGATTTGGATTTTTTCCGTTTGCTTTACTTTTATCTGCAAGTTTTTTTATCAGCTTCTCATTTTTTCGCTTCAGCTTACCTAGTCCTGCACGAAAGAGACGGCTTCCAATTGTCAATGGATTTATAGGGGCAGGAATCATGTTTGTGATTACCTGTTTTGCCATTGGTATAGGGATGATCGCTCCCGATGGAACATAAAGATGTGCCGGAAAAATAGGTTTCTTATCTGCATTACGATTCGGTTTCGTATTATGTATAGAGAAAACTCCGACATCCCAACAATCGTTGTGCATATGAGGAGGTGTTCCTGTCAGTGGAGACGAATCTGCAACAACGAAAAGACTACCAAGCAACGCATGTCCATTATTTTTAGCCACCATAGCTGAGTAACCGGGATGAAATCCCACACCCATCGGAATATGAGGAATCATCTTAGACGGAGTTCCTGCAACTGTACGCGGAAACATACCGACTTTAACACTTGCGCCAAGCATGGAGGTTACCATCGTTGCTACAGTATAAGCAAGATTAGCCGCTTTTCCTTTATTCGCTTCACCCATCGAAGATCCTTCTTCGACCGTCGGAGCTTCTGCCGGTACAGGAATAAGTTCTAACATAATACAAGAGGCAAAATCTGCGAGACGAAACATCATTCCTGCATAAAAATGTGGCATAGGTATGGGTGCAGGAGAAGGAGGTATAGTAACCATATGCACGTCTATACCAAATACAGGATCCATCTGTTTAGACACCGGTAATATCGCTTGCCCTTTAAAAACTGCAAGCTTTTGCATTACAGGCATTAATAGAGATTCACTGACTTTGGTAGTGAGAGAGGTTACGACTCCAAATGCTTGCAATCCTCCTTCGGCTACATTTAATGCGGTAGCGACAGATTTTTCACCCGCCGAAGCATTTTCATTATTATTTATAGCTTTCTGTGCTTCTATTATTCCTGATGCTTGCTGTGCAACTTGGTTGACTTCATTTTTCGCATGCGAGGTAGCTGTATAGCCTTCATCGGGATTTACATCAAAGACTTTACCGTTTCCTTTAGACCGGCTATTTATTGGTGTTCCGTTATTTTTCTTTGACATTATTATATATTGTGTTGTTTGTGTTGTGTGAGAATTATTTACGTAGTAAAATAGAGTATCACTCCTAATATTATTAATAAAACGCCTATACCTCCGACGAGTATGCGTGCAAATGTTTCGCTTATATTATATTTCACCCATGCTAAGTTAAAAACACGACCATCATTCTCAAACAGCCACTCCCAATTACAAATTGCTCCAACAAGCAATAGAACTCCAAATAATGGTAATATTAATTTTGCATATTGAGGGTTTTCCCGAAAGAATGTTACTATTTTTTCAAATATGTTCCTTATTGACTCCATTTTTTATTATGATGTTTATTTATTGTCTCTAATATCACAGCTCTATTTATCAAATAATAAATAAGCAGCAATCCAAATAACTCTCAATAGAATGAAAGCTCCACCTCCAATTCCACAAATAATTCGAGCTATGGAACGCCCATAAGCATTACTAACCCATGCCAGATTAAAAACGTTCCCATCTCCTTCCAATACCCAATCCTAATCTCGTATGACTCCTATTAATAATAAAACACCAATAGCTATTATCGGAATCCCGGCATATTCCGAGTTTCTTTGGAGAAAGTCTCTAATGCGTTCAAATATGTTATCAACAGTTGATTTCACATTTAAAATTCATCTTATTAGGCATTATTGATCAACACCAGTGATATGTTTTTCAGAAAGTTCCTTTAATGTAACTCTCCAATCTTCGCCCCAAATAGGAACAAGTATCTGATCTAATTCTTCATCTGTTATCTGCTTCTGATAATTCGTTTTCACCAATTGTCGGATTAACATTGTGTAACTTGAGGCTTCTATAACTTCAGGTGCCAATTGAGTTCCTAGTCTAGCCCCTTTGACCAAAGGAGTAACAGGATCTCCATCCCACATCTTTTTAGCAACATATCCTTCCATTCGCAGAGCTTCTACTTGCAATACATAATCGTTACAGGTTTCATATGCTTGAGAAGCATTTCTACAATCGGATAATGATTCAGCCCATTGACCTTCCATCGAATATATGCCAGCTCTATAAAGATACGCTTGCCCCTGCTGTCGGTAATAAATCTGACTATCTAGCTGTTCTTTTCCGGTTTGTGATATAAGAACAGCACAATCTGCATAATAGAACATCTTTTTTTTATCTTTTAAAGCCAAATATGCATTACTCAGCATCATGTATATACCAATAAGTTGAGAAATCCAATAGGGATTTTTAGATATATTTTCTGTGGCTATATCCACACATTCATCTCCGTATTTTTTGATTTTCTTTTTTTCTTTTTTTCCTATTGCCTGCATAAGGCACACAAAAGAATATCTATAAGGTGTGGCAGGGTCTTGTGGGTCTCCGCTTGCTGCTAGTTGAGCCATGATATTATCCATATCTATTTCGGGATTAAGGTTAATCACCTCTTTCGGATGATTCAGAGCTAGATCTCCAAAGAGGGGATTTTCGTCTGTATCGCATATGGCAATTCTTACTAATGGAGAGATGTCAGCCTCTAAAGCGTCTTTCAACCAAGCGTTTATAGATTTTTTACGATCGCTATAAAATCGGAGAATGGGTGTTACAACAACGCCTTTTTCTAAATCTAAATATTCGGCAAGATTATTCATATTCTTAACAAATAAGAATGCTGAATTTGTTTTCGAATTTAGGCTATAGTCCGGTTTCCAGTCAATAGCTTCAAATTCAATATCCTCTTTTTTTTCGGAAGTATTCCATTCTGTTAATATCTCATCCAATTCTTCAAGTAAGGCTTTGCTAAATGTGTTTTTATTTTGAAATTCTGTTTCAAAATAGAATGCGATATCATCGGGTAATGCATCGGGACTGAGAAGATATTTAAAGAATGTATCTATAAATTCAATATCCTCATCTTTTTTTCCATGCACCTGTATAATACGTGCTTCCTTATTTTCAGTCGCTTCGATCCATTTCTCAGCGAAATCCTCTAATTTTTGGTCAACTATTGTTGTCTCTTTATACATTGGGCTTTTGTATTAGTTGAGTTTAACAATAGCACCATCAATTACAGTCTGACCAGTAGCGGTAACAGTTGTTTTTGTTTGCCCCGAAACGGTTGTTGTATCTTTGCCATGCACTGTTGTTGTTGTACCAGACATAGCCGCAATACTACCATCAGATGACAGATTGAGACTTGCTCCCCCACTTAGCATGGCTGCGGTGGTAGAGCCATTAATAGTTATATTGACTCCTGTTATATCAATTGTTCCATCAGCCTTCATTGATATGGAAGATTTTTTTGACGTTAGAGTTATACTAGCAGAACTTGTGACTGTTATGTTCTGATTGCCATCCAATACGATAAGAGAATCAGAACCGTGTTTGTCTTTTATTGAAATGCTTCCGGTATCATCATCGAATTTTATTTCATTTCCGCTTCTAGTTATAATACTTTTTTCGGTATTATTATTTCCTCCCCCTGCAGCATTACTGCCATGAAACATACTTCCTAGTACATAAGGGCGATTGGGATCGCCATATTCAAAACCAACCATCACTTGATCCCCTTTTTCGGGAATGAATGTCAGACCTCGATTAACTCCTACTTTATCACTCGATCCTGCGTTCGGAGTCATTACACGCATCCATATTCGGCTAAATAGCATTGACCATATTCTTATCATGTAAGTTGTGCATGGGATATGTGTTTGTGTTAAATTATTGTGTTAATCCTCAATAAGTACAGCAACTAACTATGTAGTTGGTACTACTTTACAAAAGTATCAAAAACAAATATATGGTTTATTTTAGAAATTAACATATATTTCTTAACGAAAGATTATCCAAAGCAATATAAATAAGAATATAAGGCTTTAACTTAAGAAGTGAGATTTATCATTTGTATCTTAAAAACAAGAGAGAAGAGAAAAAACATCTGAAAACAATAAGAAATCTTCTCTCTCAAATATTCTAAAAGAAAAGAAATCCATCATGTCTATAAAAAAGAAAAGTACCTACACAATGTAAGTACTTTTCTTTTTTCATTGTCGGGATACCAGGATTCGAACCTGGGACCCCCTGCTCCCAAAGCAGGTGCGCTAACCGGACTGCGCTACATCCCGTATTTCTGTATTGCGGTGCAAAGATAGGACATTTTTTTGTACTTCAAAACAAAAAGTAAAAAAAATTCATTTTCTCTTTTCTTAATTAGGCTTTCACGAATGAAATAAAAAAAGGAGTCTATTATTACATTTTTATTTTGTTAAAACTAAATACCTTTACAAAAGAGTACTTTTTTTGTTTATTTTTGCACTCTAATCTCAAATCTTATAATTATGCTTAAAAAAGTGTTTGTTACACTAACATTACTTGTGCTTGCATTTTCGATGCATGCCCAAAATCTACAATTACATTTCGATCCGCGTCATGCCTTACATGGAGACAAAATGTCTCAGAAAAATTATTTCACAGCAACCTTCGAAATGTTTAAACCGGATAAATGGGGATCGACATTTATGTTTGTCGATTTAGATTTCAACCAAAGCAGAGGAAATATTGGTACTGCTTATGTGGAAATAGCACGAGACCTGAAATTAGGAAAATCACCAATAATGGCACATATTGAGTTTAATGGTGGCGTTGGAAAAGCTGAAAACTTTGGATTTTCCATAGCAAATGCATATATGGCCGGTGCATCTTATGCTACAACTATTGGCAAAGCAAATATTGGAACTTATTTAGTATATAAATACAATGCGTTTGAGAAAGCAAGTAACGATGTGCAATGGACTGTTACTTGGGGTATGAATGTATTGAATGACAAGGTTACAATATGTGGCTTCCTCGACATCTGGACACAAGATAAGAAGGCTACATTGGGAGATGGAGTGAACGGAAAACATATTGTATTGTTAACTGAACCTCAGTTTTGGTATAATGTAACACCAAATCTGGCTCTGGGCAGTGAAATTGAGATAAGCAACAACTTTCTAAATAATAAAGACAAAGCATATATTAATCCAACCATTGCTGCTAAATGGAACTTTTAAGATAAATAAATGATATGAAAAATCTCCTCGAGAAAACCTTTAAATTGTCCGAAAATAAAACGACTATCCGCAAGGAGCTTGTAGCTGGACTTATCACATTCCTCACAATGTCCTATATACTAATTGTAAACCCTAGTATATTATCATCAACAGGGATGGACAAAGATGCTTTATTCACGGCAACAGCAATAGCAACCATATTCTCTACTTTGGTAATGGCATTATATGCCAAGCTACCAATTGCTCAGGCTCCGGGAATGGGTCTAAACGCTTTCTTTGCTTTTACTGTATGTGGAGTGATGGGATACTCATGGCAATTTGCTTTAACTGCCGTATTTATTGAAGGAATAATATTCATCTTATTGACATTCTTCAACGTTCGAGAATTAATTGTAAAAAGCATACCAAAGGTGCTAAAAGATGCCATACCTGTGGGTATTGGATTATTTATTACGTTGATAGGATTAAAAAATGCAGGTATAGTGGTTTCAAATACCGATACTTTAGTTGCACTGGGAGACTTCTCTCAGCATAATGTATGGATTGCCTTAGTAGGGCTTATAGTAACAGCAGTTTTATATATAAGAAATGTAAACGGATCTATATTGATAGGAATAATAGTTGCGACTATTTTTGGCATTATATTGGGAGACGTTAAGCTACCCGACACAAGCATCATCAGAACACCTCCATCCATCGCTCCTATTTTTGCACAATTCGAATGGGATCACATCCTTTCGTTCAACATGCTCATCGTGGTCTTTACATTCTTATTTGTAAATATGTTCGATACGGTAGGTACTCTTATCGGAGTAGTATCAAAAGCAGGATTGGCTGACGAAGATGGCAATTTTCCTCAACTAAAGAAAGCCTTATTTTCTGATGCTCTTGGTACAACGGTAGGTGCTGTACTTGGAACAAGTACAGTTACAGCCTATGTAGAAAGCGCGTCGGGTGTTGCGTCGGGTGGACGGACAGGGTTAACATCAATCGGTACCGCACTCATGTTTACATTAGCATTATTCTTTGCACCCTTATTCTTAATGGTTCCGGCTGCCGCTACATCACCTGCCCTGATTATTGTTGGGTTATTTATGATATCAGCAGTAGCAAAAATCAACTTCAATGACATGAGCGAAGGACTTCCGGCTTTTCTAACTATCGTGTTTATGCCATTTACATATAGTATTGCTGAAGGAATCGTATTCGGCATGCTCAGCTTTGCATTCATCAAAGTATGTTCAGGTAAGCACAAAGATGTATCAATCACAGTATATGTAATAGCAATATTGTTCTTATTGAAAATAATACTCGACGCATCCCATATCCTAGGAGCGCATTGAGAATAAAGATTAAAGAGATTAAAAAAAGCTGCAACTATATAGTTGCAGCTTTTTTAATTGAATATAGAGATTAATCAATAAAATCTACAGTTTCTTCTCCAATCATCTGACGAAGTGTATTTTTCAACTTCACGTATTGGATAAATAAGTCATGTTCTGCAACTTTATTCGGCTCATGCATAGGGCTCTTGAAATAGAATGACAACCAGTCTTGTATTCCGCTCAATCCTGCGCGTTTTGCCAAATCAGTAAACAATACTAAGTCAAGACATAAAGGAGCAGCTAAAATAGAATCTTTACATAAGAAGTCTACTTTCATCTGCATTTTATAACCTAACCAACCGAAAAGGTCGATATTATCCCAGCCCTCTTTATCATCGTTGCGAGGTGGATAATAATTGATACGAACTTTGTGATATACATTTCCGTATAATTCAGGATACAAATCAGGTTGAAGAATATTGTCTATAACTGAAAGTTTAGATTCTTCTTTTGTTTTGAATGAACCCGGATCATCAAGAACCTCTCCATCACGATTACCAAGAATGTTTGTAGAGAACCATCCGTTAAGACCCAACATACGAGTTTTGAACATTGGAGACAATACAGTCTTCAACATTGTCTGACCTGTCTTGAAGTCTTTTCCGCAGATAGGAGTCTGAGTTTTCTCTGCCAATTCCCACATTGCAGGAATATCTACAGTTAAGTTAGGAGCTCCATTGATGTACGGAATACCCATAGATATACAAGCGTATGCATATACATTTGAAGGGGCAAGGTCTTTGTGATTTTCTTTCAATCCTTTTTCGAAAGCAGCAAGAGATTTATGTACTTCTCCCAGAGGAGTAAACACTTCTGTGCTACCACACCAAATAACTACGATACGATCGCAACCATGTTCTTTCTTAAAGTTTTCGATGTCTTGTTTTACTTGTTCCATCAATTCCCACTTTGTAGGAGCTGATTTTACCCAAGTACCATGCAGGCGTTTTACAAAGTCCTGATCAAAAACAGCTTTCATCGGTTTGATAGTAGCCATTTCATCTTTTACTTTGTCTAAGTCTTCTCTGGTTAAAACATCTGCATGTTTTGCAGCTTCATAAGCGTCATCTTCAAAAATATCCCATCCTCCGAATACGATATCTTTCAGATCAGCCAAAGGCACTGCATCTTTGATTTTAGGAAAACGATTTTCTTCTCTTTTACCTAAACGCATTGTAGCCAATTGAGTAATTGACCCTACAGGAACACCTTGTCCTTTACGTGTTAATAACGTTCCTGCCATGAAAGTTGTAGCAACGGCTCCAACTCCAACTGTAAGAATACCAAGTTTTCCCTTGGCTTCTCCTACTTGTACTTTTCCCATTTTTAATTAAAATTTTAAGTTATACTGCAACCCGCAGCTTACATAAATTCTGCTGTCTCATCAGACAACATATAATAGAATAGCATCAAGTGTACCCTCACTATCATTTTAATATCCCAACCCGGTATTTTCCATCGAAAGGTTTTTCACCTATCAATTTCCATTATTGGTAGCAACAATACAGCTGGCACTATAATATCATCAAAAAAACAAGTACGGCATTTCAATCTAATTGAAATGCTGATTTCAACTCCATGAAATCTTTTATAACAAGACCGGCTTTTGCATTCTCGTCATCGTCTTCCCACCCGATTCCTTTCAACCAGATTGTCTGGCTTCCAATTTCTTCGGCAGGAACAATGTCTTTTTCGTAAGAATCTCCGATAATCACTACCGAATCTGCCGGAACTCCCAGCTTTTCTACTCCGAGCATAAATATAGCCGGATCAGGTTTTCTTACTCCTACAACAGCCGATTCTATTACATCATCAAAATAATCGAGTAATCCAAAGTCTTTTAAGACGGCGTGCACATTTCCATAGAAATTAGATACTAACACCATAGGATAATGATTCTTCAACTCTGTCAATAACGCTTTCTCTTTTTCGATCAGCGTCCACGCAAAGTTATAACATTGTGCGGAAATAGCAAGTATGTATGCTTTAGTTTTATCATCCGATGGGAGTATATCTCTATCTATCAGATAATTTATCTGCAACCCAACTTTTTTCTTAAGTAAAATTAAGAAATTATCATCAGGCTCGATTACCTTATGAGTAGCTAAATAGCGCTCTGCATACACATAGGCTTCCCTGAATTGATCTTTCGAGATCGACACTTCATGGTATTTATAAGCATTCCACAACACCTCAGACCAATGCATTCCATTACTATCAATCGTGCCTCCGTAATCGAAAATTATTCCTTTTATTTTAGTTAGATCAAACATTATTATTTTTTCTTTTTCAAAGCATAGGTCTGTGATTTCAAGAACTCGCCAAGCTCCTTTACATCTTTGTATTTGGATTGTTCTTCTACCGAAATAGATTTTCCGAAGCGAACGGTAATTGTCTGTCCTCTCTTATTGGTCGTTTCATGCAAAAGACGCACTGTGCGAATTTTCCAGCTAATAAAACCTAAAGTACGATATATCCAAGAATTCTTTCCATCTATATACATCGGTATAACCGGTACTTTTGCTTTCTGGATAAGCCTTACAACAGTTGGTTGCCACTCCCGATCCTCTGTTCTTGTCAAATGGTTGGTCGAAACTCCTCCCGCAGGAAAAAGACCTAAAGGATGTCCGTTTTTCAAATGTTCGAGACATTGCTTTACTCCGGCAACACTCGATTTCAAGTCTGCCATTTTATTTCCTTTTGCATAGGGATTGACTCCGATGAAATGTTCCTCCATCGTATCTATCTGATTAAGCATCCAATTAACCATCATTTTGTAATCCCTCCGTTTTCCTGCAACTGCACTTATAGCAATAATTCCATCAATATGGCCGATAGGATGATTGGAAACTGTAATAAAGGGACCTTCTTTAAATTGATCTAAAACTTCATAGTTATCGAATTTGCGGATAATACCTAGTTTGTCAAGCATATCGTTCACAAATTCTAATCCCGTATATTGTTTCGACCCATCATAGATGGCATTAACTTTATCTAATCCTCCGAATTTAAATACAAAATTTAAGAGAGCATCTCCAAAGCATCCTCTAAATATAGGATGCAGATTGCGTACTGCATCTCTTGGTATCAGCTTATCTTTCATAGAATCTTCTTATTTTATGTAGTTTAAATATTTATCAAAAAAGGCTTTGAACCAATTGAGCTTCATCAAAACATATTCAAATAAAGAAATGCCCACCAAGGCACACAAAATGCCTAACAAGACATCTATTATATAATGATGAGATGAATAGACAGCGGTGAACCATATTCCGAACAAGAATATTATAATCACAGACAGAATAGGCCAATTACATCTCTTTTTGATAGCATAGAATAAAACAACAACCAAATAGGCAGAATGTAAAGATGGCACGGCTGCAAAGACGTTAGCATTACGTCCATAAATGGAATCGAATAAAGGCAAACCGATAAACTCATCGAAACGAACCAAGCCTGCCATATTTCCGGGAGTATTAAGTACAGGTTCGAAACCATAATTTATAGCATACCAAGGTGGAGCTGCGGGATATATATAATAGCAGGCAAAACCTAAAAGATTGACAAATAAAAAGACCATTGCAAAACGCAAATACATATTCCTATCTTTAAGAAAATAAAGATAAAGCCCAAAGGCAATAGGAACAGGAACCCATCCTAAGTAAAAAATTCCGGCAAGAAAATCGGCAATAGGCCAGTTATGGATTGCAAAATATTCACAAGGAATAAGCACTTGTCCATCAAGATGTATCCCAAACAGCGTTTTCTCAAGATTATACAAACCTTCTACATCAATAGGATTAACCATATAATTAGGGTAAACACGCATCCAATCATATGAGATCCCAAATATAAGAAAAGGCAATAAAGCTACTGCCAGTTTGCGTGTCTTATCGGTAGCAAAAAACAGAAGAAGAAAAAGTCCGATCAGAAGTATATGTTCCGGACGAAATCCGACAAAGGCAGCAGTTAATGAAGAAAATACAACAGTAATAATTAATACAACAATACTTTCGCGTAAAGTAGGTAATGATAGTTTCATGTTTATTTTTTAAGCTTGCTTATCTTGTTGGTCTTGTTCTTGCAATACTCTTTTGCAATGTCTCAGACGATTGATAGCTGTAATATTTGAGAAGATAGCAACAAAAGCAATGGGCACCACCATGATTAAGATTGGCTCAAACAAAGGAATACTTTCTTTGCTAGGAATAGCAACACGGTAGTGAGGGAAGAAATAGTCGAACAGTCCGCAGAATATACAACCTAAAGCTATAGTCACAACTCTTTCGGGACGTTGCATAAATCCACCTTTACATTCTATTCCAAGTCCTTCGGCACGAGCGCGCACATAACTCACCATCATAGATCCGATAAGGGCAACAAAGGCAAATAGAGAACTAAAAAAATAGCCTTGCAGAATAAGGTAATAGCAGATACCAAACAATACGATAAGTTCGCTATAGCGATCAAGAACGGAATCGAATAAAGCTCCGTAACGAGAACTCATCTTTCCAATACGGGCTACCTGACCATCCAGCATATCAAAAAGTCCGGCAAAAAGGATTACAAATCCTCCCCAACCAACAAACGATAAATCGCCTTCGTGACCATAAGTATTACCAAAGAAGATCTTACCTCGCATAGCTCCACAAATAAAAATCACACAGGCAACAATATTTAAGATTAAACCTGTAGCCGTTATAAAATTAGGGGTAATTCCTATTTTTATCATACCTCGCACAATAGGATTGATAATTTTATAAATTATCTGTTGAGCAACATCTCTAGCTTTCATATCTATATCCTTTTTTTTTTAGGTTTATATATTAATTGGACAGAAGGAAGAATCAATTATTCTTCTCTTGCCTTTCTTCTGTATCTATATCATTAGTATTTACAGATGGTTCTTCTTTGGATTTCTTTTTTATGAAATATTTTTTAATATCTCGATCCCGATATACAAAAAGGCGCTGCATATTATAGTTCCATAGAAATCCAACTATTACAGACACAATTATTTTGGACACAATAAATACGTCGTCAAAGAATGTTCCCAGAAAATCTCGAAGCCATGTAAATTTACCAAGAAGTTCTGTCATAAGATACGTACCCGAAGTATTTAGCAAAATACTGCATATCCAAACTGAAACATATTTGATAGCAACGTGTTTTTTCTTTACACCTTTAGCCTTAAATGTCCATTTGTAATTTATAATACAATTTACGATACCTCCGCAAAATGAGCCTAGGAATGTAGCGTAAACGTAATAGACATTAAATAATTTTGCAAGAAGTATGGTTACCGAAAAATCTGTCAGGCTTGATATCTGAGAAGAAAATTGCGCTCTCAGAAACATAAAGATACCTCCCTTTTCGGAGATTGTTTTCGTTGTTCGTTTTATCCAATCACCCATCTCACAATTAATAATATTAATAGGCTGTATATGCCTGCAAGAATATCGTCCATCATAACCCCCCAGCCACCTTTAAGATTCTCCATCTTTCTTATGCCAAAAGGCTTGAGTATATCAAATACCCGAAATAAAACAAATGCGAGTAAAGCATAATATAGATTGCCAGACTCAGCACCCAGAAGCGGAATCCAGACTCCAACCATCTCGTCGACAACAATACGAGAAGGATCTTTTCCCCACACAGGTTCCAATTCATTAGCAGACCAAACACCAAGAATTGTAAAAACAATGATTAAGCCGGCTGTTATCAGCAGCAATGGAAGTGATGATACGAATAAAGATAATACAATCCAGATAACGGTAGCCAAGGCTGCACCAACGGTTCCCGGTGCATAAGGAGAAAATCCTGTACCGAAACCTGAAGCTATGACTGTATGGAAAAGGGATTTTTGTTTCATTTATTACAAATAAGGCGCAAAGTTATCAAAAAATGCGTTGATTTCAAAGGTGCTGTTTTATATAAATTTTTCACTCTTATTTTCTATAATGATATTTATCAATACATTAATTGGACATCGTAAACTAACCCAAAACGATTGACATTTTTTGGAGAATACGCTGTGCAATATAAGGAACAACAGCTTCACGACAAGGTGCAAAGCTAGGCCAATCATTAAAATCTATAATTTTGAATGTCCCATCAGCAGCCACAATACAATCTCCTCCATATACATCTACATTAAGGATCTCACTGGTCTTGTTACATGCCTCCTTCAATGAGTTTACATCGAAAGAAAACTCTTTTGCTTGTCCATTTATTGCCTCTAATCCAAATTTAGTCAGACTTAAATCATAGGGATAAAACCAATAAAAAAAATCTGTTCCATCCACACCATAGAATTTCACCAAATCGCCGACTAGATGTTCATTGATCACAGCATTAGGTATATCGCGAAAAGCAAATTCTTGAAGAATAGACTTAGCTTCATCAATATTTCTAGCATAAGCCACATCTTCGCGGTGTATTGTATGCGAATCACCACGTTTGACCCAAAAAGCATTTGCAGACATAGCATTGAGCGCATCTGTAGGATCGTCAGCCACTCCGGCTATAACACTTTGGGGGTGAGGTATCCGATTCTCCATCAGTAAGCGAGTCATGGTTTCACGTGTGCAGTTTTCGATACCCGAAGCCGGATTTATTATAATACTGCCACTTTCTTCACACTCCTTTAGCTTCTTCAATGTAGATTTTTCCCGAGCCATATTGAATATGTATTTTTCCGGCTCTTTATTCAACACAAACTCCGGTTCGGTATATTCATTTACATCGTAACCCATATTTCGTAGATATTCAGCTACAAGATTAAATATCATGGCATCATTACCAATATGGTTAGGTGAATATTTTGTACTTCTTTTGACTCCTGCTATTCTGACTTGAGACATTCTATTCTTTTATCAACTGTTCTGCTTTCGGTATATCACCAGCATGATCTACATCTATAATTTTATTAAAAGGAAATGCTCTAAGTTGCATTTTTTCAGCGACTAATTGACGTTGAAAATTACGCATCCGCGACTGTCCGGTTCTTAAGCAATTCTCCAGCACATCGATAGATTTAGGGGTAAGCCCGTAAATACCACCTGATATATATTTACACGTATCTGAATGATCAAGAAAGTTTTTTATATTCATACCTTCATCAACCTCTACATACAATGGTTTTTCGTCGTCAACAAAATTAGTTACACCCATCATGCCATCACTATTATCGTCGGCATTAAAAGCTTTTATATAACGAGAAAATTCATCTTCTTTAAATACCGTATCTACCGTAGTAAGGCAAAATTTACCATCGCGAAGAAAGTTTCTTAATTCAAAAAAACTATGCATAGAACTTGGCGTTGATTTCACAACAATATTTAAAGGAATACCAATATCAAGTCGGGAAACATATTCTTGGACACCTTGCATCTCTTCGTTTACAATAATGCTAATTGAGGTCGCTTCATTTTTAAGAAAGATATCTATCAAATGACCTAGCATTTCCTTTCCATTTACCAAAACCAAAGGTTTCGGCAAAGTAACTCCTTCTTGAATCAACCGAGAACCCTCACCTGCTGCAATTATAGCATAGTTCATAAAATATAACTTTTTTTAACCAAACATGAATTAGCAACAGAAACGTTTCAATCCTCTTTAGTTAGGTCTAAGACTTCATTATCTCCACCTCTTTCTACGTATAGCTTCCTCAATGGATTTGCATGTGCCCTATCAAATTCTATCCTGTTGGCATAAGTGTCGATTGCCATATAGATAGCCTGACGAAAAGACTCTTCGGAAGCTTCATTCTTTCCGGCAATTCCATAGGCTGTGCCATGTGCCGGAGAAGTGCGTACAATAGGTAGACCTGCAGTAAAGTTAACCCCGTCTTCCATAGCCAAAGTCTTGAATGGAGCTAGTCCTTGATCGTGATACATGGCCAAGATGCCATCAAATTTAGCAAACTCTCCTGCTCCAAAGAAACCATCTGCGGGATAAGGTCCAAAGCAAAGAATTTTCTTATCCTGCAATTCTCTTATTGCCGGAATAATAATATCGTTCTCCTCCGAACCCAACAGTCCGTTTTCTCCGGCATGCGGATTTAGAGACAAGATGGCAATACGTGGACGACCAATTCTGAAATCTCGTTTCAAACTGTTTTCGAAACGGATTGCTGTATCAATTATTCTTTCTTTAGTTAAGGACTTGGAAACATCGGCTAGTGGAATATGTCCGGTAACAAGGGCTATACGAAGAGAGTCTTTCACTAATATCATAAGACTCTTATCATTATTTTCGCCGAAGCGTTCTTCCAGATATTCAGTATGTCCTGGAAAATGAAAATCGTCTCGCTGAATATTATGCTTATTGATAGGTGCTGTGACTAACACATCTATGATACCACTTTTAAGATCGGCAACAGCTTGCTCGAGAGAAACAAAAGCTGCCTCTCCGGCAATAGAGGTAGATTCTCCCATCTCTATCTTCGTATCTTCGCTGATGCAATTAACAATATTTACTTTGTTTACGACTGCATCTTTTGCCGAGTTGATTTGATTGAACGAAACCGGCTGCAAGTCCATCGCTTTACGGTGATAGGCAGCAACCTTCATCGAACCATATATGACAGGAATACAGATTTCGGCCATACGAATATCGGCGAATGTCTTGAGAATGACTTCATAGCCGATTCCATTTATATCTCCTTGTGTTATTCCTATTTTTATCATAAATTACTTTTATTTTTTAATTGTATTATTTGTAGCCATTGATCGGCTAAAGTCTCCACATAGTCTATAAAAATATGTACTTTGTCATATCTATAAATAGCACTGCATGAAGGATGAGCATCCTTACATGGGGTTATATCAAACGGAGAATAATCATCGTGTAAATAAACAAAAACTTCTTTTGTCTGACAATTATAAAATGTAGTGTTACCATTAGCTTCTAAAGCAAATGTCAGGAATAAGGAAGGGTCAAAAGCGTCTATTGCGACTGACTGACATTCTTCGTTACTACCGTTAGTCAAACCTCCAACACCTTTAGTAGAATCGGTAAGTGAGAATGTAAATACATTTGCATCAATAAGGCTACCTTGTTCTTTAGAGGCATCGTCAACCCAATAGTCTATGATCCCACCCACTGTTTGAGAAAGCAGAATATGCTCCGGAATGATACCTCTTCCTTGAGGAATACAATGCTCAAGTTTACATAGCCATCCACATGTTTCACCATCGTTATTAGTCCATATATACTGACGAAAACGTTGATTCCCATTAAGGGTAAATTCTATTTTATAGGCTTTATTCAAAAGCTTAGACATACTCGGAAAAAGATTTACAAATTCTTCCGACAATATCAACTTTACATCTTGAATAGTATTAAATATGATTTGATTCTTCATTTTTCTTTCCTTTCATAGTCGACAACATACCGCAAGCAGCAAAGATATCTTCTCCTCTGGAAGCTCTTATGGTACAAGTCAGCCCTTTATTTGTAAGAAAATCTCGAAAACTTTCCATTCGTTCTTTAGTCGACGTTTTCAGATCTACATTAGGTATAGCATGAAAGCGAATCAGATTCACCCTACACTCTAGTCCCCTCAGCAGCTGAGCCAAAGATTTGGCATGCACTAAAGAATCGTTAAAGTTATCAAACATTATATATTCGAAAGACAATCGTCTTTGTTTTTTCCAGTCATAATCTTTCAGCATATCTATAACTCCCGATATAGGAAAAGCCTTTTCAGCCGGCATTATAGATAAACGTTGTTCCTTTTCGGGACTATGGATACTAACAGCCAGATGAGCGTTGCTCTCGTCAAGAAAGCGTTTCAGTTTTGGGGTAACACCCGTTGTAGAAACAGTTATACGCTTAGGACTCCAAGCCATGCCATAGTCGGCAGTCATTATATCAAGTGTCTTTTTCAATTCTTCATAATTGTCTAAAGGCTCACCCATTCCCATAAAGACAACATTTGTCAAATTTTCGGCTTCTCGTACAGAATATAGTTGATTCAGGATCTCGTTTGCTGTAAGATTTCCATTGAAACCTTGCTTACCTGTCATACAAAACAGACAGTTCATTTTACATCCCACCTGAGAAGATACACAAAGAGTGGCTCTATCGTCTTCGGGAATCATAACAGCTTCTATCAACTTGTCTTTTTCGGTCTTAAACAAATACTTTACAGTACCATCTACCGACTGCTGAAATTCGAGTGGTGTATAACGACCAACATCATATTTCTCGGCCAACAAGGTTCTGTTTGCTAAAGAGATATTGGTCATTTCATCTATTGACGAAACCCTCTTTTTATATACCCAATCTGCTAATTGTTTTGCTGCAAACCGAGGCAATCCACACTCCCCTACTACGCCATAGAACTCGTCCATAGTCATACCGAGTAAGTGTTTTTTTTCTGTCATAAATCTTCACACATTTACTAAAACGGTAGCTCACAGCCACCTCTAGGCAACCACGAGCTAACAGTTAAAAGCTTATTTTATATTCTTTTCTTAATAGCTTCGCTTTCTTTCTCAAAGCCCGGTTTGTCAAGAAGTGCAAACATATTTTTCTTATATGCTTCTACTCCCGGTTGGTCGAATGGATTTACATTTAAGATATATCCACTTATACCGCATGCTTTTTCGAAGAAATAAAGTAGTTGACCAATACTGTATGCATTCAATTGAGGCAATTCTACTTTGATATTAGGTACTCCGCCATCCACATGAGCGATTTGCGTTCCTAATTCTGCCATTTTGTTCACAAAGTCGACACGTTTACCGGCAAGGAAGTTCAACCCATCAAGGTTTTCTTCATCCGTAGGAACGACTAATGTTTCGTTAGGTTGCGCCACAGATATTACCGTTTCGAAAATAGAGCGTTCTCCTTCTTGAATCCATTGCCCCATAGAGTGAAGATCGGCTGTAAAATCAACGGCAGCATTGAAAATACCTTTATTTTCTTTTCCTTCACTTTCCCCATAAAGTTGTTTCCACCACTCAGCGATATAGTGCAATTTAGGATTAAAGTTTGCCAATATTTCTATTTTCTTACCTTTCTTGTACAGTTCGTTTCGTGTAACTGCATAGACTTCTGCTATATTCTTTTCGAAAGGAACCGCAGGTGCAGTTTCTTTTTCCATATAAGCGGCTCCTGCAACTAACTGACGAATATCTATACCAGCCAAAGCAATAGGAAGCAACCCAACAGGGGTAAGAACAGAAAAACGTCCACCTACATTATCAGGTATCACATATTTCTTATATCCTTCTTTAGTTGCTAATGTAAACAAAGCTCCACGAGCAGCATCTGTAATGGCTACAATACGATGTTTCGCCTCCTCTTTTCCTACCGATTTTTCCAACTCAGCTTTCAAGATACGGAATGCCAATGCAGGTTCGGTAGTAGTTCCCGATTTAGATATATTTACAATACCGAAAGATTTTCCTTTCAGATATGCTAACAGTTCAACCAAATAATCTTCTCCGATGTTATTTCCGGCATAAAGAATTACGGGAGTTTTGCGGTCGCTTTGTAACCAGTCAAACGCATTTGATAAAGAGTCAATAACCGCTCTTGAACCCAAATAACTACCGCCAATACCAATTAAAACAACAACATCACATTTTGATCTTAATGAGGCTGCCGTATCTTCTATATCTTTCAATTGTGCATCAGTAATAGAAGATGGTAGATTTAACCATCCGAGAAAATCGTTTCCTTTTCCAGAACCATTATGCAAAGTTTCGTTACATTTCTTTGCAAGAGCAGCCTGACTATTTATATCAGCCTGATTAATAAAGCCTAAAGTTTTGCTAATGTCTAATTTGATAACCTTATCCATGACCTTTATTTATTTTAAAATTTGTTCTCTCAATATCTTTATTTCTTCCAAGGCAGAAGCTCCTTCGTATAATACTTTATAAACCATATCTGCAATAGGAATCTTTGCACCATATTGCTCATTCATTTCCCGAATACATTTGGTTCCGTAATATCCCTCCGCTATCATTTGCATTTCCACCTGAGCAGCTTTGACCGAATATCCTTTTCCTATCATAGAACCGAATGTTCTGTTTCTACTAAAACTCGAATAGCATGTCACCAACAAGTCGCCTAAATATGCAGAATCTTGTATATTTCTATCTATCGGACAAATGACATTTACAAAATGTTCCATTTCGGATATAGCATTCGAAACTAATACTGCTTGAAAATTATCGCCATATTTCAATCCATGACAGATACCTGAAGCGATGGCATAGACATTTTTCAAAACTGCGGCAAGTTCAATTCCTGCAACATCGTTAGAAACGGATGTTTTAACAAAGCGGTTATTAAATACCTTCGAGATTGCTCTCGCTCGATTTACATCTGTACACGCAATAGTGGGATAAGTCAAACGCTCCAATGCTATTTCTTCGGCATGACAGGGTCCTCCTATTATTGCCATATTTTCGGCAGGAATATTATAATATTGCGACAGATAATCTGTAACTAAAAGATTTTCAGGAGGGATTATTCCCTTTATCGCCGAAATCACAAATTTATCGTTTATCGGTCTGTCCAATTTCTCAAGATGCCCTTTCAAGAAAGGTGAAGGCACAGCCAAAATAAGTGTATCGGAAGCGTCTACAATTTGATTTATATCGGAATAGAATGTAATCCGATCTATATTAAATTCTACATTAGACAAATAAGACGGATTATGACCTGTCTTTTCAAATTCGGCAATCTGCTCGGGACGGCGCATATACCAATTAATATGCTTTTCTTGATTCAGCATAATCTTGGCAAGAGCTGTAGCCCAAGTACCTCCTCCTAGAACAGCTATTTTACCGGGAAAGTTCATTTTTCTATATTTTGATTAGAGACAAATGGATCAACCCAATTGGGCTACCCATTTTTCAACATCTTCGACTGACGGCAAGGTCAGTTCCAATTTATATTTTTTGTTTATCTCCCCTATGTCTTGTCTGATCTTCTGAGCATTCACTCCACTCATCTCCTCTACGGTAAAGTATCCCGCCTTTTGGATAACAGGAACAAGTTCTTCGGCAATACCAAGTTCTGTGTATTTAGAAACCGGATCTTTTTTCACCACTTTCTCTGGGCGCATCTGAGGGAAGAACATCACTTCCTGAATACTTTCCTGACCGGTCATAAACATAACTAAACGATCCATACCAATGCCAATACCGCTTGTAGGAGGCATACCGTATTCTAATGCCCTAAGAAAATCTTGGTCGATAAACATAGCCTCATCATCTCCTTTTTCGGACAATCGAAGCTGATCTTCGAAACGGGCACGTTGATCGAGAGGATCATTTAACTCAGAGTATGCGTTAGCCAATTCTTTTCCATTAACCATTAGCTCAAATCGCTCGGTCAATTCAGGATTGTTACGGTGTTTTTTTGTCAATGGAGACATTTCAACAGGATAGTCGATAATAAATGTTGGTTGAATGTAGTTACCCTCGCATTTCTCGCCAAAGATAGCATCTATCAACTTGCCTTTACCCATTGTTTCATCTTGTTCTATATCCAATTTTTTGCATACTTCGCGCAGCTCGGCTTCGTTCATACCGCTGATATCGAATCCGGTAAAGTGCTTTATCGAATCTATCATCGAGACACGAGCATATGGTGCTTTATAATCTATAAGCTTATCGCCCATTTTCACTTGAGTAGCACCATGCACATCCATACAGATTTTTTCGAGCATACGCTCTGTAAAATCCATCATCCAATTATAGTCTTTGTAGGCTGCATAAAACTCCATAACGGTAAATTCGGGATTATGGGTTCTGTCCATACCTTCGTTACGGAAATTACGGGAAAACTCATACACTCCGTCAAAACCTCCGACAATAAGACGTTTCAAATAAAGTTCGTTTGCAATACGCAAATATAATGGAATATCCAGAGCATTATGATGGGTAATAAACGGACGGGCAGTAGCTCCTCCCGGAATACTTTGCAAAACCGGAGTATCTACTTCAACATATCCATAACTATTCAAATATTCGCGCATCGAATTAAAGACTTTCGTGCGTTTTACAAAAGTATCCTTGACTCCTTCATTAACAATCAAGTCCACATAACGTTGACGATAGCGTTGTTCGGGATCAGAAAATCCATCGTAAGTAACTCCATCTTTAACTTTAACAACAGGAAGCGGGCGAAGAGATTTACCAAGCACAGTCAATTCTTCGGCATGTACAGATATCTCGCCCATTTGTGTACGAAAAACATATCCTTTGATTCCGATAAAATCGCCTATATCGAGTAATTTTTTAAAGACAATATTGTATAGATCTTTATTCTCACCGGGACAAAGATCGTCGCGCGAGATATAAACTTGTATACGTCCTTCCGAATCCTGCAATTCTACAAAAGAGGCTTTACCCATTATACGACGCCCCATTATACGACCGGCTATAGTTACCGGACGACGGTCAGCGTCATCTTTAAAGTTTTCTTTTATCTCTTTCGAATATGCATTTACATCATATAATGCAGCAGGATAAGGCTCTATACCTAATCCTCTTAACTCGTCTAAACTTTGTCTGCGAATAATCTCCTGTTCGCTCAATTCCAATATATTCATTATCAATCTTATCTTAGATATTTTTTATTTCGAAACAAAACTCAGTTGGTACAAAAACAACCTCGCAAAGTTAAAAAATATAATGACAAATACGCATCTTGTATTTACATTAATGAGTATAAGAGCATTCAGCCTCCCTCTTTTTAACAGTAAATCGGAAAATACAAGTAGTTTTATTGATTTAACAGAACTAAAAAATAGCGATATAAATTTGTATCTTTACATTCTGAAAAAAGATGGGAGGAACTCACTCCTTAACTGTATAGAATGAACAACTAATGTTAAAGACTGCAAGCATTGATGAACTAGAAAACCAAAAAATAAGCAAACTTCTCTGGCAATACGCACTTCCGGCCATCGTGGGAACAATGGTCAACGCACTGTACAACATTATAGACCGAATATACATAGGGCATGGACCAAATCTGGGAGATCATGCAATAGGAGGTTTGGGTATTGTATTACCAATAATGAATCTTACGGCAGCAGTGGGGATGCTGGTAGGTGCCGGGTCGGCAAGTAGAATATCGATCTGCCTTGGAAAAGGAGATAAAGAAACGGCTGAAAAAATAATAGGAAACTCATTCCTGATGACATTGATCCTTACTGGAACTCTTGTATCCATTCTGTTTATCTTTCTCGATCCTATACTGATGCAGATTGGAGCCACAGATGAGACTTTTCCTTATGCCAAAGAATTCTTACTCTACTATCTTCCCGGAAACATATTCCTGACAATGTGTTTTAACTTCAACAGCATGATGAGAGCTTCGGGATATCCCGCAAAAGCCATGTATACAATGCTGATAGGAGTGATTGCCAATATAATTATTGCACCTATATTCATTTTTGTTTTGGAATGGGGTATCAAGGGAGCTGCAATAGCCACTATTATTTCCATGTTTATAGGCCTCTGTTTTGTCATGTATCACTTCATGAACAAAAACAGCATGTTAAGATTGCGAAGAAAAGATATCCGACTCAACCCTAAAATTGTATGGGCGATTGCAAGTATCGGACTTTCGCCATTCTTCACCCAAGTAGCGGCATCAGCAGTAGCATTCTTTATAAACTCACGCCTCAGGCTGTTTGGAGGAAATATAGCAATCGAAGCTTTTGCTATTTCCAACACACTGGTAATGATTGTTATTATGATTCTTGTCGGACTAACACAAGGTATGCAACCAATAATAGGATATAACTATGGGGCAAACAGAATTAGCCGGGTAAAAGAAACGCTTAACTATACGATTAAAGTAGGTATTATTATCGGATGTATCGGATTTGCAGTGAGTCAATTACTACCTCAATATATAGTACAGCCATTCAATCCCACACCTCCTCTGGCGGCAGAATCAGCCAAGGCACTAAGAATTATCACACTTATGCTGCCTTTAGTCGGGTTTCAGATTGTAGTCACCAACTTCTTTCAATGTATCGGTATGGCTGCCAAATCAATATTCTTAAGCCTTACCCGACAATTTTTGTTGTTGATTCCGGCTTTATTTATACTACCCGGAATATTTGGTTTGAATGGAGTTTGGTATTCGATGCCGACAGCCGACGGAATATCAACATTAGTGACTGCTCTGATGTTTATATGGCAGCTCAAGAAATTTAAGAAAATGGAAAAAACAAGTATGTTATGATAGATAAAATAAACAAACAAACCATATTGGATCATTTCTCCATAACCGAAGCTGATCTGCTTAAAGTCATATCCGAAGCTTTGAGCAAGGGTGGAGATTATGCCGATATATTTTTCGAACACACATTCAGTAACAATATCTCTTTACGAGATGGCGAGGTGAACCGAGCCGCATCGAATATAGACTTCGGCGCAGGAGTGAGAGTTGTATCGGGCGATCAGACAGGCTATGCTTATGTAGAGAACACGAATATACAAGATCTACTGAAGGCTGCAAGAACTGCGGCAAGCATATCCACTATGCCACAAAAAGATGTACGTGTGCAAATAGGAGAAAAAGATTTTCACAATTATTATAGAATACAAAAAAGTTGGCAGGACGCTTCTGTTGCAGACAAAAAGGAATATGTACAAAAACTGAATGATAAGATATTTGCTTTAGACAATCGGGTTGTAAAGGCATCCGTTAGCCTCAACGACTCAACATCATATATTCTATTTTTCAACTCCGAAGGCATTCTCACATGGGACTACCGCCCAATGGCAATCATGTCGGGCTCATGTACGATGGAGCAGGATGGAAAACTCGAAAACGGATATTGTTCAAGAGCTTATCGGAAAGGATTTGAATTCTTAGATGACGAATTGATAGACATCATAGCCAAAGAGGCTGTGGCACAAACATCATTGATGTTTGAAGCAATAAAGCCTAAAGGAGGAGAAATGCCGGTAGTAATGGGAGCCGGAAGTTCGGGAATATTACTGCACGAAGCTATCGGGCATACATTTGAAGCAGACTTTAACAGAAAAAACGTATCTATATTTTCAGATCAGTTTGGCAAAAAGATTTGTTTACCCGAAATCAACATTGTAGATGACGGCACAATCGACAATGCTCGCGGAGCAATAAACTTTGATGATGAAGGCGTAGAAAGCCAGAAAACATATATTGTAAAAAACGGAGTTTTGGAGAGTTATTTACACGACCGCATCAGCGCAAAACACTATGGTGTACAACCTACCGGAAACGGACGCCGCCAATCGTTTCGCTATGCACCGCTTCCGCGTATGCGGGTGACTTATATGGAACAGGGCAACACTCCCGAATCTGACATAATAGCATCTGTAAAGCAGGGTGTATATGTGGATAACTTTACAAACGGACAAGTACAGATCGGAGCAGGAGACTTTACCTTTTTCGTCAAGACAGGTTATCTGATTGAGAATGGAAAACTAACCCAACCGATAAAAGATATAAACATTATAGGAAACGGTCCTAAAGCCTTATCTGATATATCAATGATAGGTAACAATCTGAAAATAGACGAAGGTGCTTGGACTTGCGGTAAAGACGGACAAGGCGTTCCCGTGGGACAAGGCTTGCCATCTGTACTTGTAAGCAAATTAACTGTGGGAGGAGAATAAAGCGGAAAAAAAACTCTATCCTTGTTTTTATATCAAA
This sequence comes from Dysgonomonas sp. UBA5412, assembly GCA_002409595.1. Classification (GTDB taxonomy): domain Bacteria; phylum Bacteroidota; class Bacteroidia; order Bacteroidales; family Dysgonomonadaceae; genus Dysgonomonas. Next base: position 25,175 of record DHNQ01000016.1, read on the forward strand.
TAACATGACTAAAATGATAAGCAATCAACATAAAGAAATAGCCCAATGGGCTATGCAGTTTGCCCTTAAGAATGGATGTCAGGCAGCACGGGTATCTATTATAACCGGAAACAACAATTCGTTTGAATACAGAAATCAGCAATTAGACAAACTGCATCAAAGCTCAGAGAATAAACTATACATTGAACTATTTACGGACAATAGATATGGAACATTCTCTACGAACAGGATAGACAAAGATGGGCTGGAAGCATTTATAAAAGAAGGTATTATATCTACTAAATATTTAGCACAAGATACTTTCCGACAATTACCCTCGCCGGAAAGATATTACAAGAGTCAAGGAAGCGACTTAGATTTATACGACAAATCGTTTGATAAAATATCAACAGAAGACAAGCTGAATATAACACAACAAGCCGTAGAAGAAATATATGGTTCCGACCCACGTATAATATCCATATCATCAGCATACGATGATGGCGTAGGCGGCGAATATATGATTGCAAGCAATGGATTTGAAGCAGAAAGCTTTGATTCAGCTTTTAACCTAACCGTAGAAGTTGCCTTAAAAACAGAAGGCGATGCACGGGCAGAATCTTGTTGGTTCGACAGTTCTATTTATTGGAACGACCTCAAAAAGAAAGGAATTGGCCAAAATGCTTTAGAAAGAGCTTTAAGAAAAATAGGGCAAACAAAGGTTAAGTCCGGCAAATACGATATGCTGTTGGACAATACTACATCATCAAGATTATTATCCCCCATACTAGGAGCTTTGTATGGAACGGCCCTACAACAAAAAAATTCTTTCTTATTAGATAAGTTAGGAAAACAGATAGCATCCGATAAGCTCACTATTAGAGATACGCCGCACATGGCTCGTTCTTTCGGAGCCCGATGGTTTGACGGAGAAGGTGTAGCGACGCAGGACCGTACTATAATTGAAAATGGAATTCTGAATATGTATTTTATAGATACATACAACTCCCTCAAAATGGGTATTGCTCCGACCATAGCTTCTCCATCCATAATTCAGCTCAATCTGGGGAACAAAAACCACGATCAATTGTTACATTCTATACAAAAAGGAATTTGGGTGACCGGCTTTAATGGAGGGAACAGCAATCCTACGACCGGAGATTTCTCATTTGGTGTAGAAGGATTTTTGATAGAAAATGGAGTTATCTCAACTCCTATTAGCGAAATGAACATTACAGGAAATATACTTTCTTTGTGGAACAACCTTGAAGAAATAGGAAACGATCCAAGAAATAGCTCCCCATGGCGATTACCATCCCTTTTATTCAGCAATGTAAATTTTAGCGGATTATAAAATATGAGATTAGCTCTTTTAGCTCTTTTGTCCTTCATCCTTTCCTCCTTTGCTTTAGCGCAAGCACCATCAGTAGAAGTGCGGGCAGCGTGGCTAACTACCAATTGGGGATTAGACTGGCCTAGCCAGGGAACCAGTGTAGAAAACCAGAAGAGGGAATTGCAAAAGATTCTGGACGAATTACATGAATTAAAATTCAATACTATCCTATTTCAGACAAGAGCTCAAGGGAGTGTCTTTTATAAATCAAAGATAGAACCACTCAGCCCATATTTCAATCATTCCAAAGACTTCGATCCTCTTGCTTTTGCGATAGAAGAATGTCACAAACGAGGAATGGAGTGCCACGCATGGCTTATCACATACCCTATGCAAAAAGCTCAGATAATATATACGGGCAAAGGCAAAAGACGAAAGGCTTCGATAGTCAGAGACAAACCCGACTATTATAAAGAAGTAAATGGTGGATGGTATCTTGATCCGGGAAGACCCGAAACAAGAAAACTTATAAGTTCCATCGTAGATGAAATAGTGACCAACTACGATGTAGATGGCATCCACTTCGACTACATACGTTATCCGAGTAATACCAAAAAGTTTCCGGATGAAGATACCTACAAAAAATATGGTAATGGGAAGGATTTATACGATTGGAGACGAGAGAATATAAATCATCTGGTTACAGAGATATATGACAATGTGAAGGCTAAAAAGAAATGGGTACAAATAAGTAGCTCTCCACTGGGACGATATAAGGTATTACATCACATTGCTCCAAACGATGGATGGACTGCCTACGAAACAGTTTTCCAAGATGCAGGATATTGGATGAAAAGCGGCAAACACGACTTGGTATTTCCGATGATGTATTATCGTGAAAACAGATTCTACCCTTTTGTTGATGACTGGATTGCAAACTGCAATAATCGCATCGTTGTGCCCGGCTTAGGTGTGTATCAAATGAATGAACAAAATTGGGAATTGACAGATATTACCAATCAGATTAAATATACAAGAGACAATAGGGTGAAAGGGCAAGCTTATTTCAGAGTAGGGAATGTATTGAGTAACCTAAAAGGGATAAAAAATTCGATACAAACATATTATGTCTCTCCAGCAAAACTACCTCCACTAACATGGCTGGATGATGAAGCTCCAAATTCGCCTTTAAATATACGAGTTTATAAAACGCCTGACGGCAATTTGAATCTGGAATGGGATGCTCCGACCAGCGATGAAGGATATACTTACAACATATATGTATCTGCAAGTGAAGATATAGATACAGCAAATCCTAATAATATATTGGCTAGTGGCTTACGAACAAACAAATACTCTTTTACCATGAATGTAGGCGATTTTGGGTTTTACTACTTTATTACGGCATCAGACAGATACCATAATGAAAGTGTAGTTTGTTTCCCTGCCTACTTCGTACACTCGATAGATGAGTATTAAGAGATTTCTGCTTTGAGTTGATTTATCGTTTTATGTAAAACGGGATGTATATAATCTCCTGCTATTTCGGATAGAGGTAGCAAGACAAAATCACGCTCGTGCAAATGTGGATGTGGCAAGGTCAGTTTATCATTCACATATACCTCATCGTCAAACAATAGTAAGTCAATATCTATTATTCTATCGACATATATTTTATTCTCCGATTTTGTTTTACGCCCCATTTCTGTCTCTATCAGTTGAGTTTCTTGTAACACCTGCATAGGGCGAAGTTTTGTCTTTATCAGACAAGCGGCATTGAGAAAAGAATTTTCAGACTCGAATCCAACCGGCTTAGTTACATAAAAAGCGGAAGTGGCAATTACATTGCCAATCCGCTCTTCTATCTTATTTATTGCATTGTGCAGATTCTCGCCCCTGTCTCCTATATTAGATCCAAGACCCAAGAATACATCATGCAAATTATCTTTATCAAGTAACATTTATATTATCAACATTGCATCACCATACGTACCAAAACGGTATTTCTCTTTCACGGCAAGCTCATAAATATCCATTATACGATCATAACCACCAAAAGCAGCGGTCATCATCAACAGTGTCGACTGAGGCAAATGGAAATTAGTTACCATAGAGTCTGCTATTCCGAACTCGTAAGGAGGGAATATAAACTTATTTGTCCATCCGTTATTTGTTTTAAGATGTCCATCTGTACTCACGATAGTTTCTATTGCTCTCATCACCGATGTACCTACGGCACACACCCGATGACCTGCATCCTTTGCTCTATTAACTAAAACGGTAGCTTCTTCTGTTATTTGAAGTTGCTCCGAATCCATTTTATGCTTAGTTAGGTCTTCTACATCAATATCACGATAATTACCCAGACCTGAATGAAGTGTTATATAAGCAAAGTCAACACCTTTTATCTCCATTCTTTTCAGCAATTCGCGACTAAAATGCAATCCGGCAGCAGGAGCGACAACTGCTCCTTCATTCTTGGCAAATATCGTTTGATAACGATCTTTATCCTCAGGCTCTTCACTTCGTCCTAAATATTTAGGAATCGGAGTTTCACCCAAAGCATAAAGAGCTTTTCTAAAATCTTCGTTTGGTCCGTCATAAAGGAAACGAAGGGTACGCCCTCTCGATGTTGTATTATCAATTACCTCAGCCACCATAGAATCATCATCGCCGAAATATAGTTTATTTCCGATACGAATTTTACGAGCCGGATCTACTAATACATCCCAAAGATGAAATTCTTCATTCAATTCTCTTAATAAAAAGACTTCGATAGTAGCCCCTGTCTTTTCCTTATTACCATACAGGCGAGCGGGGAATACTTTTGTATCATTGAAGATAAAGATATCGTCATTATCAAAATATTCGATAATATCTTTAAATGTTTTGTGCTCAATTTCGCCCGTCTTACGGTTCAACACCAGCATGCGAGATTCATCCCTATTTTTAGCCGGATGGGAAGCAATAAGTTCCTCAGGCAAGTCAAATTTAAATTGGGAAAGTTTCATGTTCTATATTTTAATTTATTTATATTCTTCTTTTTGTTTCCTATCTTAACAATCTAAGCAAAGAGCCTCGACAAATTCCTCTATCTGTGCCCCATCAATACATTGATCAAGAGTCACTTCTCCAATACGTGTGCGCTCTAATGCCGTTAGATGTCCTCCCGAAGACAAAGCGACTCCTATATCTCTGGCTAAAGCTCTGATATAAGTACCTTTACTACAAACAACTCTTATCTTTATTTCCGGAAAAGTATAATCCAACAGTTCGATTTCATCAATTACCAAAGTTTTTGGCTTCAGTTCAACCTCTTGCCCTTCTCTGGCAAACTCATAAGCTCTTTTGCCATCCACCTTACAAGCTGAGTAAGTGGGTGGAATCTGAGCTATTTCTCCTATAAAAGTCAATAATGTCTGTTCAACCAACTCTTTGGTTATATGCTCTGTCGGATATACAGCATCAACCTCTGTCTCTAAATCAAAAGAAGGTGTTGTTTCACCCAATTTTACAGTTGCAATATATTCTTTAGTCTGATACTGAAAAGATTCTATCAGTTTAGTTTTCTTTCCTGTACAAATAATCATTACTCCTGTAGCTAAAGGATCGAGCGTTCCGGCATGACCGACTTTCAATTTCTTTATACCCAACTTCCGACAAAGTTTATTCCTTAATCTGCGAACCAAAGTAAACGATGTCCAGTTTAACGGTTTATTTACATATAAAACCTCTCCTGATATAAAGTCCATTATATAATAGCTAATTCATGTCCGGTAAGTAGCAACACTAAAAGAATGCCACCTACAATTATACGATACCATCCGAATAACTTAAAGCCATATTTAGTAACGAATCCGATAAAGAATTTGATGGCTAGTAATGCGACTATAAATGCAACTACATTACCAATAATAAGAGCTGTCATATTATCTAAAACAAGCGTAAAATCGAAATCAAAAAGCCCTCCATCAGGAACTTTTATCAGCTTATAAAATTTGTAGGCTGTAGCGGCCGCCATAGTAGGTACTGCCAGAAAGAAAGAAAATTCTGCGGCATTCTTGCGACTAAGTCCACGACTCATACCCCCTACAATAGTTGCCATCGAACGCGATACGCCGGGTATCATAGCAATACACTGGTAGCAACCTATAATAAAGGCATTCTTGTAAGTTATATTTTGCTCTCCTGTTTCCGGTCGATTAAACCATTTATCGACAAATAGCATAACAATACCTCCCAATACAAGCATTACCGCTACCACTAAAACGCTTTCAAGAAGTTCGTCTATCACGTCATTGAAAAGGAAGCCTAAAATGGCTGCCGGAATAAATCCAGCAAGCAGCTTCCAATAGAATTCATATTTATGAAAAAGAGTTTTAAAAAAGCTTCCTTGAGCCGATTCCGGAATATTGTTATTTAATCGAAAAAAGCGATTCCAATACAATACAATTACTGATAAAATTGCACCAAATTGAATAATAACAGTAAATGCTTTTACAAAATCGTTACTTTCTATTCCCAAAAGACCTTGGGCTATTATCATATGACCAGTGGAAGATACAGGCAGAAACTCGGTCAGACCTTCTACGATAGCAATAATAATTGCTTCAATTATACTCATTTCTTACTATGTATTTTGTGTTAATTCGTTGCGTTATTTTTCTCCTCTGACAGTTCCTTTTTTTGAGGGAATAATATTCCGACAATCATAAGAAGAAAACCACCAAAACAAATCATTGGGGCTATAACTATTCTTCTTGTACTGAAAATATCAGGTTCAAAACCACCTTCTACTGTAGAAGACGCACCTGTCATCAAAACAAAACCCAAGATGATGAGTACAACAGATACAGCACAAATAATATAATTTTGTTTACCAAATGCAAAATCCTTTTTATCCATATTCTTTTTAAACGTGATAGAGTTTATTTGTAGTCATTTTCAAATATCTATTTACAGCCGAGATAGTTGCCAAAACCGTAATCACAATTCCCGATATAACAACAATGCCATAAACTATTAACAGTTCGTGCATTTTTACGATAAGAATCAATTCCGGATATTCTTTTGTAAAATAATACACAACGCCCGTTATTGCCACATTGGCAAGAATGGCAGCCAAGATACCGGCTATTACAGTACTGAAAATAAACGGCCTTCGAATAAAACCATTGGTAGCTCCTACGAGCCGCATGGTATTAATAAGAAAACGTTTCGAATAGATATTTAATTGTATTGTATTGCGTATTAGGGTAAATGATATAACAACCAGAATAATTGCCAATATAAGCAATATAGAACCTACCTTGGAAAGATTCTCATTTGCTTTTGCAATATCCTCTTCCTTGAACGAAAGACCTTTTGCCAATTTAAATTCTTTAAAACTAGCCTCAACTTTCTTTATACTATCTGTATTTACATAATCAGATTTAATAAATACATCGAAATAGCTGGGCGAAGGGTCATAGCCCAAAGCTTCTTCCGGATCACCTCCTAAATCTTCTATCAGTTGCTTCTTAATCTCCTCCTTGCTGATATATGTCGTTGACTTTACATAAGGATTAGCCTCTATCTTTTTTTGTATCAGTTGGATTGCTTTAGCATCCATATCCCCCGTAAGTTCGATAGAGATACTGATATTCTCTTTAAAATAAGAAGCTAAGCCTTTCCCGGTAAATCCCACTAATACAGTCAACCCCAACAGAAAAAGCACAAGAGTGATACTTATAGTAGTAATAACTCCTGCAGTAAATAACGTGATCGTTTTAACTTGATGCTTATCAGACATATTATTATCAAGATAATTTAGATTATTTTACATAAGGATATAAAACACCCAAATTCGCTGCAAAGAAACAAAATAAATACAGCTTTGCGTATTCTTTTTGTTTTTTTTAATAAATAAATAGCCGCAACGATCAGAAATGCCCATATTCCCATTGAAATATTATTGTATATTTGTATTTAACATTTATTCGCCCAATACAGTGATAAACTAATATAAACCAAATAAAATGCCATGCAAACACCCCTTACAAAGTCAGGGCTAAACCCTGCAAACTTCTCCGGTCAGATAGATAACAAACAAGTGTCGATGTATGTTCTCACAAATAACAAAGGAGCCGAAGCTACGATAATCAACTATGGAGCTAAGATAGTATCCTTATCCGTTCCCGACAGAGACGGAAAGCTTACCGATGTCGTTTTGGGACATAACAATCTGGAAGAATATCTGGAATCGGAAGAACCATACTTTGGTGCTATATGCGGACGTACGGGGAACCGTATATCTAAAGGACAATTTACCTTAGACGGCGTTACATACAAATTGGCGATCAACAATGGTCCAAACAATCTTCATGGAGGATTGAAAGGCTTTAATGCCGTAGTGTGGGATGCACATCAGGTAGATTCGCAAACAGTGAAGCTAGACTACTTATCAAAAGATGGAGAGGAAGGTTTTCCCGGCAACCTTAAAGTAACTGTTACCTATCACCTGAGCGACAATAATTCTTTGGAGATAAAGTATGAGGCAACAACTGACAAAGCAACAATCCTCAACCTGACGAATCATTCTTATTTCAATTTGTCAGGAGAAGGCAACCCCACAGTCAACGATCATATATTAACCATGTACGCTTCTCAGTATCTGCCGACCGACGACACTGCTATTCCATACGGAAAGCCGGAACAGGTAAAAGATACACCATTCGATTTCACAACACCTCATACAATAGGCGAACGAATAGAAGAGGACTTCGAACAATTGCATTTTGGCAAAGGCTATGACCATACAGTAGTCTTGGATAAGTGCGATGGAAAATGTAATCTTGCCATAGAATGCATTTCACCCAAGACAGGTATAAAGATGGATGTCTTGACCAACGAACCGGGTGTGCAGATATATACCGGAAACTGGATGACCGGAAACTTCGAAGGCAAACACGGACATCGCTATCCTTCCCGATCGGCTGTATGTTTCGAAACTCAACATTTTCCGGATAGTATAAACAAGCCTGATTACCCAAGTGTAATATTAAGACCGGGAGAGAAGTTTGAGAGTAAGACCGTATTCGCTTTTTCTGTAAGTAAATAAAGCATCAACTAACCTCAAATAACAAGCAAGGCAGGATTTTCTATATCCTGCCTTGTGTATTATATGTTCAGATTTACTCCACCCAGAACATTACTCGACATACAAAACCAATCCTTTCAGATATTCCCCTTCGGGGTGATATATATTGATAGGATGATCCGCCGGCTGACTAAGCTGATGCAAGATTCTCACCTTTCGTCCCGAAATGGCAGCTGCACTAAATACAGCCAAACGAAAAGCATCTTTAGTTATTACCTGCGAACAAGAGAATGTAAAGAGAATACCGCCCGACGCAATCTTCTCGAATGCAGCAGCATTGAGCCTCTTATATCCTTGCAAGGCATTTTTGATTGCTCCCCTATGCTTCGCAAAGGCGGGAGGATCTAAGACTATCAAGTCGTAGTCGCCATCATTAACTTTTGCCAAATATTTGAAAGCATCCTCAGCATAAGCCTCGTGCCTTTTATCATCAGGAAAATTGATCTCTACATTTCTATTTGTCAACGTGATCGCTTTTGACGAACTATCGACCGAATGAACTAATTTTGCTTCACCACGCATGGCATAAAAAGAAAAGCCTCCGGTATAGCAAAACATATTCAAGACCGAACGACCTTTGGCATATCGCTCAAGCAATGCTCTGTTATCTCGTTGATCTACAAAAAAACCGGTCTTTTGACCTTTTACCCAATCGGGATAAAACTTCAATCCGTTTTCTATGGAAATCTCAGCCACATCTTTCCCTCCAAACAAATATCCGTTCTCTGCGCCCAGATCTGCCTTATACGGGAGTGTTGTTTCAGATTTATAATAAATATTCTTCAACGAATCGCCCATCACTATTTTTAAAGCTTCGCAAATAGCCAACCTATCTTCGTGCATGCCTACCGAATGTGATTGCATTACAGCAGTCTCACCATATACATCAATAATAAGACCGGGCAAACTATCTCCTTCTCCATGAACAAGGCGGAAAGAATTATTGTCGGCAGAGATAAGACCGATAGCTTTGCGAAGAGCCAAAGCCGAAGAAAGTCTTTTAGTCCAAAAATCCTGATTGATTTCTTCTTGGTCGAAAGACAACACCCTGACTTCGATACTACCTATCTGATAATGTCCGACGGCAATAAATTCATCATTAGCCGTATATACATCAACAATCTCACCTTCGTAAAGGTCGCTGTCTTTTCTCTGAACTGCCCCTGAAAAAATCCAAGGATGGAAACGCCTTAAAGAGTCCTCTTTTTTAGGCTTTAATACTATTTTTTTGTAATTCATTCTTTACTATAAAGCTGATGGCTCAAGAGGTACAAAATTACAATTTAATTTTCAAAGATAATCCTCAACCGAATGCTTTTCACTTGCTAAGTAAAATAATAGCCTCTATGACAAAGAACGATTTTAACTAAAAACTGACAAAGTTGTACACTTTTCGACTATTTTTTCATTTTCTCCCATTTCTCTCTTTCATTATTTTTGAGGAAGTCAAAGTATCCCATATATAGATAAATCAGAACAAAGTTTACAAGAATATTTACTAACATTGTAGCATATTTATAAAAGAAAAAATGTTACATATACGTATTGTTACAGAAGCTGATATCACAGAGCTTAAAGACTTGTTCAGAGAAACTGTGTTGCATATCAATATCCAAGATTATACTCTCGAAGAAATTGAGGATTGGGCTTCGTGTGGAAATACTGATGAGCATTGGAAAGATTTAATCGACAAATTTCACTTTTTCGTAGCAGAAAATGAGATGGAGCAAATAGTCGGGTTTGCATCCATATCCGACGAAGGATATTTACATTCTATGTTTGTACACAAAGACTATCAAAATATGGGCATCGCGAGTAAGCTTTATGAGAAAATAGAACAATTTGCCAGAGAGAATAAAATATATAGAATCTCATCAGAGGTCAGTATTACTGCAAAACTTTTTTTTCAGAGACAAGGATTCGGGATAGAAAAAGAACAAAACAGTCAAGCTAAAAACCTATTTCTTACAAATTATCTGATGTATAAAGAAATCGAACAATGAAGATAGACCAATTTTACAGCCGGGAGGAAGAAATATCAAATACTATATCCCATGCTCTAGGCATTCTACTGGGAGTCGGAGGTGGATATATATTAATATCCGCTGCGATAAGAAATCCTGATGTGTGGGCCTTACCTTCGGTAATAGCATATCTCATGGGAATGTTGTCTTCATACATTACATCTACATGTTATCACGCCTCTACTAATGGACACAGAAAGTCTATCTGGCGCAAATGCGATCATGCAGCTATCTATCTTCACATTGCAGGTACATACATACCGTTTATTCTCCTGATTCTTCGCAATGTTGGGATATGGGGATGGGCATTATTTTCATTTATTTCATTAGCTTCTGTGGCAGGGGTCATACTCAGTTTTGCTAAACTGAAAAACCACAGCAACCTTGAAACTATCTGCTTTATCTTGATGGGATGCTCTATCCTTGTCGCGTTCAAACCGCTGTATGAAGTACTGTCTATGGAGGGAAAAACCCAAGCTCTTTATTGGCTCATAGCAGGCGGTGTCTCTTATATTGGAGGGGCAATATTTTACTCTTGGAAAAGAAAATATATGCATACTATATTCCATCTCTTCGTTTTGGGTGGTAGTATTTGTCATATTATATCTATCTACATTATTTTATAAAATAGCTTCTCTCTTACAACTTTTATCTACCTTTGAACCCTGTTATATCAAACCTAAAAATAATGGAAAGCCTTCCTATCAGTCCGTACATGATTTTCACACGCGAGCAATGGGCTGCGCTTCGGGATTCGGAACCTATGACTCTGACTTACGAAGAACTGTTGACTCTGCAAGGAATTGACTATGAATTGTCCATAGATGAGGTTGAAGATATTTACCTGCCTCTTTCGCGTTTGTTGAACTATTACGTAAATGCACGTACAGGCAGACAAAGCGTATTGATGAAATTTTTGAATCAGAAACCTCAGAAAATACCTTTCATTATCAGTATTGCCGGAAGTGTATCGGTAGGAAAAAGTACAACTGCGCGTGTACTTCAGGCCTTACTCAGCAGGTGGCAAGACAATACACGTGTAGCGCTGGTAACGACTGATGGATTTTTATATCCTAATGCCACTTTGGAAGAGAAAGGGATCATGCTAAAAAAAGGATTTCCTCAGTCATACGACATAAAAAAGCTTCTGCAATTTGTAACTGATATAAAATCCGGAAAAAGAAATATTAGAGTCCCTAAATACTCACATCTTATATACGATGTCATACCCGACACTTACGATATAATAGACCAGCCGGATATATTGATCATAGAGGGACTGAATGTATTGCAAAGCGGAATGGACTATCCTTATGAAAAGCCTCGCATTTTCCTTTCAGACTTTGTGGACTTTTCTATTTATGTGGATGCTGATGAAGAAAAACTGGAGGAATGGTATATTACACGGTTTATGAAGTTCAGACAAGGAGCATTTACCAATCCAAAATCGTATTTCCACAGTTTTGCGGAACTATCGGAGAAAGAAGCAAAGAAAACTGCCAAGACAATATGGAGAGAGATCAACAGAAAAAATCTTCGCAAGAATATACTACCCACTAGGGAGCGTGCCAGTTTGATATTGCATAAGAGCGACGGACATGCGGTAGATTCTGTACAATTGAGAAAATAAACAACATATTGAAAAAAAAGAAAGGAGATATCCCCTCGGTGGTCAATATCTCCTTTTCTTATTTAGAATAAAGCCTTAAAGTTACTTTGTAGCCTTTTCGGCTTCTATTGTTTTCAGAATATTTTCACCAATACCAATCCGGTAGCCTTGCGAAGAATATAATATTCCGCCATTGGTAGAAAGGTAAATTACAAGAGGGAAGTTGTTCGAAAACTCAATTTGCAAAGCTCCAGCGACAGTATTCAACAATGTGCGGCCATTATCTGTCATCCATACAGATTGTTTTGGCAATCCTAGGAATACAGATGCGTCAAAAGCCTTACTTAGTTTATCGTCAGGCACTGCAAACAGGATACCCCCACCCCATTCTTCGATAGATTGCTGCACAGCAGGCAGGTCTTGCAAAATATGTTTTGTCGGTTCTTTGTCAGGATCGGCAAAACAGATAACCAGTCCTTTTTTGTTAGTCAATTCTTTTATTGTCTTCTTACTGCCGTCATTGAGAACGACTACTGTGTTTGGGTCTACAATTCCTTGTACCTGAACACGTCCTTCCACCTCGGGCAACTTTATCTCCATAGTTTTGGCCTCTTTTTCTTTTATTCCAAAATAACGGGTATCTATTGTCACCGAACCATCGTTAGCCCGACTTCCGATCATCAGGCGGTAATAACCGGCATCGACTTCTATCTTCGCAGGAAGTCCTTTTATTTGATTCTCGTAGTCGAGAGTTACAAAATTTCCATTATCGAATCGAGCAATTGTAAAATGAGTATAATATCCCGGTTTTACAATATTACTGTTATTGTTCACAAACGAAATTGTAGCCTTAGGTTGATCGACAACAGGTTTTTCGAAGTTAACGTCAACCCATTGATTTTTCTCAACATTCAAATATTGAGGGCGACTTGTGACAGGGTCTACACGCGATACTATATCCATAGAGCGACACAAGGCGACAAAAAAGATATTACGAGATTGCTTGTCTGCCACTTTCAGCTCATATACTCCTCGCGGCGACATAGGACAGTTAAAATAGTTCTGACTATCGTCTATTTTTATATTATTGCGAACGAAGTCGATCACATTCTGAATATCGGAACGAGACTTTTGTACAAATTCTTCTGACAGTTCTTTTTTGAAGAATTTACGCCACGGACGAATAAGTTCGAGGGCGATACGCGGCGATAATACGTATTTAGCATATTGATCTGCATTGCGCTGTTGTTTTCCTACATCTGTTGTTATATGATCAGATAAATAAGAGTGAGGTGTATCTCTCAGATCTTTATCATTTAGAGATTCTAAGAAAGAATATAAAAACGAATTATCCTTATTATCTTTTAAGAAGGTCATAATATCTTGCCAATTACCTTGAGATTTGGAAAGGTAATTCCAAGTTTTATCGGGATTCAATTTATTATCCAGAGCAAACTTACGCACCTCTGCTTCACTTACAAAGGTACTCATATAAGCATTGCGTATAGAATCTTCGTGGGCTAGGCGTTTTGCATTTTCTGCAATTTTATCTTCCAACAACTCTTTTATTGATTGTTCTTTAGGGGCTTCCATCACAATAGATTCGTCAAAATCTCCGGGTGTTGTATTATTCAGTGTTATAGTTATCTCTCCCGATTTAGCATCAGACTTGCCATAGCCATATACATCTCCTTTATTTGCCCAAATAAATATATCACCCATACCCGAAACAATGGATGCCGCACCATCAGCTTTAGTCTGAGCAGATGCAATCGGATAAAATTCTGCATAATTATAGACATTGAATTTTACGGTTGCTCCGTCTACTGCCTTTCCTCCTTCATCAACTACTTTTACTTTTACATTTCGAGTTTCAGTATAATTACCCAGCAAATTGATAACTGAATACAGATCAGTTTGCACATTCTTTTCTTCAGGTCCGTTATACAAACCAAAAACATTGGTATGTACCATCATTGCCCGTTTGACAGGTGCCGAAAACCATGCAACATCTAATTCGGGTTCCGGCTCACATGCTCCTATATAATGCCACTTTCCGTCTACCCATGCTTCTACCCACGCATGATTATCGTCAGTATGCACCCATCGAGGTGTATAGCACTGACGTGCAGGGATACCAACTGCTCTCAAAGCAGCAGTAGTAAATGTTGATTCTTCACCGCAACGCCCCCATGAAGTCTTAGCTAATGCCAACGGAGAAGATGTACGTCCATCTGTACCTCGGTATGTGACCTTTTCGTGACACCAATGGTTAACTTCGAGCACAGCCTGCTCCATCGTCAAACCTTTAACGCGGTCTTTCAATTCGTCAAAAAATACTTGACGGGCTGTATCCAGGTTTTCATTATTTACACGATACACTAAAACAAAATGGCGGAAGATATCGTCAGGAATCTTCTTTCCCCAATCGAAATAGTCGCGTGCATCAAATGCAGCATCTACCTGCCCCAAGAAAAAGTCTCCATCATAATCAGCTAAATCTGACAAAGGCATATACGCATATAAAAACTCAAGAGCCTCTCGTTTTTCGACAGACAACTCAGATTTATCAAAGACTGAAAATAGCTGTTCACTCCGACCGGCTGCTAATTCTTTACGCTTAAGAAATTGATTATGAACTTCCGTCCGATAGGACTCATCTTTCAAAAAATGAGATTCGGATGGACTACAAGCTGACAGAAGTACCAGCATGCTAAATACTAAAGAATAGTAGATATTGATTCGTTTCATATCCATTTAATATTTAAGGTTATTATAAAAAAACAATCTTACAAATACCGTCTTAATCAACAGTATAAAAGATTCGGAACAAAAATTCTAATCCCAATCAGGATCGTACCCTGTATTTCGTCCTCGCCATTCTTTCTTCAGGTCTTGTAATAGAGACGAGTTTGCTCGTAAAGATACATAATAGGATTTATATGGACCTACGGGATTGAAACTGGCAGAGATAGACCAGCAATGGAGATTGCGAGTAAGATTACAGCTCAGATATGCTATTTTCTTTGTATCAAAATCGTAGCTGCTATTGAAATTAAAACTCCAGTTCTTAGTCGGCTGAATGCCTCCGCTTAGCCCGAAATTTTTAGTCAATCGCCCTTTATATTCTACATAGCCATTTCCTTTTTCTGTCCAACGACCTTGATCCCAAGCATAATTCATAGAGAAATTGAATGCCAGATTCCATTTGATCTCATTTTTTATATATCCGTCTTCATCATACTCATTATCATCTTTCTTTTGCTCCAACAAGCTTTTGCGCTCTTCTTGTTCTTGCTCTTCGGCAACATTTCCGTCATATCCTTCTGAAACATCATTCTTAGAAGGATCTTTTGATGAGTCTGATTTATCTTTACCAAACCATTTCTTAAATGTATCCTGATTGATACTGGGCGATATTGAATAACCTGTACTCTTTAGTCGTCCGAAACCCTTACCATGGCTAATACGTAATTGATCAACTTTGCGAACAGAACCATTATCGTCTAATTTATATAAATAGGGGTCAAAAGCTGCTCCTATATTTACAACAAATGACTTACTGAATTTAAATCTGGCACTTACTGCAATATCACTCCATTTGAGAGAGTCAGCCATCAGGTTATGACTAAAGTTTATGCCGAGATTGTCTATTAAGGATCTTTTCTTGTATCCGGTAGAATCGCTTTGAGACGGGATTTTCATTTCTAAATTATTCTCGAAACTAAACGAAATCATACCTGCAGCACCATTCGGGGCTGTACCAAACATCCCTCTGGAATAAGGGGAGTAGATATGTTCGGCATCTTTACCATAGGCATCAATATAATCGTATCGCTCATAAAATCCGAATTTAGGATCGGAGAAATCAGGAGTGTAACTAAATGAGATGCTAGGCGTGAAGACATGACGAATACGAGTATCTTTAGAAAAAATAGGAATGTATTCTCCATACATTTTGGTCTGAAACCCTAAGTTGAAATTAAAATCATATACTCGATTAAAACCATAAGTTGTATCGGAAGGCACATGTGTTTTAGTAGCAGGATCCCAAACTTCTTTTATTTTACTGGTATACCAACGCTCTTTATAGTTTATAGATGGAGTAATATTAAGATAATCAAAAGCTGTAAATGTGGCTGAAATAGGGATAGTATGTTGCATTGCATTTCTCCACCTTTTCAATCCTGATTTAAACAATTGATCTTCTTTAGTATCTATACTATTACGAAAATCTCCGGTATAGCTCAATTGAATCTTCTCATACCAGCGTTCTTGCCCTACTGCCTCTTTTCTCTTGAATGGTGCAACACGACTCATGGTCAATGTCACATTCGGTAATGTAAGAGAGATAGATGAGTCACTGCTACGCTGAGCCATATTTGCCGAAGCAGAAACACTCCATGGTGAGTTAGGAAATCGCTGTGTTAAATTAACACTGGAGCTTTTTGTATTTGAAGTTCCTCTAGGCACATATCGTTCGTCTAGACTATTGCGATTATACGAACTAGTTGAAAAATTGACACTGGCAGAAAGCGTTCTGAACATATTAGACTTAGGATCTTGAGAATGAGACCAAGTCAAGGCTAAGTCTTTACTTTCGGAATAATCAATGCCTTTTTCTCCGTATTTATTTGCTAAATAGTTAAAATTAAACGACCCTGAATATTTATAGCGTTTACGATAAGAAGATTGTGCTTTTACTCCCCACGAACCTTTTGTATAAATATCTCCGGTAAGGGATAAATCTACATTGTCATTTATAGCAAAGTAATATCCTCCATCGCGTAGATTGAAACCACGATCCAACTCATCGCCATACGATGGCATGATAACACCTGACGAATATTTATCGGAGAAAGGGAAAAAGCCAAATGGCAAGCCGAGCGGTATAGGTAAACCTTCTATTACCAGATATGCAGGACCGGTAACAACATTTTTCTTAGGCTTCACTTTAGCCTTAGTCAAAGCCAAATAAAAGTGCGGATGTTCGTGATCGTCGCAGGTAGTGTATTTACCACCAAGCATAAAAAAAGAATTATCCTCCTGCTTTTTGGCTTGTCCGGCAACAACATATCCCTCACCTTGGGTTGTTATAATATTAGTACTGTATCCTTTTTTAGACTTGAAGTTATACTTCATTGTCTTAGATTCATAGTCTGTTCCTCCATCCGAAAAAACTGGGTAACCAAATTCCTTCCCAACGGAATCAAGACCGAACTTAGCATATACGAGGCTACTATCCATGTTCATAGATATTTGCTCTCCCTTAAGCGTAATGTCTGTATATTTGACTTCGCTCTCTCCATAAAGATAGCCCCAATTGCCAGCCGTCAATACAATAGAGTCGTTAGCAACATAATCGACAACGGCATCAAGTGCATCTTTTTTCTTTTTAACAGAGTCTGAAGGAAGGGAATCGTGACGTAGAGTCAAAGAGTCAGTTCTGCTATTAGCAGAGTCTTTAGGAGGCAGACTATCGTTAGCAACAGATTGTAGATTTATAGCCGAGAGTTTTGTATACGAATATGGTGCACCTAAAAAAGGCACAGAAAACAGTACACATAGAAAAACGTACATTAAGATGCGAATCTTTCTCATCTATAAAAAACCTAATGCTTATATAT
The DNA here is from genome assembly GCA_002409595.1 of Dysgonomonas sp. UBA5412. GTDB lineage: Bacteria > Bacteroidota > Bacteroidia > Bacteroidales > Dysgonomonadaceae > Dysgonomonas. The sequence goes on from DHNQ01000016.1 coordinate 42,885, forward strand.
TCGGATGCAAAGCTAATCAATTAAACAAGAAAGCGTAATAGTAAAAATCAAAAAAAGTTTAAATTTCACCTTTTACTTTCAGATAAAACGTTGGAAAAGATACGCTCTGCACCTTTATTTAATTTATATCTTTTATACCTTTAATTACACATTAAACGCTCTATAAGATAAATTATTTCGCCTCGCAGCAGGTTTCTTCTTTTTCTTGCAATCGGGATGTTCAAGACAAGCATCTTTTCGGAAGTATAGATAAAACTTTTTAAACTAGAGTTATCATACAAGAAGTAAAATTTTAGAGCGAGTAAAAAAAATATAGCTAAGATTTTATTTATAAGGATAAAACAGCTATTTTTGTCGCTGCGAAATTTTGAATATAACAATATAATAACTCATAAGTACAATGTCTTCTAAAAAGAAACAAGCTGAAATACGTGAAGAGAAAGACTGGCAAAAGATTGACAGTGCAGTTCGAGGATCGGAAAATTTTATTGAGAGATATCAGAAACAACTATTGATCGGAATCGGCATTGTAGTTGTAGTAGCCTGCGTTTATTTAGCCTTCAATCATTTCTACTTGGGGCCTAAAAACGAGGAAGCACAAGTTGCCTTATTCAAAGGAGAACAATACTTCAGAACTGGACAAGATTCTTTAGCCATCAATGGCGACAGCAACGGATATGTAGGATTCGAATCAATAATAAACGAATACGGATCGACTAAAGCCGGAAACCTTGCTAAATTTTATGCAGGTATCAGCTATGCTAATCTTGGGAAGTATGATCAGGCATTAAATTACCTTAAAGACTTTAGCGGAAACGACAAAGTTCTGTCTCAACTGGCAAACGGATCTATCGGCGACTGCTTGGACAATACAGGTAAATCGGAAGAAGCTATCTCATATTATATAAAGGCGGCAAAAGGTGTAGACAATCCTTCTCAAAGTCCGATTCTATATAAGAAAGCCGGTTTGATATACAGAAACCAAGGAAATTACGATAAGGTAATAGAGATTTTCTCTATCATCAAAAATCAATACATGAACTCACCTTTAGCAATGGAGGCTGATAAATATATAGAAGAAGCAAATCTGCTAAAAGCCGGAGGAGCAAAATAAGAAACTAAAATCTATATAAATAAAGGGCGTTACCGAATGGATAACGCCCTTTATTTATTGTAATATTTGGCTTGATTAGCAACTAATAATCAACAGCAGATCAGGCATCTTCACCAAATTCCATGAGATAAGCTTTTATAAAACCATCTAAATCGCCATCCATCACGGCATTGACGTTCGATGTCTGATAATTTGTACGATGATCTTTGACCCGACGGTCGTCAAACACATAACTGCGTATCTGAGAGCCCCATTCTATCTTCTTTTTTCCGGCTTCTATTTTAGACTGTTCGCGACTACGACGTTCGAGTTCCAACTCATATAATTGAGATTTCAGCAAACGTATGGCATTGTCTTTATTTCCAAATTGTGAACGGCTTTCCGTATTTTCAATCACAATCTCCTTATCCTCGCCGGTTTCAGGATCTTTATACTTATAGTGCAGGCGAACTCCGGTTTCCACCTTATTTACATTCTGTCCACCCGCTCCACTAGAGCGAAATGTATCCCATGTGATATCGGATTGATTTATATCTATGTCAATCGTATCATCGACCAAAGGGACTACAAAGACGGAAGCAAAGGATGTCATCCGTTTACCTTGCGCATTGTAAGGGGAAACTCTGACCAGACGATGAACTCCATTCTCAGATTTGAGATAGCCATAAGCATACTCGCCTTCAACTTGCAGCGTTGCTGTTTTTATGCCGGCTTCATCTCCATCCTGCCAGTTGGTTACAGTAGTCTTATATCCCTTATCTTCGCTCCACCGCTGATACATACGAAACAGCATCGAAGCCCAATCTTGTCCTTCTGTACCTCCTGCCCCACTATTAATCTTGAGTACAGCTCCTAACTTGTCCTCTTCGCGGCGAAGCATATTCTTTAGCTCCAGATTCTCGACCAACTTTATAGCATTTTCATAAGCAGCATCTACTTCTTCTTCGGAAGTCACACCTTCTTTATGAAAATCGAAAGCTAATTGCAATTCATCTCCAGCAGCCTTTATCTCCTCATAGCCCTCGATCCAACCTTTAAGTCCTCGGATAATTTTCATCTGCACTTCGGCAGATTTGGCATCGTCCCAAAAGCCGGGAGCATGAGTTCTCAGTTCTTCTTCTTCCAGTTGTATTCTTTTTGCATCGACGTCAAAGATGCCTCCTCAACGCATCCTGGCGTTCCAACACTTCTTTGAGTTGGTCTGATGTAATCATATAATGACTTTTTTAGTTAATACTTTAAATTCTATTAAGAGCCGCAAAGGTAAAAATAAGTTACTAGTATTATATTATACCTCTACAACTATTTTAGGAAGAACAAATCTCTCAAAGACACCCTTTTTAACTAAAAGGTTACAAACTTGTACAGTTTTTGTTCTTTTTTCGAGTTTACATTATATCCAATATCACTATAAAACCCGATACCTAATATGTATAGATAAATATATCTACAAGACATACCGGATACAATACTTTTGTAAGAAATACCTATATTCGCATAATTTTAATAAGCGGAAATGAAACAAGAACTCAACTGGAAAGTCAATACATTCTCTGAATTAACAATCGATTCGTTATACAAAATACTCCACCTCAGGTGTGAGGTTTTCATAGTAGAGCAGGATACTCCTTATTTGGACACAGACTACAAAGATCAAAAAGCAATTCATGTACAAGGATATATTGACGATAAGCTGGTGGCATATTGTCGTCTGTTCAGCGCGGGAGATTATTTTACCGAAGCAAGCATCGGGCGTGTAATAGTAGCCAAGAACTATCGAAAATACAGCTATGGTCACAATCTTATGAGGCAAGCCATAAAGCTATGTTCATCCGAACTAGAGGAAAAAACTATTCTAATTTCGGCTCAAGCGCATTTAGAACAATTTTACGCCAGCCACGGATTTACAAAAGCAAGCGACCCTTATCTCGAAGACGGGATACCTCACATTAGAATGATAAGAGAAGAATAATTTCAAAAAAGTCTTGGAAATTAATATTTTAAACATTAAATTTGCAGCCCGAAAATAGAAGGGAGGTTTAATGATCTTTTGAGCTAACATATAATCAATGTTGTATTTATGTCGTTTCACAAAACGACATCCAAAAGATTATACAAAAACATTCGAAATAGACATCCAACAACAGAATGAGGGCTTCTTCCCTCCTTAAAAAACTTGAATTAAAAACAAAAAATAAAAATAAATTATGATCATCGTTCCATTAAAAGAAGGCGAAAACATAGAAAAAGCCCTAAAAAAATTCAAAAGAAAATACGAAAAAACAGGTGTAGTTAAAGAACTTAGAAGACGTCAGGAGTTCCGCAAACCATCTGTAGTAAAAAGAGCTCAAAAGCTACATGCAGTTTACGTGCAAGCAATGCACCGCGCAGAAGAACAATAAACTATTGCCGATTTCACATAATATTATTAACTTCGTCATTCAAGATTAATAATCGGAAGAATGAAGTTTTTAATAGAGAAATATATAAAGTATCTCCGTTATGAAAAGAATTTATCTTTACATACGGAGATTTCTTATTCCACAGACCTTCATCAATTCTCCGACTTCTTAGAAGAACATTTCCCCGACAACAACATAAAGACTATCGACAGCGATATTATTCGCTTGTGGATAGTATCACTTGTAGAAAACAAGATATCTGCCCGTTCTGTAAACAGAAAATTAAGTACGCTTAAATCGTTTTACAAATTCTTATTGAAAATAAAAGAAGTTGACGCAAACCCGATAAAAAGAATAACGGGATTAAAGACATCAAAACCTCTTCCTGCATTTGTCAACGATTCCGACATGAATACAATATTGGATGTCGACAATTTCGATAGCTCATTCGAGTCGCTACGAAATCGCATCATAATAGAGCTATTTTATGTAACAGGCATGAGGCGAGCCGAATTAATAGGATTAAAAGACACAGATGTAGATTTCAGCAGTGAGAACATTCAGGTTACGGGAAAACGCAACAAGCAACGTATAATACCATTTAGTGATGGCATGAAGGCTTTGCTGGAAGAATATCTTGCAGCAAGAAATAAAGAGGTAGAAAATCAGTCAGGTTATTTTTTCACAAGAGGCAATGGACAGCAATTATATCCCGTACTTGTACATCGCATTGTAAACAGCAATCTCAAACAAATATCAACTCTTTCAAAAACAAGCCCACACGTTTTGAGACATTCTTTTGCTACAACAATGCTCAACAATGGAGCAGATATAAACGCAGTAAAGGAGCTACTTGGACACTCTAGTCTGGCTGCAACAGAAATATATACACACACTTCATTTGAAGAACTAAAAAAAATTTATAACAAAGCTCACCCCAGAGCATAAACGTAAAAGGAGGAAATATTATGAATATCGCAATTCAATCCGTACACTTCGACGCAACCTCTCAGTTGAAAGAGTTTATCGAAAAAAAGCTATCTAAACTAGATAAATTCTCAGATTTTATACTAGATGCCGAAGTAATATTAAAGGTTGTAAAACCTGAAGTATCCAACAATAAGGAAGCATCAATCAAGCTCAACATCAAGAATGGAGAACTTTTTGCAAACAAAATTGCAAACACATTCGAAGAGGCAGTAATGCAAAACATTGAAGCTTTAGAAAAACAGATATTAAAAGTAAAAGAAAAAAACCAGACAAAATAAAGATTAAACAGTTCTGAAAAACAAAACTTTCAATATATAACTATCTTATTATAAACACAAAACAAACAATCGATAGTAATAAGTGAAAAATAAATATATAAAGTATTGTTATTCTAAAAAATAATTTCTAATTTTGTCGCCGTTTCGCTCTCAAAGATAAGCGGATAGCGACAAAATTAGAACATCAAGCCTCTTTAGCTCAGTTGGCCAGAGCACGTGATTTGTAATCTCGGGGTCGTTGGTTCGAATCCGACAAGAGGCTCAGTACAGCAACAAGGAGTAGCGGCAAAACGACGCTTTGATAAACAAAGTTTCTAATGTCAAAACTTCAGTCTTTATATCTTTTCAATAATAGCACACCTATTATTACAAATAAATAGGTGGATTTTTATTGAAAACTGGTTATAAAAACGAATTGCCAATGTAGCTCAGTGGTAGAGCACTTCCTTGGTAAGGAAGAGGTCACGGGTTCAACTCCCGTCATGGGCTCTACAACAGAAAAGAGATTGATTCGAAATAGAATTAAATATATACATTAACTAATATAACAGAAGATTAATTATGGCAAAAGAACATTTTAACCGGTCGAAACCGCATGTTAACATCGGTACTATCGGTCACGTTGACCACGGTAAAACTACCCTGACTGCTGCTATTACAAAAGTATTATCAGAAAAAGGTCTTTCTCAAGCTGTTGCTTTCGACAAAATCGATAACGCTCCAGAAGAAAAAGAACGCGGTATAACAATCAATACATCTCACGTAGAATACGAAACAGCTAACCGTCACTACGCTCACGTTGACTGTCCAGGTCACGCGGACTACGTAAAAAACATGGTTACTGGTGCTGCTCAGATGGACGGTGCTATTATCGTAGTTGCTGCTACTGATGGTCCTATGCCTCAAACTCGTGAACACATCCTTCTTGCACGTCAGGTAAACGTACCAAGACTAGTTGTTTTCATGAACAAATGTGATATCGTTGAAGACGAAGAAATGCTAGAACTAGTTGAACTAGAAATGAGAGAACTACTTTCATTCTATGAGTTCGACGGCGACAATACTCCAATCATTCGCGGATCTGCTCTAGGTGCACTTAACGGTGTAGAACAATGGGTAGAACAAGTGATGGAACTTATGAACGCTGTGGATACTTGGATTCCACTTCCTCCACGTGACGTTGATAAACCATTCTTGATGCCAGTTGAGGACGTGTTCTCTATCACAGGTCGTGGTACAGTAGCAACAGGTCGTATCGAAACAGGTATCATCAAAACAAGTGAAGAAGTTCAAATCATCGGACTTGGATCAGAAGGAAAAAAATCAGTTGTAACTGGTGTTGAAATGTTCCGTAAAATCCTAGACGAAGGACAAGCAGGAGATAACGTTGGTCTACTTCTTCGTGGTGTTGACAAAGAAGAAATCAAACGTGGTATGGTAATTTGCCACCCAGGTAAAATTACTCCTCATACTAAATTCAAAGCTGAGGTTTATATCTTGAAAAAAGAAGAAGGTGGACGTCACACTCCATTCCATAACAAATATCGTCCTCAGTTCTATCTACGTACACTAGACGTTACTGGTGAAATCACACTTCCAGAAGGAACAGACATGGTTATGCCTGGTGATAACATCACAATCACAGTAGAACTTATCTACCCAGTTGCATGTAACGTAGGTCTTCGTTTCGCTATCCGTGAAGGTGGACGTACAGTAGGTGCTGGTCAGATCACAGAAATTATTGGATAATAATATTCAATCATACTAAAGTCGGTTTGAAACATAGCCGACTTTAATATACGGGCGTAGTTCAGTGGTAGAGCGTTGGTCTCCAAAACCAAATGTCGGGAGTTCGAATCTCTCCGCCCGTGCTAAAAACTCAAAAAGAGTAATGAAAAAAATAATCAATTACATAAAAGATTCTTACAACGAACTTGTATACAAAGTTTCTTGGCCGTCTCGCACAGAATTAACCAACAGTGCGGTTATAGTCATGATAGCTTCCATTATAATGGCTCTAATCATCTGGGGTGTTGATACTGCGTTCGAGAACGTTGTTAAGCTTTTCTATAGTTTGTAATCTTATCAATAGCTATGACTGAAATCGAAAAAAAATGGTACGTATTGCGTGCTGTTAGCGGAAAAGAAAATAAGGTCAAAGAATATCTTGAAGCTGAGATAAAGAAATCTGACTTAGGAAAGTATATCTCACAAGTTCTTATCCCTACAGAAAAAACCTATATTATGCGTAACGGAAAGAAGGTTCTAAAAGAAAGAGCTTATCTTCCCGGTTATATTTTGATAGAAGCTGCTCTTGTGGGAGAAGTCGTTCATGAACTACGCAACATTAATTTTGTTGCAGGATTCTTGCCAAACACAACCAACCCTCAGCCACTTAGCCAATCTGAAGTAAATCGGATACTAGGAACAATGGATGAGTTGGATGAGCAAGAAGTAGGCATGGATATTCAATACTATGTTGGAGAAAATGTAAAGGTAACTAATGGTCCTTTTTCAGGTTTTTCGGGTATTATTGAAGAAGTAAACGCTGAGAAAAAGAAACTAAAAGTGATGGTAAAGATATTCGGACGGAAAACTCCTCTCGAATTGAATTACATGCAAGTCGAAAAAGAGCAATAAGTTTGGTTACGCATTCTGTAGCTCGATCTTAAGTTTTAACAAAACTAAAATTAAAAACAAAAATGGCTAAAGAAATTGCTGGACAATTAAAATTACAGATTAAAGGCGGTGCAGCAAATCCATCACCACCCGTAGGACCTGCCTTAGGTTCGAAAGGTATCAACATCATGGATTTCTGTAAGCAATTTAATGCCAGAACTCAAGACAAGGCAGGAAAGATATTACCAGTGGTAATAACTTATTATGCTGATAAGTCTTTTGATTTTATTGTAAAACAACCACCGGTAGCTATTCAGTTGCTTGAAGCATCTAAAGTTAAGGGCGGTTCGGCTGAACCTAATCGTAAGAAAGTAGCAGAAATTACTTGGGATCAAGTAAAAGCTATTGCTGAAGAAAAAATGGTCGACCTAAACTGTTTTACAATCGAATCAGCCATGAAAATGGTTGCTGGTACAGCAAGAAGTATGGGTATTACTGTAAAAGGGGCTTTCCCTGATGTTCAATAATTAAACTTCAATTTAGAAATGGGTAAACTTACAAAAAATCAAAAGTTAGCTTTCAGCAAAATTGAAGCAGGGAAACAATATACATTAAATGAAGCATCTGCTCTTGTAAAAGAGATCACAACAACTAAATTCGACTCTTCAGTTGATTTAGATGTACGCTTAGGTGTAGACCCACGTAAAGCTAACCAGATGGTAAGAGGTGTAGTATCTCTTCCTCATGGAACAGGAAAACAAGTTAGAGTTTTGGTATTATGTTCACCAGATGCAGAAGCAGCTGCTAAAGAAGCAGGAGCTGATTATGTAGGTTTGGATGAGTATATCGAAAAAATAAAAGGAGGTTGGACAGATATTGATGTTATCATCACACAACCTGCTATTATGGGTAAAGTTGGAGCCTTAGGTCGTGTTTTAGGTCCTCGTGGTCTAATGCCTAACCCTAAGAGCGGAACTGTAACTATGGATGTTGCTAAAGCTGTAACAGAAGTAAAAGCTGGTAAGATTGACTTTAAAGTAGACAAAGCTGGTATCATCCACGCATCTATCGGAAAAGCATCTTTCACTGCTGACCAAATCAAAGATAACGCAAAGGAATTTATTGCTACGCTTATCAAACTGAAACCTTCTGCAGCCAAAGGCGCTTATATAAAAAGTGTTTGTCTTTCAAGTACTATGAGTCCGGGTATAAAAATTGACCCTAAATCAGTAGAAAATTAATTTAAAATTGACTGAAAATTATGAGAAAGGAAGATAAACTAACTATAATAGAAAATATTGCAGCTACAATCAAGAGCTACGATCACTTCTATCTTACAGACATCGCTAGTCTTAATTCTACTAAAACAAGTGAATTGAGAAGAGAGTGTGCTAAGCAAGAGATCAAGCTTATGGTAGTAAAGAATACCTTGTTACAAAAAGCATTGGATAGCCTTGAAGGAGATTATACAGAGCTTAATAAAGCAATGGTAGGAAACACTGCAATAATGTTCTCAAACACTGCAAATGCACCAGCTAAGCTGATTGCAAAATATAAAAAAGAAGGTATACCTTCGCTTAAGGCAGCTTACGTTCAAGAAGGTTTCTATATTGGTGCAGAAAACTTGAAAGCACTAGAAACTATCAAGAGCAAAAACGAGCTTATCGGCGACGTTATTTCAGCCCTTCAATCTCCTGCCAAGAATGTTATTTCAGCCCTTCAATCAGGTGGAAATACTATACATGGCGTCTTAGAAACTCTATCTAAGAGATAATATATTTTAAACAAAAGAATAATAACAATTTTAATTTATACAAAAATGGCAGATATCAAAGCTATTGCAGAACAACTAGTAAATTTGACAGTGAAAGAAGTAAGCGAACTAGCTGAAATTCTAAAAACTGAATACGGTATTGAACCAGCTGCTGCTGCAGTTGCTGTTGCAGCTCCTGCAGGAGGTGCTGCTGCTGAAGCCGCAGAAGAAAAAACATCTTTTGATGTAGTTTTAAAATCAGCTGGCGCAAACAAACTTCAAGTTGTTAAAGCAGTTAAAGAACTAACAGGACTTGGTTTGAAAGAGGCTAAAGATCTAGTAGATGGTGCTCCTAGCGAACTTAAAAAAGGAGTAACTAAAGATGAAGCAGACGCATTGAAAAAACAACTAGAAGAAGCTGGAGCCGAAGTTGAACTTAAGTAAAAATAGTCCTGAAAAAGGATATTTGGTTAGGAACCTTCCTATGAAGAGGGTTCTTAACCTTTTTGCGTCAAAATAAATAAGTTCAATAAAATTGGTTATCCATGTCTTCAACAAATACAAATCAAAGAGTCAATTTTGCTTCAATCAAGAATCCACTACCTTACCCGGATTTCCTTGAAGTACAGCTAAAGTCATTCCGTGACTTTTTACAGCTTGATACGCCTCCTGAAAGCAGGAAAAATGAAGGTTTATATAAAGTTTTCGCCGAAAACTTTCCTATAGCCGACACAAGAAACAACTTTGTATTAGAGTTTTTAGACTACTTTATAGACCCTCCTCGTTATACAATCGAAGAGTGTATAGAAAGAGGTCTCACATATAGTGTACCTCTGAAAGCTAAATTAAAACTCTACTGTACAGACCCTGACCACGAAGATTTTGATACAGTTATCCAAGACGTATACTTGGGACTGATACCATATATGACTGACAAAGGTACTTTTGTCATCAATGGAGCGGAGCGTGTTGTTGTATCTCAATTACACCGTTCACCGGGTGTATTCTTCGGACAAACAATGCATGCCAATGGTACTAAGCTTTATTCAGCACGTATCATTCCGTTCAAAGGATCTTGGATCGAATTTGCAACAGACATCAACAATGTCATGTATGCATATATAGATCGTAAGAAAAAATTACCTGTAACTACCCTGCTTCGTGCTATCGGATTTGAAAGTGACCGTGACATTCTTGAGATTTTCGATCTTGCAGAAGAAATCAAGGTTACAAAACAAAGCATAAAGAAAGTCTTAGGACGGAAGCTTGCTGCCAGGATACTAAGAACCTGGATGGAAGACTTTGTTGATGAAGATACAGGTGAGGTTACATCAATTGAACGTAATGAAGTTATACTTGAACGTGAAACTGTATTAGAAAAAGAACATCTTGATCTAATATTAGAATCTAACGTAACTTCGATCCTATTACATAAAGATTCTCAGCACCTTTCCGATTTTGCAATTATATATAATACATTGCAAAAAGACCCTAGTAACTCGGAAATTGATGCTGTTCGTCATATATACAGACAACTTCGTAGTGCTGAGCCGGCTGACGACACTAGTGCTCGCGAAGTTATCAACAACTTATTCTTCTCTGAAAAACGCTACGATCTTGGTGAAGTAGGTCGTTACAGATTGAATAAAAAATTAGGTTTGTCTACAAGTGTTGACATCAGAGTATTGACAAAAAAAGATATCATCGAGATCATAAAATATTTGATCGAACTGATAAATTCTAAAGCAATCGTTGATGATATTGACCACTTGAGCAACCGTCGTGTACGTACAGTAGGAGAGCAACTTTTCAATCAATTTGGAGTTGGACTTAACCGTATGGCACGCATCATTCGTGAACGAATGAATGTTCGTGACAATGAAGTATTTACTCCTATTGATTTGATCAATGCGAAAACTATTTCATCAGTCGTAAATACATTCTTTGGAACAAATGCTTTGTCTCAATTTATGGATCAAACCAATCCATTGGCTGAGATAACACATAAGCGTCGTATGTCTGCCCTTGGACCCGGTGGCCTTTCTCGTGAAAGAGCCGGATTTGAGGTTCGTGACGTTCACTATACTCACTATGGACGTCTTTGTCCTATCGAGACTCCTGAAGGTCCGAATATCGGTCTTATTTCTTCTCTTTGTGTATATGCAAAAATAAATGATCTTGGCTTTATTGAGACACCTTATCGTAAGGTTGTTGATAGCAAGGTTGATTTGTCAGGAAATGGCATAATTTATTTAGCAGCAGAAGAGGAAGAAGATAAACTGATAGCACAAGGAAATGCTCCATTAAATGATGATGGCTCGTTTGTAAACAACAGAATCAAAGCCCGTCAAGATGCAGACTATCCGGTTATTGAACCTCAGGAAGTAGAATTGATGGACGTATCTCCAACTCAGATTGCTTCTATCGCAGCATCATTAATTCCATTCTTGGAGCATGATGATGCCAACCGTGCATTGATGGGATCTAACATGATGCGCCAAGCTGTACCATTAATGCGTACCGAAGCTCCTATTGTAGGAACTGGTATTGAAGGTCAGCTTATCCGCGACTCAAGAACCCAAATCGTTGCCGAAGGAGCCGGAGAAGTAGTATATGTAGATGCAAGTACAATCAAGATTAAATATGATCGTACTAACGACGAAGAGTTTGTTGCTTTCGACGATGCTATCAAAACATATAATGTTCCTAAATTCCGTAAGACGAACCAGAATACAACAATCGACCTTCGTCCTATTTGCCATAAAGGAGATAGAGTTATTCTCAACCAAATTCTAACAGAAGGTTATTCTACCGAACAAGGTGAACTTGCAATCGGAAAGAACCTGAAAGTTGCATTCATGCCTTGGAAGGGATATAACTTTGAGGATGCTATTGTATTGAACGAACGCATCGTCCGTGAAGACATATTCACATCAGTACACGTAGAAGAGTTTTCTCTTGAAGTACGTGATACTAAACGTGGAGTAGAAGAACTTACTTCCGACATTCCAAACGTAAGTGAAGAAGCCACAAAGGATTTGGACGAAAGAGGTATTATTCGTGTTGGAGCACGTGTAGGTCCCGGAGATATTCTTATCGGTAAAATCACTCCTAAAGGAGAGTCTGATCCATCGCCGGAAGAAAAACTACTTCGTGCAATATTTGGAGACAAGGCGGGAGACGTTAAAGATGCTTCTTTGAAAGCTTCACCATCTCTAAAAGGTGTTGTTATCGGAACAAATCTATTCTCAAAAGCTGCAAAAAAAGGCAAAACAAAACTTTCGAGCAAAGCCCTATTGCCTAAGCTTGACGAAGAATACGAAGAAAAGATAGCTAAGGTGAAGAATGTATTAGTAGACAAAATACTAGTATTAACTGAAGGCAAGACATCCCAAGGAGTAAAAGACTATCTGAATGTAGATATTATAGCCAAAGGAGCTAAATTTACTAAGAGCGCCTTGGAAAACATCGATTATGAATCGGTACAAGTTAGCAACTGGACAACAGATGCTCACAAGAATGGTCTGATAAGAGATGTTATAGTTAACTATCTACGCAAATATAAAGAACTTGATGCTGAATTAAAACGTAAGCGTTTCGATCTTACTATCGGGGATGAACTTCCTTCCGGTATTATACAGATTGCAAAAGTTTATGTAGCTAAGAAACGTAAAGTTCAGGTGGGAGATAAGATGGCAGGACGACACGGAAACAAGGGTATTGTATCCCGTATCGTACGTCAGGAAGATATGCCATTCTTACCGGATGGAACACCGGTAGATATAGTTCTAAACCCATTGGGTGTGCCTTCTCGTATGAACCTTGGACAGATATTCGAAACTGTACTCGGTTGGGCAGGTAGAGAACTGGGTGTAAAATTTGCAACTCCTATTTTTGACGGGGCAAGCCTTGATGATCTCAACGCATGGACTGATAAAGCCAATGTGCCGAGATATGGTAAAGTTCGTCTGTTTGACGGAGGAACAGGAGACAGATTTGACCAACATGCGACAGTAGGTATTATCTATATGCTTAAACTGGGACACATGGTGGAAGATAAGATGCATGCCCGTTCTATCGGACCTTACTCTCTGATTACGCAACAGCCTCTTGGAGGTAAAGCTCAATTCGGGGGTCAACGTTTCGGAGAAATGGAGGTTTGGGCACTTGAAGCATTTGGTGCAGCATATATTTTGAGAGAAATACTTACAATCAAATCTGATGACGTGGTAGGACGCTCTAAAGCATATGAAGCCATTGTTAAAGGTGAACCAATGCCACAACCCGGCATACCGGAATCATTGAATGTATTACTACACGAAATGAGAGGTCTGGGATTAAGCGTTTCGCTTGACTAATATATAAAAGCCGTTAGCTGAGTAGTTTGTATTCAGCTAGCGGATTCTAAATACTCTAATAAACAGCTATCAGCATCAGCTAATGGCTAACAGCTTTTAAAGAAAGAAAGTATATGGCTTTTAGAAAAGAAAATAAAGTAAAGAGTAGCTTTTCAAAAATAACCGTAAGCCTTGCCTCTCCGGAAGAAATTCTGGAAGCTTCGAGCGGTGAAGTTTTGAAACCCGAAACAATCAACTACCGTACTTACAAACCAGAACGTGACGGACTTTTCTGCGAACGCATATTTGGTCCTGTAAAGGATTATGAATGCCATTGCGGTAAATACAAAAGAATCCGTTACAAAGGTATTGTCTGCGACCGTTGTGGTGTTGAAGTTACAGAAAAAAAGGTACGCCGTGAACGTACAGGGCATATCCACTTGGTAGTTCCCGTAGCTCACATATGGTATTTCCGTTCGTTACCTAATAAAATGGGATATCTACTTGGAATACCTACAAAAAAATTGGATACTATCATCTACTACGAACGCTATGTCGTAATTCAGGCAGGAGCAGCAGTAGAAGAAGGTATTGCCGAAAAAGATCTTCTGACAGAAGATGAATATTTGAACATATTAGACAAACTCCCTAAGGAAAATCAACTGTTAGATGACACTGATCCTAACAAGTTTATAGCCAAGATGGGAGCTGAAGCCGTATATGACTTGCTATCTCGCATCAATCTTGATTCGTTAGCAAATACATTACGTCATAAAGCAAGCACAGATACATCTCAACAACGTAAGAACGAAGCGTTGAAACAACTTCAAGTTGTAGAAGCATTCCGCGGATCGAAAGGCAAGAACAAACCTGAATGGATGATCGTTAAAATCGTTCCGGTTATTCCTCCGGAACTTCGCCCGCTAGTGCCTCTTGACGGAGGACGTTTTGCTACCTCTGACTTGAATGACTTGTATCGTCGTGTTATTATTCGTAACAACCGTCTGAAAAGACTAATAGATATCAAAGCTCCGGAAGTTATCTTACGTAACGAAAAACGTATGCTTCAGGAAGCTGTTGACTCTTTGTTTGACAACTCTCGTAAATCGAGCGCTGTAAAAACAGACGCAAACCGTCCATTGAAATCGCTATCCGATAGTTTGAAAGGTAAACAAGGACGTTTCCGTCAAAAC
>DHNQ01000016.1:57758-58105 GCA_002409595.1 Dysgonomonas sp. UBA5412
CGTTCGGTAATTGTCGTTGGTCCTGAATTAAAAATGCACGAATGCGGTATCCCTCAGGATATGGCAGCAGAATTGTACAAGCCATTTGTTATTCGTAAACTAATCGAACGTGGTATTGTCAAGACTGTTAAATCGGCTAAAAAGATAGTAGACCGCAAAGAGCCTGTTGTATGGGATATCCTAGAGCATGTAATGAAGGGACACCCAGTGTTACTCAACCGTGCCCCTACCCTTCACAGACTAGGGATACAAGCATTCCAGCCTAAAATGATCGGCGGTAAAGCCATACAGTTGCATCCACTTTCATGTACGGCGTTCAATGCCGACTTCGACGGTGACCAGATGGC